>JABARW010000063.1 GCA_019186845.1 Planctomycetota bacterium | reverse complement strand
GGCATCGGGCAAAAAGGCCGCCCCGGTCGGCGAGCGCTGCGAGGGCGAGGAAGCGGGCACCTGGTACAAAGTCAAGATTCTCGATGCCAAAGACGGCAAGCTCTTCATCACCTGGATCGGGTGGGAGCGCAAGTACGATTGCTGGGTCGAGCCGGCGCGGCTGCGCCCCTTCAAACCCACACTCTATGAGGGCGGGACCGTCGTTGAGGTCGAGTGGGACGGCGTGTGGTACAAGGCCAAGATTCTCTACAACCGCCTGGGCATGCATTTTGTCCATTACGAGGGTTACCCCAGCGCAGACGATGAGTGGGTGCCCGTCAAGCGCATTCGCCTGCCCAAGAAGTAGCGGGGGCCGTTTGCTAGGCGGTCGGTCCCGTCTGAACCGGGGCGCGACGGCGCTTGCGCAGGGCCATGATTTCCTCAGCTTCCGGCGCCTTCAGCAACAGGGCCAGGCCCGAGTAAACCACCACCCCTGCTCCCACGCCCGCCAGCACTGAAAGGGCGCGGCCAAAGCGCCCGCCGAGTCCAAAGGCGCCGAACAGCGCATGCTCGACCATCCATGCTGCCGCACCCATGACCGCCGCGAGCAGCAGCGAGCGCGCCAGGCTGACCGCCACGGCGCGCACGCGCGAAGGTGACATGGGCTGGGCCAGGCGCTCGCTCGTGGGGGGCAGGGCGTTTGCCCGCACGGAATCAAGGATGGACCCCCGGAGAGCGCGGCGCAAGTTGAAGCCCAGCCAGGCCAGGTTGATGAAACCGGAGATGGCAGTGCCGAGCGCCAGGCCGGCCTCCTTGAGGGGCGTCTGGAGGAACAGGAAATTGGCGACCAGATTGATGGCCACGGCGAACATGGCGATGCGCGTCGGCGTCTTGCTGTCGCGCAGGGCATAGAAGGCCTTGGTCAGAAGCCCTATAGCGCTGACGATGGGCAGGCTGACGGCCAGCAGAACAGTCACCAGCCCGGCGCGGCTGAGCATTTCCGGCGTGCTCTGGGATCCGCCGAAAAGCAGGATGCAGATGGGGTAGGCCAGCACGCCAAGCCCCACGGCGGCAGGCAGGGAAATGAAGGCCAGCAGGCGCAGGCTGTTGAGCACGCTCGCCGTGAGTTTCTCGAGTTCACCGCTGACGGCAAAGCGGCTCATGAGGGGAAAGACGGCCGTAGTCAGGGCCACGCTTACGAGCCCCAGGGGAAACTGGAAGAGGCGCGAGGCATATGAGTAGGCCGCCACGGCGCCGTCGCCCTCGACCCAGATTTCGGCCTGCACCTGGTCAATGAAGGTGTTGAGCTGAAAGACGGCGAGCGCAAAGAGCATGGGCCCCATGGCGGCCAGTGTCTGCTTCACGCCCGGCTCCGAGAGGCGCAGTTGCGGCGGCGCCAGCAGCTTGAGCTTGGCCAGTTCCGGCATCTGGATGATCCATTGCACGAGGCCGGAAAACAGCACGGCCGCGCTCATCCACAGCACGGCTTGCCCGGTCCAGTCATCGACGCCCGATTCCGGCCTCTGGAAGTAGAGGGCCGCCAGCGCGCCAATCCAGATCAGGTTGGCGATGGCCGGTGTCAGGGAGGACCACGCGAAGCGTCCGTAGCTGTTAAGCACGCCCGCCTGCAGGGCCGTGAGGCAGATGAACACCACGTAGGGCAGCAGTACCGTCAGGTAGAGGCGGAACAGCTCGAACTTTGAGGGGTCCGAAAACCAGCGGGGGTCGGCCAGCCAGGCCCCGCCGATGATCACCACGCACAGGCCCCCGAGCACCAGCCACATCAGGGTGGCCAGGGTGCCCACGAGTCGGCGCGTGGCGGCGTGGTCGCGCGAGATGCGGTACTTGGCCAGCACAGGGATGGTCGCGCTGGAAAGCGCGCCCTCACCGAAAAGCTTTCTGAAAAGATTGGGAACCGTGAAGGCCAGAAAGAAGGCGTCAATGGCCGGGCCAAATCCAAATAGATTGGCTGTAAGTACGTCCCGCGCCAGCCCCAGCAGCCGCGACAGAAAGACCGCGGCGCTGATGAGCATGGCCGTGGCGATGACGCTGCGGCCTGCCTTCTCCAGCACGCGGCTGCGGCGCTCTTCCTCAAGTCGCACGGAGTCAGCGGCGATTTGCCCTGCATCCAGCGGCGCATCCTGGGCTGTGGGGTTTTCGGGCAAGGCTGCCGCCATCTGGGGCGCCGGCGACCCGTGGGAGGCGGCCTGCGCCAAAAAAAGCCAACAGGGGCGCACCACGCACCCCTGTTGTTATCGGCTGAAATCACTGCGGACTCAAGCTACTTGCCCTCATCCACGGACTTACCCAGCTTCTTCTCCAGGGCCTCGCGTATGGCCTTCACATAGGCCTTGGCCGTGTCCTGCTGGGGCGCGTCCTCCTTCTTGCTGCGCACGCGCACGCTGACCTTGGAACGCACGTTGTCCTGTTCCGTGCGGTCATAGACCCAGCCCCTGACCTCGTCGCCGACGGGTTCGAGCTTGCTCTTGCGCAGGCCGGTGGCGTAGGCCTTGGCGGTGTCGTTCTCTCGCAACTCGCCGTTCTCGCGAATGACCTGGAGCAGGACCTCGTAAACCTGTTCGCGGCTGGCCTTGAAGTAACCCACCGCTTCGTCCGTCTGAACCGGAGGCTCGCTGCCCACCACGCTGCTCTCATCCTTGGGCTTTTCGCCGCCCTGCTGGGCGATCAGCACACGCTGCACGGCAAAGCAGTAGCTGCGCGCGGTGTCCGGCAGGCCGCCGCCCTCGGCCGCGCCGGGGTAGCGCACGTGAACAATCAGGCGCGCGCGGGTTTCCTTGCCGTCCGACTTGTCATAGACGCGGCCCTTGATCACGTCCCACGTCTGCTCGCCGGCGGCGCGGTTGATGCGCTTGCCGGATAAGGACATCTCGTCGTGGTTCTCCTTCTCGATATCTCCGTTCTCGCGGGCCACCTTGCGGAAAGCTTCCCACACGTCCGCAGGCGGCACGCGGTAGTCCAGCGAGTAGCCGTCGTCGCCTTCGGGCGAGCCAAAGCCGACGGAAAGCCCGGGCGAAATCTGGGCCACCTCTACGCAGGCCGTCGCGGAAATGGCCAGCAGGGCCGCCAGCGTCAGACAGAAGAGTCTCGTCATCCAAGTCCTCGTTTCATTGGGGCTTTTGGGGAATCCAGGGTGTCTCGTTCACCTTGGCACGGGCGTTTGCCACGCGCGCGGCGGTAAACAGCCAGTCTGAAAGCCGGTTCAGGTACTTCACGGGTGCGGCAAAACGCGGGGCATCCTTGGGGCGTGAAGCCCGCAGCGCAACCACTTCGCGCTCGGCGCGCCTGCAGACCGTGCGCGCCAGATGCAGCCAGGCCGCCAGTTTGCAGCCGCCGGGCATGATGAAGTGGGCCAGCGGCGCGACCTCGCCTTCCCACTGGTCAATCTGGGCTTCCATGCGCGCGGGCGCGTCGGCGTCCGGCCTGGGCAGTTGCAGCGCGGCGCGCTCGTCCTGGGCCGCCAGGTGCGAACCCAGCACGAAGAGTTCGGGCTGCATGGCGGCCAGCAGCGCCTTGAGCTGGGTGTCGGCGCACTCCGTGAGGCAGAGGCCCAGGATGGAGTTGAGTTCATCCACCGCGCCGTAGGCGCTGACGCGGTCATCACTCTTGGGAACGCGCGTGCCGCCGATGAGGCCTGTGGTGCCGTCGTCGCCCGTGCGCGTGTAAATCTTCATGGCGCGCAATCATAACAGCGGGCTGCGGCCAAGCGAGAGCCGGAACCCCGGCCTAGGCGTTGCGGCCGCTGGAGGGGGTGAGCGTCACATTGTCAATGAGTCGCGTCGTGCCCACATAGCCGGCGATGGCCGCCAGCGCCGGAGCGTCAATGGCGCCCGCGAACTCCGTCAGGTCCGCCTGGCGCAGGATCTCGGCGTACTGGACTTCGTCCATCTCCGCCCCCAGCGCCGACTCCATGATTGATACCAGGTGCCCCACGTCGCGCTCGCCCTTCTCGAACTGGCGCTTGACCTCGGCCAGGGTGCGGCTGAGGACCAGCGCCCGCTCGCGCTCCGAGGGCGAGAGGTAGCGGTTGCGCGAGGACATGGCCAGACCGTCCTTTTCGCGCACGGTGGGGCAGGTGATGACCTTCAGCGGCATATTCAGGTCTTCTACCATGCGGGTGAGGATCAGGGCCTGCTGGGCATCCTTCTGTCCGAAGTAGGCGCGGCTGGGCTGCACGATGTTGAAGAGTTTGCAGACGACGGTGGCCACGCCGCGGAAGTGGCCGGGCCTGAATTCCCCGCACAGCGGCTTGGAAAGGCGCTCAACCTCGACGAAGGTGTCAAAACTGTCGGGATACATGATTTCGGCGTTGGGCGTGAACACCAGGTCCACGCCGGCCTCTCGGCAGAGCTTCAGGTCTTGCTTGAGGGTGCGGGGATACTTTGCCAGATCTTCCTTGGGACCGAATTGCCTGGGATTGACGAAGATGCTGGCAACGGTGTGGTCGTTTTCCTTCACACTGCGGCGCATCAACGTCAGGTGGCCCTCGTGCAGGGCGCCCATGGTGGGTACGAAGCCGAGGCTGCCCTTGAGGCGCGCACGCGCCTTGCGAAGCGCCGCGACGGTAGAGGCTGTTTTCATGGCAGAGTTCCAGTGCAGGCCGGCGATGTTAGGGCCGCCTTTCCCCGGGGGCAAGCTCAGCAGGCAGGGGAAGGAGTTCAAGGCCCGCTTCGCGGCACAGGGATTCCAGGTCAGACACCTGCCTTGCGACTTCGGCCGGCCCCCCGTGCGAGCGCACCAAAAGGATGCCCCGGCGCCACGTTTCGGCGGCGGGCTCGCGCTGCCCCTGCCGCAGGTGCATCAGCCCCATGCGGCAAAGGTGCCGACCCTCGTGAAGGCGGTTCTGGACCTCGCGGTCGGCCGCCAGCGCCTGTTCCAGCAGGCTGGCACCCTCGGAATACCTGTGCGTTGTCAGATAGACCTCCGCCAGATCTCCCAGCGTGATGCCTTCAGAGCGCCGGTTGCGCAACTCGCGATGGATGGTGAGGGCCTCCATAAGACAGCGCTCTGCCTCTTCCGGTTTGCCCAGCTGCAGCCAGGAGTTACCGAGGGACCCGAGCACCAGGCCTTCGGAGCGACGGTTGCCCACTTCCCGGTGAATGCTCAGTGACAGGGAGTAGGTCTCCAGCGCTTTGTCGTATTGGCGTTGGTCGAAGAGAACATTCCCATAGTTGCCCAGGCAGATGCCCTCGGAGCGTCGGTTGCCGACCTGCCGGTGGAGGCTGAGGGCCGCAGCGAGAACTCCCGTCGCTTCGGCCAAGCAGTCCATGGCAAACAGAAGCGCTCCCATGTTCGTGAGGGTCACGCCTTCGGACCTCTTGTTGCCTGCTTTCCGCAAAGCGGCCACCGCCTCCCGGTATGTCGCCAGGGAGTCGTCGTAGCGGCCGGACATCTGATAGCAGTTGGCCAATGCGCCGAGAGCTACTCCCAGTTCCTGCGACATGCCATGCGTCTTCATCATCTTGATGCAGCGCATTGTCACAGCTTCCGCGCGATCCAGCATCCGGGAATACAGCAGCGTGCCTGAAAGGTTGCTCAATTCGCGTACGATTCTCTGGGGATCCCCCGCAGATTCACTGATGCGCAACGCCTCTTCGGCCAGGGGCAGCGCGGAATGGTGTTGGCCCATGGCGTCCAGTACTTTGGCCATGAGATTCAGGGCGCCGGCATGCAGCGCGGCATCCTGTCGCGTGAACTCCAGCTCCAATAGCCGCCTCGATACGCCTTCGGCCTCGCTCAGCAGACCGGCATCCAGCAGGCATCCGACAGCCTCCGTCAGCATTTCTGACTGCCTCCTGCCCTCGCACAGTGCGGAAGCCTTCTGGGCCAGGCGTCCCGCTTCAGCGGGCCTCCAGCGGGCGGACTCGAACAGGGAAGCTCTGGCCAGGTAGAGAGAGCGAGCCTCATGCAGTCGGGCGGAGTCTTCGACCTGAGCTGCCTGCTCCGCGTGGTCGGCCAGTTCCGCCGCAAACGCGTCGGCGGGCAACAAACGCCGCTCGCCGGGCGCCGCGATCTTGAAGTTCGGCCAAGGGGGCCGGCCACCCAGCAGCCCTTCAAAGATCTCGAACGCGAGGGCGTGCAGCCGCGCCCGGTCCGCGGGCAATTGAAGCTGGTAGGCCGCATCGCGCAGCAGCGCGTGCCTGAACAGGTAGGCGGTTTCGGCGTTCACCCTGACATTGTGCAAGGGGCGCCGCCCATTGTCGAACCAGCGACCGGCGTCAAGGCAAGGCCATGCCGCGCCTGTCCGGCAGGCGGTCATAGGCGTCGGCAAAGGGTTCGCCGCTGCGGGGGTCCTTCACGCGGGAGTCAATCTGGAGCAGGGGCCAGAGCACAAAGAAGCGTTCGTGCATGCGGGGATGGGGCACCTGTAGTCCGGGCTCGTCGAGGATTTCCTGGCCATAGAGAAGCAGATCGAGGTCGATGGTGCGGGGCGCGTTGGGCTGGCTGCGATCGCGGCCCAGTTTGAGTTCGACGGCCAGCAGGGCATCAAGGAGAGCGCGGGCGTTTAGAGTGGTTTCAAGTTTGGCCACGGCATTGAGGAAGGGCCCGCTGCCGGGGGGGCAGTTCACGGGTGCGGTCTCAACCATGGAGGAAACCTTGATTACCTGAACGCCCTCGACGCGCCGCAGGTAGTCCAGGGCCCGCGTCAGGTTCTGCTCGCGTTGGCCCATGTTGGAACCGAGGGCGATGAAGGCGGTCACAGTGGGCATAGAGGCAATCTAGCAAGGGCAGGCCATTGCGGCCCGGACTGCCCGTTCTCTGGCAGGGTAAGGCCGCTGAAAGCTTGCCAGAACTTTGGTTCGCATCTTGCCCGCAAATCACGTTTAATGGATGGGCCAAGGCGTTGGACGAGGCGAAACAAAATAACCTGAACATGAACTGGACCCTCAAAACCTGGGTTTGCGGGGCGTTGTGCGCGCTCGTTCTTTCCGCTTGCGTCAATGACGCTCAAGCGCAAGTCACCCTCGGCGCCGACGCTCCACCCGCGCAGGAGAGGCCGCCCAGCGTGGAACTCCAGGCCGAGGGCGACCCCTTTGTTGAGCAGGTCAAGGCCCTCAACGCCGCCTCGGACAAAGACGCGCGTCGCAAAGCCATTGATGCCGTGCTGGTCCGCGCTGCCGAACTCAAGGTCGACCCGCTGCCGCTCGTGGAGGTCCTGAAGAACCGCAAGCCCGAAGCGGTACACACCGAACTGGTGGCCTACCTGCGCGAGAGTGCGCCCGTGCGTCATGTGGCGTTCTTGCCGCTGCTGGTGGTGGCCGCCAATGACCCGGTGGATGCCGTGTCCAAGCCGGCGCGGGAAGTGCTGGGCGCCTACGACGCCGAGGGCGTGATCGCGGCGATGCAGGCCATGCTCAAGGGCGACGATGCCCTGCTGGCGCTGGCGGCAGCGGGATTTGCGCGCCAGGGCATCGGGGGAGTGGCCGGCCGCGCGAAACTCGTGGCGCCGCTGGTGGCGGCGCTGGAATCCAAGAGCAGTGACCTGAGGGCCACGGCGGCGCGGGCCCTGCGCGACATCACGCTGCTGGACCTGGGCGATGACGCGGCCCTGTGGCGGGAGTATCTGGGCCAGAAGAGCGAAGAAACTCTGGTCGAAGAGATTGCCAATCGTCTCGACGCTGCCTTGCGCAAGAGTGAAGCCGAGCGCAAGGAACTCGAAGAGAAGCTCGTCGCGGTCACCCTTGAGCAGATGAATGCGCAGAAGGGCAGCGTGTCAGCACTGCTCAAGCACCTGAAAACGTCCGAGTTCCAGCGCGTCAGGCTGCGCGCCGCGGAGCTGCTGGGAGAACTGCTGGCCAAGCTCGCCACCGACGAAGAAGCCCGGCCGGCTGTTGAAGAACTGGGAGCCCTTCTGCTGGATTCCGCACGCAGCGAAGCCCTGCGCGTGGCTTGCGCCAAGGCGCTCTCGGCCCGCCCTGCCATGGGCTTTGAGTACGTGGACAAGGCCCTGGAGGCCAACGGGCTGACTCCTGCCCTGAGGCTTGAACTCGTGCGCGCGCTCAAGGGTTCGCGCGCTGCTCTGCGCCTGGCCGCGCTGTTCCAGGCTGAAATCCTTCTGCTGGATTCCGCGGGCAACACCCTGCTGCATGAACTGATCCAGCAGGCCCAGAATGTGTTTGAACCCCAGACTTCTCCCGAGGCTCGCACCGCGGTGCTGGCCGCGTTCACCAATCTGCTGCGTGCGGTCGAGGCCAAGTTCAGGCAGGAGCTTTCAGTCAGCGAGCGGGACCGCTTCGCGAGTCTGGCGCAGCAGGCCTCCGTTTCACTCACGGCCGTGGCTCGCGTGCGCGCCGCCGACACTTCGGATTGCGTGGAGGCCTTGCTTGACGTTGCCCAGGCGATCTCCCTTCGGGCCCCGGCTGCCTCTTCCAGTGCCCTGACGGCAGTACGCGAGTCTCTGGGGGTCCTGGCCGCGCGTGAGCAGCTCATCAAGCGTCTCAGCGCCGACCCCCTGGTGGGCAAGCTGCGTGCTCTGTACGACCAGCTCTCCCAGGATTCCAACGGACAGGGCCTTCTGATCACCCTGCTCAGTGTTTACACCGAACTGGGCAGCGCGCCGGAAGAAGTGCTGGCCGCCCTGCGCAAGGACCTTCTGGAGCGCGCCGGCGCGTCGGCTGACACCACGACCACGCCCCCTGACGCTCCCGCCACCACCCAGCGGGCTGCCGCCCGCCGGCTCCTGGCGCGCGCCGCGCGCAGCCTCGACGAGCAGGTGGCCCTGATTCAGGAGCTGCTGGCCCAGCCGTACAGTGACAACGATGTGCTCGATGTTCTGCGCTTTCTGCCCGCGCCGCGGGGAACCCTGCTGGTCAAGTCGCTGCAGCCGCGCATTGAGCTGGAACCCGAGCGCGTCGGCCGCCTGACGCGCGCCATAGAGCCCCTGCTTTCTTCAGCCACGCGCGAAAGCGCGGAGTACAAGACTTATTTCCAATCCTTGCGAGCGGCTGTGACAGCCCTCTATGCACGGCGCATCGACGCGGCCCTGGGCGCTGCTCCCAGCGACAAGCAACGGGAAGATCTGCGGGGCTGCGCCCAGGGGGTGCTGTCGGACATGTTCGTCTGCGCGGCTGTCGAGCAGTTGCTGGCCACGCCCGCAACCAGCGAAGGGCGCGATTTTGTGGCCCTGATACTTGTCGAGAAGCTCAAGGCCAGCCATCCCGGCCGCTATGACAACGTTACCCTCGCGGGCGCGGCTGACGTGTTCAAGAAGACCCTGGAAGACCTCAAGCCCCGCCTCAAGGAAGACGGCTACCCCATCAGCTAGGCCGGCTTTTGGCCCAGCCCGCTTTCGCCCGGGCCAATTGGCGCTATCATCCGCGCGTGTTTGAGCGCCAGTGGCGCAGCCTTTGACGAGTTCAGAAAGCCCGCAGCGTGCCCGAGTACGACCAGTCCCGCATCCGAAACTTCAGCATCATCGCCCACATCGACCACGGCAAGTCGACCTTGGCCGACCGTCTGCTTCAGGCAAGCACCGCCGTCGATCAGCGCAAAATCCGCGAGCAGACCATGGATTCCATGGATCTCGAGCGCGAGCGCGGCATCACCATCAAGGCCAAGGCCGTAGCGCTTCCCATGGTCGTGCGCGGCGAGAAGTACCTGTTCAACCTGATTGATACGCCCGGCCACGTTGACTTCGGCTATGAGGTCAGCCGCGCGCTGGCCGCTTGCGAGGGAGCGCTCTTGCTCGTGGACACGACGCAGGGCATCCAGGCGCAGACCGTGGCCAACATGTACCTGGCCATGGGTGCCGACCTGCACGTGATTCCCTGCGCGAACAAGGTGGACATGCAGGCTTCGCGCTTTGAGGAAACAGTCAAGGAACTTGAGCAGGTCTTCGGGCTCAAGGCCGAGGAAGTCATCAAGTGCTCGGGCAAGACGGGCTTCGGCGTCGAGGACATCATTCAGGCCGCCGTGGACCGCATTCCACAGCCCAGCGGCAACCCGGATGCGCCGCTCAAGGCTCTGATCTTTGACGCGGTATACGACGATTACCGCGGGGTCGTAATGTACGTGCGCGTGCGCGACGGATTCATTGAGTCGCGCCAGAAGATCGCGCTGAAGGCCACGAAGTCGCAGTTTGAAGTGCTCGAGGTCGGCGTTGTGCGCCTGGGGCAATTCATCAAGCAGGACCGCCTCGACACCGGCTGCGTCGGCTATGTCATGTGCGGCATCAAAACGATTCAGGATGTCGGCATCGGCGATACCATCACCCTGTCCTCCAATCTGGAGCAGGTGGAGGCGTTGCCCGGCTACAAGAAGCCCCAGCCCATGGTGTATGCGGGTATTTACCCCGTGAACGCGGCGGACTTTGACGCCCTGCGCAAGGGCCTGGCCAGACTCTCGCTCAGCGACAGCGCGTTCACCTACGCGCCCGAGAACAGCGGTGCGCTCGGCACGGGCTTCCGCTGCGGCTATCTGGGCCTGTTGCACATGGACATCGTGCAGGAACGCCTGGAGCGCGAATCAGGCCTTGACCTCGTGCAGACCGCGCCCAACGTGAGCTACGAAGTGCTGCAAACCGACGGCAGCGTCATTCGCGTGGACAGCGCGGCCGACATGCCCGAGATCACCAAGATTCAGGAAATCCGCGAACCTGTTGCGCGCCTCAACGTGATCGCTCCGACGGACTGCATCGGCGACATCATGAAGCTGACGATCGAGCGCCGCGGCATCTACGAGAACCAGGAGCATCTCGGCGCCGACCGAGTCATGCTCACTTACCGCGTTCCGCTGGCCGAGATCATCTTCGATTACTTCGACCGCCTGAAGTCCATCACGCGCGGCTACGGCACAATGGACTACGAAATCATCGGCTTTGAGCCGGGCGACCTCGTGAAGCTGCGCATTCTGGTGGCTGGCGAAGACGTGGACGCCCTGAGCATGATTGTTCATCGCCAGTTCGCCGAGACCCGCGGGCGCAAGGTGCTGGTGAAGCTGCGTGAAGAAATCCCCCGCCAGTTGTTCGTGATTTCGCTACAGGCCGCCATCGGCGGCAAGATCATCGCCGGCGAAAAAATCAGCGCGCTGAGAAAAGACGTGCTGGCCAAGTGCTACGGCGGCGACGTCAGCCGCAAACGCAAACTTCTGGAAAAGCAGAAGCGCGGCAAGGCCCGCATGAAGATGATCGGCGGCGTTGAGGTGCCCCAGAGCGCCTTCTTGAGCATCCTGCAGGTCAGCAACGAAGAATAGGCGACGCCAGGCCTGACGAGATCGGCTCCTCAGGCGTTGTTGTCACGCTCGCGCTTGATGATGCGCGCCAACACGTCGTTCTCTTCCGGGTAATTGAAGCGCGCGGCGTCAAAAGCCTCGGGGTAGTTGTTGCGCTCCCAGGCCGCCGTGCGACGCACAGCCTCTTCGAAGGGCACGCTTTCACTGTAGCCCAGCTCCTTGCGGATGCGGCTGGAGTCAAGCACCAGTTCCTGGGCAGGGTTCACGCCCGCCTGCAGATCCATGGGCAGCTCTTCTTCAGGCAGTTCGTACACGCGGCCAACCCAGCCCATGGCGCGCCCAATGGCCTTGACCCAGTCGCGTTCGGCGGGCGAGTCGCGGTCGGCCACGTGATAGGTCTTGCCGGCGGCGGCGGGGTGAACGACGCACAGCGCGATGGCCTCGGCCACGTTTTCGACGTAGCCGCGGCAGCCGCGCCAGGGGGCCACGCTGTCCTGAAGCAGGATGCCGGGGCGGCCGTCGGCCATGCGCTTGAGGTAGGGGAACATGCGGTGCTGGCGGTCGCGCTCCCCGTAAACCATGGGCAGGCGCAGCACGGTGGCGGGCAGTCGCCTGTCTTCGTGGTAGGCGCGCTCGACGAGTATCTTGTCGTAGTGGTCCATCCAGCGCTGGGGGTGGTCTTCGGGCCTGGGCTTGCTGCCGCGGTAGGGGTAGAGCCTTTCGCGCAGGGGCGACTTCTCGGTCAGGGGCAGGGGGTCCGGCGCGCCGCTTTCGCTGCCGTTGAGCACGCCAAAGGCGCGATACACGTCGCAACTTGAAATCACCACGGCGCGGCGCGCCACGCCAGCAAAGGTCGCCACCGCGTCGCGGGCATCCTGGGCGGTCATGGCCAGCATGTCGAGAAGTACATCGGGCTTCAGGGCTGCCAGCTCCCCGGCGTGCCTGTTCCAGTCGTGCCGGTCGCCCAGCACGTGGCGTATCTCGGGCGGAAGAGGGCTTCGCGTTTTGCCGCGATGGAACACCATGACTTCGTGCCCCAGGGCGTGAAGCCGGCGCGCCGCTGCCGCGCCGATGAATGCTGTACCACCGAGAATGAGGACGCGCATGAGGGCCCTTGTTGCCGTCGCCGTGCCTTGTAATACGGGAAGGTCATGCATGACCGCAAGCAGATTGAGGCTGCCGAAGACCAGGCCCTGGCGCCCTGGGCGCTGCGCGCGTCGAAATCGCGCGGGCGTCGCGTCAACGAGGCCGAGCATGCCTATCGCACCTGCTTTCAACGCGACCGGGATCGCGTGATCCACTGTGCGGCCTTTCGCCGCCTCGAGTACAAGACGCAGGTCTTCCTGAACTGGGAAGGCGACCACTTCCGCACGCGCCTGACCCACACGCTGGAAGTCGCTCAGGCCGCCCGCACCATTGCCCGGGCCCTGCGCCTCAACGAGGATGTCTGTGAGGCCGTGAGCCTGGCCCACGATCTGGGGCACACCTGCTTTGGGCATGCCGGCGAACACGCCATGCGCGAACTCATGCGCGAACACGGCGGCTATGAGCACAACGGCCAGAGCCTGCGCATCGTGGACGAACTCGAGCGAAGCTACCTGCCGGCCTTCAAGGGTCTGAACCTGACCCATGAAGTGCGCTACGGCCTGATGAAGCACCGGACGGACTATGACAAGCCCCTGTTCAAGGGACTGGTCGAGCGCGAATCTCCATCTCTGGAGGCGCAGGTCGCCAACTTCGCCGACGAAATCAGTTACAACGCCCATGACGTCGACGACGGCCTCTACTCCGGCCTGTTGACGCGCGAGGCGGCGCGGGAGAGCGAGCTGTTCGCCCGCGCCGAGCGCGAAGCAGCCCAGGCCGTGGGGCAGGACGAAGAAGATCTGCTGCGCTACCAGATTGTCCGCCGCCTCAAGGACTATCAGATCAGCGACCTGCTGGCTTACTCGGCAAGCCGCATTGCCCAGGCCGGATTTTCATGCATCGACGACGTGCTGGGCTACAATGGGCCGCCCGTGATTGAGTTCAGTGCGCCCATGAAGAAGCAGGTCATCGAACTCAAGCGCATGCTGCATGGTCGCTTCTACAAGCACCGCCGCGTCATGCGCAGCATGGAGAAGGGCACGCGGTTCATGAAGGAGATGTTCGAGCGCTATGTGGAGGAGCCCTTTCTGCTGCCGGGCGGCTTCCACCGGCGCATCGAGCAGGGCGAGAACCGCCACCGCGTGGTCTGCGACTACATCGCCGGCATGACGGACCGTTACGCGCTGGAACAGTACAAGAAGCTGTTTGACCCGGACACCTGGTAACCATGGGCGAGTCGCTGAACTATCTCGCGGCACCGCAGCGCCTGGCCCGCGCTGACTTTGTCGTGCGCGCCTACAGGCCCGGAGACGGCGAAAGACTGGCCGAGGCTGTGAACGCCTCCTATGCGCATCTCAAAACCTTCATGCCCTGGGCCAAGCCCCACCAGAGCGTCGAGGAAAGCGAGGGGCGCTGCCGCGACTTCGCAGGCAGATACCTCAGCTCCACGGAGTTCGTGCTGGGCATCTGGGCGCCGGATGAGTCTCGCCTGCTGGGCGGCACCGGCTTTCACCTGCGCGAAGGCGGCCTGGAGTTGCGCAACGCCGAGATCGGCATGTGGATTCGCGGCGACGCGGCCTACCGCGGCCTGGGCAGCGCCGTGCTGCGCGCGCTGCTGGCCTGGGGCTTTGGCGAGTGGCCCTGGCTGAGGCTGGCCTGGCGCTGCAGCGGCGCCAATGGTGCCAGTCAGCGCGTGGCGGAGAAGGCCGGGATGCTCAAGGAGGGCGTGCTGCGCTCGCACAGCGTGGACCCCGACGGCAGCCGCCGGGACACCGTTTGCTATGCCGCCCTGCGCGGCGAATGGAAAGACCCCGCGTCTGCGTGAGACCGGGCTAGTCGCTGTACTTGGGCCAGCTGGTGACGTCGTCACCGCGTCCGTAATCGTTCTTCTTGTCCGCGCCGAAGCTCCAGATGGCGTAGCCTGTCGGGTACTGGCCGGTGGTGGGGTGCTTGAGCTTCTCCTGCATCTCGGTGAGGTTGAGTTCAACCACCGTGCCGTCCTCAAGCTGAATGCTCTGCTTGACCTTGCCGTTGCGCAGCTCGTTCATGTTCACATAGACATAGGGCGTGCCCCAGGGATCGACGATCTCGAACAGGTCCCGTGAACCGTCGATGTCGAAGGGGTCGTCCATGAGCGTGTCGGCATCGGTATTCTTGCGGTATTCGTCGTTGGCGAAAAGATCGGCGGAGAGGTAGGCCCCGCCGTTCTTCCTTGACCGCAAGGCCAGCACCAGCGCCTCGATGCCGCAGTTGACTTCATTGGGATCGGCCACCGGAATGGCCGAGCGCGCCATGACCGAAAGCGCCTCCACGCTGCCCGGCGGGTAGCTGTGCCAGCGACCCTGGAAGCTCTGGATGTTGGAGCTCAGAGTCTCGATCGTGGTCTTGG
Source organism: Planctomycetota bacterium (assembly GCA_019186845.1). Taxonomy (GTDB): domain Bacteria; phylum Planctomycetota; class UBA8742; order UBA2392; family UBA2392; genus UBA2392. The sequence continues at coordinate 80,285 of JABARW010000063.1, read as the reverse complement.
CCACGGCGTCATCACGCTTGCTGAATACGCCGCCGAAGCTGGCCACGAGCACGCCCGCAATCACGACGATAATCGCGATCACGATCATGAGTTCAATCAGGGTGAAGCCGCGCCTGGCGACCATGGCTTACTCCGGCTTGCCCAGGCCGCTGTCGAAGACGAACTGGGCGCTGTCCACGCTGAACTCGCCCGCGACATCGGAGAGAGCCCAGACAAAGAAGCCGCAATCGATCTGGAGCGACTTGTCTTCGAGGTCGTTGCGGCGCACGTCGTCGAGGCCCTCGGGCAGGGTCAACTCCACTTCGTAACCGTTGATGACCGCCACGAACACAATGTTGCTGCGGTCTGTGGAGAGGCGCCGCACCAGGGCCAGCGTGAGGGGAGCGTCCTTGTCGAGGGGGCCGTTGTAGCGGCGCACATCAATCAGGTCTCCGGCCACGACCTCTTCCTGGCGGGCCTGGTCGTCGAGCTTGAAGCGACGCACCTGCCAGAACACCTGCCCCTGGGGGTCGATGCCCAGCATCACACAATTGACGGGCGCCAGACCGGGCTTGCCCGTATTGGATGAAAGCTTGGTCAGCGATACGCCGCGGTGGAACAACTGCTCGCCGCGCTTGTCAAAGCGGGCGGAAAAGCGGGTCAGCGTGGCATAGTTCTTGGGCACGGACAGCCGGCTGACGACGAAGGCCTCTTTCTGGCCCGCCAGCCCGATGGTGAGCTTGCCGTCCTTGATGCCGGCGCCGGTCGATTTCATAAAAGAAAGGTCCGGCTTGGGCGCGTTGACGATGTTCCATTGCCCGTAGAAATCAGGTTTGAACTCGCCGGAGAACTCTTCGCGCTCGACGTACTGGCGCTCGTTGGCACGAATGGCCGCCAGCCAGCGCTCGGCGTACTTCACATGCTCGGAGTTGCGGTAATCACTGAGCACGCGATTGCTGGCGAAGTGCTTGCGGGCGTTGGGGCCGCGCAGAATGGCTAGGTGCTCTTCCAGTGCGCTTCGCGCCTGGGCGTACTCGCCCATGGCGTAGCAGGCTGCCGCGTAAACGTTGAAGCAGGCGGGCGTGGGTGTGGCCGCGATTTCGGAGGCCGTGGCCTGTTCGTCCACGCTGGATCGTTCGCCCAGTTTGCGCACGGCGGCCATGAGCTCTCCCGCCAGGTCCCGGGCCTTGACCAGGTAGGCGCGCCGCACGTCATCGGCGTCGGCTTTCACGTTCATGGTGGCCGGGGTGATGTCTGCCAGTTGCAGGTAGAGCGAGGCCAGCGTCAACTTGACTTCCGGCTGCGCGGGCTGGACTTCCAGCGCGCCCTGGAAGAAGGCTGTTGCTTCCTTCAAAGGGCCAAGCAGCTCGCTTTCGAAGGCCACCTTTTCGCCCGCGGCGCGACGCTGCATCAGGTCGTCGCGCAGGCGATCAAGGTCGGACAGGGCAATTTCGCCCAGCAGAACCAGGGCCGGGTGGAACTTGGGGTTCTGCCGCAGGCAGCGTGACGCCAGGTCTTTGGCCTCGCTCACCACGCCCGCCTTGTAGCGAAGCGCGGCGACGGCGTAGTTCAGGCGCACGTTGCCCGGGTCAATCACCAGTCCCGCCATGTAGGCCTCCAGCGCCCCGGGGAAATCCCCCAGCCGCTGCTTGAGACGGCCCTCGGCCAGATAGGGCTCGGCGGAGAGGGGGTCCGTGGCCTTGGCCACTTCCAGCATGCGCAGCACGGCGTCGCTGGGCTTGACCGGGGGCTTGTCTCCGGTCTCGATGGGCTGGCGGAACTGGGCGTCCGTCTGGGCATACAGCACCAGCGCCTCGCACATGGCGGGGTCGTAGGGATAGATCAGGTTGGGGTCCGTAGATTTGGTGCTGGTCAGACGCTTGGCCTCGGCCATCTTCGGCAGGGGGTCCAGCGTCTCTTTGACTTTCTGGAAGTCGTCGCGCAGGCCCCGCTGTGTAAGCATGGCGGCAAACAGCAGCTGCCCCTCCTGCCAGCTCGTGGAGGCCTGAGGAATCAGCTTGATGGTGGCCTCGGCCCCGGCGTAATTGGCCTCACTGAACTCGACGCGCGCCAGCAGCAGGTTGGCGCGGCCGGTCTCGTTCTCAGGCGTCAGCTCCAGCACGAGGTCCGCGGCGCTGGACGCAATAGCGGCCAACAGGCTCTTGAGCATCTCGCGGGCCTGGTCCAGTTCTCCGAGCTCGATGTGGCAGCGCGCGGCCAGCACGCGGGCCTCGGAGAATGCCCGCGCGGCCTGGAGATAGGGCAGGGCCTGACGGTGCAGCAGCAGGCGCGTCACGAAGATGCGCCCCACGTTGAGGTTGAATTCCTCCATCTGAGGCGAGGGCACCTTGTTCTCGATGCCGTCGAGGTAGGTGGAGAGTTCGGCGTCGAGGTTGCCGCGCTGGCGGTGGTACTCGGCCAGCTCCTGGTAAATCGAGGCCAGCTGCGGGTTGCGGTCGCGGACGTAGACGAACTGCTTCTGGTAGAACTCGGCGAAATCATTGCGCTCTTCGGCGGAGAAGCCGGAGGCCACCTGGTCGGCGTTTTCAATCAGGGAGCGATTGGCCTCCTCCCAGGCCTTGACGGCCAGGCGACGCTGATCGCCTTCGAATTGCCCGACGTAGTCTTCGTAGATGTTGACCCAGGTCTGGGGATAGCCAAGGACCTTCACTTTGTCACACGGCACGCGGAAATAGGTGCTGCGGCCGGACGTGCGCTCCTCGACCACGCCGGCCAGGGTGGGCGTGCGCGGCGCGCGGGCCTGAAACTCGAAGAAGGCACCCTGGGCCTGGGGTGCCGTATCCGTGAAGTCATTGAACACCTTGCGCCACTTGTCGAGACGGTAGCGCTTGGGCGCGCCTGTGCGCTCCCACTTGTCTCGTTCGAGCCGGAAATCATTGGCCGTGCTGGCAATCGTGGTGCCGCCCTTCTTGATGGCCAGGGGCATGACCTCCCAGTCGCGCGTCGCCCCCTGCACGCGGATCACCAGGTTGGTGCGGGGTTTTTCCAGCGTGGCGTCCGGCAGCGGGGCCTGACCGAACAGGGCGGGCGCCAGGAGCGGCAGCAGCACAAGCCAGGGCAGCAAGCGGGTCACTTGTCACCCCCGAACTCGCTGGTCTCCTTGCGCGTGAGGGCCACGGGGCGCGTGTCGCGCGGCACGTACGCGCGCTGGCGGGCGGCTTCGGGGGTGGGCCCCGCAATCAGGTCATAATCCGGCAGGCGCGGAAAGCCGGGAAAGCTGACGGAAAGCGCCGGCAGGCGCTCCAGCGATTCCGTGCCGCGCACGAAGGCCGAGCCCTTGGCGGGCTTGAAGGCGGCGCGGTCATCGTAGAAGCGGCGCACGATGGCCTTTTCATCAAGCGGCAGGGACTTGGGCGGCTCGGGCGACTTCACCTGCTTGAGAATCTGGTCGGCCTTGGCCTGGTCGAGGCCGGCCGCGGAAATGGCGCCCTGGCGCTGGGTGCTGTTGATGCTCTCCACCCCTGCGCCGCCCAGGGGCGCCTTGAGGGCCACGAGCAGGGCCACCAGCACGACAAAGCCGAACAGCAGCTTTTCCTTGTGCTCACCGAGTTTCTGGATGATGTCGTTCATGGCCTTACCTGTAACGCCCGCCGCCGCTGACGGGGGCTGTCGTCGTTGTCTCCGCCTGCCGCTTGCCGCCGGGCACAGCGCCATCCTTGTTCACGCGATAGGCCACGACCATGAAGGAGGCCGAGACCAGGTCGTCGGCAGGGTCCAGCAGGTCGGGCTTGGAAAGCGTGAAATTCTCCACGGCCAGATAGCGTTCGCGCAGGTCACCTTTCACGGGCCGCTGCAGCTCGATCAGCAGGTTGTAGATGGCGCGCTCGGTGCCGCGTACGTTGAAGTTCAGGGTGCGCGCCTCGAGGTAGGGGGCTTCGCTCTGGACCTTCTGGACAGGCAGGCCTCGCTGGGCCAGCAGCTCGATACCGCGGGCGTCCTCAAACTTGAGGCTTTCCAGCACCTGGGTGCCGGACCGCTCGACGCAGCGGGCGACTTCGCGCGCCATGTCCATCTTGAACAGGAACTCCGCAACCTGCTCGGCCTTCACGCCTTCTTTGGGCGTAGAGAAGCCCAGGGCGTTGTCCGCATCCAGGTCCGGCTTGAAGTAGCGCGCGCGCACCAGTTCCTTCTTCAGGTCGAGGCGCACGGCATAGAAGTAGTTCACCTTGTCGGCGTCGCTTACGCCTTCCGGACCGCCCTTGACCGCCGCCAACGTGAAGGCGGGGTCCGGCCGGAAGGTCAGCAGGCTGTTGCGGCGCTCTTCCAGTTCCTGCACGCGCTGGGTTTTCTCGCCCAGCACCAGTCCCTGCACGTTGGCGGGATTGCCGCCGGCGGACTTGGCGTCGTCGAAGATGCGCTTGTAGTGCGTCTTGAGGCTCGATGTCAGGGAGGTCTGCTTGCGGGCCACGTTGTCGGCCATTTCATTGACCTGGGAATAGCCAAACCCCACCAGGCCCATGAGCAGCACCAGGGCAACCAGAAACCGTGCATGGAGCTTGAGGAAGTTCACGGGCGCACCTCCTCTTCAATCTTCAGTTCCACGGCAAACACCACGTCCAGACCCTGAACCTGGGTGTTCTGCTTGGCCTCGCCCTTCTGCTGGACATCCGCCACGCCGGGCAGCTTCTTCAGCAGGCCCTGAAGCTCGATGACGACCTGGGCGGGGTCGGATGTGCCGCGCCTTTCAACGAAGAACTCGAATACGACGCGAGGCTTCTCAGCGCCCTTCTCGGCCTGGGCCTTCTTGCCGGGTTCGAGAATGACCTTGCGGATCTGAACAGTCTCGGGCCGTTTTTCCGCAAAGGCCACGAGCAGCTCCGTCGCAGTATGACCCGGAGCAATGGCGTCCAGGGACACTTTTGAGCGCCGCTGGGCCTCTTCCAGGGCATCAGTCCGTGCCGGCAGCTGGCCCGAGGCGCTGGCATAGCGGCCCACTTCGCCCTGCAGTTCGCGCGCGCCTTTCTCCACGTCCGCCGCGGCCTTCTGGGTCAGGGCATAGGCCGGCAGCATCACGGCCAGCACCACGGCCGCCGCCAGATAAAGGAACAGGCTCTTGTTCAGGAATTCGCGCCGCTTACGCACGGAGCCCGGCACGAAGTTCAGGTACTTGCTGTCCTTCTCGTTGCCGATGCGGGCCAGGCCCACGGCCAGGGCAAGGGCCGGCCGATAAATCTCGGCGGTTTCCTTGCTGGCGTCGTCGAGGCCGTCGAGTGAAACGCCGTTGAGCGGGTCAAAAACTTCGACCGTCTTGCGCGTGCGGTGCATCATCAGCTCGCGCAGGCCCGGCACCGCGGCGCCGGGTCCGCACAGGGCAATGCGTGAAGCGTCCAGCTTGGGGTCGCCGTGGGCGCCCTTGGCCAGCATGATCACGCCGCCAATCTGCTGAAACAGGCGCGATGCCACTTCCTGGCCGGCTTCGACGCCGCGGTCTGCGGCGATGTTCTCGGCGGCGACGCTGGGCCGCAGGTCGATGTCCCGGAACAGGATCTGGCGGATGCTGTCACGGTCTCCGCCGTACTCGGGCGCGAGGCGGTCTATGAAATCGGACACGCCAATGGCCACCGTGCGGGCAAACAGCAGGTTGCCCTCCTTGACCATGATGACGTCCGTGACTTCATCGCCGATGTTCGCCAGCAGGTAAACACCCTCAAACGTTACGTCCCCGGCGAGCTGATAGGCGGAAAACAGCGCCGCGCAGCCCGGCACGAGCAGTGTGGGGTCCACGCCCATCTTGAGCAGGCAGGATGCGTAATGGTCGACCACCGCGTCTCGTGCCAGCCCGATCAGCGCCACGGGCGAGCCATCCGGCGCGGCACCCATCATAAAGTCGCCCAGAATGCCGCCGCTGCCGCCTGAAATCTCGTCGGCTTCCAGGCGCACCATGGACTGGATCACGCGGGAATCCGGCCCGCTGACGGCCAGCGTCCGATACACGATGTCGCGGCCCGGAATGAGCGAGACGGGCCTGCCCGCCCGGACGCCCAGAGAGCTCAGGCCGCGCCAGGTCGTGCCCAGGGCGTGGGAGGCGTAACTTTCCGGCTTGAGTTCGGTGTCAATCTTCACGCCGGGGAGCACCATGGCCTTCTGCAGCTTCATGGCACTTCCCTTGCCCGTGAGATTCACGAGCATGGTGAGCGACGACCCGATGTCGATACCGTACGGCATGCCTCTCCTCGCGCGGCTACTTGGCCAGCTTCTCCCTCAGCAGCTTGATGCGGTCCGCAATCTTGTTTTCCAATTCCAGCCAGTTGCGGGGGTCCGAAGCGGAGCCCTCGTCGGGACGGGTCAGCCAGCCGCGCTCTTCAGTGGTGAGCACGCGGGGGCTTGTCAGCAGGTTGGCTTCCACCAGGTCCAGGTACTCCTTGCAGCGCTGGCGCAGGGCGCCGGCAATCTGATTGAGGCCCTCGGCACGGCGCTGGAGCGCCTCGGCATAGACGGCTTCCGCCTGTTCGACCATGAGCGACTTGGCCGAGATGCCATTGAGGCAGCGCGGGTAACTTTCAACGATGGTGCGCAGCTTGATGCGCCCCTGGGTTGAAAGGCCGCTTTCCAGAAAATCCTGGGCGCTGGCGAGCAGGTTGCCGCTGTCGCGCTGCTCAATAGAGACGCGCAGCCAGAAGCGGGCGCGCTTGGCCACGCGCGAAAGGGCCTCGAAATCGTCGGCACTGCGCAGCAGGTCTTCCAGCGCGCCGCGGGCCTGGCGCGCCGCGCGCTGCGTCACGTCGCTCATGCTGGGGGTTTCAAGGCCGCGCAACAGCGGCAGGAACTGATCGGCCCATTCAGGCTGGCGGGCGCGCAATTGCTCGGCCACGCTGATGCACTCGTCCATGGCGGCGATGTAGAGCCCCTCGTTGCGGCGCAGGTCGGGCACATTGATGCCGTCGCGCAACTCGAGGTGCCGCAGCTTGTAGTGCGTTGCTGCGCTGTCGCAGGCCTGGCCGGCGATAGTCAGCTCGCGCTGGTTGTAGGGATAGGTGCGGAAAATTGTCAGGGCGCGGGCCAGCCTGTCCAGCTGGGTCTCGCCCGTCTGAAGGGCGGAAGCCAGGGCCGCCAGCTGCGCCAGTTCTTCGCGGCCGCCGCCCAGCGAGAAACCCAGTTGCACAGTGGCAGGCCCCTGGAAGAACAGCTCACGTCCGCCCGAGCCGGCCCGGGCTTCAAACAGGGGCGAAGTCGAGTTCAGGGCTTCCAGGCGATTGCCCGTGCCGGTGTCCGCAGCCAGGGCCGTGGAAAGGTTGATGCGCTGGCCTTCCTCAGGCATCTCACGGCGGTAGTCTGCCACGCGCTCACCCTCCAGGCGCACCAGTTCGCTGGGCACGAAGGCGGGCGTGGCCACGAAACTCAGGGCCAGGCGGGAAGCGGCCTTGTCAGCGCCGCCAGGGCTGAACAAGGCGTTCAGGGTGGCCTGTGAGGCATTCTCGCCCAGTTCAATGCGCAGCTCGACGGGCTTTTCCGCAATGGGGTCAAAGTACTGGTACTTCACGCTGATGCCCGACTCTCCGGAGATGACGGCAGGGGGCGCCAGCAGCAGGAGGCGAGGGTCCAGGGGATCGGCGCGGCCGTCGGCCTGATGCAGCATGACCACACCGTTGCGCAGCAGCACCACGCTGCGGTCCAGCAGCGAGATCACTCCGTTTTCGTCGAGGGTCCAGCGCAGGCGGTTCTTCAACTCGACGCTGGCGGCTTTGGCCGCTGCGGGCGCTGTGGAGTCATCCTGAAGCAGGGCGTCGTCAAATACGACGCTGCCGGACTTTCCGGTGATGCCCAGGGCCAGGCGCACATACTTGGCGCCCTGGGGCACCGCCGATGCGCCCTTGAGTTCCGTCCAGGTGGTGAGGTTGGTGGCCGCAGCCAGAGGGGTGCGGGCGATGGCGGGATCGCGGAAATCCTTGTACCAGAAGAGCGAAAGCAGGGCGGTGCCCGTGCGCCCGGCCGAGAGTTCGCTGTTGACCGCAAAGACACTGGCCTTGAGGCCGATGCCCTTGACCTCAATGGGAGCGCTGAACAGATAGGAGATGGAATTGCTTGCGTTGAAGCGCGTCAGCTGCACTGCCTGGGCGCCGCCGCGGCTGGCCTCGGTCATGGAGACGGAGTCTCCGCCCACGGGATCAAAACTCCAGCCTTCGGGCATGCCGGCGGCGTCAAGTTTGTCCATGGACGAATTGGCGGCCTGCAAAAGCCCGCCATCGCGGGATTCGCTGGTCGTGCCACCGCCGCCCACGGTCTCGGGACTCTCCTGAAGCAGCATGTAGCCGCCGCCCAGAACCATGCCGACCACAGCCAGGGCCAGTACAACTTCAAGAATCGAGAAAATGAGGCCGCCGCCTCCGCCGCCCTTGACGTCGACGTTCAGGGCCTGACGGTCCAGCGTTTCGCTCTTCTCGCCGATGGACGGGTCGCCCAGGTCCATCGGCGGGGCCGCCTCAGCCGCCTGGGCCTTGGCCAGCTTCTGTTGGACTTCTTTGGCGCTCATGGGCGCCGTGACGCCCGTGGTTTCCGGCGGCTTGCCCTGCAGCGTGAATTGAAACGTCTGAAGGCCAACAATGATCTTGGCGCCATTCTTGAGCACCACGGCTTCCGTCACTTTGTGGCCGTTCACGGTCACGCCGTTGGTGCTCTTGAGGTCTTCGATGACCCAGGTGGTGGCGTCCTTGCGGGTGATCTTTGCGTGCTGGCCCGAGGCCTTGGTGTCTCCCTCCAGAATCAGGTCGGAGGGGGCCTTGCGGCCAATGACGAATTCGTCCTTGAGCAGCGGGAAAATCTTGTCCTTGAGCGTGCCCTGAATCAGCGCCAGGGCCGCTGGAGCAACCACCGTGCGTGTGGAGTTAGGGTTGTCCTCGGCCGGCTCCATGGCCGGACCGCCCGCGGGCGTGGCGTTGATGCGAGTGCTGGCCACCCCGGCCATCAGGTCGCTGCCGCTGGGGCCGCCTGTAGCCTCAAACAGAATGTCGCACTGTCCGATCGTAACGACGTCGCCGGGGCGGACTACGCTTTCGCGCACGCGACGGCCATTGAGGAAGGTGCCATTCTGGCTGCCAAGGTCCACAATGGCCCATTGGCCGTCTTCCCGGGGCTCAAAACGGCAATGGGCCCGCGAAAGGCGGTTGTCCTTGATGGCGATCTGGGCCTGGTCGCTCGAGCGTCCAAGCACTGTGGGGCCGGCCATCTCTACCGGCGCCTGCTCGCCCTTTTTGAAGACCAGTCTGGGCATGAAATAGCAACCGTACTGCCGCTTCTACGCGCACACAGGGAGAACGGGAGTCTACGCAAGACCCCCGCGGGCCGCAAGCGACGCCAGTAACACACTTCGAGTCGGGAAAGGTTGCGGGGGAAGCCCCATCATGTGGACGCCCCAAGACACCGCTTACAAACAAAGCCTCATTGAATCAGCTTCATGCGATGGGGCCAAAGAAACACAGCAAAGGGCTTGCCCACAAACAGCTCCCGCTTGACACCCGCCACGGCCCGCACACGAATCTCCCGGATTTCGTCCACCGGCACGTACACGACGCCGCCCCCTTCCGTAATGAAGTGCAGCCGCGTCAGGTTCTGCTTTTGGGCGGCGCGTTTGAGGCCTTCCAGGGTGTTCTTCAGAATCTCGGCGTCCGTGGGCATCTGGCTGCCACGCTCTTTGTGGCTGAACCGGGCCACGCGTGTAAGCGAACGCAGCGCGCTGCAGGGGGCGGTCCGGCCCGAGGCGGCATCCTTGAACACCAGCTGTTCCCCGGCATCAAAACTGTTGAGCAGGGAGGCGATGATTTGGCCTTCGTCGTCCACGCCACCTGTGAATAGAGTACCGTCCTGGGTCACGAGGTCGATGGCGGTCCAGAAGCGGCTGTCTTTGGAGCCGGGCGAGTTGTCGCCGAGCACCAGGTATTCGTCGGGCCCCAGATTGAAGCCGAAGGGAAGCTCCCGCTGTTCGGTTTTGCCTCCGACTTCGGTGTCGAGGATGCGCCCGAGGTAATAGACGTCGCGCTCGATGCCGTGCACGATGAGCTGGGGGCTGTGGCCTGACTCCGCATCGCTCAGGGCGCCGCCGCTGAAGGAGACGCGCCCCCGGCGTGGGGTCGGCTCCGTGAGGGCCTGGGCCACCTCGCTCAAAGGCCTGTCCTTGGGTTGGGCGCGCAGCAGGTCCAGCATGGGCGAGCCGACCCTCACGGCCCGGGTCCAGGACTCGGGGGAGCCCCAGAGGGACTGGTTGCCCCAAAGCGTCACACTGAGCTGGCCGTCGGCCAGGCTCAGGTCAAAGCTCAGGGTTTTGCGGCTGGTGCTGCCGCCGGGAATGTCCACGCGCTTCATGTCACCGAGGTCAAGGCCCGTTTCCATCGTACCGGGTGCCGTGCTGCGGTGGGTCAGGGCCACGTCCACATAGCGGTAGTGGTCCTCAGCGGGCGAAGACAGGCGCAGCACGTAACTCTCGGTGTCGCGCACCAGTGTGATTTCGGCCCAGAATCGATCGGTGAACGCGATGGCGCCGCGCGTACGCAGATCTCCCACAACGCGCCGGTTGTAGCCGATTTCAGGGGAGAAGCCCTCGCCGCTGGGATCATGATCGCGCACGTCGCCCGGCTTGCCGTCGTCGCCCTTGGGGAAAGTCACGACGGCGCCCTTGCCCAGCTTGATGGCACCGCTGTCGAAGTCGGCCTCGCCTTCGCGAGCGAACCACTTCAGGAACTGACCTTTCTCGGTGACTGGCCCCGTGACGGGGTACCAGAGTACTTCGCGGGCCGCGGGGGTCTTCTGCAGCAACTCCACTTCCGCGCCGGGGTGGCGCCGCAGGTAGATGTCTCCCTGGGCGATCAGCACCTGCTCGCCCGGCATGCCGATGATGCGCTTGACGTAAGGGTCCGTGCGCCTCAACGGATAGCGGAAGACGGTAGGCTCCCAGCGCTCGGGGTCGCGGAACTCATAGATGAACTTGTCCACCAGCACGCGGTCGCCCCACACAGGATCGCCGTACAATGTCGGCAGCATGGAACCCGTGGGAATGCGGAAGGCCTCAAGGCAGAAGTGCCACACCAGCACCACGACCACCAGGCTCAGGGCCAGGTTCTCGATGTTGTCCCGTATCACCGTCACCGGGCCGCGCAGATCGCCGCTGCGGGCGGCCCGCAGCGCGGCTTCGGCGGCGAGGTCCGGATCGTCGTAGCTGTTGCGCAAAGCCATGCAGGCCAGCAGGCCGGCCAGACCCGCCAGGGTGTTCACGCCTCCCGCGAGATGAAAGGTCATGCACAGCAGACCCAGACCGGCGCCGGAAACAAAGAGACCCTGGCGTGTGATGCGGCCGAGGTGCCGCGGGAGCCGCCGCCATGCCAGCCAATTGACGATCAGCACCAGCGCCAGACCCAGCAGCGCGGGGCGCCGCAGCCAGAGGCCGGCGATGTCGGAGGCGCTGAACACGGCGACCCAGGCGCAGCTAAAGGCGCCCAGGGCCAGCGCGTCGGCGATGAGGCGGCGCAGGCGTAGCGGCAGGCGCATGTAGCCGCTGGGTTTGACTGTTGCCTCGGGCGAAACTTCAGGCATGGTGGGGCAAGCTATAGTCACGGGCCAACGGGGGCAACAGAGAGGATGCCATGAAAGAGGGAGACAAGGCGCCGGCCTTTGCCTTGAAGGATCAGGACGGCAAGGAAATCAGGCTGGCGGACTGCGCCGGCAAGTGGGTGGTGTTCTTCTTTTACCCCAAGGCGGACACGCCGGGCTGAACGAGGGAGGCCATCGACTTCACCGGTCAGGTGAAGGAGTTTGTCAAGGCGGGCGCGGTAGTGCTGGGCATCAGCCCGGATTCCTGCGCCAAGCAGAAGAAGTTCGAGGAAAAGCACCAGCTCGGCGTGCGCCTGCTGGCCGACGAGGACCACAAAGTGGCCCAAGCCTATGGCGTTTGGGCCGAAAAGCAGAACTACGGCAAAACCTACATGGGTATAGTGCGCAGCACGTTCCTGATTGACCCCAAGGGCAAGCTGGCCCGCATCTGGTCTAACGTCAAGGTCGATGGCCATGCCCGGGCGGTGCTCGAGGCGCTGACGGCCCAGAAAGGCTGACGTGTTCAAGTTTCCGGGGTTGGGCGGCTATCACCCGCAGCCGGGGGCGCGCGTGGGCGATGTCGCGCCGGACTTCACCCTGCCTGACGCGGCGGGAAAACCCGTATCGCTGAAGGAACTGCTGGGTGAGAGGCCCTTGGTGCTCGCGTTCTTCCCGCGGGCCAATACCCCCGTTTGCACCGCGCAGATGTGCTCGCTGCGCGATGCCGATTCAGAGCTCGCGCGACGCGCTCACGTTCTTGGCATCAGCTACAGCGACCCGGCCACCATGCGGCGCTTCAGTGACAAGCTGCATCTGCCCATGACCCTGCTGTGTGACACGGAGAAGCGGGTGGCCAGGCTTTATGGCGTTTACGGCTTCCTGGCCCCCGCACGGGTCACTTTCATTCTAGACCGGCAGGGAGTGATCCGCGCGGTGATTGAACGGGTGACGGCATCAAGCCACGCCGCCCAGGTGCTCAAGGCCCTGGACGACGCCGGGCTGTAGCCGGCGCGGCAGGCTTTTCCCTGCATTGCGAACAGAAAAAGGAAGCCCCGCGAAATCGCGGGGCTTCGTTGCCCTGGGGCTTGGCCGCGTTCAGGCCAGGTCGTCCATAATCTGCTTGAGGACGCCTTCCGGCGGACGGGTCTCCTTCTCCGTCAACAGGGCCAGCGGCGTGTCAATGAGGCCCAGCTGCTCGGTGTAAAGCTCGGCCTTGGGATTCACGTAGATCAGACCCGTGAGGATCTTGTTGGTGTTCTTGGCCTCCATGATCTGCAGGGCGGCTGCCTTGCGATCGGTGGGGTCAAAGTCCCGCGCCAGTGCCTTGAGCGTGATGTGCGAGCCATCGGAGAGGGTAATCTCGCGTTCCTCGCCGTGATCCATTTCCATGTAGGTGGGATCGTAGGCCGGCACAAAGCCGATGTCGTGCAGGGGTTCTTCGTTGGCCTTGGCGTAGGGGAAGCTCTTGGTGCTGCCTTCGTGGTTGTTGAAGGTCACGCAGGGGCTGATGATGTCCAGCAGGGCCAGGCCCTGATAGGCCAGAGCGGCCTCTATCACGCTGGTCATCTGCTTGGTGTTGCCCGCGAACAGACGTGCCACAAAGCCGCAGCCCAGCATGAAGGCCATCTCGCAGAGGTCGATGGGGTCGTTGGGGTTGACGTTGCCCGACTTCTGCTTGCTGCCCTTGTCGGCCGTCGCGCTGAACTGGCCCTTGGTCAGGCCGTACACGCCGTTGTTCTCAACGATGTAGGTCAGGTTCAGGTTGCGCCGCATGACGTGCACGAAGTGACCCATGCCGATGTTGGCGCTGTCGCCGTCGCCCGAGACTGCAATCAGCTTGAGGTGCTTGTTGGCGACCTGCGCCCCCGTGGCGATGGCGGGCATGCGGCCGTGCACGGCGTTGAAGCCGTGGGCGCGGTTGAGGAAGTAGGCCGGCGTCTTGGATGAGCAGCCGATGCCCGAGAGCTTGGCCACCTGTTCAGGACGGATGCCGAGGTTGTAGCAGGCGTCAATGATGCGGGCCGTGATCAAGTCGTGGCCGCAGCCGATGCACAGGGTGCTCTTCAGGCCGCCGTAGTCCTTCTTGGCCAGGCCGATGCGGTTGACCTGCGGCTGCTTGGATTCCGCCGGAGGAGCGGTTTCAGTGGTTCCTGCCATGATTAGTCCCTGCCTTTCGTGCCCAGGGCCGCCGTCGCGTGCGACGCCGACTGGGCAATCTTTGTCGGATTGGGTTCGTCCTTGTGCTGCGCCAGGAACTGCTCCACCACCACGCCCGCCGTCAGGGGCAGGCCGTCGTAGTGCAGAATACTGCGCAGCGTCATGGCAAAGCGCGGCAACTCGGCGCGGATGACCATCGCCATCTGCGCGTCGCGGTTCATTTCCACGACATACACGCGCTCGTGCGTCGCCAGGAAGTCCTCCACCTCGCGGCTGAAGGGGAAGGCGCGCACACGGCAGAGGTCCACTTTGTGGCCGTGCTGCTTCTCCAGCAGACTGGCAGCCTCGCGCACGGCCGATTCGGTCGTGCCGAAGTAAAGAATGCCGACGCGGTTGGTGTAGCCGTCGATCACCGGCTTGGGCACGAGGGTCTTGGCCGTCTCGAACTTGCGGGTGAGACGGTCCATGTTCTTCTTCCAGTCCGTGGCCTTTTCGCTGTACGTGGCCATTTCCGTGTGGCCGGTGCCGCGCGTGAAGTAGGCGGCATTGGGGTGGTCGGTGCCGGGCAGCGTGCGATAACCAATCCCGTCTCCGTCCACGTCACGGTAGCGGGCCCACTGGCCCTTCAGCTTCTCGAGGTCGGCCTTGTGCAATACCTTGCCGCGCTTGACGGGCCCCGTCGGGTAGTCGAAGCGGTCGCTCATCCAGTAATTCATGCCCAGGTCGAGGTCCGAATTGATGAAAACCGGGGTCTGAAGCTGTTCGGCCAGGTCCAGCGCTACGCCCGCGAACTCGAAGGCTTCCTTGGGGTTGCTGGGGAAGATCACGACATGCTTGGTGTCGCCGTGCGAGGCGTAAATGACGTTGAGAATGTCGCCCTGCATGGTGCGAGTGGGCAGGCCCGTGGAGGGGCCGGTGCGGGCCACGTTGCAGATCACGAAGGGAATCTCGGCGAAGTAGCCCAGGCCGATGATCTCGTTCATGAGCGAGATGCCGGGGCCGCTGGTGCTGGTGAAGCACCGCGCGCCGGCCCACCCGGCGCCCGCCAGCATGCCGACGGCCGCGATCTCATCTTCGGCCTGGATGACGGCAAACGTGCGTTTGCCGTCAGGGTTCACGCGGTAGTCGCGCATGTAATCCTCGAGCGATTCACACAGGCTCGAGGAGGGCGTGATGGGATACCACGAAGCGACGGTGCAGCCGTTGAACATCAGGCCCAGGGCCGTGGCGGCGTTACCCTCAATGATGATCTTGCCGCCGTTCTTGTTCAGGGGCTCGCACCAGAAGGGGTCCACCTTCTTGATGTTCTCCAGCGCCCACTTGCGGCCCAGGGTAATCGCCGGCTCGTTGACCTTGACCGCCTTGGGTTTGGTCTTGAGCTGGGCGGACAGAGCGGACATCAGCTTGTCTTCCGCGATGTTGAACAGAGCGCTGCACACGCCGACGTACAGCATGTTGATGACCAGCTTGCGCAGCTTGAGGTCGGGACAGGCGTCCACCACCAGCTTCTTGAAAGGAACGGGATAGTGGATGCAGTCCGGGCGCATCTTGGAAAGCCCCAGGCTGTCGTCGTAGATCAGCACGGCGCCCTTGCGCGCGGTCTCCACGTCCTCGATCGCGCTTTCCGGGTTCATGCAGATGATGATGTCCGGCGTCGTGGCGCGGCCGATCCAGCCGTCCTTGTTCACGCGGATGGTGAACCAGGTGGGCAGGCCCTGGATGTTGCTGGGAAACAGGTTCTTGCCGCTGACCGGAATTCCCATTTTGAAAAGGCCGCGGAGCAGAACCATGTTCGCGGTCTGCGAGCCCGAGCCGTTGGCCGTGGCCACATGGAAGCTGAAATCGTTGATCACACGCGTCTGCTGGGCGGGCGGTGCTGCCGTTGCTGTGCTCATCTTCGGGATCCTTCGGGGTCCTGCTGGTCCTTGGCCAGTGTCGTCAGTTCTCATCGCCCTCGTGGGGCGCAGACCAGCGCAAATGGTTGCGGCCTCCAAGGCTCGCAACGCAGGGCAAACATCATATTGGCGGGGCGCGCAGGTTCAACGGCAGAGAAGCTTTGGCCTTGAAGGGTCTCAAGCCCGCACTGTGGGTTTCGTCTCGCGGGCAAGTCAGCGCCGGGGAGGCTCGCGCTGGGTTTCGTCCAGGTCGCCGGCGGGGCCCTTGCGGCCCGCCAGACGCCTCATTACGACGTCCCATTCGTCGGGGAACGGCATTTCGTCGAGGCGGTGCTCGAACTGGTCCACGGCGACTTCGCTGCGCTCGACCTTACTCGTGGTGCGGTCATGGATGCCCAGCACGTCCTTCTTGAGCCGCCGCAGGTAGGCCAGCGTCAGCATCAGCTCATTCTGCTCGTTGTCCGTGCACTGCTCCACGTGGGTGCTCGAGGCCCAGACCATGGTGGCCTCGAACAGGGGTTCGATGCGCTCGGCGCATACGGCCAGATCGCTGTGGCTGCCGCCGCGAACCAGCTCCAAAGACGCCCAGATGTCATACAGCCTTGCCATGCACAGCTGCCAGCTTCGTTGCGCATCCGTGGGCGAGGGCTCGCCCAAAGCGATGAAAACCCGGTGCGCCGCGTCTCGCACGTTCTTGAGCTCGATGGGCCGCTGCCGGGCGTTCTGCAGGTGATAGAAGATGCGCTGGCGCATGACCGAGATGGCACGGTACTCCGCCAGGTGCTCTGACAGATCATGCACGATGCCGTACAGCCGCTTGCCGGGCTCGCTCTCGAGGGGTTGATTGAGGTCCAGCATCTGGCCCTCGATGCCCGCCACGATTCGCTCGACGTCGCGCGAGATGGCCGAGTATGCCGTGTAGGTCGCGCGCCACTGACCCAAAATCGTGTCCAGGGCGCGCAACTGCTCGTCGAAGACCTGGGCCAGCCGCTGACCGCGCTTGCCCAGGGCTTCGAGGGCGGCGCGCTCGGCCTTCAGCTTCAGGCGCTGGTCTTCCTCGCCGCGGATCTTGCTCATGACCTCGCGGCGCACGGCGCTGAGCAGTTCATGGAGCCCCGCCACCAGCCCCTCCAGCAGGGTGGCGGCTTCGTCGGATTCGCGCAGGGCCGCTTCGGCCTCCGCTCCCAGGTTCATGGCGCTGTCGATGCGGTCGCTGATGAGCTTGGCGCTCTCCAGCACGCGCGAATAGAACTTGCGCTTGGAGGCCTCGGGGTCGGCCGGGGGCAGGGGCTGAAGTTCGGCCATGGCCTGCAGCGCCGATACGGCCCACTCGCCGGCTAGCCCGCTCTCGGCCACGGCCACCAGCTTCTTGGCCTTGGCGGAATGCTCACGCAATTCCTGCTTGAGCTCCTTGAGCTCGGCCTGCACCAGCTCGGCGGCTTTCATGGCCTGCTGATGGGAGGTTGCGCCCTTGAGCAGCAGGCGCGCGGCCGTGGCCAGTTCGGTGCCCTCCGCGATTTCGACGAGACGCTGGAGCGCCTGGAGGTCCTGGCGGTCGTCGCGCAGCGTGCGGGCCGCCTCCTGGGCCAGCGCGCCGATCAGCACGCTGTAGTGCTTGCCCTTGACCCGGGCGCTGACTTCTTCAGCGATGAGAGAGAAGGCCTCCTCCACCGCTTCGGCCGCGGCCGGCGGAAGGTCGGACGTGTCCGGCATGGCCATGGCGTCGCCCAGCTTCTCGCCTGCTTCCTGAAGCTGCTTCTTGCCCGTGTCTTCCTTCACGGCCTGGGCAAAGGCCCGCTCCACGGCCGAGGCCGCGGCGCGCAGGTCCTTCACCGTGCGGCGCAGGAGCTGCACCGCGGCGTCAGGCGCCAGTTCCAGCAGCACGTTGAACACATCTTCGGGAGTGGCGACCTCAAAACCCGTGATCTGTCCAAAGCGTGCCGCGCTGCGCTTGGTGGCGCTTTCGAGGCGGCGCAGCCTTTCTTCAAGGCGGGCCCGCTCGGCCTTCTCGGCGGTCAGTTCTTCGGACAGCTCGGCCACCCGGCGGCTTTCCAGTTCCTGCTCCTGCTCAACCTTGGAGAGCACGCGCTGCTGTTTGCTCTGGTACTGGCTGAGTTCGCGCTGGTGGTTGTGCTTGAGTTCTTCGACCTGGCGCCGGTGGGTATCCTTGAGCTGGTCCACCATCAGGGCATGGTGGTGCTTGAGCTGGTCGATCTCGGCGATGGCCTTGCGCTGGTAGTCTTCCAGTTCCTTGCGCGTGGTGCGCTGGGCGCTGGCGACCTCGGCATTGAGCAGGGAAAGCTTCTGCTGCAGCTCGGCGGCCAGGTTGCGAAGGCGCAGGTTCTCCTGGGCCAGCTCCGCGTTGCGTACCCGCTCCGCCTCAATCTTCTTGGTGGCAATCTCGCGCAGGACGGCTTCGGGTGTTGGCTTGTTGTCGCCGGGCCGGTTCAGTGCCATGTCAGTCTCTTGCGCAGGTGCGGCTTACTTTAGCCTTGAACGTCCGGCTGGGAAGCGCGGCCTTGACGTAAGTGGGTGCTGCACCATCGAAACCGGAGAGCTTGCGCTCTCTGGTGGCTGCGCAAATCGAAACCGGAGAGCTTGCGCTCTCCGGTTTTCCTCCAAGTACGGGGTGCCTCACAAGGTCCCGTTTATCGCTGGATGTAGGTGCCGCCGGCCAAAGCCGCCAGTTGCTGCATGAAGGTCTGGGCCGATGCCACACCACCGATGCAGATGCAGACCAGGGTGCAGTCGCTGAACTTCGACCACCAGCCGGGGAAGGCGCCCAGAATGGCCGAGGCGTCGCCGGTGATGTTCGGATAGCCATCCGTCAGCAGGAACATCTTGTCGAGGTCGGCGGGGTAGACCTGGCAGGAGCGCTGCAGGCAGGCATAGGTGGGGGTCATGCCGCCGGGGTTCGTGGCAGGACCGTTGACCCAGGCAATGGCCGCGCTCTTGTTGCCGTCCGTCGCGGGCTGCAGAGAGCCCCAGAGGAACACGGTGTACCAGGGCGAGGGGTGCTGCCCGCCGTAGGCATTGCAGTCAAACTCGTCGTCTTCCGTGAGCTGCTGGATCACAGCCACCGTCTCCTGGCGGACAGAGGCAACGCGCGAGCCGTACATGGAACCCGAGGCGTCGAGCAGGAAGGCGAACTTGCCCTGCACAGGCTCGTCATAGTAGGTCGGGGGATCTTCCGGCGGCGGAGGAGCCGGAGGCGTCTCCGTCGGGGGAATGTCGTCATCCTCCGGGGGCGGAACCGGCGTCGGGGCCGGGGGCGGAGGAGGAGGCGTGGGCTGCGTGGGCGGCTGCACAGCAGGCGCCGGCAGCTTCATCTTCACGCCACCCACCGGACGGTCATGGGTGTCCGTTTTGGTGGTGTCATCACTGGACAGCTCAGGGTTGGCTGCGGCCTGAGCGCTCAGGGCGTTGGCGCAGAACGCCAAGGCGAGAGCCACAACACCGAGGAAGAACCTGTTCATCTCTGCTCCTGGTCAGGAAATTGGGATCGGGACGCAGGAATCTATTGCACCCGCCGTGCCAGAATTCAGGCAATGTGCGGCAACCGAGGCCCCCTGGAGTGTAACAGCCGTAAAGGCTTTATTTACAAGGAGTTGAGACGCTTGTTCCCGGAAGGTTCCCCGCCTGAGACCATTTGGTAACCAATTGGTTTTGGCATTTCAGGCTGTTACGGCACCAATTGGGAACCCAATGCAGTCACAATCGGGGCCTGTCAGGTAACCAAAAAGGGCTGCAAGTCTCGCAATGATTCCCGCATGACAGTGTAGGGGCTTGGACGTCGCGGCCAATGGCTCGGGCCGTGGCTCCCCTCGCACAGTGCCATAAGGCTTGACTGCGTAGTTATTTGGAGAAACTGGATGGGGGGCAGTTGGTGGTTCTCTGCACCGAGAAGTGCCAGGGCCCCCTCTCGCCTCCGCAACGCCATGCAGGCTTGGCGCGGCTGGGAAAAACGAACTTGGGGGAGCATGCGCTCCCCCAAGTTCCTTCAATCTTTGGCGTGTCTACCGCTGGATGTAGGTGCCGCCAGCCAGGGCCGCCAGTTGCTGCATGAACTGCTGCGCTGAACCGACGCCACCGATGCAGATGCAGACCAGGGTGCAGTCGGTGAACTTCGACCACCAGCCGGGGAAGGCCGAGAGAATCGGGCCGGGGCCGCTGTTGGGATAGCCGTCCGTCAGCAGGAACATCTTGTCGAGGTCGGCGGGGTAAACCTGGCAGGAGCGCTGCAGGTTCTCATAGGTCGGTGTGCCGCCGCCGGGGTTCGTGGCAGGGCCGTTGACCCAGGCAATGGCCGCGCTCTTGTTGCCGTCCGTCGCGGGCTGCAGGGAGCCCCAGAGGAACACGGTGTACCAGGGCGAGGGGTGCTGACCGCCGTAGGTGTTGCAGTCAAACTCGTCGTCTTCCGTGAGCTGCTGGATGACGGCCACCGTCTCCTGGCGGACGGACGCAATGCGCGAGCCGTACATGGAACCCGAGGAGTCGAGCAGGAAGGCGAACTTGCCCTGCACAGGCTCGTCATAGTAGGTCGGGGGATCTTCCGGCGGCGGAGGAGCCGGAGGCGTCTCCGTCGGGGGAATGTCATCATCCTCCGGGGGCGGAACCGGCGTCGGGGCCGGGGGCGGAGGAGGAGGTGTGGGCTGCGTCGGAGGCGCAACGGCAGGCGCCGGCAGCTTCATCTTGACGCCACCCACCGGACGGTCATGGGTGTCCGTCTTGGCGGTGTCGTCGCTGGAAAGCTGCGGGTTGGCCGCAGCCTGAGCGCTCAGCGCGTTCGCGCAGAAGGCGATCGCCAGAGCCGCGACTCCCAGTAGAAACCTATGCATCTCTATCTCCCGAAGTTGGTGGACTTGTTTACAGTGCGCCGAAGCATAAGCGTTGTCCGTGCCAAACTGAAATTTCTTGATGCCCGCGCCGGTTACCGCCCCAGTGTGTCGTCGCAAAACATTATAAAATAGATACTTACAGATTCGAACCACGCAGTTTTATTTCCGTCGCCACCGGGCCGTAACACAAAACCATGACCCGGTAATGCTGGTTTTGGAACCAAAACGAAACACAATGCTTCATACCAGCGGCACCCTTTGGTTCCCAAACGCCTGACTTCCCGACATCTAAACCCACCCAGGTCAGCCGGAACCGCTCCATCTTCTTTTTCGTCCACTTGCCTGCGAGGAACTTGCGGATGATCTTTCGACTCTTGCTGGCAATGATGATGCTGGCCGTGCAATGCACGGTAGCCCTTGCCGATGTGCCTCCGCGCAAGGGCAATTGCACAACTGGTGACGAAAGTAATTTCACGCTGGCCGCCGTGGCTCTAGTTACAGCAGCATTGCTGGGGCTGCGCATCTTCTGGAGGTGGCGCCTTGGCCGGGCTTAGCCTACCTGTCAACCTCGCTGACTCCGTTCGGCGGGAGTTCTGGCGCATATCCGCCAAGACCTCCTTGGGGCGCCACTGCATTCACGACCGCCACACGCGGCTGATGATCCTGGCTATTGCCTCAATGTCCGTGGCTTTGGCTATTACGGCTGTGGCTCCCCTCTGGATGCTATTGCTCGCTCCCATCCTTCTGGGCGCCCCTCATATAGTAGGAGACATTCGCTATCTGTTGGTGCGGCCGCCCATTGCCCTGCGTCGCTGGTTTGTGGCCTTGCTGCTGATTCCTCTGCTGGCCCAGACTGCCCTGAGAGTTTCCGTGATGTTTGACATGCCGCGCCATGCCTTGGCCGAGGTGTCCTTTGGCGTTGCGGCTGTGATGCTCGGGGTGGTTGCCGCGCCGGGAAGACTCTGGCGGCGCCTGGTGACGGGCGCGGCGGTGGCGGCCATTGGCAGCGCGGCCCTGTACTGGCCAAGGGAGTCGGGCCTGGCCCTGGCGCACCTGCACAATTTTATAGCAGTAGGCATCTGGCTTCTGTTTGCAGTGCGGGCAGGGGGTGGGTTCAAGGCAGCCTTGGCCAGTCTGTTTTTCCTTGCCTGCTGCTTGGCCATCATGGCCGGCGTTCTGGATGGCATCACGGCGAGCTTCGCGGGTTGGGCTGCCCCTGTGTGGGGGTTTGAGGCCGAGGGTTGGGCCATGGCGCTGGCGCCCGGCCTGCCGGATGCCATGGCGCTTCGCGTGGTGCAGACATACATCTTCGCCCAAGCCATGCACTACACCGTTTGGTTGCGCCTCATGCCGCAGGAACTGCATGAAACGGCTCCGCCCACGACCTTCGTCCAGGACCTGAAATCGCTCCGCTCTGACTTTGGAGTGACCGGTCTGCTGCTGATTGTGGTGGGCGTGCTGGCCGTTCCCGCCTATGCCTTTGTGGACTTCAGCGGGGCCTGGCCTGCCCTTTCACTTGAGAACGCCTCCATGGCCAACTGGGGTTATCTCACCATCGTGCTGTTTCACGGCTGGCTGGAGCTGGCGTTTCTTTCCTACTTCGCTGTCAGTGGCGCGAGGCCCGCGCCATGAGCGAGTACCCCGTCATGGTGCCCGAGTGGCTCGCTCCTTGGGTGCTCAACGACTACAACCCCCTGGATCTGTGGTGGCGCGCCCACTGGCACACCCAGAGCATCGAGGGGCCGATTTACTTTCTGTTGCTCTGCTGGGTCTGCCGGCGCTGGTGGATTCCCCTTCCGCTCGCGCTCTTCGTCAATCTGGTGACGCACCCTCTGCTCTGGTACTACTTCCCCTGGTTCGAGCCTGACCCGAGTTATCTGGCGCCGCTGGTGCCCGCAGGAATGGACCCCGTCTACATCACATGGCTGGTGATTGCCGAGTCCTGCGTGGTCGCGATCGAGGGATTGCTCGTGGCCCTGGCCATCATGCGCTGGGGCAAAGAGGGCTGCCGCGCGCCCGCCCCCGCCCTCTTCTATGGCTTTGCGGTGGCCTTTGTCGCCAACGTGCCCTCGACGCTGGCGGGCCTTTTCCTGTAGCGCTTTCCCATCTTGTTCCGGCTTTGCATTGAATTGCCGCCGCGCGCTCCGATCATGGGGCCATGCCGCTTGAATATCTTTCACGCATGTACGAGAGGGCCAATCGCGAAAACTACGCGATTGGCCAGTTCAACGTCAGCAACCTGGAGTTCGTGCAGGCTGCCGTGGGGGCGGCCGTAGAACTCAATGCCCCGGTCATCCTGGCCACCTCGTCGAGTGCCATCAAATATGCGGGTATCGAAACACTCGTGGCCATGGTGCGCAGCGTGGCAGACCGCGCCCCGGTGCCGGTGGCCCTGCACCTGGACCATGGCGAAGATCTCGCTCAGGCCGAGCTGTGCATGAAGCACGGCTATACCAGCGTGATGATTGACGCCTCGCACGCGCCCCTTGAGGAGAACATCCGCATCAGCCGTGAAGTTGTCCAGCGTGCAAGATTGATGGGCGTGACCGTGGAAGCCGAGCTGGGGCGCCTGGGCGGTATCGAGGATCACGTCAAGGTCAGCGAGCGCGAGGCTTTCCTGACGGACCCAGACGATGCCGCCCGCTTTGTGCGCGAAAGCGGCTGTGACGCCCTGGCCGTCGCCGTGGGTACCAGCCACGGCGCCTACAAGTTCAAGGGCCGGCCCGTCATCGACTTCGAGCGCATCAGCGCCATCAAACGCAGGGTGGGCATCGCCCTGGTGCTCCATGGCGCTTCCAGTGTGGACCCCGCCAGCGTCGCCGACATCAACCGCTACGGCGGCCATCTCGAAGACGCCCACGGTCTGGATGAACCCTCTTACCGCGAGGCCATCTTGCGCGGCATCAACAAGGTCAACATCGACACCGATCTGCGCCTGAAGTGGACCGCCGTGCTGCGGCGGCTGTTGGCCGAGAAGCCCGGCGAGTTCGACCCCCGCAAGCTGCTGGGCCCCGCGCGCGACGCCGTGCGCGAGGTCATCAAGGAAAAGATCCGCCTGCTGGGCAGTGCGGGCAAGGCCTGAGCTTCGTCAGTGCCCTGTCCGCTGGCCGGCCGCCCACTTGAGCTCCGGCCCGGCGATGCGCTCGATCATGTGGCGGCAGAGCGGAAAGCAGCCCGCCACGGCGGGTTCGCCCTCACGCGTCACGCACAGCTCGATGACGGCAATGTTGCGTGCCCCGCGCAGTACGCTGCGCCGTATCGCGCAGCGTACTGCCACGGCGCGGCCGCGCTTGAATACCAGCTCGCTCATGGGGTTATCGAGCCAGCGCTGGGCGAAGCGCTGAACGCGTTCGCGCCAGCAATCATAGCCGTCCGGCGCGACGACAACGCAGGCATCCAGGGGCGGATGGAAGTCTGGGATCATGACGTGGTCCTTTGGGGCTGGCATAATGAGAATGAGACGCAGTCTTATTAGCAAAGCAAATTCTCGACGTCCCGGCACGCTGAAAAAACGCAAACCTTGCGCTTGTTCAAACTCTCTGGTTTTTCGGTTTTTGATGTT
This sequence comes from Planctomycetota bacterium, assembly GCA_019186845.1. Taxonomy (GTDB): domain Bacteria; phylum Planctomycetota; class UBA8742; order UBA2392; family UBA2392; genus UBA2392. The sequence continues at coordinate 56,316 of JABARW010000063.1, read as the reverse complement.
CGGTGTACGTTGCTCTCCGACACGCGCGCTTCCCGCCGCGCGTGCCTTCGAGATCACGCGCGCCTTGCGGCGCCACCGGACTGCGGGCGGCCTTACTGCTGAATGGAGGAACCATGTCTTCTCATCCCGATGTTTCGTGCTGCTACCGTCGCGCCCCGGCGCGGCCGCCCGCAGGCTGGGCCCCGCGCCTGCTTTGCCTGGCGGCCCTGATGGCGCTCTCGCCCGCGCTCTGTGCCGCGACGCTCTATGACAGCACGGCCGGCACGCACTACGGCACCGGCGGACCCTCTGACACCTGGCACTACGCTGAGCGCATCACGCCCACGCAAAGCGGTATCATCACGCAGATTTCTGCCAGTCTCAGTGGCAGCGGCACCATCAACCTGGCCATCCGCGCCAATAACGGCGGCCAGCCCGGTGCGCTGATTTCCTCCGGCAGTGCGACGGTCTCGGGCAGCGGCTATGTCAACGTCGCCATGTCGCCCGCCTACCTCAGCAGCTCCACGCAATACTGGTACGTGATGTCGGCTGCGGCGGGCAGCAGCATCGGCAACCACCACTCCAATATCGGCACGGCACTGTGGGCGTTCTCCACCGATGGCGGCGCCTCCTGGTCCATCATGGGCGGCTACACCTGGCTCTTCTCCATCGAGGGCACGCCCAACTCCGCGCCTGTGACCGTGGCCGACAGCCACAGCGTCAGCGAGGACGGCACGCTTTCCGTTGCCGCGCCCGGCGTGTTGTCCAACGACAGCGACGGCGACAGCGACCCCCTGACGGCGCAGCTTGTCAGCGGTCCGGCCCACGGTTCGCTGACGCTCAACGCCGACGGCAGCTTCAGCTACATTCCTGACCCGGACTACAGCGGCGCCGACTCTTTCAGCTATCGCGCCCATGATAGCTACCAGGCGGGCAACACTGTGAACGTCACGCTCACCGTGACGGCGGCCAATGATGCCCCGATCTCGGTGGCGGACGTCCACGTGACAAACGAAGACACCCCTCTGAACGTCGCGGCGCCCGGCCTTCTGGCCAACGACTCTGACGTTGACGGCGACACCCTGACGGTGCAGCTCGTCAGCGGCCCGGCCCAAGGCTCGCTGACGCTCAACGCCGACGGCAGCTTCAGCTACACGCCTGACCCGGACTATCACGGCGCCGACGCCTTCAGCTATCGCGCCTATGACGGCACGGTCTACGGCAACGTCGTCATGGTCAGCCTGACGGTGAATCCGGTCAATGACGCCCCCGTGGCCGTGTCAGACATGCATCAGGGTACGGAAGACACTCTGTTGCACATCAACGGCGGCGGAGTGACTGTCAACGACTACGACGTTGATGGCGACCCTTTCACGGTGGTCCTGGTCAGCGGTCCCAGTCACGGCACTCTGACGCTTCAGCCCAACGGCAGCTTCGACTACATGCCCGACGCTGACTTCTTTGGCACTGACAGCTTCAGCTACAAGCTGAATGACGGCAGCGCCGACAGCGCAGTCGTGGCGGTCATCCTGGACATTCTCAACGTCAACGATGCCCCGGTGGCCGTGGCTGATCACTACACCAGCAACGAAGACCAGCCCTTGAGTTCAGGCGTGCAGGGTGTGCTGGCCAATGACTATGACGCCGACGGCGACAGCCTTGCAATCACCATGAAGACGGCCCCCTCGCACGGCACGCTGGTCCTCAAGGCCGACGGCAGCTTTGACTACATGCCCGACGCGGACTTCTTCGGCACCGACAGCTTTGACTATGAAGTGCAGGACCCGTCGGGGAACACCTCGGCCGCGACGGTGTCGATCGTGATTCAGCCTGTGAATGATGCGCCCTATTTCACCCCGGGCCAGGACGTGAGTGTGAATGAGGACGCGGGCGTGGTCACGGTTACGGGCTGGGCTCAGGGCATCGATGCGGGTGCAGGCGAGTCGGGCCAGATGCTCACGTTTGTGGTGGTTTCCATGTCGGATCCCTCGCTGTTCACAGGTGGCGTGATCATCAATGCCCAGGGAGATCTGACCTTCCAGGCCGCGCCAAACGCTTATGGGGCGTGCGACGTGACGGTCCAGCTTCAGGACGACGGCGGCACCGCCAACGGCGGGGCCGACACCTCGGCCGCGTATACGCTGCGCATCCGGATCAGCGAGATCAACGACGCGCCGTCTTTCAGCAAGGGTGCAGACATCATTCTGCAGGAGGACTGCGGTCCCCAGTCATTCTCCGGCTGGGCCACGAACATCAGCGCCGGTCCGGCCAACGAGTCCGGCCAAACCGTGGGCTTCAAGATTTCCTCCAACAATCCCTCGCTGTTTGCCTACATCCAGATCCTTGCCAACGGCACGCTGGAGTTCGAGCCCGCGGCCAACGCCTGGGGCAGCGCCAAGCTTAGTGTGGAGCTTTACGATGACGGCGGTACGGCCAACGGCGGCCAGGACACGTCCGCGGGCCAGCAGTTCGAAATCGTCATCAATCCCGTCAATGATGCGCCAAGCTTCGTCAAGGGCGCCGACGTAACTGTCCTGGAGGACAGCTTGGCGGTGACCCTCAGCGGCTGGGCCACCAGCATCTCCAGCGGCCCGGGCAACGGAGTTCAGAACATCCAGTTCGTGGTCTCACAGCTCAACAACGTGCAGCTCTTCGCCGTGGCGCCCTCCATCGATGTCTTCACCGGCGATCTCACCTTCACCCTGCTGCCCGATGCTCATGGCGTGGCGTACTTCGAGGTGGTGCTCGAAGAAGTCACCTACGGTGTCAATCCAGCCAGCCTGGCCTCGCCCACCCAGCACTTCAAGATCGCCGTGCTGGAGGTCAACGATGCCCCGGTCTTCACGCCCGGCGCCAACGTGCAGGTGAAGAACAACGCCGGCGCAATCAGCCTCAGCGGATGGGCCCAGGGCATGCACAGCGGGGCCGCCAACGAAGCCTCCCAGGTGCTGGGCTTTGCCGTGCTCGCCAACGATAACCCCGGCCTCTTTGACGTTCAGCCCGCGGTGGCCCAGGACGGTACCCTGAGCTTCACCGTGCGGCGCGGGGCCAAAGGCAGCGCCCAGATCAGCCTGGTGCTGATGGACGATGGCGGCGTTGCCAACGGCGGCCAGGATTGCTCTGTGCCTCACACCCTGGCTATCACCGTGCTGGAAGAGGAAGAGGAAGAAGCCGGCTGCACCACCGGCCAGGGCAGCTCCTGGCTGGTTCTGGCAGGCCTGGTCTGCGCGCTGGCCGTTGCAATGCGCCGCAGGCTCTGCGCCTGACGCGGCTTCAAACAGTACAAAGGGCGCCCCTCGGGGCGCCCTTTGCATTGCTGACGGGTATCAGCGGGCCAGACCGCTGGGACGCGCCTTGGGTTCACTGACCGGCTTCTCGGCGGGATTGCTTTCCGGGTTTTCGTCGCTGACCAGCAGCACCCCGGCCTTGTCGCAGCGGAACTCGCCCGTGTTCTTGCCCGTCTCGGTCAGCTTGAGCTGGCGCACGGTCCCGCTGACGCGCAGGGTGACGTCGATGGTCTCGATGGCGTCGGGGTTCTTGTCCTTCTCGAGCTTGACCACGATCCAGACGCGTGCCGCAGCGCGGTCTGAGACCAGCGAATTCAGCACCACCATGTCCACGGGCCCAAAGTCCTTGTCGCAGAAGTAAAGACCCGGCGTGGTGATCAGAACCATCTTGGGCGCGGCATCCGGGGCTTCCGCTGGCGCGGCAGGCTTGGGGTCATTGACCCAGCGTGCCCCGCCGTCACCGCCTGCGCTCGAAGCGCCCGAGCCCGCAGGCACGGCGCGCGGCGGCGCCGGCGCCTCGCTGCGCGGGGGCGGCGGAGGCACATCGCTGCGCACTTCGGGCGCCCGGGGGGGAGGGGTGCTTGAGCCGCCACCCTGGGGGGTGGGACCGGAGGTGGGAGGGGAGCTGCGGGCGGGCGACGAGGTGTCGCGCTGGTTGCCCTGGCGCGGGGCGCGCTCGGAATCACGTGAGCGGCCCGTGCCGCCGGAAGTGCTGTCGCCGGGTACGGTGGTGGTCACGGGCGCGCCCTCGGGCGTGCTGGTGGAGTTGCTGTTCTGGCCGCCTGGCGCGGGCTGGGTGTCCGTGTTGTCATTGGTTCCGGCGATGGTGATCAGCGCGGTGTAGGCGTTGGCCACCAGGGTGCTCTGGCCGGAAAGGGCGCCGCCGCGCAGTTCGCAGTTGAGCGCGCCCAAGGCGCCGCCTGTGAGCGTGAAGGTCGAGGTGTCGTAGAGGATTTCGGTGATGCGAACGACGGCCGCCTCTCCGGCGGCGTTGCCGACGCCAAATGTGAACTGTGTGTTGCCCTCGGCCAGGCCGGGCGTGTTGATGGTGCCCTTGGTCGTGGTGGCCAGCGGGGCGCGCGAAAAGCGGCAGCCGGTGGGGGCCACCAGCGTGAGCGCGCCATTGACTGGCCCGCTGAGTACGACGACGCCCGCGGCCTGTGCCTCGCTCACGTTGACGCGCACCAGGGCCACACTTTCCACGGAGATGTCAATGCCGGAAATCTTTGTGGGACCCAGCAGGCCCAGGGTGGCGCGCTGCGTGCTCAGCACGGAAGTGCCGTTGACGGAATAGAAAACCAGGCTGACTTCGACCGTGCCCATGGCGTCAGCGTCCACATCGACGCGGCATTCCGCCTCATTGGGACTGAGCAGTCGGAAGCTCCCCGTGACCAGCTTGACACCTTCCCCCAGGCGGATTTCAGGCTGTTTGGAACTGCTGCTGGCAAAACCGGCGGGAGAATTGGACACCAGGCGCAAGTAGGCATCTTTGGCGCCCGTGGCCAGCCCCGGGGGCTCGAGCAGGAAGCTTTCCTTGGAGGGCGAGGCCTGGTTGGAGTTGGCGGGCAGTTGCGGCCCACCCTGGGCCTGGAGCTGGGCGGCCAAACCGGTGACCAGCAGCAGGGCGAGTGCGGTGAACTTCATGGCTGACTTCCTGACGTAGGCGGCTGGGGCCGCGGCAGTGGCATGATAGCTGATTCGTCGGAAAGGGGGTGGTCGCTGACCTCGATGCGGCCCTCCGTCTCCGCCGGACATTCCTCGATGCAGCGCAGCTCGAGGCGACGCACCCGCTGGTCGCGCATGCGCGTCACCTTGAGGCTGAGCTTATTGAACGTCGTGGCGTCGCCTTCCGCCGGTATTTTTCCGAAGGCCTTCAGGGCCAGGCCCGCAGCCGTGGTGACCCCTTCCTTCTCGGATTCGCCCAGGCTCACCCCGAGGGTCTCCTCCAGCTCCTCGAGGGTCAGGCGGCCGTCCACCTCCCACAGGCCGTTTTCGCGTCGTTCAATCAGCTTGGCCGTGACGTCGTATTCGTCCTCCACACGGCCCACCAGCACCTCGACGATGTCTTCAAACGTGACCAGGCCTGAAGTGCCGCCGTATTCATCAATGACGATGGCCATGTGCGTGCGGCGCTCGCGCATTTTGGTCAGGAGCACGCCCACGCTCATGGCTTCGGGAACGAAGAGGGCGGGGTGCAGATAGTCCTGCAGCTTGAAGCGGGCCTCATCCTGCGGGGTCAGGCGCAGGAGTTCCTTGAAGTTGAGCACGCCGATGATGTCGTCGAGGTCCCCCAGGTAGACGGGGGTGCGCGAGAACAGGTCGCGTTTGAAGGCCTGGCGCAGCTCGGCCAGGTTCAGTCTCGCGGGGATGGCATGGATGTCGGTGCGCGGCACCATGATGTCGCGCACCTTGGTTTCGTTGAGCACGCTGGCTTTCTGCACGATCTCCATTTCCATGGAGTCAATCACGCCCATTTCCTGACCCATCTTGGCGATGGTCTGGATTTCATCCACGCTGACCGTGGCGCCTTCTTCATGCTTGCCCACCAGGCGCAGGATCCCGGTGCTGGCCACGGCCAGCACGGCAGTCACGGGCCAGAAAACGAGCGTCGTGAGGAACACAGGCCCGGAGAAAAACAGGGCCCAGGGTGTCGCAAAGCGCACGGCCAGGGTCTTGGGGATGACCTCGCCAAAGACCAGCAGCAGAAGGATCGAAACGGCCACCGCCAGCAACGCCGACAAGACGGGAGAGAGCTGCGCCCCCAAGGTGTCATCGATGACGCGGGAGGAGTAAACGGCCAGGACTGCCCCGGCAATGTTCTGGCCGATCAGCAGCGCTGTCACCACGCGGGGCCGGTCGGCCAGCAGCTTGAGCAGCAGCTTGCCGCGGCGCGAGCCGGAGTCAGCCCTGGAGCGCGCGGCGGCCTCCGAGGCGCCCGTCAGGGCGGTCTCGGAAGCGCAGAAAAACGCGTTCAGCGTGAGGATGCAACTGAACACCAGAAAGTCAGTGATGGCCACGTTTCCTACCTGCTCGGCGGAGTCCGCCGGAACAACTCTTGATAGAGCCTACTTCGCGGTGCGGGCACGCGTGCCCGCGAACTCGTCGGAATTCAGGCGCTGGATCAGATCCTCGCTGCGCGCGGTGTTGCCGCGATTCAACTCGTCGCGGGCCTGTACCTTGAGCGCGTAAGCCATGTATTCGCGGAACACGGCACGCCCGGGGTCGGCGACCGGCGCCTGGGCATAGCAACTGTCCATCAGCGCGAAAATCTCATAGGTGTGGCCCAGTTCCGCCAGCCAGGCCCAGAGCCCCGCCACGAGCGGGGGGTCGCCCTTGACGCTGCCCGGCTGGAGCAATGCCGCGCGCAGGGTGTCGTCGTTGAGCGCGAGATGCGTGATGGCCGCGGCCAGGCCGGCGGCGCTGCGGCTGCCGCTGGGTGCGAAGTCGCCCGCGCTCCATTCACTCTTGTTCGAGCCCACGAAGACCGTGAGCGTAAACTGGCGGTCGCCGGCGGCGTCCTGGACGTCCATGCGGAAGCGCGCATCCTTGGAGCCGAAAAGGTCGGCGGCGGCCTTGGGCCAGGGCTTTTGTTTGAGCAGTTCCGCCTGTTTGGGGGCCGAAGTCAGGGCACCGCGGCCGCCCGCGCCCAAGGCGCGCAGGGCCTCCAGCTCATGGCGCGTCTGCTCGCGGCGGCGGCGCAGGACTTCGCCCACGCCTGCAAATCGGGGGTCTGCTTTGTACTGGTTCCAGTTCTTGTCGGACTTCTCGTAGTTGTCCACGCGCGACATGGCCGAGCGGAAGTCGCCGCGCTGGATGTCGTTGCCCACGGAGGTGCAGAGATCAGTCACGGCCTGCTCGCACTCGGCCAGTGCCTGTTCGATCACGCGCCGCTTTTCATCGGAGATACTGCGCTTGACGATGTCCAGGTTGGTCGTGACCGAATCGAGGATTTTTTTGAGCTCTTTGCGCGAGTCTTCGTGGTCGCAGGCGTCAAAGGCGCCTTGTGCCTTTGACTGTGCGGCCTCGAAGATCGCGAGGCGCTTTTCCAGGTCCTGCTCGAGGATGGCCTGCTCGCTCTGCTTGACCACCCATTGGCGCAAAGCGGCGATGTGGCGCTTGACATCCTCCCAGAATTGGGCGCGCCAGTAGGCGTCGGCGTCGTCCCAGATTTTTTTCTTGCCGGGGTGCTGGACTTCGGCGTGCTTTTCAATGAAGCCGCGCAGGATGTCGTCAGCCGCCTTGTACTTGTACTCCTCGATTTTGGCCGCCTTGTGCCGTTGCGTTTCAGACCACTCCTCGCGCATGGCCTGTTCGGACTGGCCTTCCTGCTCGGCCTTGAGCTTGACCTGCTCAAGGTACTTGCGCGCTTCCGCCTGGGCGCTTTCTGTCGCCAGGGCGTTGTCCTTGAGGGCCTTCTCAAGAATGGCAATGGCGGCGGCGTGATCGCCCTTGTTGCTGGAGAGCTGTGCCGCGCCGATGGCCTGCTGGAGCTTGCGGTTGGCGCTTTCCTGCTCGGGCGTGAGCTGAGCGGTCGTGCCGCCGCCATTGCCGGAATTGGCGGGGGGCAGGTTGGCCGGCGTATTGTTGGCCTCGGCCACGTTGGTGTTGGGCGTGGGGCTGTCACTGAAAAAGAACACCCAGACCATGATGGAGAGCGCCGCCACCCCCACGACGGCGGCAATGGCTGCAAGGGCCAGGTTGCGGCGCTGGGCGGAGGCCACCATCTGTTCCTGAAGTTCGGCGCCGGGGGCCTTGACCGCCTTGGCAAAGGCTGCGGGCTGCACGCCTCCCTTCTTGCTGGCCAGGGACTGCCAGTTTTCGAGGTCGTTGAGCACATCGCTGGCGTGCTGGTAGCGCTCGGCCGGGTTCTTGGCCAGCATCTTGTCGATGATGGTGACGATGGCCGGCGGGCAATCGGGCAGGTGTGTCGTGACGGGCGGGTGAGGGTCGCGCACCTGCTTCTTGAGGATTTCCTTGACAGTCTGGCCCGTAAACAGGGTCTGGCCCGTTAGGATGCGATAGAACGACGCGCCCAGGGCGTAGATGTCGGCCCGGTGGTCAATGGGCTTGCCCATGGCCTGTTCAGGCGCAATGTAGTGCGGCGTGCCGAAAACGCCGGCCTGCTCGCCCTGCAGTTCCTGCGCGCTCATGGCCAGTCCCAGGTCGCCCAGCTTGACGATTTCGTCGTCCATCACCATCAGGTTGTCGGGCTTGATGTCGCGGTGCACCAGGCCCTTGCGCTCGGCGTAGTCCAGGGCGCGGCAGGCGTCCTTGATAATGACCACGGCGCGCAGCAGTTCGATGCGCTTGGCGCTGTTGAGCAGATCCAGCACGCTGCCCTTGGCGGCGAATTCCATGGAGAAGTAGTACTGACCCTTTTCCTCGCCGACGTCATAGACCTGGATGATGTTGGGATGGTTGAGGCCGCCCGCGGCCCGGGCTTCCTTGAGGAACATCTCGCAGAATTTGGCGTCTTTGACCAGGTCAGGCGAGAGCACCTTGAGCGCGACAATGCGGCCCAGCGAGAGCTGGATGGCCTTGTAGACGGTGCCCATGGCGCCGCGGCCCAGGCGCATCTCGATGCGGTAGCCGCCGATCTGCTGGCCGATCAGGCCGCCCTGCCTGGCGTCTGACTCGTCGGCCAGCCAGGAAAGCAGGGTCTCGCCGCACTGGATCATGTCGCCGTGGGCCAGCTTGACGGGGCCGTCGGCGGTTTTGCCGTTGACCTGGGTGCCGTTGGCCGAACCCAGGTCCTTGAGGCCGTACACGCTGCCCTTGCTCGCGATCAGGAAGTGCTTGCGCGAGCACATGACGTCGGACAGCTGAAGGTTGGCCTGGGCGTCGCGCCCCACGACGGCCTGGTCGCCCAACTTCAGCGTCAGGCTTTTGCCTCGGTCCGGCCCTTTTTCAATCAACAGACGCGGCATGTTCCCGATTGCCGGTCAGTGCCCGGCACAGCACACAGGGGCTTGTCGGCACACGCCTTGTGGCGCGCGCAGACCTATGGTTACGCAACATCCGACGGGACTTTCCCGCAGCGAAAGGAAGGGGCGCCATCGGAGGGTTGAGTATCGCAACAACCCCGGTGGGAATCAATGCGCAGCGCTTGCCCCTTTTTGCCCAAGGAATATTTCTTAAGCTCGCGCCGTTCTTGGGATGAGGCCGAATGGACGGCCTGAAATGGGAGACTGACATGGCAGCTTCGGCCGACGTGGTACACGTTACGAATGACAATTTTGAGAGCTTCAAGAAATCCAAGGCGGCCGTGATCGACTTCAGCGCGACCTGGTGCGGCCCCTGCCAGGTGCTCTCGCCGATCGTGGACAAGCTGGCCACGGAGTTCAAGGGCAAGGTCGCCATCGGCAAGGTGGACATCGACGAAAACCCGGACCTCGCCGGCATGTTCGGCGTCATGGCAGTGCCCACACTGGTTTTCTTCAAGGACGGCAAAGTCGTAGACCAGCACCCGGGCCTGCTGCCCGAAGGCACCCTGCGCCAGCGCCTGAGCAAGCTGGCTTCCTGAAGCTGAACCCATGAAAACACCCGGCCTGAGGGCCGGGTGTTTTTTGTTTCGGCACGTGCTACCGGCCCCAGACTTCCTTGAAGCGCTTCTCGCGCGTGGTGCGGCCGGGATCGCCGGCCGGCGCCTTCAGGTTATTCTTGGGGTTCTTGATCAGGTCTTTGACCTTCTCGATGCGGCTTTCCGGGTTGGGATGGTTGCTGAGGAACTTGTCGTTGTCCTTGTGCGACTTCTCGTAGGCCTCCACCCGCTCCAGCATGCGCGACATGGCGTTGGGGTCATAGCCCGCCGCGGCCAGGGCCCTGGTGCCGAAATTGTCGGCCTCGTATTCCTGGTCCTTGTTGTAGCCGCTCTCGATCAGATTGTCGGCAAAGCCGCCTACCATCTCGGCGAAGTTCCCGACCACGGGGCCCATCTCCTTGGAGAAGGCCTGGAACGCCTTGCTGTCCGTGATTTTGCCTTCGGTCGCCTTGCGGTAGGCGTCCATGCCGTGGTTCATCACGATATGGCCCATTTCGTGGGCGATGATGGCGGCCAGTTCATCCTCGTTCTGGCACATGTTGACAGCACCCTGCGAAATCCAGATGAAGCCGCCGGGAGTGGCATAGGCCATGACTTCCTTGCTTTCCAGCAGGCCCACGCGCACGCCCTTGTACAGGGCAAAGCGGCTCTGGCGCTCCCACTCCTCCTCGCTGCGGTCCACATAGCCGCCGAGATTCTTGCGGTCAACGCCGTAACTCATGGCCTCGATGTAGCCGGCCATCTGGTTCAGGTAGGCAAGCTGGCGCCGACGAGGGTCGCTGTTCGCTTCCGTGGCGGGATAGCGCACCATGATGGCGCCTGAAACGCCCCGCCCGATGTAATACTCCTGCTCCGCTGTGTATTCCTGGGAAACCTTGCCGTTGGCGCAGTCCTCAATGGCGGCCGCCGCGATCTCGCCCACCGTCTTGCCCGCCTCGACTATGGCTCCGCCCACGTCGCCCCGCGCCAGAGCCTGCATGGCCGCGCACGAAGTCAGGCTCAGCGCCGAAAGGGCGAGCACCAGCGCAATCATCCGCTTGTTCGTTTTCATGTTCGCCTCTTAGGGGTTGAGTTTGAGAAGTCCGCCTTCAGTGCCAAAACCGCTGTACGAATTGCGCATCTTCTCGCTGTCCTTGGGCACGTTCTCGGTTTCGTCGCCCTTGGCGGTCTTGCGCGTCACAATCACCTGGTTGCCGCCGCCAATCTGTTCATGGACGGCGATTTCCAGGGTGTCCACCTTGCCCATGGCCTCGCGGTACTTGGGGTCGCTGGCCGAGACTTCATTCTCGATTTCCTTGTTCAGGCCTTTGGCTGCGGCGCCGGCCTTGGAGGAATCTGTGCCCGAAGACACCGAATCGCCCCCCTGTTCCGTGCGCGCGGTTGAAATGGCCGAGCGCTTGACCCAGCCCTCGACGCCGCCCGAGCGTACCCGGATGTGCGTCTTGCTGCTCGATTCGTCCAGCACCTCAAGCACGTCATTCAGCTTCAGGCGCTTGACCAGCTTGCCGAAGGGCGTGGCCTTGTCAGTCAGCACCGCATCGGCGCCGCCTTCCTGCTGGGCGCAGTAGACTTCTTTACCCTCGGCGGGTGTTGACGCGAAAGACAGCGCCAGCGCCGCCAGCAGCAGCAGTGCGGCCGCCTGCCACCCCCATGTCCTGAGCCACCTCATACGGACTCCTGTTGTTGGTTGGATGAATTGCGCCTTTCACGGCTCAAAGACCGTGCGGCCCTTCGCGGCGCAACCGCACAATACGAAAAAACGGGGCCGACGCGCCAGCGGCCCCCGCAACTTTCGCGCAACACCTTCAGCGCCCCGTGGAGCCAAAACCGCCCTCGCCGCGCGCTGTTTCACTCAGGCGCTGGGTTTCGCTGAATGCGGCGCGAGCCACCGGGGCCACGACTATCTGCGCAATACGCATGCCGCGCGTGATGATGAAGGGCTCGCGCCCATGATTGATGAGCAGGACGCGCAGTTCGCCGCGATAGTCGGCGTCAATGGTGCCGGGGGCGTTGAGCACCGTCACGCCCTGGCGCGCGGCCAGGCCCGAGCGAGGCCGGACCTGGATTTCCAGCCCGGCGGGTATTTCAAAGGCCAGCCCCGTACCCACGGCCACCCAGGCGCCGGGGGCCAAGTTGTGTTCTTCGGCGGCGCAAACGTCGGCGCCGGCCGCCATTTCCGTGGCGTAGGCGGGCAGGGGCAAGCCTTCGGCGCTGGGCAGGCGTTTGACGGCGATGTTCATGGTGAACCTCAGGGAGAAAGGGGGCCGTGCCGGTGGGGGCCTCTCCAAACACTTACGCGACGCCTGAGGCGTCGCGAAGCGGCATAGAGACCAAGCCTAAGTGTTGGGCGACTCGTAACGGATGTCGCGGCTCGGGTCGTCGTAGTCGTAGTTGAAGATGTACCGGTCAATCGTGCGATGCATACGATCGAGGTCCTCGTTCCACGCACGCAGGTGGTTGAGGTTGTGCTGCCAGTCCACGAACGAGAAGCAGCCCGTGGTGAACGACGTACCGATCGCGATGATGGCCAGGAGCAACAGCTTGCGCATATGTTTCCCCGCAACGTATGGACCGCGGTCAAGCGCGGCAGCCATAGGGGTTCTTCAGAGGGAATGTGAAGGTTAGCCCACTTGGCGGCGGCGTCAAGGGCGATTTGGGCGCCGCGAAGCCGCCTTGCGTCCGCCGAGCCTGCCATCCACCTCGCCGTCGGCCGCGTCCAGGTTGAGCATGATCTCGCGGAACTTGGCCTGGTCGAAGTCCGGGGTGTCCTCGAGGTAGCAAAGCAGGGTCTGAATCAGCAGCGCCTGGGAGGCCAGCTGGTCCGAAAGCATGGTCAGGGCCTCTTCCAGCTCGGCCGATTCCCCCGGCCTCTTGCGCAGGGCCTGGCTGACATTGTGGGAGATCCGTTGCACGTGGCGGGCCAGTACCTCGTCGCGCCCCCGGGCACCCCGCCAGAAGCTGGCGCTGCGCATTTCGTCCGTGATGTCCTGCTGTTGCAGGGCCACACGCTGTCGCCGGCGATAGCCCTTGATCTGTTCGGCGCTGGGCAGTCGGACGGGTTTCCTGGTCATGGGTTCACCGCTTGGGGAAGGCCTCGACGCCGGTTACTTCCACAACCAGCGACGGAAGTTCTTGTCTTGAAGCGCCGTGGGCTTGGCCACCCGGACCAGCTTGAGCTTGCCCGCGGGCCGTTCAGCCACGGTCAGGTGTGCCTCGACGAGCCTGCCGCGCCTGAACAGGGCCAGGCTGATCTTGTCGCCCTTGCGGCAGTCCTTGAGACGGTCGTCAAAGTCCTTGGCGGTGACCTTATGTCCGTTGAGGGCCAGCAATTCATCGCGGACCTGCAGGCCCGCGGCCATGGCGGGGCTGCCCGCCTCCACAGTCCGCACCTGAAAGGCGCCGTCTTTGGTGCCGTGGGTCAGGCCAAGCCAGGGTGTGTGCCCGTCTTTGTCGTGCTTGAACTCCAGACCGTAGACCTGCAGGGCCTCGCGGTAATCGAGTTCAGAGGTACCGCGCACGTGGGCGTCGAAGAAGTCGTCCAGGGATTGGCCCGCCACCTCGGCGCAGAGTTTCTCGAACTCGCCCTCGGCAAAGCCGGGCTTGGGCCAGCCATAGCGGTCCATGGCGGCCTTCATGACATCATCGAGGGATCCTTCGCCCTCCGTCAGGGCGCGCAGGTGCGCATCAAGCACAAAGCCCACCTGGGAGCCCCGGGAGTAGTAGCTCACGCCGCTGTTGATGAAGTTTTCGTCGGCCTGATAAAGCTTGGTCCAGGCCAGCCAGCTCGACTCCTCCAGGGACATGACTTTGCGGCCCGGGCGGTTGTCTTCACGGTCGATGTTCTCGGCGTAGCTGTTGAGCAGGGCTTCGTCGCCCAGCAGGCCGGCGCGAGCGCACCAGAGTTTCTCGTAGTACTGCGTCAGCCCTTCCATGACCCACAGCGCGCGGGTGTGCTGCTCGCGCGAATAGTCAAAGGGGCCCAGGATGGCGGGCCGGATGCGCTTGACGTTCCAGACATGAAAGTACTCGTGAGCTACCAGGCGCAGGAAGTTGTCGTATTCCTCGCGAGGTTTGAATTTGAAGCTGGGCCAGCCGCAGACGCAGGAGTTGAGGTGCTCCAGCCCGCCCCCGGCATCGGGGAAACAGTGAATCACAAAAAGGTAGTAGTCGTACGGGACGCCGCCAAACAGCCGGGGCTCGGTCTCGCAGAGTTTCTTGATGTCAGCCACCATCTGGCGGGCGTTGTAGTTGCCCCAGCCCACGATGGCGACGTCGTGGCGCACGCCAAAGGCCTTGAAGCTGTGCAGTTCGTGGGTGCCGATCTCAAAGATGGAGTCGCCCAGGATGTCGTAGTCCTCGGCGAGATAGGTGAAGGCCTTACCCTTCACGGGTTTGAGCCCGGTGGCCACCTTCCAGCCCCGGGGCGGCACCACGGTGACGCTGTGCCTGGCCGCGGCCGGAAAGCCCGTTTCGCGTTCGATGTAGGGCAGCAGGTTCGTTCCGAGGAAGAACCCGTGCATGTCATCGAGGTGCGGGGTGCGGACGGAAAACTCGTCAGCGTAGAGCGTGAAGCTGGCCTTGAAGCGGCCCTGATGACCCGGGGCGATGCGCCAGCGCTGCTTGTCAAGCTGGCGTACTTCAAGGGCGCCGCGGGAATCTAGCGCGCGGAAACTAGATACGTTCTTGGCAAAGTCGCGGATCTTGTAGCTGCCGGGAGTCCAGGCGGGCAACGCCAGAGTCACCTCACCCGGCGCGCCGCTGACCGCGATCTCCACCTCGAAATTGTGGCTGGCCGGGTGCGGCATGCGCACCGTGTAGTGAATGGCCAGCGTCGTGGAGGCGGAGTTCTGCCGGCGGGAGGCAGGTTCGATGCGTTCTTCAGCCATGGCTCAATGCCCGGTCCGGGGCCTGTGCGGCGCTTGGGGCATCCACGGGGGCTGCGCAGAGCGCCGGCGGGCCTGCGCGGCCCAAGAGGTCAATGCTCCTGCGCGAACTGGGACCAGAGCGCCAGGCCGATGACAAAGGCCCAGAGAGAAGCGGAGGCCGCAAAGGTGATGAGGCCCATGATGTCGTTGTGGTCGAGAGCTGCAAGCATGAGAGGCTCCTGAATTTCCAATATAGCGACCGGCCTGAAGGGACGAACAGGCGTTGCCACGCTTCTTGGCGTCTACCATCAGGACCCGTTGGTAGGTCGGCTGGGACTCGAACCCGCCAACGCGCCAGTGGCGCGTTGGCGAAGCGGAGCAGCGCGGCACACAAGCCGCGCGTAAGCGCAGCGGCCGGCCCAAAGGGCCGAACAGGCATCGCTGCGTTTGCCGCGTTCACCATCGGGACCCGTTGGTAGGTCGGCTGGGACTCGAACCCAGAACCCGCGGCTTAAAAGGCCGCTACTCTAACCAGTTGAGCTACCGACCCACTCCCAACGCGTCGGGCGCGAATGGTAGCAACGCAGCCACGCCTTGCCAGCATGGGGCAAGGCAAGCCCAGGGGGCCCGTTGCCGGGCCCCCTTGAAGGTTACTTGGCTGCTTCGAAGCGGAACTCAAGATCCTTGTCAAGTTTGGAGAGCTTGCCCCCTTGATCCAGATTCTGTCCGAAGACGCGGTAGCAGTAGAGCGGGCCTTCCTTGAGGGGTCTGAGGGACTTCTGCTGTTCCATGGCGCCCTCCAGAGCCTTTCTTGCGCTCTCCGGCAGCTTGTCAAAGGCGGTTTCGCGGTTCTTCTGGACGGCGCCGTCGCCCATGGTGGGCTCAGTTTCGGCCAGCCAGAGGCCGTAGGCGTCCAGGCACTTGACGTCCAGCTTCTGCTTGATGAACAGCCACATCTCCAGGTCAATGGTGCCCCGGCCGGCGTTTATCTTGAGCGGATAGACAGGCTTGTCTGTAGCGAAGCTGATCTGCAGGGGCTTGACGGTGCCGTTGGCGGGCAGGCCCTCGCTCTTGTGCAGCTTGACAGCCAGCCAGTAGTAGCCCTTGTCGAGGTAGTGCTTCAGCGTCGCATCAGCGACCTTGCCAAAGCCGTTTTCGTCGAGCCAGGCGTTCAGTTCAATGCCGCCCTTTTCACCGCTGGCCTTGATGGGCTGAATCGTGTAGTTGCCCACCTTGACCTCCTCGTGGAATTCGGCCCCATCCTCAGCCGGGCTGGGGTTTTTGCGGTCCGCCCCCTTGGCGGCACCGCCGCGCCACTGTCGTTCGGTTTCGACGGCGGCGAACTTCTGAAGGTCGGTGACCAGGCTGTCGTCGGCCTCGGTGTAGCGGTCGGGCAGGCTGGGCAGGGGCACGATCCAGGCCAGGGTGGACAGGCCGGGCAGGGTGCCGTCTTCGCGGATCTTGGATTTGTCCACCTCCACCTGATAACTGGGTCGCAGGATCAGTTCCTCGCGACCGTCGTGGAAGAAGATGATGCCCCTCTGGGCGCCTGCGCGCAGGGGATACTCGAAGGTCTTGGCGGGGTGGATGCAGGCTTCCGTGGCGGGCGCAAACAGGCTCAAGCCGCCCACGAACAGGCCCGCGCACAGGGCCGAGTAACTCAGGGTCTTCAGCAGCATGTCGATGTCTCCTTGATCTGGGGCGCTACTTGCGCTTGTCCCCGGATGCCTTGAATTCGAAGGTCAGCTCAGCGGTCAGCTTGCCGGCGTCCAGCTCGCTGCCCATGAAGCGGTAACAATAGATCTCGCCCTGGCGCAACTGGCCGATGCGGGGCTTGTCCTCCGCCACATTCTTGACCAGATCACGCACCTCCGAAGGCAGGACGTCGAAGGTCGTCTTGCGATTGCTCTGGAGGAATGCGCTATCGGCCTGTTCGATGGTGTGCAGGCCAAAGCCCTTGGACTTTTCGAGGTCTACTTCGTCCCGAGTGATCAGGTAGAGTTCGAGGTCGAAGGCGCCCATGCCCGCCCGGATCTTCAGGGGGTAGGTCGGCCGGGTGCAGAACATGCCGATGTGCAGGGGCTTGAGCGCGCCCTCGACGGGGAGGCCCTTTTCCGCGGAAAGCTTGATGGCCAGCCAGTAGAAGTTGTTCTCGTTGTAATACTTCAGCAGGTCTTCCTTGATCTTCCCAAAGCCGTTCTCGTCCAGCCAGGTGTTCAGCTCCAGGCTGCCCTTGTCGCCGCTGGCCTTGATGGGCTGGATGGCGTAGGCCCCGGCCTTGACGGGCTCAAAGAACTGCGCGCCTTCTTCCTCGCTCTTCTCGTCGTTGTCGTCGCGCTGACTGTTCTTGCCGACGGCTTCGTGGGGCCTGGTGAACTCTTCGAGACTTGCAAACAGCTTGGCGCTGGCCTCTTCGTAGGTATCCGGCAGCGCAGGCACGGGTATGACCCAGGCCAGGCTGGTGAATCCCTCGATGGCGTCGTTCTTGATCTTTTCCGCCGGCACATCCTCAATTGAGTAGCTGGGCGCAATCACCATGTGCTGGCGCCCGCCGGCGAACATGATCAGGCCGCGCTGGGCGCCGGCCTTGATGGGGTACTTGAACTCCCTGGGCGGGTGTTCGCAGGCGCGGGTCACGCCGCCCTGCATCGCAAGTAAGGTAAAGGCGCCGGCCGCAAGCACCAGGGCGCCGACGGCGGCATAGCGATTCAAACGCATGTCTACTCCGGGGAAGACTGGGGTTCGCCCATGAAACGCCAAGGGCTTGCCGCGAGTTCCCGCGAATTTGGGTGTTTCCTGCCGCGCTGCGGGCGATAGGCTCTGCGCCAAACCCGGCAGGAAGTCGACCCATGTTTGAGTACATCCGCGGCAGCGTGATTTCCGCCTTTCCCGGTCTGGCCATCGTCGAGGCCGGGGGCATTGGCTATCGCGTGCTGGTCCCCCTTTCCACCAGCGGCAAGCTCAAGCCCGGCCAGGAAGCGCGGCTGCTGCTCCACCACACCATCAACGCCGAACAGGGCGAAGAGCGCCTTTACGGCTTCGCCACGGAACGCGAGCGCGAGTTGTTTGAGGCGCTGCTCCTCGTCCAGGGCGTAGGGCCCTCCACGGCTTTGCAGATGCTGTGCGCGGCCAGCCCCGACGAGCTGATCAATGCCATTGCCTTGGGGGACCTGGCTACCCTCAAGCGCCTCAAGGGTATCGGGCCCAAGCGCGCCGAACGCCTGGTCATTGAGCTGAAGGACAAGGTGGCGGGCCTTGTGCAGTCGGCTGAGGCTCCACGCAAGGCGGCGTCTACTCGGGCGGGGGCTGCTGCCGACGCCGTGCTGGCACTGCTGGCCCTGGGCTATCCGCGCGGCCAGAGCGAGCAGGCCGTGGATGAAGCCTTCAAAGCGCTGAAGGAAGGTGCGGCGACGGAAGACCTGGTCAAGCGCGCGTTGCAGCTGATTTGAGGTCGAGAGAAGTCCTAGCCGGCGTTGGCGGGCTTGAGGCGGTCCACCAGGCCGCCGAAGCGGCGCTCGCGGGCGTTGAAGTTGGTGATGGCCGCATGGAGGTGCTCGGCGCGGAAGTCCGGCCAGAGCGTTTCGGTTACGTAGAGTTCGCTGTAGCTGATCTGCCAGAGCAGAAAGTTGGAGATGCGCATTTCGCCGCCGGTACGGATGACAAGGTCCGGTTCGGGCATGTTGGGCTGATAGAGGCGTGCCTGGATCAGGGCCTCGTCCAACTGCTCAGGCTTGAGGCGCCCCTGGGCCACTTCACGCGCCAGGGCCTGCATGGCATCCACAATTTCGTTGCGACCGCCGTAGTTCAAAGCCAGGCAAAGGTTGGTGCCCTTGTTGTTCTCTGTCAGCTTGCGCGTGAGTTCGTACTCGCGCAGAACATACTTGGGCAAGGCGTCGAGGCGCCCGATGGCGGTGAGGCGCACGTCGTTGTTCATCAGCGTGTCGCGCTCAGCCACGAGAAAGCGCTTGAGCAACTGCATCAGCAGTTCGATCTCAAGGCGGGGACGCTTCCAGTTCTCGGCGGAGAAAGCATAGACGGTGAGCTGCCCGACCTTGAGCCTGGCGCACTCTTCAGTGATGGCGCGAACGGAGTCCACCCCGGCTTCATGGCCGCGAATGCGCATCATGCCGCGGGATTGGGCCCAGCGGCCGTTTCCATCCATGATGATGGCGATGTGACGGGGTACGGTCGGCATACTCTGTCCGGCAAAGTATGGCGTAATCCTACCCCGTTTGTGCCCCGAGGCAAGTTCGGAGTGTCAGGGGCCTGGTGTCGGCAGCTGACGCGATTTCCACAGCGTTGCCCGGGAGCCGGCCCTCGTTACACTGCGCGCCGGACACAACCCACTGGAGCGCCATGCGTAAACGCCAGGCCGGAGTGCTGCTGCTGGAAGATGGAAGGGCATTCAAGGGCCGTTTGTTCGGCGCGCCGAGAAAAGGCTTTGGCGAGGTGGTCTTCAACACGGCCCTGACGGGCTATCAGGAAGTCCTGAGCGACCCCAGTTACGCGGGCCAGATTGTCGTGATGACGGCCGCCCAGATCGGCAACTACGGCATCAACTCCGAAGACAACGAGTGCGAGAAACTCTGGCTCAGCGGCTTTGTGATTCGCGAGCTATCCGGTGTCACCAGCAATTTCCGTAGCGAGCGTTCCCTCAACGATTTCCTGGAGGCCATGGGCGTGCCCGCCATTGACGGCCTGGACACCCGTGCGCTCACGCTGCACCTGCGTACCCACGGCGCCATGCGCGGCGTGATTGCCCCGGAGTCCAACGCCGAGAAACTGCTCGACGAAGTGCTGCAAAGCCCGGAAATGGAAGGCCAGGACCTCGTCAAGGAAGTTTCCTGCGCCCGCGCCTACGACTTCACGGCGGGTTTTGAGAGTGAGTTTGCCGACAAGCTCAACTTGCCCCGTCGCGAGGGCCCGCGCATCCGCTGCGCCGCCATCGATTACGGCGCAAAGTCCAACATCCTTCGCTGCCTGGTTCAGGCGGGCTTTGAGGTGCGGGTGTTCCCCGCCCGGGCCAGGCTGGAGGAGATTCTCGCCTGGAATCCCCAAGCCGCCTTCCTTTCCAACGGGCCCGGAGATCCCGCCGCGCTGCCCCACGAAATCTCCGTCGTGAAGGGGCTCATCGCGCGCAAGCTGCCGATTTTCGGTATCTGCCTTGGGCACCAGTTGCTCACCTGGGCCATGGGCGGAAAGACCTATAAGCTCAAGTTCGGGCATCATGCGGCCAATCATCCCGTCAAGGAGCTGGCAACCGGCCGCGTTGAAATCACCAGCCAGAACCACGGCTTTGCCACCGACCCCCAGAGCCTGCCCGAAGACGTCGAGGTCACGCACCTGAACATCAACGACAACACCGTCAGCGGCATCCGCCACAAAGTGCTGCCCGTATTCGGCGTGCAGTATCACCCCGAGGCCAGCCCCGGCCCCCACGATTCGCTGCACCTCTTTGCCCGCTTCTACGCCATGGCTGAAAGCGCGCTGGCCGCCCGCGTGTAAGCCCCTTTTGCCTCCGCGGCTTGTAGAATCAGGCCATGGGTGCAGATGCCTCCATTGTTGCCACCAAGTACTGGCACAAGTTGCCCGATGGCCGCGTGCAGTGCGACCTGTGCCCGCGCTATTGCAAGCTCGGTGAAGGCCAGCGCGGCTTCTGCTTTGTGCGCCAGAACTTGAACCATGAAGTCGTCCTGACCACCTACGGGCGCAGTTCGGGCTTCTGCATCGATCCCATCGAGAAAAAGCCGCTCAACCATTATCTGCCCGGCACGAGCATCCTCAGCTTTGGCACCGCGGGCTGCAACCTGGGCTGCCGCTTCTGCCAGAACTGGGATATTTCCAAGAGCCGCGAAATCGACACCCTGGCTGACCAGGCCTCCCCGGAACTGGTCGCGCGTGCAGCAAAAAAGCTCGGCTGCTCGAGCGTGGCCTTCACCTACAACGACCCCGTGATCTTCCACGAATACGCCATCGACATCGCCCGGGAATGCCACAAACTCGACATCAAGACCGTGGCCGTGACAGCGGGCTACATGTGCGACGAGCCGCGCCGCGAGTTTTACCGCTACATGGACGCGGCCAACGTCGATCTCAAGGGCTTCACGGAGGAGTTCTACAGAAAGGTATGCATTGGCGAGTTGCAGCCCGTGCTTGATACGCTCGTTTACCTGAAGAAAGAAACAAACGTCTGGTTCGAGGTTACCACCCTGCTGATCCCCGACACCAACGACAGCACCCAGGAAATCGAGAAGCTGTGCCAGTGGTATGCCGACATTCTCGGGCCCGACGTGCCCCTGCACTTCACGGCCTTCCACCCTGACTTCAAGATGCAGGACCTGCCGCCCACGCCGCCGCAGACGCTCACGCGCGCCCGCGAGATTGCCATGAAGCATGGCCTGCGTTACGTGTTCACGGGCAATGTGCACGATGAAGCGGGTGGCAGCACCTATTGCCACCACTGCCAGCAGAAGCTGATTGGCCGCGACTGGTACGAGATCACGGCCTGGAACCTTGATGCCCAGGGACGCTGCAGCAGGTGCCAGACCCCCTGCGCGGGCGTGTTCAACAGGAAGCCCGGAAACTGGGGTGCCAAGCGCCAGCCCGTGCGCCTGCGGGATTTCGCCGCCTGACGCCATCGTCCGGGTCAAGCCCCTGTGCGGGTTGTGCGGAACGCAAGCGTCATTCATTGACCATTGCCAGCACAATCAAGCACGTGACGTAGAGCAATGCCAGCTCGCCATCCACCATGCCGCGCGGAAGATGAACCAGGAGGATGGCCACCGTCAGCACCAGTAAAGGTGGGAGGCAAGCGTAGCGCGTTCGAATGCCCGCCGCGATCAAGAGCCCGCATGGCAGTTGGGACAGAATGGTCAACAGTAGGCATGTTTGGGGTGACAGGTTTCCAATTGAGGGGAATCTCCTTGCATAATTCTCGAAGTTGAGTAGCTTATCAAGACCGTGGGCAACCAATAGTAAGCCGATTGCGACACGGAGCAACAGGATGCCTCTCAGTCGGTTTTGCATGATGGCGGAAGATTCGATCACTATTCCCGGGGAGTGCGAGATGGTAAGAAAATTGTTCGTGGCGCTGATTTTGATTCTGTCAGTCACGCCCTCCGTGGTACACGGAATACGGGGCCTGAAGCTACTTGGCGGAAACAACGGAATAAGTGTAGCAGATTGCAACTCCGAGACAATGGGCACCCTGAAAGTGGCGCTCGGGACGCCGCCTGACGTTCCCGCAGATTACGAAGTGATCTTGGACGATAACCTGGGTGGAATTAACGTGACGGTCAACTCGTTTGACCCACTGGTCGATGGAGATTTGTCGGCAGGCGTAGTGATGGCGGATAACCTGCACGCCGGTGGGAGATACGGCGGTGGTCAAACACCGGCCGAGAGCTTCGCCGGCTCACTTGGTGTCGATTGGTCCGAGTCGAGTTCGCGGAATGTCGACATCATATTTGATTGCACGGACTGCGCAGGCGAGGTGTCCGTTGAATTGATTCAGCGCACGTGGCACTGCATTGCCCTTCACTGGTATTCGGGCGACCCGAATCACTATTTGGAAACGGCAACTGTGCCGTCAGACTCTGTATCTGTCGGAGCCAAGGTGATCAGGAGCAAGGACGTCCATCTGGATGGATCAGAGCACGAGCTATTTATCCATCTAGACCGCTGGATCAATGAGAATGGTGTGTGGTACGGTGGCTCCTGTGGTTCGTTATCCAGTGGTAACTCCACACCCCATAGCGGTACCTATAAGCAGCGTCAGTGGAACTCGAACTCCGCGTTTCCATCGCCAACCAGCTTTTCGGGATATTACACGTATGGGCAGGTAGGGCCCAACAATCTGGGGCAGAACGAATGGGGAATGTCCACATACGGTGATTCGACCACGGACTTTGATTTCACCGTCAGTGTTCAAGCAAATTTTTCCTCGACGACACAGCCAATCCGAATGGGGTGCGGCAACACCGGTAGTTACCCGGCGACCGAGAGCGCGGACGTTGTGCTTCTTGTGACGGACGGGGCTTTTTCCTCTGAAGCAGACCCGAACCCCTCGGTCAAATCGGACGCTTCGCTGGCGATTCAGTACGGAAGCTATGTGTTTGTGTGGAAGGTTCACGTGACGCGGAATTGTGACAGTGGCGGCATCGGTTGCCCGTGCCTGAAGTACGGGCCTGATGATGACACCGGTACTCCGAAGCCCTGACATGGCGAAGTCCAACACAAAATCTGATGCGCCCGACGGGCCTGGTTCGAGCAGGAGATGGCTCCGGGTTATCGTGCTTTGTGCCGCCATGGGCGCGACTTCGTACGCCGTCGTGGAATATTTCATACAGTCAAGGGCCAGCCCGGCTGCCGTAGCAACTCGCGGATCCGGGGCCATTCCGGAGCAGCCTTCGCATGCGCCTCGCGCCAACCCGCTTGCCGGGTCGAAGCCTGATTCAGATGCCGGGTCTGCTGCGGTTGTCGAGGCAACTCGGGTGCCCCTTCGGTGGCTTTCGGCTATGGCCGAGGGTACGGTCATTGTTCAAGCGGCCTGTCTGGCCGATGACTCGATGACGACGTGTTCGATTGAAGGCGCCAGGCTTTTATGCCGCAATCTTAGAGCCGGCCTCTGGTATCGGATAGACGAGACCAACGAGGCATGGTTTCCCGTGAACGAGTTTCGGATTCAGGGTGAACAACTGTGGGTCCGGGAGCCAGGGCAGAAAGAGGTGCTGGCTGAAGTGCTTCATGTTGTACAGAAGGTGCCGGTTACGATAGAGGGCCAACCTCAAGGTGCTCTGGACTGGTCCGAGGTGTTTTTGGAGGCACGGCCACACCGAAACCCCGAAGCGCCAAGGATTCTAAGCATGGGGGCTGGCCGCTGGAGTCGTCGCCTGAGTGGCGTGTCGGGCGGGAAAGTTGCCTCAGAGATGTGGGTTCCCCAGTGGCCGCTGTCGGCCAGGTATGCAGCCACGTCAGGTCGTGCCCGCTGGCGAATTACAGAATTTTCGCATCGCGGAAAAGTCGCTGCGGCGGGGGAAGCCCTGCGCCTCGCATTGACCCGCGCCTATGATTGTCTCATAGAGATTTGGGAAGAGGAGTCCGGGACATTTGCCGAGAGCGTACGAGGGCAACTGCAAGCTGCCGGCGCCCGGAAGAAAGCGCCCGGGCCGTCCACTCCAGGACAGCGTGACGAGACCGGCTTGAATCTGACTCTTGATATTGTGGCGCTTGACGCGCCCCATGCACGGACGCGTTGGTCTGAAGCGGCCAAGGTGGATGTAAGTTCCATTTCCGAAGCTGGAGGACTGGCCTATTCCTTTCGAGTAAGTCTGACGGGCGTATCCGTTAATGCTTCATACGCGTTCACTTTATCGGGGGGGGCACGCGCGCCTGTTCTGGCCTACGCTGACGCGGCGATCACAGGCGCGGACGAGCAGACTATCGTACTTTCTGCGGCCAGCTACCGGCGCAGCGCCGATGCATGTCTGAGAATCGAGCGCGATTCGGGAACCATCGCGCCATTTCACCTGGTTGAATTGGAGATGACGGCTGGCGGCCCTGGAAAAGTCGTGACCATTTTCTCGACTCGCGCCATGGCCAATGAAAACGGCGAAATAAGTCTTGGGCAAGTACCACGCCTGAGGCGAGTCGCGCTGCGTGTCCGCAGCGCGACTTTCTACGATGAGGTGGCGGAGTCGAGTGCCAATGGGTGGCGTGAGCTTGGGGCCTGCGCGTCCTTGCCCGACTTGACTGTATTACGCGTTTCCGGCATGGGAGCATGTCCGCTTTCCGTCAAGCTGGAGTTCGCGGACCCGCCGACCGCGGCTGTGTCCGTGTCATTCCTCATAGTTCCGATGGCACGCGGTGGCGGCGGCTCGGCCGACTTTGCGGTTGCGCGCGAGTTGACCCACGGCGCTTTCTCCACAACTGTTACTACCGCTGGACTATATATGGTGTTCGTGACCTGGGGGGAGGTCTTCCTTGCATCTGAGGTAGCATATCACCCTCGGACTGCGTCGATGCACACGATCGCAGTTGCGAACCTGACCCGGGTGGAAATTGTGTCAACGGAAGACGTTTTCATTTTGCCGGCCAAGCTGGATTCGGCAACGGCATGGACCGTAACCAATTTCCCTGACTTCGAGCGAGCCCAGGTGTTCGGGTGTCTTTACGTTCGCAAGGGTCGAACGCAGAAGTTGTCTCTGGCCGGTATCGAGGGACTTGTTTCGGATCAGTACGGAATCATGGCCGATGGTTCCTTCGCGCGGGTTTCATGGGTGCGAGACCCGTCGCCGGCTGTCACCCGATTTGAGGTCATCTTGGTTTCGTGCGGTCTTGGGCCGAGCCTCGAAGTCACCGTCTCAGAGCAAAATGTGCAGTGGTTGAAGCAACGGGCTGACCGGGTTTATGTCGTGATAACTGCGGTGTTTTCGGAAAGCGATCCCGGCTTGAACGCCACGGTCGGGCTGGGAAGGCGTGTTGAAATCGAGGGTCCCGTTACCACCCTGTGTGGCGTGCCTCCCGGTCGCTACTTCGTGACCGTGATGCTGGAGAAGGCAGGCGTTCCGGCGGGCATGGCCGGTGACCGGTGGTCGTCCATTGTCGAAGTGCCTGAAACATCCATCGTCAGGCTTGTCTTGCCAACTCCCTGACGGCCAAAGCCGGGCTCTGCCGGTCGCTTGCCTGCTCCCCGGGTTGCGCACGGAGGGCTTTGAAGCCACACTGGCACTCCCTGGTTGCCCCGGTTTGAGCCTGCCATGCATTGTCGCTCCCTGCTGGTGCTGATCGCCCTGGCGCTGCTCTGCGGCGCCTGTTCATCGTCGACTGAGCCCGGCGACGGGCCGCGCGCCGCAGACCCGGCGTCGGACACCGAATCTATCGAGTGGGCCGACCAGAACATCGGCGATGTGCGCATCTTCTACTACGTCAAACCCGGAGCGCGCGGCGCCTCGGGCGTGGAACGCAACGAAGACCAGAAGGAAGTGCGCATCACCCTGATCAACCGCACCCATTCGCTTTACCGCGGCATGCCAGATTCTCGCCTGGCCCGCGAGGAGTTCTACCTTTCCAATGCTGATGCCCACGACCTGCTGGTCATCCTTCAGGACAAGGTCCAGTTCTTCGAGCGCAACATGGCTGTGAACATCGGCAACAGCGACCCCGTCAAGAAGGTCAAGGCCGACAGCCGCGCCGACCGCATGATCGCCGTGGAGATCATCCGTGGCGGCAAGGTGGATTGCAGTTACCTGATGCGTCCGCGCGAGCAGTACATCGTCAATCCCAGCGAGGCCGACAAAACCCGCTACCGCCGCTTCAACGACGCCCAGGAGTGGGTGCTGCGCTATTCGCGCTGGGCCTTGCCGCGCGGCGGCGCCGGCGAGGGCTACAAGGGCGAGGAGTTCGGCAAGGGCCGCCGCTGACCGCCGGATGAACACCTTCCGATCATTTGAGGAATTCACGAAGCTGGGTGCGGCCATTGCGGGCGCGCGGCCCATGGTCACCGTGGGCAGCTTTGACGGCCTGCACCTGGGCCACCAGTATCTGGTGGCTGAGCTGGTGGAGTGGGCGCGGCGCGAGGGCGCGCCCTGCGTGGTGGTGACGTTTTCCGTGCATCCGCGCGAATTCATGACCGGCAAGCCCATGCCCGCCCTGACCACGCCCGAGCACAAGCGGCGCCTGCTGCTCAAGGCCGGGGTGGATGCCGTGCTGCTGCTGCACTTCGATGAAAAGCTGCAGAAGGTCTCGGCCCGCGAGTTCATGGAGCAGTACGTGCGGGGCCGGCTCAACGCGCGTGCCATGCTGGTCGGGTTCAACAATCGCATCGGCAAGGACGGCGAGGGCAGCTATGAGCTGTTGCGCGACATCGGCCGCGACATCGGTGTGGACGTGCGCGAGGCCGAGCGCGTGGAAGTGTCCGGCCAGGCCATGAGCTCCAGCGCCATTCGACAGCACGTGCAGAACGGCGATTTTCTCTGGGCGCGCAAGATGCTCGGCCGCGCCTACAGCATCGTGGGCCAGGTTGTCCACGGCGACCAGCGGGGCCGCACCCTGGGCTTTCCCACGGCCAACATCTCCCTGCTGGGCCTGGCCTCACCGCCCCTGGGCGTGTACGGCGTGCGCGTCCATCTTGACGGGCGGCAGTGGCTGGGCGCGGCCAACATCGGCACCCGCCCCACCGTGGACCCCATGCGCCGCATGCCCCTGCTTGAGGTTCATTTGCTGGACTTCTCCGGCGACCTCTATGGGCGGGAGATCGAGGTGGAGTTCCTTTTCAAGCTGCGCGACGAGCACCGCTTTTCCGGCCTGGAAGCCCTCAAGGCCCAGCTGGTCGCCGACGTGACCGAGATCCGCCGACGCGAGGCGGAACTTTCAGCGGCCCGTTAGCGCAATGCCCCGGATTTCGCTATAAGGCCCACGCTGCTGCGGGGGGTGCCTTCGCGCCGCCCCAAGCGCCCCGATACGGTGCAGACATGGCAGACCTCAAAGCCGCCCGCGAAGAACTCAGGCAATTGATTGGCAAGACCATCGCCGAAGGGCCCGTAAAGCTGGCCAGCGGCAAGATGAGCGACTTCTACATTGATGGCCGGCTCACGACCCTTTCGGGCCGGGGGCTTGAGCTGATGTCGCGCCTCTTTTACGAGCGCATCAAGGCCTTGAACGTGGTGGCCGTGGGCGGGCCCACCATGGGCGCTGACCCCGTGGTGGCGGGCATCATCATGGAAAGCGCGCGGCAGGGCGCACCTTTGAGCGGGTTCCTCATTCGTAAGGAGCCCAAGGGGCACGGCATGCAGCGCTGGGTGGAGGGCCCGGCCCTGGCCGACGGGGCGCGGGTGGTGGTGGTGGAGGATGTGGTGACCTCCGGCGGCAGCGCCCTCAAGGCCATTGAGGGTCTGCGCACGCAGTACAAGCCAAACATCGTGAAAATCATGGCCCTGGTGGACCGCATGGAAGGCGCCCAGGAAGCCTTGACCAAGGCGGGCTTTGAGTTCGAGGCCCTGTTCAACCGCCGCGACTTCGGCCGCTAGCAGACCGTCCTGCCGCTCCAACTGCAGTGCAGGTTTGTAGGACACCAAGACTGGAGGCCTTGGACTGACCCTGTTTGACTGAGGCCATGGGTACGGTGGGTAAACATCGTGGGCGTCAAGTCGCGTGCTGGACGACTCCCTTGTCCTTGGTGTTGATGGCGCTGCTGGGCCTGGAGGCTTGGCGTCAATCACAGATTTCCAGCTCCCGCGCTGAACTCCGGGATGCCGTTGAATTTGCGCGCAACAACGTGCTCAACGGCATGACGCCGGCCCAGTTCACACAAGGCCGCGTCAAGGGAACCAACGGTTACGAGCGCCTGAAAAGGGTCGCGGAAGCGGTTGAAAGCGCACCACCCATCGGGACCGGAACGTACGAGGCGGCCGAAGACACCGAGGAATTCACCCCAAAGGGCGTTTCACAGGTACTGGCCATGAATGAGTGGCCCGGCTTGAAGCGCGACCCGCCCGATGCGGAGAAAACGCGCCAGTTTCTAGCGGCGACGGAAGCATGGTCTGCCGAGCTGGAAGAGATTTCGCGTTGCGATGTCATCGCGCAGGTCATTCACAATGGCGATACCTATGGAGACCTTCTCGGCGGCGATTCGCTGTCTTGGGGGGGAGTCCACTTCCGAATCATTTGGGTCATGCTCGGGCGTGCCAACGGGCACGCGCTGCTTGGGAACGGCGATTCTGCAGCGCGGCAATTGTTGACTATGGCGCGGCTTTGTTCCCTCATGCGCCTGCCGCTGTACGAGCTTCAGCTCATCACTCGGGCATCGGGTTTTTCAGCGGTACTGAACCTGGCTCTGCAATGGATCAAGGACGGGCGGATCGCGGCGGCGCAGTTGAAAGAACTCACGTCGCTCAACATGGACTGCGAGTCACTTCTCCCGGTCGCCGCAAACGGCAAGTTGGCGTCCAGGATTCAGATTTCAGATTGGGCTCGGGAGTGGCCCAGCGAAGCCTGGTTCGCATGGGCAAGACCGGACATTGAGGACTCGCCCTTTGATGATGGCGATCGCCAAAACAAGTTCACGCGCGGCATACGTTATCGCGAAGACTGGACAACCGGTTTGCGCACCTACGCGGCACAGGTATTGGAACTTCAAGGACAATCGCCGCCCTACACAGTGCGGACGGCTGATCAGCAGGGTTTGGTGATGTCTGCCAATCTTCAAGCAGCCAGCTCGCGCATCCACAGCCAACAGGTTGAGATTGACGCCGCTCGCGCCGAAATGCTGAAGCTTATGGCCAAGTAGGCACCCCGGTGGTTCGCAGTCATTGAATGTAGGGGCGCAGCATGCTGCGCCCCTAGCCATGTGCACCGCAGGGGCGACCCATGGGTCGCCCCTGCATTCGACTCCCATGAACCACTGGTCGCGTTACGTTTTCCGGGAGGCCCACCGCATGGCGCGGGCGAAAACAGCCGCGCCACGGGACTGAAATCGCGGCTTTCGGAGCCGGCGGGTCTCCTATACAATCGGCGCCCCGACATGTCCGACACCGTCAAAAGCCCAGACGCCGTCTCCATCGAGCGCTCGCGCAAGGCGCAGCTTTCCATGCTGCCCAAGCTGCCCGAGATTCCCGGCCTGGAAATCGCCGCCGTGTACAAGCCCTGTGAGCACGTGGGCGGTGACTTCTACGACCTCTTTGTTGTGGGGCGTTATCGCCTGGGCATCGTGATTGGAGACGTTTCCGGCCACGGCGTGGAAGCCGCGCTGATCATGGCCGCGGCCAAGAAGGCCCTGCAGATCCACGGGCAGGGCGCCATGTCGCCCAAGGAAACCCTGCTGGCGGTGAACAACTCCATCAAGCCCGAGATGCCGCAGGGCACTTTCGTGAGCCTGTTCTTTGCCATTCTCGACCTCAAAGAACAGACGCTGACCTGCGCGCGGGCGGGCCACTGCCCTCTGCTCGTGACCAACGGCCACACCCAGGCCCTGAGGCAGAGCGCGCCGGGCGGCATGGTGCTGGGCATGGCGGCCCACGACATGTTCCAGCGCTCCCTGACTGAGGAAACGCTTCAGGTCGAGCCCGGCGACGTCATGCTGCTCTACACCGATGGCGTGAGTGAAACGGCCAACGCCGCGCGCGAGGAATTCACCGAGCAGCGCCTGGCCGAGTCCCTCAAGCGGCTGAGCCAGGCCACGGCCCGGGAAGTGGCCGAGAGGCTGGAGGCCGAGGTGGCGGCGTTCCGCGGGCAGGCCCCTCAGGAAGACGACGTCACCCTGCTGGTGCTGCGCTACAACCAGAAAGCCGACGACAGCGTGCTGATCCGCCTCGTCAAGCCCGCCGTGGCCCAGACCAACCTGGGCGCGCCCGCCACCAGCTTTGTGGGTCGCGAGCGCGAACTCAAGGACCTCTCGGGCCTGCTGCGCGACGACAAGCTCAGGCTCGTCACCATCACGGGCCCCGGCGGCACGGGCAAGACGCGCATTTCGCAGCAGCTGGGCTATGACTTCGTCGACCGCTTCCCCGGAGGCGCCTGGTTTGCCGACCTGAGCGAAGCCACCAGCGCCGAGGGCATCGGGCACACCGTGCTGCAGGCCTTTGGCGTACCCGTGGCGGGGCAGGAGGCGCCCGAGCAGGTGGTGGCCAGCGTGCTGGAGCAGCGCAAGCCCCTGTTGCTCGTGCTGGACAATTTCGAGCAGGTGGTGAAGTACGCAAAAAAGACCATCGGCCTCTGGCGCCAGCGCGCGCCCCATGTGCGCTTTCTGGTAACCAGTCGCGCGCTGCTGGGCCTGGAGGGCGAGCGCGAGTTTGTGCTGGGGCCCCTGCCCTCACCTTCGGCGGGAGGCACGCCGCAGGCGTTGCTTCAGTACGATGCGGTCAAGCTGTTTGTAGAGCGCGCGCGTCAGGCCAATGCGCGCTTTGAACTCACGGCGGCCAACAGCGAGGCGGTGGCGCGCATCTGCGCCGAGCTCGACGGCATGCCCCTGGCCATAGAGCTGGCGGCGGCGCGCTGCGCCATCCTCACGCCCGAGCAGATGCTGCCCAAGCTCAAGCAGCGTTTTTCGCTGCTGCGCAGCACGCGCCAGGATCTGCCGGCGCGGCAGCAGACGCTGGAAGGCGCCATAGACTGGTCCTACGAACTGCTGAGCGACTGGGAGAAGGCGGCCTTCCAGCAGGCCTGGATCTTCCACGAGGGCTTCTTTCTGGACGCTGCTGAATCGGTCATCGATCTGGGTGATTTCGCCGAGGCGCCCCTGGTCATGGATGCCATCCAGAGCCTGCGCGAAAAGAGTTTCTGCCGCGTGCGCCAGACGGACTTCGGCCCCCGCTTCTCGCTGTACGTGGCCCTGCGCGATTTTGCCTCCCAGGCCTGGGCCAAGTCGGCCCCGGCGGAAAAGCGCCGGGCGTTGACGCGCCGCTTTGCCGACTTTTACGTCAAGTACGCCGAGGGCTGGAACGAGCGCATCGACACCCGCGACGCCGCCGAAGCCCTCCAGCGCCTGGAACTCGAGCGCGAGAACCTTTTTGCCATTCAGGACTGGGCGCTGCGCGACGAAAGGGCCAAAGGCGCCGCCGAGCAGGCCCCCGAGCCCGAGCGCGTGGAGCTGGGAGTGCGCGCCACGGTGGCCATCGCCGACCTGCTGCGCATGCGCGGCCCCAATGCCCAGCGCCTGCCGCGCCTGCAGAAGGCCCTGGCCGCCATGGGCGACTCCGGCCGCGACACGCCTGCCTGGGCCGAGCTTCGCCTGCGCCTGACCTGGGCTTTGTCGCGCGCCTGCAGCGATGTGGGCCTTTACGACCTGGCCCTGAAGTTCGACGGCGAAGCTACGGTCCTGGCCGACAAAATCGGCAAGCCGCAGCTCCGCTTCGACGCGCTGATGGCCCAGGGCGGCCTGCGCAACATGCGCGGCCAGTTCAAGGAGGCCCTGGAGAGTTATGACCGGGCCGAGGCCCAGGCAGCCCAGCTGGGCGACCGGCGGCGCCAGGGCCTGCTGGCCAGTTCCCGCGCCACAGCCCAGGTGGAGTTGGGCGAGTTTGCCAAGGCCATCGAGAATTACCGCGTTGCGGAAACCTTGCTGCGAGAGGCCGGCTGCCGCCTTTCTCTGGCCGGTGTCGTAGGCAGCAAGGCCAGCCTGCATTACTACCGCAACGAGCCCGACGAAGCCCTGCGCGGCTTCAACGAGGCCGTGGACCTGGCCCAGGAACTGGGCGACCGCGCCAGCGTGGCGCGCAACGTGGGCAACCGCGCCAACGTGCTGCGCCAGCGCGGTCAGTTCGCTGAGGCGCTCAAGAGCTTCACGGAGGCCGAGAGCGTCTCGGCTGAATTGGGTAAGAAGGCCTGGCGCGCCACGTTTCTTGGCAACCGCTCCGGCTGCCTGCTGGACCTCAACGATTTCGCGGGCGCCCTGGAAGCCGCCACCCAGGCCGAAGCGGTGGCCCGCGAGCTGAAGGATGGCGCCATGCTGGCCCGCGCCCTGACCAATAAGGGCAACGCCATTGCGGCCCAGGGCGATTGCAAGGCCTCCCTGCCCAGCTTTGAGGAGGCCGAGAAGCAGGCGCGTCCCACGGGCAGCAAGCGCCTGCTGCTGACCGTGCTTTCCAGCTACGGCCTGGCCCTGGCCAAGGCCCTGGAGTTCGCCCGCGCGGTGCAGGTGCTCAATGAGGCCGTGGACCTGCTGGAAGGCCAGGGCCAGGGCCAGACCTCGCTGCACTTCTCGCTGCTGGGCGCTCTCTCGGCCAGCCAGTCCAGCGTGGGCCAGAACATCGAGGCCGAGCGCAATGCCTCGCTGGCCATGTCCATCCTCGAGTCGCTCAAGAAAAAGCAGGCCCAGATCGCCGAGCGCGACCTGGAGTGGCTGCCCTTTGTGCAGCGCGGCGGCAACCAGCAGTACATGGCCCAGACCATGAACTTCACCCCGCGCTGATACCGGCCCAGGCCCGGCCCCGGCTGCCCCTTCAAGCCGCCCGTTTGCAAGTTACACTCTTCGCCCCGCGACAGGGTACAGCGACACGGCAGCGTGCCGTGCACTGTTGAGACCACACGCGCGACTTGACCAGGAGAAGCTGTCATGGGCAGTACCATCCGCATTCCCACGCCGCTGCGCAACCTCACCAGCGGCGCGGCTGAAGTTCAGGTTTCCGCTGCCACCGTAGGCGAGGCCCTTGCCGCGCTTGAGGCAAAGCATAACGGAGTCAAGGCGCGCATCTGTGACGAGCAGGGCAACGTGAGGCGCTTCGTCAACGTGTACCTGAACGACGAAGACATCCGCTTCCTGGCCAATCTGGAAACTCCGCTGAAGGACGGGGACTCCCTGTCCATCGTGCCGGCCATCGCCGGCGGCTAACCGGGCCTGTGACCGCAGGCGGTCTTACTTGCCCATGCTGCCGCGGTGCCGGTGGAACGCGCTGTGCGCGTTCAGGACCGCTCACTCGCGTTCGCGGCTCATTCACGGAATTCTCATGCGCACGATCAGAATCGGCATGCTCGGCTGCGGCGTCGTCGGCCAGGGCGTGGTCAAACTGCTGAAGAAGCACCAGTCGGACTTTCACCGCAACGGCTTTGACCTGAAACTCACGCAAGTCGCCGTGAAGCACCTCGGCAAGCATCGCGAAGTGGAACTGCATGGCGTCAAGATCTCCCAAGACCCCCTGGCTGTGGCCAAAGATCCGGACATTGACCTGCTGGTCGAAGTCATGGGCGGGCGGGAAATTGCGATGGAGGCCGGCCTGGCCGCCCTGTCGCGGGGGATTCCGGTTGTGAGCGCGAACAAGGCGGCGCTGGCGCGCGGCCTTTCGCGCTATCTGGAGGCCGCGGCCGGCGGAAGCACAGCTTTGGGCTTCGAGGCGGCCTGCGCGGCCCACATTCCCATCATCGAGGCCCTGGATCGTTCGCTGGCCTGTGAGGAGATCACGCTGGTCAAGGGCGTGGTCAACGGAACGACCAACTACATTCTCACGCTGATGGAGCGTACGGGCTTTTCCTTCGCCGAGGCCCTGGCCGACGCCACGGCAAAGGGCTTTACCGAGGCTGACCCCAGCCTGGACGTGGACGGCATCGACGCCGCCGAAAAGCTCACGCTGCTGGTGTTCAAGGCCTTTGGGCAGTATGTGCCGCCGGAGCAGATTCATACGGAGGGCATTTCGCGCGTGACCCGCGCCGACATGCTGCTTTCCCAGGCGCTCAACCACCGCGTCAAGCTCATTGCCGGGGCGCGTGTGGTGGACGGCAAGCTCAATTGCAGCGTCCATCCCGCCCTGATTCATCGCGGCGAACTGCTGGCCGACGTGGACAGCGAATTCAACGCCATCATCCTCGAGGGTCCGGCCTTCAAGGAGCTGACCTTCATGGGCAAGGGCGCGGGCCAGCTTCCCACCGCCAGCGCCGTGCTGAACGACATCGTCAAGTTCGCCCGAGGAAGTCGCGGCGCGGCCCTGCCCGGATTTGTCAAGGCGCCCGCCGCGCCTTTGGCCCAGGCGCCGACGAAGCACCTGGCCTACTGCTACTTTTTGAGGCTGCAGATACTTTCCAGCGGTATCGTGGACGGTGTAGTGTCGTTTCTTGAAACGCAAAATGTCAAAGTGCTGTCGAAGGCTTACATCAGTGACGGTGAAGGCGATTATCTGGGGCTGATTACGGATGTAGTGAAGGAGTCGCGTCTCAACCATCTGATGGCCACGCTTCGGCGCGTGGACGGAGTGCTGGAGGAGCCGGCCTTTATCCGACTGGACAAGGACAACTACCGTGACATCGTCGAGCACGAGCAGCGCGCATATTTCGGTGCCAGCCTCGAGCGCCAATCTGGGCCCCGGGTTTGACTGTCTGGCCCTGGCCCTGAACATCCGCCTGAACGCCAAGGCCCACTGGGACGACAAGAAGGTCAAGCTGCGCGATTTTGACAGCCCCCTGGACTGGTGGCGCCGCTGCGTGCTGCCCCACTGCAAATACACGGGCAGCGTGGCCACCCTCGAAGACGACGAAGGCCGGCCCAACCTCGTGGCTGTGGCGTTTACCAAGGCCGTGCTTTCCGGCGGGCCGGAGTATTACCTGCCCGAGAAGCTGGTCATCGAAATGCACTCCGAGATTCCGGTGGGGCAGGGCCTGGGCTCTTCGGCCGCGGCCGTCGTGGCCGGCGCGGCCATGGCTGAAGTGTTCCGTACCGGCAAGCTCGAGCGCCAGGCCGCCTTCGCCACAGCCGTCGAGATTGAAGGCCACGCCGACAACGCGGCGGCCGCCACGTTTGGAGGCCTGCAGGCGGCCCTGCTTTTCGGGCGCGAGACCCGGGCCTCGAACATCAAGTTCAGTGAGGAGTTGCGGGTGGCCCTGGCGGTGCCCAAGGAGACGCTCAAGGTCAGCACCGACGCCACGCGCCGCTGGCTGCCGGAGAGCCTCAAGCGCACCGATGCCGTCAGCAACCAGCGCGCCCTGCTGACCCTGCTTTACGGTCTGCGCCTGGGCAACAGGGAGGCCATTCGCGCCGGCTTTGAAGACCGCCTCCATGTTCCGCATCGCAAGGGCATGATCGTGGGCTATGACGACATCGCCAAGGCCGCCATGGAGGCCGGGGCCTACGGCGTGACCATCTCCGGCGCGGGCGGCACCATGATTGCCCTGGGCGAGGGCGACATGAAGCCCGTGGCCAACGCCATGGCCGAGGCCTTCAGCCGCCACGGCATGGATGCCACCCCCATGACCCCGGACATCGACACCCAGGGCCTGGCGCAGCTTTAGCAGGCCGTTGAAAAACGGCCTGCGGGCGCAAGCTATGGACGGCTTGCGCATTTCAGGCGGCTACGAGCCGCTTGAAATGGAGGTCGGGACGAATTCAATTCGGCCCGACCGGGTTGAAAAGGTGGCCGGATGCCACTTTTTCAACGACCTGCTATTCGGGTCTGCCCAACGGGAGAAATCCATGCGTCTGCTTGCCGCTTTGCCCCTGCTGCTTCTGCTCTCCACGCTGGCGCTGGCGCAGGACAACCCCGACCCCATGCGCCGTGTGCGCGACCTGGAGGACCGGGTCAAGAAGCTCGAGGAAGAGCTCAAGAAGCTGCAGGACGAGCTGGCCGAACTCAAGAAATCGACCGTGCCCACCCAGGCCAAGCCGCGCCAGGCCGGCCAGCTGCTCTGGAAGCTGGACATGACCAGCGACCTCAAGGGCAGCGGCAGCCTTGCCGACCTCGACGGCGACGGGAAGCTCGAGCTGGTGTTCGGCAGCTACTTCAACGACCAGCACGTCTATTGTGTGGAGGCCGCCACGGGCAAGGTGCGCTGGCGCCACGCCAGCGACGGCGGGCCCCTTGACGCGTCAACGACCTGCATCGACCTAGACGGCGACGGTAAACTGGAAAGCCTGAGCGCGGATTCAGCTTCGGGCTCGCTTTACTGCCTGGCCCATGATGGCAAGCTCAAATGGACCCTCAAGCTGCCCAGCGGCACCGACAGCCCCTGCGCCGTGGCTGACCTCGACGGCGACGGCAAGCTCGAGATTGTCGTCGGCACCATGTGGGGCGGGCGCGGCGGCGGCAAGAACGGCCGTGTCTGCTGCTACAGCGCCGCTGACCGGCAGCTGATCTGGCAGCGCGACTACCCCGGCTGCGTCCAGAGCGAGCCCGTCCTGCTCGACCTCAACGGGGACAAGATTCTCGACGTCGTGACCACGAGCTGGCGCGGCGATAACTGCATCCATGCCTTTGAGGGAAGGACCGGCGAGCCATTGTGGACCTTCCAGACCG
Source organism: Planctomycetota bacterium (assembly GCA_019186845.1). Taxonomy (GTDB): domain Bacteria; phylum Planctomycetota; class UBA8742; order UBA2392; family UBA2392; genus UBA2392. The sequence goes on along the minus strand of JABARW010000063.1, from coordinate 19,937 downwards.
CCGACGATGAGCGCAACAAGGGCATGGGCATGTATCACGGCGTGGCCCTGAACAAGGCCGCCGACACCATTTTCGCCGCTACCTGCCAGGGCGACGTCTACGCCATCAACCTCAAGGGCGAGCAGGTGTGGCATCTGAAGTTCAAGGACTACCTGTTCGGCGCGACCCTCGTGGCTGACCTTGACGCCGACGGCACGGAGGAGCTGGTGTTCGGCGGCGGCACCATCTATGCCGTGAGCACGAAAGACGGCGCCCTGAAGTGGAAGCAGCCGATGAACAAGTCGCTCGACCGCGGAGCGGTGCTCTGCGACGCGGATGGCGACGGCGACCTCGATGTGCTCTTCAACGATGGCCACCTCGTGCGCGCCCTGGACGCCAAAACGGGCGAGCCCAGCTTTGAGTACAACGCGAGATTCAAGGGCAGCCGCTGGGAGAGCATCAGTTCGGCGCCCATCGTCGGCGACTTCGATGGCGACGGCCTGCTGGAGTACTTCGGCGTGATCGGCCTTGGCACCAGCGAACTCGACGGCAAGAACAACTACGGCATGGCCTTTGCCATCACGCTGGGCGGCAAAGGTGCGGCCTGGAGCACCTTCCGCGCCAACCTGCGCCGCACGGGAAACCCCGCCCACCGTTGACGGCCGCCGCGGGGCCGGGCGACGTCTTGCGGCCTGGCATGGCAAGGGCCGATTCGTTGATTCCTGAGAGCCCAGTGTTGAAGCGCTAGGCCCCGGGCTTCTTGGCGTGCTTGGGCCTGAAGGCCTTGAGGCCGCAGTCGTCCCTGAAATCCAGCCAGGGCCCCTCCATCAGGTCAATGCAGTAGGGAACGGCCGGCATGACGGCCTCGAGGCAATCCTTGATCGCAGGCGGGTTGCCGGGCAGGTTGATGATCAGGGCCTTGCCGCGCGTGCCGGCTATCTGGCGTGACAAAATCGCAGTAGGCACGACCTTGAGGCTCACGGCGCGCATCTGCTCGCCAAAGCCGTCCAGCAGGCGATCGCAGACCGCGGCCGTGGCTTCGGGCGTGACGTCGCGGCGCGCGGGGCCCGTGCCGCCCGTGGTCAGGATCAGGCAGCATTGTTCGATATCGGCCAGTTCCTTGAGCGTGGACTGGATGAGGGGTTGTTCGTCGGCGATCACGCGTCTGACGGGCACAAAGGCCGTGATGAGGATGCGCGACATCTCGGCCAGCATGGCCGGCCCGCCCTTGTCTTCGTAGATGCCCTGGCTGGCGCGGTCGGAAACCGTCACCAGCCCGATCTTCACGTCCGCCATGGCAGGTTCCAGGAGTGGGGGTTCGCTCAACAAAAAGGGGCATGACAAGTCATGCCCCGGCCCGCCTCAATGTCGCGTTCATGCACCCACGGGCGCCGCCGAGAAGTGCTCGACCAGGCGGTCCTTGCACTTGTCGATCAGCCAGTTGGGCGTGCTGGCCCCCGCGAGGATGCCGATCTTCTTGGCGTTGGCCAGCTTGCTGAAGTCGATGTCTGATTCGCTCTCGATCAGCATGGCTCGCGCGCCGTGAGTCTCGGCCACGATGGCCAGCTTCTTGGTGTTGCTGCTTTCCTTGCCGCCGATGACCAGCACGTGGTCGTTGGTCTGCGCGATGTGCTCGGCGTCTTCCTGCCGCTCCGTTGTCACGTAGCAGATCGTGTTGAACACCCGCACTTCCTGCGCCCGTGCCAGCAGCGCGTTCACAATCTTGTTCACCTTCTCGAGAATCAGCGTGCTCTGCACCACGACGCCCAGACGCCGCTTGTTGTGCGGAATCTTGTCGATGTCCTCGAGGCTGTGAATCACCGTGCCCTCGCCCTTGGCGTAGGCCAGAATCGAAATCACTTCCGCGTGCTTGGGGTCGCCGATGATCACCACGTGATACTTCTGCTTGAGCAGCAGGGCCGCGTAGTTCTGAGTCACCCGCACGTAGGGGCAGGTGGCGTCAATGACGTTCACGCCCTTGGCGCGCAGCAGGTCCTGAATCTCCGGCGGTACGCCGTGAGTGCGAACGACCACGGTGCCCTGGTCGACGTCTTCAGGGCCCTGGATGTAGTTGACGCCGTAGTGGTTGCGCAGTTCATCGATGGTCTGCGGATTGTGAATCAGCGGGCCATAGGTGTAGACCGGGCCTTCGGTAGTCTTGGCGGTGGCCACAGTCTGGTCATAGGCACGCTGCACGCCCCAACAGTAACCGCTGTGCTTGGCGATGTTGATCTCGACGTTGCCTGCCCGGTACTGCGTGATTTCGCGCAGGTCGCCCGTGTATTTCTGGCTCATGGCTTGGACGGTTCCGTACATTGCGGGCTCCGCTCATAAGTTGCCTGGCGGTTGCCCCCCATTTCCACCTGTCAGCATAGAACCTTTGAACAATTGTTACACCGCTAAATTGGATAAGCGCAGTCCAGGTTAGACGGCCGCGCTCCCGGCTCGTTACAATAGCTCATCGGGGCGTCGCGCCCCATACCAAGAGCCGCAATGAACTGGTCTGAAAAGCTAACTTCCTTTCCTGCCATTGCCGCCGCTGCGCTGTTCGCCGCGCTTCTCCTGGGCGTTGTTTTCGGACTCATGGGCCCCTCGCCCCGCCCCCTGCCCGCCGGCGGCGAAACCACCCTTGAAGATGCTCCCAAGTCCGACGGTGTCAAAACCGGCCAGGCGAGGCACGACAGCCGCGAGCGCCCTTCCGGCGACTTGCGCCCGGAAGCCCGTGGAAGCTCCAACGCTGCCAGTCCTTCCGGCACGGGTCAACCTGGGTCTGGGCCGGACAAGGTGCCCGCGCCGCACGCCCGAGGCGACGGCAGCGGTACCGTCTGGTCGCGGCCCAAAGTGCTGAAGGAGGGCCCCAAGCACGATCTCCAGAGCCAGGTCACCCTGCCCGTTCCGCAGGGGGCCATTGTGGTCAACGTGAAAACCACCACGGACTACAGCGTCAATCAGGCGACGTTGCGTCTTGAAATCCAGGCGGAGGGGCTGGGCTGGCAACCCATGGCCAATCGGCCGCGCACGGGCAGCGACGGCGCCGAGTATCGCTTCGACGGTCTGTTCCCCGGCCAGTACCGCGTGACCTGCGCCACGCCGGGATTTGCTGAAGTCAGTGAGGAAGTCCGCCTTATCGGCGGAATCCAGGAAGTTCAGGTGCAACTCCGGCTTTCCGCACCGCGTTACGCGCGGGTCCACTTCGCCTTTGAGTATGAAGACGGGGGCAAGCCCGAAACTGTCATCGTCCAGCGCGCCGAACGCGGCGTATTTGACGGCACTATGGAGGGTCGCTTCAACCGCTACGGCAGCTCGACCATCGAGCTGGGCTCCGTCAACAGCAGTTCTTCGCCTTACGTGATTCCTCCTGAAACGGGCCTGCTTGCCTTTGCCCTGCGTGTCGGCATGCGCGAGCGCTTCATCTTCAGTCAGGCGCGCGAGGGCAAGCGCTATCGCGCCGAAATGGAAGTCACCGGCAAGGACAACGAAGAGCAGCGCCAGAATGTCGTTCTCAAGCTGCTGCCCGCCGATGCGCCGGACCCCAGCGCCGGCCTCATTCCGCGTGACCCCGTCAAAGTCGACGTCAGTTTCACCCGCTCCGATGGCGCGGCTGTGAAACTCAGGCGTTGCAACCTGCGCCAGTCACTTGACGCCGCCACCTACACCGGAGCCACGCGCATTGAAGGGGCCGCCGCCGAATTCGCCGCCATTCAACCCGGAACCTGGTTTCTCGTGGCTGAAGTCGAGGGTCTGGATGCTGCATTTGTGCGGCAGGTGGGCCTTGGTGAGTCCCAGAAGCTGGCGTTCAACATTGAACTGGGGCGCGTGACGGTTCGCACCTCGCGCGATGCCGGGGCTCTGCCGCCGGAGGGCACACGCATGACCTACAGCGTGGCCATTTTGCCCATGGGCTCGGGCGCCATGAAGTCGCACTACGTGCGCGAGATTCCTGCCAACGCCCAGACCGACGTCGCCAACTTCACCCTGCCCGCGGGCAACTACACCGTGAACATGGGCGGCGGCACTGACAGCCTGCTGGCCGTCGAGCCCCCCGTCTCACAGTTCACCCTGGCCCTTGACGGCGAAATCAACCTTGCGGCCCTGCTGCGCACGGCATCCACCCTCGAGTTCATGTGCATTGACGGGGCCTTTGCCCCCGTGTCCGGCGTGGAGTTTCTCGTAACGTTCTCGCCTGCGGGCGAGATCAGCGAGTCGGAACGCCCGCGCATCCAGCTTGGCGGCGCCGACGGTCGCTGCCGCCTCACCAGTGCGCCGTACGGCCAGGTGTACCTGCACCTGTGGATCTCTTCGCGCGACCTCCAGAAGCCGGACAAGAGCTACGTGATCGACCTTCCGGCCTATGGCGTGCTGAACCTGGGCTCGGTGACCGTTCGCTGATCTGCCCCGGCCAATGCAGGCGGGCGCATTCGGGGAGCACGTCAGCGTGCCTGCAGTTCGAGCTCGCTCATGCCGCGCAGTATGCGAAGTTTCAGCAGGCCGCTGCGGCGTGTCAGCTCCAGGGCCTGGGTGAAGTCACCCAACGATGATGCGCCGGCCCCGTTGCAGGACAGGATGACGTCGCCGGGTTTGAGCCCGGCACGGCCCGCCAGCGTGGGCTCGACGCTTTCGCCCCGCAGCAGACTGGAGAAGGTTTCGATGACCATCAGGGCGCGGCCGTCGGCCACGCCGGACTGGCGGGCCTCCACGGGAGACAGGGGCTCGACGACGGCGCCGAAGTCGAAGAGCGCGCCGGGGTCGCCGCCGACGAGTTCAAAGCGTCGGGCGCGCTTCATGGGCTCGGTGTCGGCTTCGGCGGCAAGGCGGTCCCCGCGTCGTGGCGCGGGCCCGGCTTCAAGGAGGGCCCGGGCATGGAAGATTCCGACCGCCGTCACGCGCACGCGGGAGGCCCCGGCGGCCAGACAGTCGCCCACACGCAGGCCGCGGGTGAGGCCTGTGTCGAGGACGAGCAGGTCGCCCTGCACGGATCGCACGCCGACCGCCAGCTCCGCCACGAGTTCGGCCTTGACGGCGGGCGCCAGGGCCGCAGGCGCGGGAACCGGCAGAGACGGCGGCGGCTGGGTGGGCGGGGCGAAATAGACTACCGCGGCCACGGCCGCCGCAGCGGCCGCCAGCCCCAGGGGCAACAGGCGCAGCAGCCGCGACTCCTGCCTTGGACTTTGCAGGCGACTCAGCACGCGAGCGGCGGCGGCCCGCGCGTCGGGACGGGGCGGGGCGTGGCGTCTCAGCAGGGCGGCCAGCGCCTGTCCTTCTTCACTGCGGTCAAAGCCATCGATCATGGGCCGCTCCCCGCCAGAAGTTCGCGCAACCGCTTGAGACCGCGGCAGACGCGCTGGTAAAGGGCCTCGGCGGAGACGCCGCAGCGCCGGGCCATTTCATCATAGTCCAGTTCCTGCCAGTACTTCATCAGCAGGGCCTGGCGCATGTCCTCGGGCAGCTGTTCAAGGGCACGGGCCAGGGCCTGGCGATCTTCACCTTCGATCAGCATGCCCAGGGCCGGCGCATCGAGCCCCTGCTCGGGCAACTCGCTGACCACCTTCATGCGCCCGTGCTTGCGGATGTGCTTGAGGGCGAGGTCGTGGGCGATGCGCCAGATCCAACCCACGAAGGCCCCCGGTTCGCGCAGGCGTGACAGCTTCTCATAGGCTTGAACAAAGGTCTCCTGGGCCAGTTCCTCGGCGTCTGAGGCATTACCCAGCACGGCATAGGCGCTGGCATAGGCCGCGCCGAAATGGCGCTCCACCAGCAGGCCAAAGGCCTGCGCGTCGCCGCCCAGAGCGCGGCTGATCAGTGCTGCATCGTCGGCCGCCTCGCTCATTGCGGTTGACCGTGAGTGCCTGCGGGAAGGCGATTCTGACAAGGAAACTGCGGCCCGGGGGCGCAAATGACCGGGCCTGAGGGGCAGCGCGTAGGACATGGGTCTCTCCCGCCGCTGGGCTTGGTATGCTGGGCCCATGCCCAGCACAGAGCAAACGGCGCCGACCCCGGACTGGTTCGAGGGCGGAGTCCATTTTCGCTGCAAAGGCCCCGAGTGCGGCGATTGCTGCAGCGGCAAGCGCGGGCCCGGCGCGGTGTGGGTCAACCTGGCGGAAATGCAGCAACTCGCCGACGTCATGAAGCTCACGCTTGACCAGTTCACACGCCGCTATGTGCGCCGCATGGGGCGAGGCTATTCGCTTATCGAGCGGGCCAACAACGACTGCATCTTCTACCTGCCGGACAAAGGCTGCGCCGTGTATGAGGCACGCCCCACGCAATGCCGCACCTATCCGTTCTGGGGCCGCATCATGGCCGCCAGGGAGAAGTGGGAGCAGGAGGCCCAGCAGTGCCCCGGCATCAACGCCGACGAAACGCTGGTGAGCGCCGAAGAGGTTCGCCGCCAGCTCAAGGTCGATGACGGCCGGCATTGAGGGCTGCTTTGACCCTTGGCACGCCCCATGACTGGTTAGTACCGGATAAAGTTGCCCCAAAAACCGATGTTGATAACATGTCAATGTTCCGCAGTGCCCTCAGGGGCGGCGGTGACGCAGCTTGAGGCGCGGGGAGGAATTCCGGCCGTACCCGGGCGGCGTCACACCTGCGGTTTCCATATACGTTGGTCGTAGGGTCATTTTACGGCTGCGGTAAGTAGCAGCCTCAACCTGCAAGAGAGATGTTCCTAAAGCCGCGTCAGCATGTGTGAAGTGTCAGCCAGAGCGAGCCGGTCCGGCCCGGGGCAGCGAGCATGCCCGCGGGCGCTTGATGCTTCACGATCACCGTAGGCGGTGAGCGGCAATCTTTGCAGTGACCCCGACCGACGTCTCAGAACCCGGCCGTGAGCCGGTTTGCCCTACGGGGCGGGAGATGTCGCCATGTTCCTCGCAGCCGAAGCCAGCGAAGTCATCATTTTCATCTTTCTGGGTCTAGCCGTCGGCGCCGTGATTGCCGGCGGTGCGGCCTACTTCCTTCTGGGGGCCAGGGCCAAGGCCGCGGAAGTCGCGCGCGGCGAAGCCTTGAAGGAAGTGGAAAAGCTCAAGGAGGGCGGCGCTGACGGCAAGCTGGCGCTGGAGCAGGCCCGCCTCAAGGCGCAGGAAATGCTGCAGGCCGCGCAGGTGGAAGCCCGCGCTGAAGCCCTGAAGCTGCGCGAGAAGACCGAAGCCGACCTCGATGGCAAGCGCGACGAAATCAAGGAGCTTGAAAAGCGTGTCGCCAAGCGCGAAGAGTCCATCGAGCAGAAGATCGAACTGCTCGACATGAAGGCCGACCAGCTTGAAAAGCGCGGCAAGGACATTGAGGAAAGCAAGGCGCGCATCGCCAAGCTGGAGGAGGAGGCGAAGAAGGCCCTGGCCGAGCAGCGCGACAAGCTGGCCGTCATTGCCCAGCTCAGCCAGGAGGAAGCCAAGCGCGAACTGCTGGAGCGTTTTGACGCTGAGCTTGTGAACGAGAAGGCCGAACGCCTGACCAAGATGTTCAAGGCGCTGGACGAGCAGGCCGACGAAAAGGCCAAGTGGACCATCAGCCAGGCCATCTGCCGCCTGGCCAGCGAATACACGGGCGAAACCACGACCAGCACCATCGAAATTCCCAGCGATGAAGTGAAGGGGCGCATCATCGGCCGCGAGGGCCGCAACATCCGTCACTTCCAGCAGGTCACCGGCGTCGATGTCATCGTTGATGACACGCCCGGCGTTGTCGTCGTGAGCTGCTTTGACTCAGTGCGGCGTGAAGTAGCCGCGCGCACGCTGCGGCGCCTGATTCAGGACGGCCGCGTGCATCCCGCGCGTATCGAGGAACTGTTCGAGGTCTGCCGCAAGGACGTGGAGAAGGAGATCACGGAGGCCGGCAAACAGATCCAGTTCGAGGCCGACGTGCACAACATTCATCCCAAGGCGCAGTATCTGCTGGGCCGGCTCAAGTTCCGTTCGAGCTACGGCCAGAACGTGTACAAGCACACGGTCGAGGTCGCGCACATCATGGGCATGATGTGCTCAGAACTCGGGCTTGACCCGAAGCTGGGCCGGCGCTGCGGCCTGATGCACGACATCGGCAAGGCCATCGACCACGAGAAGGAAGGCGGGCACCCGCTGGTGGGCAAGGAGTTCCTCATCAGCATCAAGGAGCGGCCGGAGGTGATCGAGGCTGCGGGCGGCCACCACGACCAGGTGATGACGCACAAGTATCCTTACGTCAGCCTGGCGGCGGCGGCGGATGCCATCTCGGCGGCCCGCCCCGGCGCGCGGCGCGAAAGCATGGAACGCTACGTGCAGCGGCTCACGGCGCTGGAAGGCGTGGCCAAGAGCTTCAACGGCGTGCAGGAGGCCTTTGCCGTGCAGGCCGGCCGCGAGTTGCGGGTGCTGGTCAACGCCAAGCAGGTCACGGACGAGCAAGCACTCGTCATCGCGCGCGAAATGGCGCAAAAGATCGAGGATGAACTCACTTACCCCGGCGAAATCAAGGTCACGCTGATGCGCGAAACGCGCGTGACGGAGTACGCGCGCTAGATTCATTCAAGTGGCAACCCGGCCGGTGACGGCCGGGTTTGCATTTCAGGGCCATCGCGGCATGACGCTTGTCGCGCGGGCATGACTGTGATGCTCGGGCGAAATGGCCCCTTACGCTTGTTCAACCACCAGCAGGGAATAGCGCGGCCTGGCGTGGCGTTATCAGGACAATGAAGTCCTTTTATGCCCGACGGAGCCCTGCCATGAAGTCTTTCATCACGCTCTCCCTGCTGCTGTCTGCCGCGCTATTCTTCGCCGCCTGCGACCATGGCGCCAACAGCCACGCCCATGGTCCGGCCGATCACGCCGCTCAGCCCCTGAAGCTGGACGATGGCAAGCGCTGGAAAGCCGACGAGCCCACGCGCAATGCCATTGCGGCCATCAAGGAACGCGCGGCCGACAAATCGCTCGAGGGCAAGGCGCTGGGCGATGCGCTTGACGCCGAACTGCGCAAGCTCATCCAGGGCTGCAAGATGACGGGCGAGGCCCACAACCAGCTTCACTACTGGCTCGAACCCTTCATGGCCCACGTGAAGGATCTGCGCGAGGGCAAGGAAGGCGCGGCTGACAAAGTGAAAGCGTCGCTGGCCGAGTACGACAAGTACTTTGAGTAAGCCGGCGGCATCGAACAGCAAGCCTGGAACAGCAGTCCACGGATGACGCGGGCGTTCACAGATGTACTTTCTGAATCTGTGTAATCTGCGACATCCGTGGAATGCGTTTCCCGTTCTTTGCTCGTTCGCGTTCAGGAGTTCCCATGCCAAGCATCTTCTCGAAGATCATCAAGGGCGAGATTCCCTGCCACAAGGTCTGGGAAGACGACAAGCATTTCGCTTTTCTGGACATCAACCCCTGGACCGAGGGGCACACGCTGGTCGTGCCCAAGAAAGAACATGATTATCTGTTCGACATGCCCGAAGCCGACTACGCCGCGCTTCAATTGGCGGCCAGGAAAGTCGCGGCCCTGCTGAAATCGAAGCTCAACTGCAAGCGCGTGTGCACCTGCGTCATCGGCTACGAAGTGCCCCACGTGCACATTCACCTGCTGCCCACAAACGAAATGCAGGACTTCGCCAAGCCCGGAACGTTTGGCATGAAGGTCAAGCCCGACCTCGCGGGCCTGGCGGCAAAGATCCGCGGCTGACAGCCGGACGCCAGCAGGCCGCTGAGAAATTCCAGAAGGCCATTTTTTAGCCGCCTGCTAGAGCCCGTTCTTGCGTTTGACGGCCGCGGCCACGAATTCGCGGAACAGCGGGTGCGGCCTGGTGGGCTTGCTCTGGAACTCGGGGTGGAACTGGACTCCCACGAAGAAGGGGTGGTCCTTCAGTTCCACGATTTCCACGAGGTCGAGGTCGGGGTTGATGCCGGAAATGACCAGTCCCCGGGCCTGAAGCTGTTCGCGGTAGCTGTTGTTGAACTCGTAGCGGTGGCGGTGACGTTCCTGCACCAGCTCGGTGCCGTAGGCCCTGCGCGCGATGGTGCCTTCCAGCAGCCGGCAGGGCTGGGAGCCCAGGCGCATGGTGCCGCCCATGTCCTTCACATTGATCTGATCCTTCAGCAGGGTGATGACAGGGTGCGGCGTATCCTTGGAGAACTCGCTGGAATGCGCGCCCTTGAGCCCGCACACGTGGCGCGCGAACTCGATGGTGGCGATCTGCATGCCCAGGCACAGCCCGTAGTAGGGCACGCGGTTTTCGCGGGCGAAGCGCACCGCGGAAATCTTGCCCTCGATGCCGCGTTCGCCAAAGCCGCCGGGCACAAGGATGCCGGTCACGCCGCGGAGCTTGGAGCCGACATTGTCGTCGGTCAGCTCTTCAGAGGCGATGCGCTGGACGTTGACCTCGACGTTATTGGCGATGCCGGCGTGGGCGATGCTCTCATAGACGCTCTTGTAGGCGTCCTTGAGTTCGATGTACTTGCCGACCACGGCGATATCGACGCTGCCGCCGGGGTTGACGACGCGGTGCACGAGTTTCTGCCATTCATCGAGATTGGCGGGGCGGGTGGGCAGGCCCAGGCGGTTGATCAGGGCATCATCCACGCCCTGCTCATGCAGCAGCAGGGGCAGCTCGTAGATGGAGTGTTCGACGTCCTTCTCCTCGAACACGTACTTCTTCTCCACGTTGCAGAACAGGGCGATCTTGTCTCGCATTTCCTGCGTCATGCTCTTTTCGGTGCGGCAGATCAGCATGTCGGGCTGAATGCCGATCTGGCGCAAAATGCCCACGCTCTGCTGGGTGGGCTTGGTCTTCAGCTCGCCCGAGGCGCGCAGGTAGGGCAGCAGGGTGAGGTGCACGAACACGCAGTTTTCGCGGCCGTGCTCATAGACGAACTGGCGGAAGGCCTCGAGGTAGGCGGCTGATTCGATGTCGCCGGCGGTGCCGCCGAGCTCGGAGAGCACGAGGTCCACGTCGGGGCCGTCATGCTGGCGGACGTGGGCCTTGATTTCGTTGGTGATGTGGGGCACGACCTGGACGCAGCCGCCGAGGTAGGCCCCGCGGCGCTCTTTGGTGATCACGTTCTGGTAGATGCGGCCTGTGGTGATGTTCGAGGCGCGGGAGAGGGGGCAGTTGGAGAAGCGCTCGTAGTGGCCCAGGTCGAGGTCGGTCTCGCCGCCGTCTTGCGTGACGTAGACTTCGCCGTGCTGGAAGGGGTTCATGGTTCCGGCATCGACGTTGATATAGGGATCGAACTTCTGGATACGCACGCGCAGACCGCGGCTTTCCAGCAGCATGGCCAGGCAGGCCGTGGTGAGGCCCTTGCCAAGAGAGGAAACAACGCCGCCCGTCACGAAAACATGCTTGGTCATGGGACGATCCCGGGTTCACTGCCCCGCCTCCGGGGCCAAAACGCATACGAGGCGCGCATGGGCGCCGCCAGCCATGAGTCTTTTCGGAGTTCTCCCCGGACTCGGGAACGGCACTTTAGCGGGGGAATCGGCCCGCGCAACCTTGGGGAAAACTTGGTGGCGGGTATGATAATTCACGCGATGAAATCGCCTCGCGAACTGGGGACAACGTTGGGCCTGCTGCTTCTCCTGTGCGTCGCAGGTTGCGTACGGAGCGAAAAAGCCTTTTCCCAAAGGCGCGAGGTCAACCTGCCTGAATTGAAGCGCGCAATTGACTCGCTTCAGCAGGACAGCAGCGAAGAGCGCGGTTTGCACCGCGAAGCATGGGAGCGGATTGAGCGATCTGCCGGACCATCTGAAATCGAGCTTTGGCTCTCGCACTTTGACGATCCGCGCCTGACAGAAGTCCTCGAGTCGATGGAGACCCCTGACGGTTCGCCGGTCCAATACACGATTGGCGACGCGCTATTCCATGTGTTTAGGGCAAAGTTCACGCGCCCCAATCAGTACATTATCGATGGCGAAGAACCGCCTTTCCTGCGTTCCAAGGAAGCTGTACGCGAGTGGGGGCGTCGATGTGAGTACGATCTGGAAACAATGAAGGCCGAGTACGCCCGCGCAATTCCCAAGTATCGCAAATGACCGCCATCGGGTTCGGGCTTGGGCACAACGCCCGACTTGATTATGCCGGGCTGACAACTTCAACGCGGCGCTTGACGCCCAAGGTGCGTTCGATGCACCACTCCAGGCCCTTCCAGAAGCCGATGCGGTCGAGCACCGGGTTGAGCACGTTGGTGATCACGCAATAATGCGTGTTCCTTTCGCCGCGATGATGCTGCGCGTGCTGGCGCGGTGTCTGCAACACTCGCGCTTTCTGCAGCCACGTAATGACCCGCCAGTGCTCGCGCGGCCCCTGGTGGCTCCACTTGTGCACCTGGTTCGACATCACCACAAGCGCCGCAAACAGCCACACATGCCAGGTAAGCACACCCAGCGCCGCGGCGGTACCCACGAGCAGCGCACCGCCCAGCAGCAGGTCCCAGGAACTCTGCAGCCAGTTCTTCTTCAGGAAGGCGCGCGGCTGCTTGTGGTGCAGCACATTGGGCGCGGCTACGAACGGGCCGATGATGGGCATGTCTTCGCGGGCGTAGGCGTCCTCGGCCCAGTGGATGAAACCGGCAAAGAAGTCGGCGACCAGGATGACCGCGAGGATTTCAAGGATGATCATGATGGCCCCCATAGAGTATTCTATAAGGTTCTTATATAATATCATGATATAATTTCAGGGAGTGCGGGTTTTTCGTGGGGCGGGCCTCCAGCCCGCCATCATTGGGCCAGTCCGCCCACGGCATCCCTGTTCCGGGCGCCGCCGGCAGTGATTCCTTTCAGAGTTCTCCCGGGACTCGGGAATGGCTCTCCAGCGCCCAAATGGCGCTGTGCAACCTTGGGGAAACTTGAGGGGGGCAGGGGGCCGGCCGCTGTGGGCCAGGGCCTCACAGAGCCATCGCTTAGCGCCAGGCGTTGCGGCCGTCTTGGGGGCGGTAATGGCTCTTGAACAGCCGTTTGAGCAGGCGTTCCTGCACCTGCCACATGCGCTGGCGGGCGCCGGGCTCCAAGTCGTCGTGGCCGGCCAGGTGAAGGGCCCCATGAACCACATAGCGCAGCAGCTCCTGCTCCGGCGGCAGTCCCCGCCTTCTTGCCTCGCGCCTCGCCACCGCCGGGCAAACGATCAACTCCAGCAACCGGCCCTCCGGAGAGTCCCCGTGGTCAAAACTCAGGACATCCGTCGTGTAGTCGTGATTCAGCGCGGCACGATTGAGCCGGCGCATCTGCAAGTCGCCCACGAGCCGCAGGCTGACTTCGGCCCGGGCGAAGGTTTTGCCCAGGGCCAGCCGCAGGGCCTGCCGCGCCAGGCGGGCGTTGAGGGCCGTGCGTGAACTGGAAGAAATCTCGAGCAACAGAGTGGGCACGGCGCGAGGTTAGCACCTGGCGCAAAAGATTGAACGGCGCAAGCCTTCCGCCCGTCAGCGCGAGAAGGTCTGGGCGTGGCCCCCGTCGATGGGAAGGACGGCGCCCGTCGTGGGGGTCTGGTTGGTGGCCAGAAACACTACGGCATTGCCCACGTGGCGGCCCGTGACCCGCGCCTTGAGCAGGTTGCGCTCGCGGTAGTGGTCCTCGAGCCTCGAGGGGTCAATGCCGTGGGCCTTGGCCCGCGAGGGGCCCACCTCGCTCCACAGGCCGCTGGGGTTCTTTTCGTCGCCGAATACGGCATCGGGCGCGAGCACATTGACGCGAATGCCTTCCTTGGCCAGTTCCAGGGCCGCCACCTTGCCCAGTTGATGGGCGGCCGCCTTGCTCGCGCTGTAGGCCGCGAACTCCGCGCCGGGGGCTGCCACGTTCTTGCTGCCGATGATGGTGATATGCCCGCCTGTGCCCTGGCGCTTGAGCAACCTTGCCCCTTCGCGCATGACCAGAAAGCAGCCCAGCCCGTTGACGCGCTGCACGCGCTCGTACTCTTCGGCCGTGAGCTGGTCGAGGGGGCGCGACAGGGCAATGCCCGCGTTGGGAATCACGATGTCGCAGCCGCCATACAGCCTCGCCGTTTCGGCAAACAGCTCCGCCACGCTCTGCTCGTCCGTCACGTCGCAGACCACGCCGCGCCGCGCGTCTTTGCCAAAGCGTTTGCCCAGGTCGTCGCACACGCGCCCCAGGCTTTCCGCGTTGTAGTCGCTCAGCACGACGTGGCAGCCTTCCTCCATCAATCGCGCCGCCACGGCGCTGCCAATGGCCCCGGCCGCGCCCGTTACCACGGCCACCTGCCGCGCCAAGGGCTTTTCTCTGGTTTTGCCGAGCTTGGCCTGCTCCAGCGGCCAGTACTCCATGTCAAACAGGTCTTCCAGGGAAAGGGCCTCGTAGGCGCTGGTGGCGAAGACCTGGGTCTTGACGCGGATGGTGTGCTCGTAGAGGTCGGCGGCGATCAGGGCATCCTTCTTGGTGGGCCCCCAGCAGAACATGCCCGCCCCCGGAATCAGTACCACGCGGGGAAAGTCATCGAGGCGGGTGCGGCTGACCTTCTTGGCCTCGATATTTGCTTCGAAGTAGCGGTTGTAGCGGGTGCGGTAGTCGGTGATTTCATCCTCGAGCTGCTGGGCCAGGGCCGAATCCTCGAAGTCCGGGTCGGCCACGACGCAGGGCAGGGGTTTGGTGCGGATGACGTGGTCGGGGGTCAGGGGCGTGGTCTGGGCCAGTTCCTGGAGTTCGCCGGAGTTGACGAAGGCCATGATCTCGGGCGTGGCGCGCCACTCCAGCACCATGCGGCGGTAGGGGGAATCCTGGTCTCCTGTGGCTTCGGCCAGGAGGCCGCGCAGCAGCACCGCGGCCGACGCCGCCAGTTCGGCCGGCGGGCGGGGCGAGGAGAAGCTCACGCTCAGGGTGCGGCCCTCGCGGGACGCGAGCCACTGCTCGGCCAGGGTCACGAGGGCAATGTGGCGCTCGTAGCTTTCGCGGGCGCTGTCGCCGAAGGTGAAGAACCCGTGCTTGAGCAGCACCAGGCCCTCGACTTCGGGGCGGCGTTCGTAGGCCTCGGCGCAGGCCTTGGCCAGGGCAAAGCCGGGCATGATGTAGGGCACGATGCCGACGCGGGCCCCGAAGATTTCGCGCACCAGTCCCTCGCCGTTTTGGCGATTGGTCAGGGCCAGGATGGCGTCGCTGTGGCTGTGGTCGACAAATTTGTGGGGCAGGAACGCGTGCAGCAGGGTTTCGACGCTGGGGGTGGGGCCCGAGGCGTCAAACATATGCGAGCGCAGCTCGTTGACCATGTCATGGTCGGAAAGGCGGTCGAGGGCGCGCAGCTTGCGCAGGTAGGCAAGATCAAGGCCGGGCAGGCCCGGGGGCTCGATGCTGTCGAGGTTCCAGCCGCTGCCCTTGACGAAAATGGCTTCCACGGTTTCGCCGCTGATCAGGCGGTGGCTGCCCTTGACGCTCGTGTTGCCCCCGCCGTGCATGACCAGCGTAGGCTGCTGCCCGATGAGGCGCGAAGTGTAAACGCGCAGGGCCACATCTCGGGAAACGGAGGGGAAGCGGGCCGCCAGGGCGTCGGCTTCAGCGTCACTGTATAGGCTGTTCATGGCGCGGGAGTGTAACGGGCTTGGGGCTGCGGGGGTAGGCGCGGCCAAGCCGGGCCGAGCAGGTTTTCAACAGGGCCAGTTCGCCATTGCCGCTTACTTAGCAGTCGCTATCCTTTTGCCCCGTCGGCTCCCTGTGGGGCCCGTTGCCGCCGCCGGCTCGGTTGCCGTGCACCATCGCTGGCTGCGTACAATTGTGAGTTCGTCCATGACGCTGGACCTCTCGTATCTGGGCCTGGTCAACCTGGGCCAGGTGTACCGCAACCTCTCTCCCGCGCAGCTTTACGAAGAATCCATCCGCCGCCACGAAGGCCACATGGCGGCCCACGGACCGCTGATTGTCCACACCGGCACCTACACCGGCCGCTCGCCCAATGACAAGTTCATCGTCAAGGACGCCGCAACGGCCGAAAAGGTCTGGTGGGGCAAGGTTAACCGGCCCTTTGAGCCCGCGAGGTTCGAGGCTTTGCGCCATCGCCAACTCGCCTACCTCCAGGGCTGCGACCTTTTCGTGCAGGACGTCTATATCGGCACCGACCCTGAGTACCGCCTGCCCGTGCGCATCATCACCGAGAAGGCCTGGCACAGCCTGTTCGCCCAGAACATGTTCGTGCGCATCACGGACCGGAAGGAGCTGGAGAACTTCAAGCCGCGCTTCACCATCATCAACACGCCTTCGATGCACGCGGTGAAGGAAATCGACGGCACCAACAGCGAAGCCTTCATCCTGATCAACTTTGACAAGAACATGGGCCTCATCGGCGGCACGCATTACGCCGGCGAAACCAAGAAGTCCGTGTTCAGTGTGCTCAACTACCTGTTGCCTCAGGCGGGCGTGCTGCCCATGCACTGCTCGGCCAACATCGGCAAGCAGGGCGACGTGGCCGTGTTCTTTGGCCTCTCCGGCACGGGCAAGACGACGCTCTCCGCCGACCCCAACCGCAAGCTCATCGGTGACGACGAACACGGCTGGAGCGACAATGGCGTGTTCAACTTTGAAGGCGGCTGCTACGCCAAGGTCATCAATCTGAGCGCCGAGGCCGAGCCTGAAATCTACGCCACCACGCGCCGCTTCGGCACCGTGCTGGAGAATGTCGCCTTCGACCTCCAGACCCGCGAAATCAACCTCGCCGACGGCACCCGCGCCGAGAACACCCGCGCCAGCTACCCCATCGACTTCATCCCCAACCACGAGCCCAGCGGGCGCGGCGGCCAGCCCAAAAACGTCGTCTTCCTCACGGCAGACGCCTTTGGCGTGTTCCCGCCCATTTCAAAGCTCACGCCCGCCCAGGCCGCCTACCACTTCATCAGCGGCTACACGGCCAAGGTGGCCGGCACTGAGCGCGGCGTGAAGGAACCCACGCCCAATTTCTCGGCCTGCTTCGGCGCGCCCTTCATGCCCCTGCACCCCGGCGTTTACGCCAAGCTGCTCAGCGAGAAGATTGCCAGGACCGGCGCCCGCTGCTGGATGGTCAATACCGGCTGGACCGGCGGACCCTACGGCACGGGCTCGCGCATGAAGATTGCCTACACCCGCGCCATGCTCAATGCGGCGCTCGACGGCAAGCTGGACAAGGTGGCCACTGTCACGCACCCGGTGCTCGGCCTGGAAGTGCCCAGGGAGTGTCCCGGCGTGCCGGCCGAGGTGCTGGACCCGCGGGCGACTTGGAAAGACAAGGAAGCCTACGACAAGCAGGCCAACCACCTGGCGAAACTGTTCAATGACAATTTTGAGCAGTTCAAGAGCGGCGTGACGCAAGACGTGCTCGCCGCCGCGCCCAGGGTGCAGCAGGCCGTCGGCGCTGCGCGCTAGCAGAATGCCCGGGCCGCCTGTATGGCCGGGCCGGCGCAGGATCTCAGGCTTTGGCAAGGCCCCCGCTTGGCGGGGGCTTTGTCATGGCCGGACGGCGCGCCCATGCGTGAAACCTGAACTGTGCTATATTCAACAACTCTTGCGGGCCGGGAGTGGAACCATGAAGCGATTTGTGCTGCTGGCGCTGGGCGCCTGGTTGCTGGCAATGGCTGCGCCTTCGCCGCGCGCCCAGGACAAACCCGGGGCGACCGAAGCCAAGGCGGTGGACTATCTCATCATCGCCGCCGACGGCCTGCAGGAAGCGGCCCGGGAGTGGGCCACCCATCGCCAGAGCCACGGGCGCGTCACGCAAGTCGCCACACTGTCCGAGATCGCCAGGCTGGCCGAGCGTGAAAAGGTCAACCTGCTGGACATCAAGAAGTTCATCAAGGGCGTGGGAGGCGAGACGCCGCGTGAGGGCTTCCAGGTGCTACTGCTGGGCGATTGCCCCGTCGTGGGCCGCGAGAGTTACGACCCCCAGGTCGAGATTCCCTGGTTCATGTCCACCTATATGGACGCCTTTGGCCGCAGCGCCATTCCCGGCGACAACTGGCTGGCCGACGCCGTATCGGGCGACAACGAGATCCCCGACCTGGCTGTCGGGCGCGTGCCGGCCCGCAGCCTGGAGCAGGCCCGCCTGGCCCTCAAGAAGGTCAAGGCCTATGAAAGCGCGAAGATGGGCGAGTGGATGCGCCGGCTCACCTTCTTCGCCGGCGAGGGCCGCTTCGGCGCTGCCGTGGACCAGCTTCTGGAGAACCTTTTCACCCAGATGGCCGAGCAGGTCATTGACCCGGCCTACGATCTGCGCATGACCTACGCCAACGTGAAGAGCCCCTACGCCTACGTGCCGGCGCGCTTTTCGGACAAGGTCATTGAAGAGGCCAACGCGGGCTCCCTGCTGCTCAGCTACATGGGGCACGGCGCAGTGGACCGCCTCGACGACATGCACGTGCCCCAGGGCGAGGGCAAGCGCGAACTGCGCTACCCCATCTTGACCGAGGCCGACGTTTCCAAGTTCAAGATCGAGAACGGGCAGCTTCCCGTCATGATCATCGTGGCCTGCGCCACGGGCTTCCTGGACGACAAGGACGGCTGCATCAGCGAACGCATCCTGTTCGAGGAAAAGGCCCCCGTGGCCGTGATTTCGAGCAGCCGCGACAGCCACCCCTACAGCAACACCCTGCTGCAGAATGCCCTGATCTCAGAAATCACCAAGCAGCGGCGCGGCACGCTGGGCGAGGCGTTCCTGCGGGCCAAGCGCGAGATCGTTCTGGGCGAGGACTCCAATCGGCTGAAGCTGGAGAACATGGCGGCCTTCATCATCCCCAAGAAGGAGGAGCGCGACACGCTGAACCGCGCCCATCTTTACCTTTACAACCTGATTGGCGACCCCGGGCTGAGGCTGCGCTACCCCAACGTCAAGGTGGGCCTGCCTGACAAGCTCGCCCCCATGGCGGCCGGCGAGTCCTGCACCATTGATGTCAGCTTCGAGCCCGTGGTGCCCGGCGCGGCCGCCGCGGGCAGCGGTGAAGCTTCCAAGCCCCGGCTCTTGGCCACGCTGGAGGTGAGGCGCAGCCGCGTGCACGGCGACCTGGTAGCCTTTGAGGCCAAGGACCTGGCCGGCTCTGACGCCGCGCGGCGCAAGGAAGCCGAAGACGCCGTTTCCAAGAACCACGCTACGGCGAATCAGAAGGTGGTCTCGGAGCTGCCCTGGGAGTCGCTGGGGTTTGGGGCCGCGGGACTGGCTGGCGGCAAGCTGACAATTAAAGCGGACTCGGGCCTTGCGCCCGGCGATTACGTTGTCAAACTCTTCGCCCTTGATTCAAGGGGCCAGAGCTGCGGCTTTGCTTCCCTGCGACTCAGGATAAAGAAGAAGGAGTAGCAGCCGGCTCGAAAGCCGAACAACTGCAATCTCCGGGAACGAGCCCGGCAACCATGGCATCCATGGCCGCCGGGGTTCAATACCGAGGGCCCCATGGCTATCCCCGCCTTGAAGGCTGAGCGTCGCACGCTCTCCGGCACCAAGAACAACCGCAGTCTCCGCGCCCAGGGCAAGGTCCCTGCCGTGCTGTACGGCAAGGGCAAGGAAAACGTGAACATTGCGCTCGACACGGGCGCCGTGAACAAGCTGATGCACGACGCCGAGCATGTCGTGGAGCTTGAACTCGACGGCACCAAGAGCCACGCCCTGCTGCGCGCTGCGCAGCGTGACTATCTGGGCGACAACATCGAACACCTGGACCTCACGCGCGTGGACCTCAATGACGAAGTGCGCGTGAACCTGCCCCTGCGCTGGGTCGGCACTCCCAAGGGCTCCAACCAGGGCGGCGTCCTCGAAGTCATCCGGGCGGGCATTGCCCTGTCGTGCAAGGCCAGCAACATTCCCAAGTACATCGAGACGGACGTCAGCGCTGTCGAGCTCAACCAGTCCATCTTCTACAAGGACATCAAGCTGCCCGCGGGTTCCAAGCTGATTCCCCGTGCGGACCTGCTGGTGGCCATCTGCCGCGTGCCCCGCGTCATCGAGGTTGCAGCTCCCGCGGCGGGCGAGGCTCCTGCCGCCGGTGCGGCTCCTGCCGCCGGTGCGGCTCCTGCCGCCGGTGCCGCCGGCGCGGCCCCTGCCGCCGGTGCCAAGCCTGCAGCCG
>JABARW010000030.1:16044-98320 GCA_019186845.1 Planctomycetota bacterium | reverse complement strand
CTACGACTGGAAGTGGCTGCCGGCTGGTGTGCGCTTGGTCAAGGGCTCGCCCCAGAGTCCCGGCGCCATCGAGATGGACGGCAACTCCAGCTTCCACCTCGGCGCCAACGTGGCCGACGGCGAGGTTCGCCTGACCATCTGGCGCAACATGAGCGAGGCCGACCGCCAGAAGACCGGTGCCGAAGCCAAAGGCTACGAGGTTCATCTGCGCTGGACCGACGCCAACAACTATCTGGCCCTCCAGGTGCGAGGCGACGGTTATTACCGCATCATCAAGGTCAGCGGAGGAAAGACCACGACGCTCGTCGGCGACAGTCGCGGCGACTACATGCCCATTCCCCGCTGGAACAAGGACAGCGAGTACGACGAAATCGTCCTGACGCTGCGCAAAGAATTCATCGGCGGCACGTTCAATGGTCAGCGGCTGAACACCAGCAGCGAGGCGGGAGGCGGTTTGGGCCAGGTGGGCCTGCGCACCTTCAACGGCCTGGCGCTGGCCATTGAGAAACTCGACGTCAACGAATAGCCCCGGGGCGCTTGTTCAGAGGCCGGGCCTGGCCCGGCCTCTCGGCTTTAAGGGGCCCCGCCCCATATTCTTTCAAGACATCAAGGCCCAATTCCCGATAAGGCGAAGAGAGCGCGCCAGTTCTGGCGCGTCGCGCCACGGCCTCGTCGGGGAAAGACATGAACCTTCTGTTTGAGCGCATCCTGGGCATCTTCAGCCTGGACATGGGCATTGACCTGGGCACCGCCAACACGGCGGTCTGCGTGGGAGGCCAGGGCATCGTACTCTGCGAGCCGAGCGTGGTAGCCGTGCGCAAGGGCACGACGGAGGTTCTCAACGGCGGCAATGCCGTCGGCAACGAGGCCAAGGACATGCTGGACAAGTGTCCCGGCAACATCGAAGCCATCCGGCCCCTGAAGAACGGCGTCATCTCCGACTTCGAGATCACCGAGGCCATGCTGGCCTACTTCATCCGCAAGGTCCACAAACGCGCCTGGGGGCTGAAGCCGAGGCTGATCATCTCCGTGCCCATGGGCATCACAAGCGTGGAAAAGCGCGCCGTCATCGAGAGCGCCGAACGCGCCGGTGCGCGCAGCGTATTCCTCATCGAGCAGCCCAAGGCCGCGGCGCTGGGAGCCGGCCTGCCCATCTCCGATCCGCAGGGCAGCATGATCGTGGACATCGGCGGCGGCACCACCGACATCGCCTGCCTTTCGCTGCAGGGCGTGGTCACCTACGAAACCCTGCGCGTCGCCGGCGACGAGTTCACCCAGGCCATCACCAGCTACATCAAGGAACATTGCGGCCTGCTCATCGGCGAACAGACCAGCGAGAAGATCAAGATCGCGATTGGCAGTGCCGTGCCCATGGAACTCATCGGCGGCGAGGAAATGCAGATGGAGATCCGCGGGCGCAACATGGCCACCAGCCTGCCCGGCCGCACCATGATCAACAGCCTTCAGGTGCGCGAAGCCATCACGCCGGTGCTCAAGCAGATTGCAGCCTCCATCAAGCACACCCTGGAGCGCACCCCGCCCGAAATCGCGGCCGATCTCGTCGATCGCGGCATCACCCTCGCGGGCGGCGGAGCCAATCTTCGCGGCCTGGACTTCTACCTCGAACACGAAGTGAACCTGCCCGTCAAGCGCGCCGACGAACCGATCTACGCCGTGTGCCGCGGCACGGAGGCGGTGCTCAACGACATCAACCGCTTTGGCGAACTGCTGGAGTCGGCGGAGGACATCTAGCAGGCCGCTGAAAAAGTCGAAATGCCGACTTTTTCGGCGAAAGGCAAAGGCCGGAGTGCCGGGCAAAGCCCGTCACTCCGCCGGCCCGTGCGGTCGCGCGGGCCGGGCAGACTGCCGAAAAGGACTCTTTCAGCAGTCTGCCGGCAGGCCCCTGACAACGGGCGACAGGTACGGATGCCGCGCAACTCCGAAAAACTCAATCTCTCGTGGTTCCTGCGCCATCCTCTGGTGGCCACATGCATTCTGCTGGCCATGACCGTGCTGCTGCCCTTTCTGCGTGTGGGCGAGCGCGTCAAGCTCTGGGCGCTGCTGCCCGTGGCCAAGGCCGCGGGCGATGAAGCCCAGTCGCCCGCCGAGGCAGAATTGTCCGAGGAAGAGCGAAACCTCCTCGAACTTCGCCGCGCCCGCGAACAGGCAGCCGCCCTGCTCGATGAAAACAACGCGCTGCGCCAAGCCCTGGCCCAGCGCAGCAATCAGCCCCAGGACCTGGTGTCCGAGTTCGCCCAGGCCCCCATGCCCCCGGCCGTGGACGCTCGCGTGATCCTCAAAGGCGACGCCTCAAGCTGGCGCCACTCCTGCGTTCTCAATCGCGGACGCAAGCACGGCATCAAGGAAGGCATGCCTGTGGCCTGCGGCCGCACGCTGGTCGGGCGCACTTTCATGGTGGACGAAGGCCACTGCATCGTCCAGTTGCTCACTGACCCCGGCTTCTCGGCGGGGTGCCTGATGGTCGGCCAAGGCGAGGCGCCGTTGCGGGTGCGGGGCGTCCTGCGCGGCGACGGCTCGGCGAGGCCGCACTTTCCCCGGCTGGAACTGGAAGACGTTGCCGTCGGCGAACGTGTGGAAGCCGGCATGAAGGTGCTGACCAACGATTTCTCCGGCCAGTACCCCCTGGGGCTGGCTGTGGGCGAAGTGCGCGAGGTGATTCCCCAGGCGGGATTTTTGCAGGTGCGCATCGAGGCCTACCTCGACCTCGATGCCCTTGACGTCGTGCAGGTGCTCCTGCACGAACGGCCAACGCTGGAACAACAGGCCATGCAACTGCTGCGGAAGAAAAAGTAGCGGGCCCTATGCTCGAACGCGCCAACAACCTCACCCACCCCCAATACCGCTGGCGCCTGGTGCTGGGTGTGGGGCTGCTGTGCGGCGTGCTTCATGCCGCGCTGCTTCGCCGCCTGGACCTGGGCGAATGGCAACCCGACATTTTCAGCATCGCGGCGCTCTACTTCAGCCTCTACGCCAACCGCCAGGGCCGCTATCTGCCCTGCCTTGTGCTCGGTCTGGTACGCGATTTTCTCAGTCTTGGCCTGCTGGGCAGTTATGCCGTGCTATACAGCCTGCTTCACAAGCTGGCGTCCAAGGCAAGGCTGCGTCTGGATCCGGACCACTTCGTGAACGCGGCGGCTATGGCCTTCGTCGGCACGTTCCTGGTGAACTTCGGCTATCACGCCATGCTGGCACTCTCCGGCGACGGCATCGGCTGGTCGCGCGCGGCCATGCGCTGCCTGAGCATGGCGTGCGCCTCTGCCCCCCTGGCACCGTTTGTGTTTGTCCTGGCCAATCACGGCCTTGGGCGCCTGGGCGTCCAGCGGCTGGCCGGCGGCTACGTGAACGTGTGACGGCGCCTGGGTGCGCTCAGCGGGCCAGGCCCCCGTACATGCGCGCGCAGAAATCGACCCAGGAATCGCGATTGCCCTGCTCGGTGTCCGACACGCGCAGCACATCCTGGCTGACAGTCTTGAAGAGCACAAAGTACTGATTCAGGGCCATGGCCGAGAGCATGACGTGACGTGGGTCGGCATCGGCGATTTTGACACCGCGATCTGCCAGTCCCTTGAGCATCTGCTGCAGGCGATCAAGCAGCGCCAGAAAGGCTCTGCGTACCTGGGGCTGGGCCAGCGTCTTGCCGCCCTCGAGATTCTCCCAGGCCATGAGGCGCGGGTACTCGGGCATGGCATCCAGCGCACGCAAATGCCCGTGCATGAACACACTCACCTTGTCCTGGAAGGTCTCGGTTTCGGAGGCCGCCACGCTCTCCTGCGCCAGGGAGGCAAAGTGCTCCGTGGCGCGCGTGAGAACATCGGCCAGCACGTCGGCATAAAGCTCATGCTTGCTGCCAAAGTACTGGTAAATGAGGCTCTTGTTCACGCCCGCGCGAATGGCAATTTCGTCCACGCGCGTGCCCGCGGGGCCGTGCTGGGCAAACTCTGCCACCGCCGAACGCAGGATCGTGGCCTTGGTCCGCGCGGCATCGCGTTTGCGTAGTGTAGATGTCGGATCGTCTGCCAAGGTCGTACCGTCCTGGTTGCGTTGCGGGAGGAAGAACCCTGCCAGGCTCGTCTAACCGGCCGGGCTCTTGACACGGGCCTGCACCACCAGGTCCAGAAGCCGTTCAAGATCCTGCCGCAGTTCCGAGGGGGTCTGCTGGCGTTCTTCGGGGCGCTTGGCCAGGGCGCGCTGAACCACGGGCCAGACGGCGGGGTGAAGGTTGGGCACGCGGTCGTTGAGATTCGGCGGCGGCTTCTCGTTGATGGCTTCCACGAACTTCCACACACCAACTTCATCGAAGGGGGGCTGGCCGCACAGGCACTCGTAGAGCGTGGCACCCAGCGAATAGATATCCGCGCGCTGGTCCACGTCGCGTGTGCTCTCAACCTGTTCGGGGCTCATGTAGTGCAGCGTGCCGATACCCTCGCCGGTCTTGGTGATGTTGATGGAGACGTACTTCTTGAGTTCTTTGGCCAGGCCCAGGTCCGTGATCTTCACCTCGCCCTCCCGGGAGATCAGGATGTTCTCGGGCTTGATGTCCCGGTGAATGATCCGCTGCGAGAAAGCGAATTCCAGCGCCTTGGCAACCTGGATTCCGATCTTGAACGTGCCTTCCTGCGAAAGGCGCCCCTTCTCGTCCAGAATCTCCTGGAGCGAGCTGCCGTTGATGTACTCCATGGCGATGAAGTAGGTCCCCTCCACCTCACCGATCTCGTACACCTGCATGATGTTGGGGTGGTTCAGTTTGCTGCCGGTCTTGAACTCCTTCAGGAAGCGCTGGAGATTCTCCTGGTCCACGGTCTCGCCGCGCTTGAGCACTTTCAGCGCCACGATCTGCCCGTTGCGTTCGTCACGGGCCTTGTAGACAAGGGCCATGCCGCCTTCGCCCACGACGCTGAGCACTTTGTAGTGCTTGAGCGTCTTGCCGATGAGCGAGTTGTTGGTGGTGTAGGTCTGCTCCTGCTCGGGGCGCTTCTGGACCACAAACTCGCGGATCATCTCCTTGGAGGCGTGAACGTCGCTGTCCTCGAGATACTCCAGGGTGATCTTGTCCAATGTGATGACATCGCCATGTACCAGCTTGGCCTTTTCAATCCGCAGGCCATTGAGCAGCGTTCCGTTGCTTGACCCGTTGTCGTAAAGCCAGTAGGCGCCGTCCTTGGCTTCAATGCGACAATGCTCGCGCGACACGGAATCGATGCGCAGCACGAGGTCACACGAACTCCGCCGGCCAATGACACATTGGCCGGTTTCGGGCAGTTCTTTCTCGATGCCGGCATCATCACCGTCAACGATCCGGACTTTGGCGCGCGTCATGGTTGCAACTCCACCCTGCTCAAGGATGCACACTACCCAGTGGCAGGGTTACCTTAGCAGCGATTTGAAGCAGAATCAAAGCAGTGACCCAAGTGCCCCCCTTTCAGCCTGCCAAGTCAAGATCATGGCAAAGCCTGCCCTTTCCTCGCAGGCGCAAAGTGCTAACATCCCCGCCCCTTTGATTATTGTGGTTTTGACCAGGACACAGGATTCATGGCTGACATGAACATCACGATTGAAAATGCCGGCGGCTGCAAGCGCGTTATCAAGGCCGAGGTGCCCGCCGAGATCATCAAGACCAAACTTGCCGACGGTTTCCGCGACCTCAACAAACAGGTGCAACTGCCCGGCTTCCGCCGCGGCAAGACACCCCGCGAAGTCCTGGAGAAGCGCTTCGGGCGCGAGATCGCCGACGACGTGCGCCAGACGCTGGCCGACGAAGCCCTGAAGTCGGCCGTCGACAAGCACGCGTTGCAGCTTCTGGGCCAGGCCGAGCTCATCGGAACGCCCGAAATCGAGAGCGGAAAACCCAGCACGTTCACGCTTGAAGTCGAGGTGCGCCCCGAATTCGAGCTTCCCGAGTACAAGGGCCTCGAAATCGAGCGTCCGGCGGTCAAGATCGCCGACCATGAAATCAACGCCTACCTGCGTGACGCCCAGATCCGCAAAGGCAAGCTCAACGCCCAGGCGCCCGAAACGGCAGCCGCCAAGGGCCACTTCCTGACGGCCGACGTTCACATCAACGTGGGCGAGGAAACCATCTTCCACCGCCACGGAGGCCTGCTGGAAGTAGGCGTGCCCTTCATCGCGGGCTTGGAGTTGCCGCAGGGCGGCAGTGCGCTGGTGGGTCTCAAGGCCGGCGATCACAAGGACATTCCGGTCAAGCTTCCGGCGGACTTCATGCAGGAGGCCTATCGTTCGAAGGACGCAAACATCACGCTGGACGTCTCTCAGGTCATGGCCTTTGAGGGCCCGACGCTGGAAGAGGTATCCAAGGAAGAGGGTTTTGAAAACGTCGAGGCCTTCCGCAAGGAAGCCACGGACGCCATCCGCCGCGACAAGGACGCCGAGATCGACCAGATCGTCGAAGACAAGCTCGCCGAAACGGTGACCCAGAAGGCCCAGGTCGAGCTGCCCGAGAAGTTCTCCAAGTCCAAAGCCGTTGAACTGCTCCAGCAACAGGCCTACCGCCTGTATCAGCACGGCGCGGGCGAGGAAGAGGTCAAGAAGTTCCTCGACACCAACAAAGACGCGGGCCTTGATCGCACCAAGGAACAGCTCAAACGGGCCTTCGTGGTGGATGCCATTGCGCGCAAGGAGCGCCTGGTGGTCACGGAAGACGAGCTCAACCGCCACGTGGCAGAACTCGCCGCCCAGGTCGGACGCCCCCTGGACGAGGTCTACCAGACCTTCAAGCAGCGCAACATGCTGCCCGGCATCCGCGAGGAATTGCGCACGCGCAAGGTCTTGAAGCTGCTGCGGCAGAAAGCGAAATACAGGCAGGCTTAGGTGCGGGGGGCTGTCTTCGCGGAATGACCCGCGGCGCGGCGGCGTTAGAGACCCAGGTAGCAGGTATCAGTTACCGGGTTTCAGGACTGCACCTGGCACCGGATTCCTGATACCTCCGCAAGTCGGCGCGGGCCATCACGCCGAACATCTGGATTGAACCGAGGTTTCCATGACTGCTGAACCCGTCTCCGCCGGATATCCCCTGCCCTTCGTGATCGAGAAGACCAGCCGCGGCGAACGCTCCTACGATATTTACTCGCGCCTGCTGGAAGACCGCATCGTGTTCATCCAGGGCGTCATCCACGACATGATGGCTAACGCCGTGGTGGCCCAGCTGCTGTTTCTCCAGAAGGAAGCCAAGAACCAGGACATTCAGATGTTCATCAACAGCCCCGGCGGTGACGTCAACGCGGGGCTGGCCATCTACGACACCATGAAGTACGTGCAGTGCGATATTTCCACGGTGTGCATCGGCCAGGCGGCGTCCATGGGTGCGGTGCTGCTTGCTGCCGGCACCAAGGGCAAGCGCCACGCCCTGCCCAACTCGCGCATCATGATCCACCAGCCTTGGGGCGGCGCGGGAGGCACGGCCATGGACATCGGCATCCAGACGAAGGAAATCCTTCGCCTCAAGCGCATCCTCAACGACATCCTGGCGCGCGAGACCGGCAAGTCTCTCAAGACGGTGGAAAAGGACACGGACCGTGACTACTTCCTCTCCAGCGCCGAAGCCAAGGATTACGGACTCATCGACGACGTGATCGAGCCCACCCACAAGGCAGCCCAGGCGTCTTCGTCCAACTGACCGGGGCCCGGGCCCGCCTTGGCGTAAGGCAGGGCAGGCATGACTTTGTCGCCGGACAGTCTATGATGGCGGGGCGGGGCTTCCCCGCCTTGCGCCTTTTCAGGAACCTGCATGGCACGCAACACCGATTCCACTCAGTCCCAGAAAACTCTGGAGCGCTGCAGCTTCTGCGCCAAGTCCCGCCGTCAGGTGGACAGCCTGATTCAGGGCCCGCCCGGCATCTACATCTGCAACGAGTGCATCGCGCTTTGCAACGCCATCCTCCAGCAGGAAAAGAACCAGGACGCCAAACCCCTGGGCGAAATCACGGTTCAAACCCTGCCTTCACCCGCCCAGCTCAAGGCGGCGCTGGACCAGCACATCGTCGGGCAGGAGAAGGCCAAGCGCGTGCTGTGCGTGGCCGTGCACAACCACTACAAGCGGCTGCTGCAGGCTTCCAAGGATGAAGACGGCGTCGAGATCGAAAAGTCCAACATCCTGCTGGTAGGACCCACCGGTTCGGGCAAAACGCTGCTGGCCAAGACCCTGGCCGACCTTCTGCACGTTCCTTTTGCCATCGGTGATGCCACCACGCTGACCGAAGCGGGCTACGTGGGCGAGGACGTCGAGAACCTGCTGCTGAAGCTGCTGCAGGCCGCTGAATTCGACCTCAAGAAGGCGCAGATGGGCATCATCTTCATCGATGAAATCGACAAGATCCACTCGACCAGCCAGAACGTCTCGATCACGCGCGACGTCTCGGGCCAGGGCGTGCAGGAGAGCCTGCTCAAGATGATGGAGGGCACCACCGCCAATGTCCCGCCCCAGGGCGGCCGCAAACACCCCGAGCAGAGTTACATTCACTTCGATACGACCAACGTACTCTTCATCTGCGGCGGCACCTTTGTGGGGGTTGAAGAATTCATCCGCGCCCGTCTGGGAACAACGTCCATGCGCATCCAGAGCAGGCGCGACAGCGAGTCGGCAGCCACGGTCACGGCGGCCGCCATCCGCACCGGGCGCGAGGAAGCAGATGTCCATGAGCGCAACCGCCTGCGCCACCTGCTCGAACCCGAGGATCTTGTAAAGTTCGGCATGATCCCGGAGTTCATCGGCCGTCTGCCCGTCATCTCGACTCTGGACGAGCTCGACCGCGCCACGCTGATTCATGTGCTCACGCACCCCAAGAACGCCATCACCAAGCAATTCCACAAGTTGTTCCGCATGCACAACCACGAACTCGAGTTCCAGCCCGAGGCCCTCAACGAGATTGCGGACCAGGCCATCAAGCGGGGTACAGGCGCGCGCGGCCTGCGCGGCATCGTGGAAAAGTTCATGCTCGACGCTCAGTTCGAGCTGCCGGGCATCAAGGAACCGCGGCGCTTTGTGGTCACCGCTGACGTCGTGCGCGGCAAGCAGAACCTTCTGGACAGCTGCGTGAAAGTCCGGGAACTGCCGCAGGCCCAGCAGCCCCCGGCTTCGGCCGCCTGAGTGTCTCAGCCTTTGAAAGAGTGTTGGCAGGCGACGCAGCGCAGGCTAGATTCCGCCCCGCCGGGCGGCCTGTGACCGCCCCCTATTGGATCAAGCCCATGACCTACGCGAACATCAAGATCGAGATCGACGGCCCCGCCGGAGTGCTTTTCGTAGCACGCCCTGACAAGTTCAACGCGCTCAACGACGCCACCGTGTCCGAGATCGGCCAGGGCGTGAAGGAGCTGGCCGAGAACAAGGCAGTGCGCGGTATCATCATCACCGGCGGCCCCCTGCCCCAGACTCCCGGCAAGCCACCCAAGCACTCTTTCATCAGCGGCGCTGACATCGGTGAGCTCGCCAAGCAGAGCGTGATCACCGGCGTTGAAAAGAGCAAACTCGGGCAGCGGGTACTCAACGGCATCGAGAAGTGCCCCAAGCCCGTCATCGCGGCCATCAACGGCTTCTGCTTTGGCGGCGGCTTCGAGCTCGCCCTGGCCTGTCATTGGCGCTACGCCAGCGACAACGCGACTATGGGCCTGACTGAAGCCACGCTCGGTATCATTCCCGGCTATGGAGGCACCCAGCGGCTGGCGCGGCTGATCGGCCGCGGCAAGGCCCTGGAAATGATGTGCACCGGCGCCCGCATCGACGCCAACACGGCCCTGGCCAGCGGTATTGTCAACCGCGTCACGAAGGTTGAAGAGCTGGTTGCGACGGCCAAGGCCTCCATTGGCGAGATCGCCAAGTGCGGCCCCATCGCCGTTCAGTTCTGCATCCAGGCGCTCAACCGCGGCCTGGAAACGAGCCTGGGCCAGGGCCTGTCCCTGGAAGCCGACCTCTTTGGCCTGATCTCCAGCACCAAGGACATGCGCGAGGGCCTCAACGCCTTCCTCGAAAAGCGGGCCCCCAAGTTTGTCGGTGAATAGCCTCGCGGCGCGACTCGAAGAAAAGGGGCGGCCCCTGGCCGCCCCTTTCTCTGGCCGCCGAATGGGGCCTAGCGCCCGATTTCCTCGCGGTACTCCGCCGTCCAGCGCGTGCCCTTTGCCCGTGCGCGCTCTGCCGCGCGACGGCTGGCCTCAACGTCTTCGAGAAACTGCTCGTAGCGCTCTCGCTCATCGACGGACTGAGACTGGTCACGCAGGGCAGCCACATCCCGCGCCAAGGCATCGAACTCCGGGCTCTCCCGGCCTGAAAGCGTGTCCGTCACGGCGGTATACAGCCGCGCCACAAGGGCCCGCGTTTCATCCAGTTGCTTGACCTTTTCCGCGTTGGCCAGGACCCTTTCGCGCCACAGGGTCAGGGCCTCACCTCCGCTGCGGTCCACGCGCTCGCGCTCGAACTGGGCAAACGAATAGTTCAAGCGGCCCTCTGTGAAGTCCGCCACCAGCGCGGGCCGCAGGGCCACAAGAGCCGCCAGCGTAACCAGAGCCGAAGCGGCCATGCCCAGCACCAGCTCGCGGGTGAAACTTCGGCGCGCCTGAGGCCGGGCGGACACCAGGGCGATTTCACGGATGCGCTGCTCGAGCGAAAAGTGGCGCCACCCTGACTTGGAAAGGCTGTGCCCGCTGGCCGCGCCCAGCTTGAGAAAGACCCGGGCCAGCAGTTCGGGGCGGGTGTGCTCAATGGCGTAGAAGTCCGCCTGCCGCTCAAAGCGGCGGCTGACGTACCCAAAGGCCACATAGCCATAGGCCAGTGCAACGGCCAAGGGCAGAAACCGCGAGGCCCCCAGCGCACTCTCGGAAAACCCACGCTCGCTGAGCCATTGCGGCAACGTGCCCATCACCGTGGCGGCGCCCAGCAGCACAATCGTGACCGTGTACAGGAAGGCCAGCAACCACCAGAGGTGATGGTAATGGGCATGCCCCAGTTCGTGGGCAAACACTGCCTCAATCTCTTCCTCATCAAGCTGGCGCAACAGGGCGTCCGTGAGAAAAACATAGCGCAGGGGCGCCAGCAGCCCGATCACAAAGGCCGTAGCGATATGTCTGGTGCCTGTCTGCCAGACGTAAATCTCTCGAATGCCCACTTTGCGCGCCTTGGCAAAGGCCAGCAGCCGGTTGCGCAGGGCCCCTTCGGGCAGGCGCCGGGAAGGCAGAATGAACCTGACGACGGCGGGCACGAACACCACGACACCGACCATCATGACCATCTGTACCGCGCTCTGAAGAAAGGCAAAGGCATCCATGGCGTCGTCAAACTGCGGCGAGGCCGCCCGCAGGGCAAACACCGCCGTGCTCACCAGCACGACGGGCGCCAGCAGCATCAGGTTGCCGCGCAGATTGACGCCGAGGAAAGACCCAAAGGACCAGCCCGGGCGAATTGCACACTCAGCGCGCCAATGATTGAACCAGGCCGCGATCAGCAGGGCGAGGTACGGGGCGATATCCGGCAGCACCTCCAACCCCGCAGGCACGCCCCAGAAGTCGGATACAAAGTCAGCCCAACCCGCGACAAAGCAGATGGCGGCAAACACCGCCATGACGAAGAGGTCGTAGAGGCGCCGCAGCAGGCCCACACGCCGCAGAAACCGGTCCACCTCGGCCGAGAGCGCGCCGCGGCGCGCCTCCACATCGGGCAGGTCTGAACCGCGGAGCGCGCGATCGAGATCATGGGCCAAGGCCAGCCTTGAGCGCACCACGGGCGCCAGGGGCAACCCCGCGGCGAGCACAAGGCCGATCCCCGCCAGGGCCCCGAGAGCCGACTCCCAACCCACGATCATGCCGTTGCCCCGCGAGAGCTCGGTGATCAGCAACGCCATCAGGATGCCGAGTATGTTGAACATGGCTTGCCCATTGTAACGAACGAGGGCGACGCTTTCTTCGCGGCTACGGTCTCCGGCCCCGGGAATCGGCATGACCGCGACGAACGACCAAGATTGCCGGGGCGTCAGACTTTGGCTAGATTCACCGCTTCGGAGACCTGCATGACTGACTTCAAGATCGCCGTGCTGCCCGGCGACGGCATCGGCCCGGAAATTACCCAGGCCGCCCTGGACGTCTGCCGCGCCGCAGCCGGAAAGTTTAACTTCGCGATTCACACCGAAAGCGCGCTGGCGGCGGCCAGCGCCGTGGACAGGGGCCTCGAGCCCCTGCCCGAAGCCACGTTCAAGTTGTGCCAGAAGAGCGACGCTATTTTGTGCGGCCCCTTTGGCGACCCCCGCTGGGACAACGCCCCCCCCGCCAAGCGCCCCGAGCGCGCCAAACTTGTTCTAAGGAAGGAATTCGATCTCTTTGCCAACCTGCGCCCCATCAAGCCCGTGCCGGCACTGCTCAACGCCAGCCCGCTGAAGCGGGAACTCATCGAAGGCGTCGACATTCTCGTCGTGCGCGAACTGGCCGGCGGCATCTACTTTGGCGAGCCCAAGGGCTATGCCGAAGACGCCAAAGGCCGCTACGGTTTCAACACGATGGTTTATCACGCATGGGAAGTGGAGCGCGTGGGCAAGGCCGCCTTTGAGGCCGCCAAACTGCGCCGCAAAAAAGTGCTCAGCGCAGACAAGGCTAACGCGCTCGAGGTGATGCAGCTCTGGAAAGAGACCATGCAGGCGCTGCACGACCGCGATTACAAGGACATCGAACTCAAGCATATGTACGTGGACAACTGCGCCATGCAGCTTGTGGCCAACCCCAAGCAATTCGACGTGCTCGTGGCCGGCAATCTGTTTGGTGACATCTTGAGCGACATCGGCGCGCAACTCACGGGCAGTTTGGGCATGCTGCCCAGCGCGAGTTTGGGCAACGGCACGCCGCTGTTCGAGCCTGTGCACGGCAGCGCGCCCGACCTCGTGGGCACGGGCAAAGCCAACCCGCTGGCCATGATCTTGAGTGCCGCGCTGATGTTCACACACGCCGCCAAGCGCCCCGACATCGGCAACGCAATCGACGAAGCCGTGGCCAAAGCGCTCGGCAAAGGCCTGCGCACACCGGATATTGCAGCCAAGGGCGAGAAAGCCGTCAGCACACGGGAAATGGGCGAAGCCGTTGTCGCCGCGCTTTTGGCCTGAAAAGAGCAGGATTCACAATGCAGCAAGGGACCCCGAAGTAGAGTCGTTCGGTACCTGGAACCTCGAACTTCTTGATTCGCATTGCCGCCATGGCCGACCTCTTTGCACTCATTCTTGCCGGCGGCGCCTCTTCGCGCTTCTGGCCCCTCTGCGGCGATGAGCACCCCAAGTACCTGTTCAAGCCCGACGGCGAGCACTCGCTTCTTCAACTGGCGTACTTGCGCGCCCTGGCCTGTACCGATGCCGCCCGCATCCTCGTCGTGACCGGCGCGGCACAGGCGCGGCGTATCACGCATGCCCTGCCCGAGTTGCCGGCCTCCAACCTGCTGGTGGAGCCGGCAAGGCGCGATACGGCAGCCGCCATCACGTTGGGGGTGCGCGAAGTCAGCCGGCGCGCTCCAAATGCCCACCTGCTCGTGCTGCCCTCCGACCAGCTTCTGGAGCCGCACCAGGCCCTCCAGCAGGGCATTGCAGCGGCGCGGGCCCGTGGCGACTTTGCGGAGTTCATTCACTTGTTCGCCGTCACCCCCACGCGCCCCGAGGGCGGCTTTGGCTACATCGAAGCCGGAGACGAAGTGGCGCAGGGGCTCAGAACCGTCCTCAGTTTCCGCGAAAAACCGGGCGAAGAAGCCGCGCGCCAGCTCATGGAGAACCGGCGCTATTTCTGGAACGCCGGCTGCTTCCTCTTCGATATCCGGGCCTTTGACCGTGAATTGGCGCACCACCTTCCCAGCCACTCCTCGCGGCTGCGCCCCGTGGGCGATGGCATGATGGACCTTGCCGCCTACGAGGAACTGGAACCCATCAGCATCGACTTCGGCCTGCTGGAACGCTGCAAAGCACTGCGGGCCATTGCCCTTGCGGCTGACTTTGACGACATCGGCACCTGGGACGCCCTGCTTTCGCGCCTTGAAAAGGCCGGCAAGCCGCCGCGCGCGGCATTGAGCGTCAGTGGCTCGCGCAACAGTGTGGTGGCAGACGGAGGCGAGCTGGTGGGCATCTGCGGGGATTCTGACCTGCTGGTCGTGGTCAATGGCAAGCGCGTGCTGGTCCTGAAAAGAGGCATGGGCCAGGGCGTGAAGGAAATCGCCCGCCTGTCGGGCGAGGCGTGAAGTGTTTGAAAGATTGAGCTTCTGACATCTCTCGATCTCTCAAACTCTCCATCTCTCAAGTCTTTGCGGCCCGTTAGAATGCCGCCATGAACATCGGTCGCTGGCTGGGCATCGACTTCGGCAGCAAACACGTGGGCGTCGCCATCTGCGATGAGCTGGGGATGTTCGCCCACCCTTTCACCACGCTTGACGCCAGGCCGCGCGACCGCCT
This sequence comes from Planctomycetota bacterium, assembly GCA_019186845.1. GTDB lineage: Bacteria > Planctomycetota > UBA8742 > UBA2392 > UBA2392 > UBA2392. The sequence goes on along the minus strand of JABARW010000030.1, from coordinate 83,891 downwards.
TCTGGCCGAACTGCTGCATATCGCAGCGCTGGAAGACGTCGTGGGCTATGTCGTGGGGTTGCCCCTGAACATGAACGGCAGCGAAGGCCGGGCCGCCGCGCTGACGCGCGAGTTCGCCGAGCAGCTGCGCCAGGCCTCGCCGCGGGCCGTCGAGCTGGTTGATGAGCGGCTGTCGAGCTGGGAGGCCGAGGGCAAGTTGATCGCCGCCAAAATGAAGCCCTCGCGCCGCAGGGAGAAAGTGCACGAGGTGGCGGCGCAGGTCATTCTTCACTCTTTTCTTGAGCGCCGCAAAGCCGCCCTGAAGGCCGCTTCTGGGCCCGGCGATGAAGAGGAGTGAACACCGCTTTGTTTGACAGCCTATGGGCTCCGTGCTATCTCTGCCCCGCGCATGGCTGCAGACCCTGACGAAAATTCTGAAGCAACTACGCCCAAAGCGGCCAAACGCGCCGCACCCCGGCGCAAGTCCGCCTCCAAGGCGGCACCCAAGGCCAAGGCTGAGGACACGCCGGGGACCAAGCCGCGCGGGCGCTTTGGCCGCAAGCAGTTCAAGGAGTACGTGCCGGAGAAGACCCCCAGCGCGCGGGGCAAGAACCTCGTGATCGTCGAGTCGCCGGCCAAGGCCAAGACCATCAATCGCTACCTGGGGCCGGGCTATGTGGTCAAGGCCAGCGTGGGCCATGTGCGCGACCTGCCCAAGAGCAAGATCGGCATTGATGTCGAGCACGACTTCAAACCCGATTACGTGACGATTCGCGGCAAGAAAGCCGTGATTGACGACCTCAAGAAGGCGTCCAGCGCCGCCAAGATGGTCTATCTCGCCCCCGACCCTGACCGCGAGGGCGAGGCCATTGCCTGGCATCTCAAGGAAACCCTGGCCCTGGACGACAAGAAGGCCAGGCGCGTCACGTTCAACGAAATCACCAAGGACGCCATCAAGCGCGCCTTCGACAAACCGCGCGACATTGAGCAAAACCTGGTCAATGCCCAGCAGGCGCGCCGCGTGCTGGACCGGCTGGTGGGCTACAAGATCTCACCCCTGCTCTGGAAGAAGGTCTTCCGCGGCCTGAGTGCCGGGCGTGTGCAAAGCGTGGCGGTGCGGCTGATCTGCGAGCGCGAGCGCGAGATCAAGGCATTCAAGCCCGAAGAGTACTGGTCCATGACGGCCTACCTCGGAAAGGCCGAACTGACGGAGGAACAGCGCCGGCAGTTGTCGCAGTTCATCGCGCAGAGCCACGGCAAGCCGCGCGACGAAACCGATCTCATTGACAGCCAGGACGAGATCGAGGACGACGCCGAAGTGGCGCAGGTTTCGTTGCCGCCGGGGGTGTTCAGCGCGGACCTCAAGAAATGGAAGGGCGAAACGCCGGCATTGAAGGCGCGAGAGGAAGTAGATTCCATCCTGGCGGCTCTGGCAGGCGCGAGTTACTCCGTCTCCCGTATCGAGACCAAGGAGCGCAAGGACCGCCCCAAGCCGCCCTACATCACGAGCACGCTGCAGCAGGCGGCCTCCATCCGCCTAGGATTTGGCGCGCGCAAGACCATGCAGATTGCCCAGCGGCTGTACGAGGGTATTGCCGTGGGTGAAGAGGGACCCACGGGCCTGATCACCTACATGCGCACCGACTCCGTGCACCTGAGCGACTTTGCCGTCAATGACGCGCGCGAGCTGATCGAGCGCGAATATGGCAAGGCCTATCTGCCGGAGCGGCCGGTGTTCTACAAGACCGGCAACAAGGCCCAGGCCGCCCACGAGGCCATTCGCCCCACCAGCGTCGCGCGCACGCCCGAGAGTCTGCGCCCCTACCTCGACAACGACCAGTTCAAGCTCTACCGGCTGATCTGGGAGCGCTTTGTGTCCTGCCAGATGGAGCCTGCGGTCTACGCCGTCACCACCGTGGAAGTCACGGCAGGTGACGGCCTCTTCCGGACTTCCGGCCGGCGCCTGGTGTTTGACGGCCACGCGCGGGTCTCAGGCATCAAGCTGGACAAGAACGAGCAGTTGCTGCCCCCGCTCAATGAACAAGACGCCCTGCTGCGCCACGACATCCGGGGCGACCAGCATTTCACCCTGCCGCCGCCGCGCTTCTCCGAGGCGAGCCTGGTCAAGACGCTGGAGAAGCTGGGCATCGGCCGCCCCAGCACCTATGCCACGATTATCGGCACCATCCAGGACCGCAACTACGTGCGCAGCGAGAACCGCCGCCTTTTCGCCACGGACCTTGGCCTGATGGTCAACGACATCATGGTCGCCAATTTCGAGCGCATCGTTGACAGCGAGTTCACCAGCAAGATGGAAGCCCAGCTCGACAAGATCGAGGAAGGCGAGCTGGACTGGGTCGATGTTCTGGGCAACTTCTACGCTATGTTCGTCGATGAACTGGCCGCCGCCGAGCAGAAGATCGAGAAAATCAAAGGCCGCCCCGCCACCGACGAAACCGGCGCCGAGGTCGCCTGCCCCGTCTGTGCCGCGCCCATGGTTGAGCGCTATTCAAAGAACGGTAAGTTCTTCGGCTGTTCGCGATTCCCCGAGTGCAAGGGCACCATCCCGCTCGACAAGCAGGGCAAAATCCTGCGCGTCAGCAAAGAAGACCTCGAGTGCCCGCAGTGCGGCAAGGAACTCGTGGTGCGCATGAGCCGCCGTGGGCCCTTCCTGGGTTGCAGCACCTTTCCGGCCTGCCGCGGCACCCGGTCTCTTGACAGCGAGAAGAGCATCAAGCAGCTGGAGACGGAAGCGGAGTACGCGGGCCTGAGCTGCGACCAGTGCGGCAAGCCCATGCAGGTGAAATTCTTCCGCAACCGCCCCTTCATCGGGTGTACGGGCTATCCGGACTGCAAGAACACCTACAATCCCGCCAAGGCGCGCGAGGCCATGGACGCCGGCACGCTCAGGCAGGACATGGCGCAGGTGCAGGCCGCCAAGGAGAAGGTCGAGCGCATCAAGCGCGAACGCGAGGAAGAGAAACGCAAGCAGAAGGATGCCGCGCCCGCGGACTACGCCGAAGAAGAGTCGCCGGCCGATGAAGAGGCGGCCTAGCCTTGAGGGCGATGTTCCCCTCTCCGCCTCAGCCCGTTGAGGCGGCCCGGACACCTTGACACACGAGTCCTATGCGACCGTCTATCCCCAGGGCAGCTTGGGAATCTTGGGCGGCTCTTTGGGCAATTCCTTGGGAATCTCCTTGGGGATGTCCGCAGGAGAGATGTCCTTGCCGCCCTTGACGGCTTTGGCCAGATCTCCAGCCTTGCTCAAGTCGCCCTTCTTGAATGCTTCAAAGGCGTTCTTGTACTTCGTGTCAATCTGGCCGAAGTTCTTCTCGAAGGCCGCAATGCCGATGGCGCTTCCCATCATGGTCAACAGCACCTGAGGCGTGGGTCCCGCCAGTGAAGGCGCGAACTTGCCGCCGGCGTCAAACAGATGAAACGTCAGGGGCATGCCGCCCTGGGGGAAGGACGACACCAGCGAGTTCCAGGCGAAGATGAAGTAATCGGCGGGAATGCCGAGAATCTTGTCCTGGCCCGCCTTCTTGACCGCGTAGGCATTGGCCACGTACACGACAAGCCTGAGATTTCCCAGCGAGTCCAGGTCCGCGCCGGGGCTGGAGAGGTCACGGGGCTTGCCATCCTCCGTCACGCTGACGCTGCGCACGCTGGCGAGTTCATGCACTGTGAAGGGCAGATCGAAGCTCTCATTGAGCTGCTTGCCCGAGAAGGTTACGGCGCCAATGATGCTGTCCACCAGGCCCCGGACTCCGGGGCTCTCCAGGGCGGGAGAGAAGCTGCCGCCGCCATCAAAGGCACGCAGCCTGAAGCTCAGGGGTTTGCCCTTGAGACCCTCGGCGTACTGGTTGAAACCCGCGCAGAACTCGCGGGCCGGAAGGCCGAAAATTCGGTCCTGGCCCGGCTTGGGGCTGATGCGCGCCTTTGAAACGTTCAGGGCCACACGCAGGTCCGCCAGGCTGTCACTGTCTGCCCCGGGTGAACTGAAATTGCGCGGCGAGCCCGCCCCATCCACGCTGAACAGCTGGGCCTGAAGGTCGTGAGGCAGCACAAAAGGAAGATTGAACTTCTCGTTGAGCTGGCGGCCGCTGTAACCGAACACTCCCACGAGGGCATCCACCAGCCCGCGCAAGCCGGGACTCTCTAAAGCCGGCGAGAACTTGCCTTCACCGTTGAAAAGGCGGCAACGGAACTTCACGCCGGCCTCACCCTGGTTGGCGACAAACGTGTTGAAGGCCGTGCAGAAGTCGTCTGCGGGCAGCCCCGCAATCCTGCTCTGCCCCGCCCTGGGCGCGATGGTCAGCCCTGACAGCGAAAGCACCACGCGCAGATCCCCAAGCCCCTCGTCTTGGGCCTGTTCGAGGTCAAAGGCGGGCGTCCGCCGGTTGCCCAGCGCATCAGCGCTGAACAAGCCAATGCGGCCCTGGCGGCCTACAGCGAAGGGCAACTCCACCAGTGACTCGATTTCATCGGCGTTGAGATACAGCGCGTTTATGCAGGCGTCCACAAACGTGCGAAGGCCGGGCCGCATGATGCCGAACTTGAAGTCGCTGGCCTTGCCGCTGAAACCCACCATGACCTCAAGGCGCTTGCCGTCGGCGCTCATGCCTTCCATGACCCGGTTGAGCCCCTTGGCCAGCAGGTCGGCCGGCAATCCCAGCACCTGCTTGCCTTTGGACTCGGCCTCGTTGAACTTCAAGCCATCCACGCTCAGTCGCAGCTTCAGATCAAGGCCGTCGTGCCAGGTCACGGCGGCCTGGGGCGTGTCGAAACGGCCCTGCTCATCGCAGGTGCCAAAGCTGAAAGAAGCGCCCCTGGCCACGGGAAGGCCCAGGCCACCCGCCTTGCCAAGCAGACCATCCAGGGCTACATGCTCCACCGAGAATCCCAGCCCGCTGGGAAGAAACGGACCCAGCTTGTTCTCTTTGGCGTAGCCGCCAAACCAGAGGTTCACGTTCAGGCGCGAAGACTTGCCCGGAATCGAGAAGCCTGGCGGGTTGATCCCGCCGGCCAGAGTCAGGCGCGTGCGCCCGCCCAGTGCGGGATGGGTCGGCGCATAGTGCACGAGCGACAGCTCAACGCCCAAAAGCGTGTCGCCGAACTCCGATGTGTCCACCAGTCCCTCAAGGGGCAGCCTGGCCAGCGTGAACCCGCCCTTCACTTGTTCCAGCCGCACCAGCTCTTCTGGGTCAAAACGCAGCACCAGCCCCAGCTCGACGCGGCGGCCCGCATCGCCGTCCAGGTTGCCGCCCGCCTTGAACTCCATGGGCAGTCGGTAGGCCAGGGGGTCGGAGCTGACGCTTTGAGCGACCAGCTCCACGTTACTGAGTTTGCTGCCAAGCTGGGCGTTGCCGCTCGTGCCCAGCACGAACTCCAGCTCGCTCACGCCGGCCTTCTTCACGACCAGGGCAGGCGGCACGCCGTGCTCTCTCAGGGCGCGCGTCACGTAAGTGGGCCGCCCGGCCTGGCCGGTGAGTTCTTTCTGACGGCGCGCGGCTTCTTTGGCTTCCTTGTCTTCGCGCTCATCCATGTACTTGCGAAGCTTCTCCAGCCACTCCTTGCCCTGGCGGTACTCGTCGCTGTTGAGGAAGTCCTCAACCTGCTTCAGGTAGTCGTTGACATAGTCGTTGGGCGTTTTCGGGGGTGCTTCGGGCTGAGGGGAGGGCCCCCCGGCAGGACCGCCTGGCGGGGCCGGCTCAGGCCGGGGCGACTCATAACGAATGCGCGACGCCGTCACCTCGTTGACGACCAGTCGCCGCTCAAGCAGAGGCCAGAACTCCACATCAAAATTGGACTCACCCACATAGAGCACCTCGTGGCGCCCGCCCTCGAGGTCCTGCCAGGCCCGCAGCTCGCGCACGGTGAGCTTGGGCCCGAAGATCGAGAAGGTTACTTCTTCGACCTCGGCCTGCCCCTTGTAGCCGGCAAGGTCGACGGATTGCGCCAGCACCTGTTCGCGCACGGCCCCGTCAATCATGAAGTAGTAGGCCAAAAGCGCGGGAACAATCAGCACCGGCAACGCGAAGATCGCGTTGAGGCGCAGAAAGCGGGCCGGGCGCGCCGGCTTCTGGGCGTCACCCGACGAAGACATAGCGCAGAGCCTTGAAAAGCCAGATCTGGGAAAGAACCTTCATGACACGTGATTGAGCCAGCTTCTGCGTCAGCATTTCCTGATAGCGCCTGAAGAACAGCGTCGTGAAAATCAGCAGGGGCAGGGCCAGCAGCAACCAGAGCGCAAAACCGCCCGCCACGTCAAAATAATCCAGTCGGAACAGGCTCAGCACCGGTGTTTTCGCCGCCTGTACCAGGAAGTCCTTGCCGGCCTGGGGCAGGTGATCGGTAAATGCCGCGCCCAGGGGCCGGATGAGCACCAGTTGCAGGGGCCAGGCCATGAGGCGGAAAATGCCAAACGCGAAGAAGGCCGTTCCAAAGTGACAGTTGATGAGCAGGATGACCAGAAATACCACCAGGGTCCCCAGGCCCAGGGGCAAGAGCCCGGCCAAGGCACCCAGCAGCACCGCCACGCCAATCTGCCACGGGCGCACGTCGGAGTTGAGGGTGCGGTAAAGCCAGCGGCAGATCTGGAGCAGAGTGATCATGGGCGGGAGAAAATGGCCGGGGCGACATGATAGAGGCCCGGGCCCAAGGAGGCAAATGAAGCCCGCTCAAGAGCCCCGGATGGCGGAGACAGTAGGCCCGTGCCGGAATTTGAGGCAACCCATTGCAGGCCGGGAAATGATTGCTATCTTCTCCGCTCCAATTTGGGCCGCCTTGCTGGCGTAGCTCAATGGTAGAGCACCGGTTTTGTAAACCGGCGGTTGCGAGTTCGATTCTCGCCGCCAGCTCCAGCCTTGCAGGATGAGCGCAAGGCCCCAGGGGCTGACAGCAGAAAACGCGCCCGGTGGCGCGAAAACAGGCGGAGACAACCACCGCCACGCGGGCCCGACCGGGTTCGCGTGGCGTGAAATTGAAGCAGGGCCGACATACAACCGGGGAATGCAGCAGGGCGGGCGGACCCGCCGAAAATTGAGGATTCACGGGCAGATACCCAAGTGGCTAAAGGGGCCTGACTGTAAATCAGGTGGCTATGCCTTCGCAGGTTCGAATCCTGCTCTGCCCACCATCTTCGCGGGCGTAGCTCAGTGGTAGAGCTTCTGCCTTCCAAGCAGAGTGTCGTGGGTTCGAATCCCATCGCCCGCTCCAGACTCCTGACGCCAGGCGCCAGGGTTTGACAAGAAACTCCGGCGCCGCGGCCTTTGGCGCGAACCGGAAGTGAATCCACAAGCTGCCCTAGCTCAGGGGTAGAGCACTTCCTTGGTAAGGAAGAGGTCGTGGGTTCAAATCCCATGGGCAGCTCCAGATTTCCGCGGCCGGAGGTTCCGGACGCAAGGCAGTGAAACGGTAGCAGTTTGGTTTATTGGGAAGATTCCCGGAGGTCTGCGGTGCAGACCAACAACCCCGGGGGCCGCCGCGCGGCGACCAAGACGAGGAGCATGAGAAGACATGGCGCGTGAGACCTTCCAACGCACAAAGCCGCACGTCAACGTCGGCACCATCGGGCACATCGACCACGGCAAGTCCACCCTTACGGCGGCGCTGGTGGCCGTCAGCGCGGCCAAGGGCCACGCCAAGGCCAAGACCTACGCCGAAATCACCAAGGGCGGCACGGTTCGCGATGCGAACAAGACCGTGACCATCGCCGCGGCCCACGTGGAGTACGAGACGGAAAAGCGCCACTACGCGCACGTCGACTGCCCCGGCCACGCCGACTTCATCAAGAACATGATCACCGGCGCCGCCCAGATGGACGGCGCGATCCTGGTGGTCGCCGCCGACACCGGCCCCATGCCCCAGACGCGTGAGCACGTCCTGCTCGCCCGCCAGGTGAACGTGCCGGCGCTCGTGGTGTTCCTGAACAAGGTCGATCTGGTCGACGACCCGGAACTGCTGGAACTCGTTGAGCTCGAAGTGCGTGAGCTGCTCAACAAGTACAAGTTCCCCGGCGACAAGATTCCGATCATCCGCGGCAACGCCAAGGCCGCCCTGGAAAACCCCGGCGACGCGGGCAAGACCAAGTGCATCGTTGATCTGCTCAACGCGCTGGACAACTCGATTCCGGAGCCCGTGCGCGAAGTCGACAAGCCCTTCATGCTGTCCGTCGAAGACGTGTTCAGCATCTCGGGACGCGGCACGGTGGCCACGGGCCGTATCGAGCGCGGCAAGGTCAAGGTCGGCGACAACGTTGAAATCGTCGGCCTGCGCGAGCTGCCCTTCCCCTCCACCATCACCGGTGTCGAAATGTTCCAGAAGGAACTCGGTGAAGGCCTCGCTGGCGACAACGTCGGCGTGCTGCTGCGCGGCGTGGAAAAGAAGGACATCGAGCGCGGCATGGTGATTGCCAAGCCGGGCACGATCAAGCCGCACACGGAGTTCGAGTGCCAGTGCTACATCCTGACCAAGGAAGAAGGCGGCCGCCACACGCCGTTCTTCTCCGGCTACCGCCCGCAGTTCTACTTCCGCACCACGGACGTAACGGGCTCGGCGGACCTGCTCGGCGGCGCGGAGATGGTGATGCCCGGCGACACGGTGAGCCTGAAGGTGAAGCTGGGCAAGCCCGTGGCCATGGACGAGGGTTCCAACTTCGCCATCCGTGAAGGCGGCCGCACCGTCGGCGCCGGCAAGGTTGTGAAGGTGATCAAGTAGTCCTGGCAGACGGAACAGAGCCCCGCGCCTGAGCGCGTGGGCCCGCGATCGGGGGAGGGCTTGGCGCCCTCCCCGGTGCGCGAGTCGAAAAGAAGAAAGCCATGGCGGGTGAGAATCGCGAATACGTGTTTCTGGAGTGCTCGGAGTCCGGCGTCCGCCACTACCGCACGCAGAAGCGCGTCAAGGGACAGAACATCAAGAAGCTGGAGCTGAAGAAGTACAGCGCCAAGCTGAAGAAGCACACGCTGCACAAGGAAAAGAAGAAGTAGGGGCAATTGCGAATGGTCAATGTCGAATTGGGAGTTGATGGGCAGCGCATTCGACATTCGCAATTATCCATTCGAGATTGAATCTACGGCGGTAGCTCAACTGGCAGAGCAGCGGTTTCCAAAACCGCAGGTTGGGGGTTCGATTCCCTCCCGCCGTGCCAGAACCTGGAAGTAAGGACGGAGAGGCAACATGGCGGTGTTCGAGAACTACAGGCGTGGGGCAGGCAGGCAGGCGCGTTCCTTTGCGCTGCTGCTGCTGCTGGGCCTGTTGATCTGGTGCTGCTATGCGATGTTTCACTATGGCAACACCCGCTTGGACCGCCTGCTGGGTATTGACGACCCCTGGTTTGGCTCCTCCGTTGTCAAGGGCGGCGGGCCCCTGACCGAGTGGATCACGCCCAGCCTGTTCATCGCCTTGGGTGTGTTTGTGGCGGGTCTGGCCGGGCTGCGGGCCTATCTCAACACGCCGCGCTTTGCCGACCTGCTGATCGCCACGGAGGCGGAGCTGAAGAAGGTGCGCTGGGCCTCCAAACCCGAGGTCAAGCGCGCTACGGCCGTCACGCTCTATTACGTGGCGTGGTTTGCCGCCATCATTTTCGTGATGGACCTGACCTTCAGCTTCACCGTGGGTGTGCTGCAGAAGCAACCCTGGCAGAACGTGGGCTGGGGCCGCGTGGTCACCATGGTGCTGCGCCTCGACCCGCCGCAGGATGACGCCGCACCGCGCAGGTCGGAGACGCCCAAGAAGTAGTTCAACGAAGACAGACGCTCTAAAGAGAATCGAGTTGGCCATGGGGTTGATGTGGTACGTCTTGAGGGTGCAGAGTTCCCGGGAGGAGAAGATCCAGGAGAACCTGCAGAAGCGCGTGAAGTCTCACGGGCTCGAGACGCTGTTTGGCCGCATGGTCATCCCCACCGAAACGGTGCAGGAAATCAAGGGCGGCAAGAAGCGTGAACGCACGCGCAAGGTCTATCCCGGCTACCTTTACCTCGAGATCGACACCATCGAGGCCCAGGAAGATGACGCCGACCAGCGCTACAAGATCAACGGGCAGGCCTATCACCTGATCCGCGAGACGCCCGGCGTGGGCGATTTCGTGGGCGACCGTGACAAGCCCGTACCCATGAGCGACGACGACGTGCGCAAGATTCTCAAGATTTCCGAGCCCAAGCCTGAGGGCGAGGAAAAGGAAGTCAAGATCGATTTCAAGAAGGGCGACGCCGTCAAGATCAAGGACGGGCCCTTCGACGGATTCGAAGGAAACGTCGAAGACGTGGACACGGAGCAGGGCAAGGTGAAGGTTATCGTTACGATTTTTGGCCGCGCCACTCCGGTGTGGCTGGAGTACTGGCAGGTCGAACACGGATAGCGGCATCGTTGACTGAGGATTCTGAATTCCGGGCTTTGGATTCTGCGCCAGATCAAGGGCCCCAGTCCAGAACCCACCTTCGCATCAAAGTGAGCAAGTCATGGCTAAAGAAATCGTCGCAAAGGTCAAATTGCAGTGCCCCGGCGGGCAGGCAACGCCGGCTCCGCCGGTAGGTCCGGCGCTGGGCCAGCACGGCGTGAACATTGCCGCGTTCGTGAAGCAGTTCAACGACCGCTCGCGTGACAAGATGGGGATGACGCTGCCCATCGAAATCACGATCTTTAAGGACAAGTCCTTCGAGTTCATCATCAAGAGCCCGCCGGCCTCGGTGCTGATCCGCACGGCCATGAAGATTGAAAAGGGCGCCAAGATGCCCGGCCGCGAAAAGGTCGGTACGGTAACGCGCAAGCAGCTTGAGGAAGTGGCCAAGGCAAAAATGAACGACCTCAACGCGGGCAGCCTCGAGGCTGCCGTGCGCGTGGTCGCCGGTACTGCACGCAGCATGGGCGTGCAGGTCGTGGACTAGCAAGATCGCAGGGACGGGCCGTCGATTTCGGCAGGCGTGGCACGGACTGTCGGTGTCGCGCAAACAGGGCAGAAGACAGCAACAGACTGCCAACGAGAGTGAACATGAAAGAACGCAAGCGCAGCAAGAGGTATCGCGACGCGGCCAAGGCTGTGGTCGCGGGCCAGCGTTACACCGCGGACGAGGCGGTGAAAATCCTTTCGAGCTTCCCCAAGGCGAAGTTTGACGAGACCGTCAACCTGGCCATCAAGCTCAACGTGGACCCCAAGAAGGCCGAGCAGAATCTGCGCGGCGCGGTTTCCCTGCCGCACGGCCTGGGCAAGAGCATGCGCGTGATCGCGTTTGCGGAAGGCAAGGATGCCGAAGCCGCGCTCAAGGCCGGGGCCATCAAGGTCGGCGGGGCCGAACTGGCCAAGGAAGTGGAGGGCGGTTGGCTGGATTTCGACGTCGCCATCGCACACCCCAATCAGATGCGTAATGTGGGCCGCCTGGGCAAGATCCTGGGCCCCAAGAACCTGATGCCTACGCCCAAGGCCGGCACGGTGACAGAGAACGTGGAGCAGGCGGTCAAGGAATTCGTCGCCGGCAAGGTTGAGTACCGTACGGACGCCGGCGGCAACATCCACGTGCCGATTGGCAAGCGCAGTTTTGCCGCCGCCAAGCTGGCGGACAATCTGAAGCACATCGTGAACCATGTGCAGTCGCTGCGTCCTTCGACGGTCAAGGGCCATTTCATTGAGCGCGTCAGCGTGGCTTCCACAATGAGCCCCGGAGTTTCGGTGGCCGTGGAACAGCAGGCCGCGGCCGAAGAGTAGCGCGAGAGCCGGAGAGCGAACATGCCCAATGCACTGAATGTAATGCTGAAGAGCCAGCTCGACCGCAAACTGGGTCCGATCGATAACGTGGTCGTCATCGATTACCAGGGTCTGAACAGCGAGAAAATGGCGCTGTTCCGCGCCGAGCTGCGCAAGGCCAAGCTTCAGATGGAAGTGGTCAAGAACTCCATTGCCGTCCACGCTTTGAAGGAGCGCGGGCTCAAGCCCCTCATCGAGCACGACGCCAAGCTGCCCAAGAAGCAACGCGTGCTCAAGGGCGCCTCAGGCCTGATTTTCGGCGGCGACGGCACCGTGGACGTTGCCAAATTCACCCAGAAGTGGCTGGCCGAGCACAAGAACACCATCAAGCTCAAGGGCGGCCAGATGGGCAAGGACGTGCTGGACGTCGCCCAGGTGGAGGCTTCGGCCTCATTGCCCGGTCGCCGCGAGCTGCTCAGCACCCTGGCCGGCGACTTCCTGGCCGTGCCCCAGAAACTGGCGGCAGCGTTCCAGGCCGGATATGCCCAGGTGGCTTATGGTTTCAATGCCCTGGCCGAGAAGCTGGAGAAAGCTCAGCCCCAGGCGTAGTTTTGGTCAATTTCTGTCCGCCGGCAGCAAGCAGCCAGCAGCCGGCTTGGAATGGGGAGGCGGTCCGAAAGGACGGTTTCCAAAGCTGGCTGCGAACTGCAGGCTGCGTGTGCAATCTGCAAGCAGGAGGACGGGACCATCCCGCCCGATTACTGCGAAAACGAGGAGTGTGACATGGCCGTTGCTGAAAAGATCGAGAAGGTCCTCAACGAGGTGGCAAGCTGGAACCTGCTTGAGGTCCGTGACTTCGTGAAGGCGTTCGAAGAGAAGTTCGACGTCAAGGCCCAGGCCGCCGCGGTTGCCGTGGCTGCCCCGGCTGGTGGCGGCGGTGGTGCTGCTCCGGCCGCTGCGGCTGCCAAGACCGAGTTCACCGTGGTGCTGGCCAGCCTGGCCGCCGCGGACAAGAAGATCCCGGTCATCAAGGTCGTGCGCGAGGCCACCGGCCTTGGCCTGGCGGAAGCCAAGGCCCTGGTCGAAGGCGCTCCCAAGCCGGTGAAGGAAAACCTGCCCAAGGACGAAGCCGAAGGCCTCAAGAAGAAGCTGGAAGAGGCCGGCGCCAAGGTCGAGTTGAAGTAGTCCCGAATTGCCGTGGCGCGGCTTGCCGCGCCACGGCCCCACAACCGTACGAGCGCCTGAAATCAGAAGGGTGCGCCCCCGGCCGTAAGGGAACGGCCAGGGCCCACCGGGAAATCAGGCAGCAAGTTCAAAATGCAAGGGCTTTTGGCTCCCCGGCCAAAATGCCCCGGTTGTGTTTAAAGGTTCAGGCAGTGCCAATGTTTTGATCACGGCGATGCGGGGCCAAATCCCCGGCGCCTGCAGGAAGACAGCGCGCGGCAGTGTCGCTCCCCCACACGACGGGGAGCTTCGGTCGCACAGCAAACTGGAGTCATCATGGCGGTCGTTGACGAAACTCAGCGGGTCACAAACACCACGCCGGTCAAGAATTTCGGACGCACGATGGGCGTGGTGGACCTGCCCAATCTGGTCAAACTTCAGACGGATAGCTATGCGCGCTTCCTGCAGGCCGACGTGCCGCAGAGCCGGCGCGCCCCCATGGGCCTGCAATCCGTCATCAATGAAATCTTCCCGATCAAGAGCTACGACCAGAGCATCGGGCTCGAGTTCATCAGCTATGACCTCGGCGAGCCCCGCTACACGCCAGACGAGTGCCGCGCGCTGAAGCTGACCTTCGGCGCCCCGCTCATGGTCAAGCTGCGCCTCAATCGCGACAGCAAGAGCATTGATGAGGATGTCTATCTCGGCGAGCTGCCCCTGATGATTGGCGGCGGCGAGTTCATCATCAACGGTGCCGAACGTGTCATCGTCAACCAGCTCCACCGCTCGCCCGGCATTGACTTCGGCTTTGAGGTCAGCGCGGACAACCGCAAGCTACACCAGTGCTGGATCATCCCCGAGCGCGGCTCGTGGATCGAAGTGGCCGTGACCAAGAAGGAGACGTTGAGCATCCGCATTGACCAGAGCGGCAAGTTCAGCGCAATGACCTTCTTCCGCGCCATGAGCCCCGACCTCAGCACGAACGAGGCCATCATCCGGCAGTTCTACCCGACCAAGAAGGTCAAAACCGGGACGGAAAAGGCCGTCAGCGCCCTCAAGAACCGCTACGCCGTCAATGACGTCGTGGACCCGGACACGGGTGAAATCATCGCAGAGGGCGGCACTCTGATCTCGGCGGACGTGGCCAAGAACATCGTCAAGTCGAAGGTCAAGGAAGTCGAGATCATCACCGAGGTCGAAGACCCCATTATCCTCAACTCCCTGCAGGAAGACCCGACGACCAACCAGGAAGAGGCCCTGGAGCGCATCTACCTGCGCCTGCGGCCCGGCAACCCCGTTTCCAAGGAAAAGGCCAGCGCGCTGTTCGACGAGAAGTTCTACGACGACACCCGCTACCGCCTGGGACGCGTGGGGCGCTTCCGCCTCAACCGCAAGTTCGGCAGCGACATCGACGAAAACAAGCAGAGCCTGCAGCCCGATGACATCAAGTTTGCCATCGACTACCTGCTCAAGCTGCGCAAGCCCGGCACCAATGCCGTCACGGACGACATCGACCACCTCGGCAACCGCCGCGTCAAGACCATCGACGAGCTGGTGTGCGACGAGCTGCGCAAGGGCTTTCTCAAGCTCAAGAAGAACGTCCAGGAGCGCATGAACCTGGAAGAGCAGCCCACGCCGCGCAACCTGATCAATGCCAAGACCATCAGCACGGCCGTGGCCTTCTTCTTCGGCCGCGGCGAGCTGTCGCAGGTCGTGGACCAGACCAACCCGCTGAGCCAGCTGACCCATGAGCGCCGCCTCTCGGCCCTGGGCCCGGGCGGCCTCAACCGCAAGCGCGCGGGCTTTGAAGTGCGCGACGTTCACATTTCGCACTACGGCCGCATCTGCCCCATCGAGACGCCGGAAGGCACGAACATCGGCCTGATTTCGTCCCTGTGCACCTACGCCCAGACCGACGACTACGGCTTCCTGGTCACGCCCTACCGCACCGTCAAGAACGGCCGCGTGACGGAGGAAGTGGTCTACCTGCGCGCCGACGAAGAGACCCACAAGGTCATCGCCCCGGCCGACATCAGGGTCGACGACAAGGGCAACCTGCTGGGTGACCACATCACGGCACGCAAGGGCCACGATTTCATCACGGTCGGCGCCAGGGAAATCGAACTGGTGGACGTCAGCTCCATGCAGATGGTGGGTGTATCTGCCGCGCTGATCCCGTTCCTTGAGCACGACGACGCCAACCGCGCCTTGATGGGTTCGAACATGCAGCGCCAAGCCGTTCCGCTGCTTCTGACGGAGCTGCCTCTGGTCGGCACCGGCATGGAACGCCATGTGGCCGTCAACTCGGGCATGGTGCTGCGCGCCAAGGCCGACGGCGTGGTGCGCTACGCGGACTGCAAGGAAATCATCATCGGCGACGAGATTTACACCCTGCGCAAGTTCGTCGGCCTCAACGAGCGCACCTGCCTCAACCAGGTTCCCGTCGTGAAGGAAGGCGACCGCGTCAAGAAGGGCGACGTGATCGCGGACGGCGCGGCCACCCACCACGGCGAGCTGGCGCTGGGCCGCAACATCCTCCTCGCCTTCATGCCCTGGGACGGCTACAACTTCGAAGACGCCATCCTGGTTAGCGAAGAGCTGCTGGCCCGCGATACGTTTACCTCGATCCACATCGAGGACTTCGAGATCGAGATTCGCGAGACCAAGCTGGGCCGCGAAGAGTTCACGCCCGAGATTCCGCACGTGGGCGAGCGCCAGCGCAAGAACCTTGACGAGGGCGGCGTGATCCGCATCGGCACCCGCGTCGGCCCCGGCGACATCCTTGTGGGCAAGGTGGCCCCGAAGTCCAAGAGTGAACTCACGCCCGAAGAAAAGCTGCTGCACGCCATCTTCGGCAAGGCCGGCGAAGACGTGAAGAACGACTCCCTGGAAGTGCCGGCCGGCAGCTACGGCGTCGTCATCAACACCCAGCGCTTCTCCAAGCGCATCGCCCAGACCGAGGAAGAGAAGAAGCAGGTCAAACTCGAGCAGAAGCGGGCCACGGAAGAGTATCTGGCGGCCGCGCGCGAGCAGTTTGCCCTGCTCATGGTCGAGCTTGAGGAGGCCCTGGGCGAGAAGCCCAAATCGGGCCGCAAGGTTCTCAAGCGCATCCTCACGGACGAGGAGCGCGGCTCTCTGACCGCTGAGGAAGTGGCCACGGTGATGGAAAACCTGGACGCCGAGGCCTTCGGCGCTTCCGGCCGTTCCGTGCGCCTGGTGGAAGAGGCCATTTCGCGCTGCCGCAAGAAGGTGCGCACGGCCGAGCAGAAACTCAACCGCGTGGTGCACAAGCTCACGCGTGGCGACGAGTTGCCCACGGGTGTGCTCGAGAAGGTGGTCGTTGAACTGGCCACCAAGCGCACGCTGTCGGTGGGCGACAAGTTCGCCGGCCGCCACGGCAACAAGGGCGTGGTCTCCAAGATCATGAAGGTCGAGGACATGCCTTTCCTCGCCGACGGCACCCCCGTGCAGATGGTGCTAAACCCCCTGGGCGTGCCCTCGCGCATGAACGTGGGCCAGCTCTTCGAGCTGCACCTGGGCTTTGCGGCGCGCAAGCTGGGTCTGCGCTGCATTACGCCGGTGTTCAATGGCGCCTCGGAACAGGACATCACGGCCATGCTCAAGGAGGCCGGCCTCGACGAAGACGGCAAGTCCGTGCTGTATGACGGGCGCACCGGCCAGCCCTTCGAGCAGAAGGTCTCCGTGGGCTACATGTACATGATGAAGCTGCACCACCTGGTGGACGACAAAGTCCACGCCCGCGCTACGGGCCCCTACTCGCTCATCACGCAGCAGCCCCTGGGCGGCAAGGCCCGCAGCGGCGGCCAGCGTTTTGGCGAAATGGAAGTCTGGGCGCTGGAAGCCTACGGCGCGGCCAACGTGCTGCAGGAGCTGCTGACCGTGAAGTCCGACGACGTCGAGGGCCGCACCAAGATCTACGAAAGCATGGTCAAGGGCGAGAACGTGCTCGAGCCCGGCACCCCGGTGTCGTTTGACGTGCTGGTGAACGAGATCAAGGGCCTGGCCCTGAACATGACACTGCACCGCAAGGACGGCAGCACCGTCAGCGACGTGGTGAAGGAGTAAGGGCGTGCTGCGTGTCTGGCGCGGCCAGCTCTTTTCGGAGCAGCGCCGGGACACGATGCACGAGGCAGGAACGGAAATGACCCGCGCCGGAGCCGGCGCACTACATAGAGGCGCTACACATGCCTGACGCTCTTTACGACAAGATTAACGAAATCGCCCAGGTCGGCATCTCGCTGGCCAGCCCCGAGGACATCCGCTCCTGGAGCTACGGCGAGGTCAAGAAGCCCGAGACCATCAACTACCGCACGTACCGCCCCGAAAAGGACGGCCTCTTCTGCGAGAAGATCTTCGGCCCTGAAAAGGACTACGAGTGCTTCTGCGGCAAGTACAAGGGCATCAAGTACAAGGGCATCGTGTGCGAACGCTGCGGCGTGAAGGTGACGACCAGCAAGGTCCGCCGCAAGCGCATGGGGCACATCAACCTGGCCGCGCCCGTGGCCCACATCTGGTTCTTCAAGGCCATGCCCTCGCGCATCGGCGCCCTGATCAACGTCAAGGCATCGAACCTCGAACGCGTCATCTACTTCCAGGACTACATCGTCATTGACCCTGGGAAGTCAGACCTCAAGGAGCGGGAGCTCATAAACGAAGAGAAGTACCGCGAGATGAAGGGCCTCTTCGGTGACAACTTCAAGGCCGGCATGGGCGCTGAGGCTCTGCGCGCGCTGCTGCAGAAACTGGAGCTTCCGGAGCTGGCCGGCAACCTGCGCCGCGAGCTGATCGAGACGAACAGCAAGCAGAAGCAGAAGGACCTGATCAAGCGGCTCAAGACCGTGGAAGCTCTCAAGGAGTCGGGCAACAAGCCCGAGTGGATGGTGCTTGACGTGGTACCGGTGATTCCGCCGGACCTGCGCCCCCTCGTGCAGCTGGAGAGCGGCAACTTCGCCACCAGCGACCTCAACGACCTGTACCGGCGCCTGATCAACCGCAACAACCGCCTCAAGAAGCTGATTGATCTCAACGCGCCCGAGGTCATCATCCGCAACGAGAAGCGCATGCTGCAGCAGGCGGCTGACGCGCTGTTTGACAACAACCGCTGCCGCCGCCCCGTGCTCGGCTCCCGCAACCGGCCGCTCAAGTCGCTGACCGACATGATCAAGGGCAAGCAGGGCCGCTTCCGCGAAAACCTGCTGGGCAAGCGCGTCGACTACTCCGCCCGCTCCGTAATCGTGGTGGAGCCGGAACTGAAGCTGCATCAGTGCGGCCTGCCCAAGAAGATCGCCCTTGAACTCTTCCAGCCCTTCGTCATCCGCCGGCTCAAGGAACTGGGCATGGCCGATACGATCAAGAGCGCCAAGAAGATGCTTGAGCGCAAGGACGAAGAGGTGTGGGACATCCTGGAGGAGGTCATCCACAAGCACCCCGTGCTGCTCAACCGCGCACCCACGCTGCACCGCATGGGTATCCAGGCCTTTGAACCCGTGCTCGTTGAAGGCAACGCCATCAAGATCCACCCCCTGGTCTGCCAGGGCTTCAACGCTGACTTCGACGGCGACCAGATGGCCGTGCACCTGCCGCTGTCCTTTGAGGCGCAGATCGAGGCCCATACGCTGATGTTGTCCATCCACAACATCTTCAGCCCCGCCCACGGCAACCCCATCATCACGCCCTCGCAGGACATGGTGCTGGGCCTGTACTACATGACTGCGGACAACGCCCAGGAGGCCGGCGAAGGCAAGATGTTCAGCAGCGCCGACGACGTCATTGCCGCCTACAGCCACGGCAAGCTGGGCACCCATGCCAAGATCAAGGTGTTGCTCGCCCCGCACATCGTCGTGTACGACGAAAAGGGCAACGTCACCTGCGGCGACGCCGCCAATCCCAACGTGGACTGGACATTGAACCTGGACCCGGGCGAATACGCCGGCAGCGCCCACGACGGATTCGTCGAGGAAGCCACTGCGCGCTACAAGCCCTTCCTCGTTGAGACCACGCCCGGTCGCATCCTGTTCAACGACATCCTCCCCAAGGGCATGCCGTTCTTCAATTACGCGATTGGCAAGAAGCAGATCAGCGCCGTCATCGCCCACTGCTACAAGCGCCTGGGCCGCATCTTCACGTTGCGCCTGCTGGACGACATCAAGGAGTTCGGCTTCAAGTCGGCCACGCGCGCGGGTGTCAGCATCGGCAAGGACGACATGAAGTCGCCCGACAACAAGCAGGTCATCATCGACCGTGCCCAGAAGACCGTGGACGAGCTCTTCAAGCGCTACCGTGAAGGCGTCATCACGGACCGTGAACGCCGCAACCACGTCATCGACGAGTGGACGCACGCCCGCGAGGAAATCGGCCGCTCGATGATGGACGCCCTCAAGAACGATGTGCGCCTGGGCAAGCCCTATCTCAACCCCATCTTCATGATGGTGACAAGCGGCGCCCGCGGCTCGACGGAACAGGTGCGCCAGCTGGCCGGCATGCGCGGCCTGATGGCCAAGCCCGGCGGCGAGATCATTGAGGCCCCCATCAAGGCCAATTTCCGCGAAGGCCTCAAGGTGCTCGAGTACTTCTCCAGCACCCACGGCGCGCGCAAAGGCCTGGCTGACACCGCGCTCAAGACGGCGGACTCGGGCTACCTGACGCGCAAGCTGGCCGACGTGGCCCAGACCGTGGTCGTCACTGAGCACGACTGCGGCACGGAAAACGGCGTAGACAAGCGCGCGACGTTCAAGGGCGAAAAGGTCGAGATCTCCCTGGCCGAGAGTATCCGCGGCCGCGTTACGCTCGACACGATCAAGCATCCGCAGACCAAGGAAACGCTGATCGAGAAGAACTCGCTGATCAGCGCGGAGATGGCGGCGAAGATCGAGTCGCTGGGTTTCACGAAAATCCGCGTGCGCTCAGGCCTGACTTGCGACTCGCTCACGGGCGTGTGCCAGCTCTGCTACGGCGCTGACCTCTCCCGCGACGAACTCGTCGAGTTGGGCACGGCCGTCGGCATCATCGCGGCGCAGAGCATCGGCGAGCCCGGAACGCAGCTCACCATGCGTACCTTCCACATCGGCGGCGCGGCAGCGCGCGCCAGCATGGACAAGGACCTGCGCGTGACCCGCGGCGGCAAGGTTCGCTTCGAGAAGAGCCTGCGCGTCGTGGAAAACCCCGCCGGCGAGAAGATCAGCGTTTCGAGCAAGGGCGAAATCAAGATCGTCGACGATGACGGCAATGAAATCGAGAAGTACACCGTGCCGCTGGGTGCCACGCTCAAAGTGGAAGATGGCGGCACCATCAAGGCCGGCAAGGTCCTGTGCGAATGGGACCCGCACACCTCGCCGGTGGTCAGCGAGGTGGACGGCCGCGTGGTGTACGACGACCTGATCGAAGGCCGCACTTTCAAGGAAGACGTGGACCCCGCG
The DNA here is from genome assembly GCA_019186845.1 of Planctomycetota bacterium. Lineage (GTDB taxonomy): Bacteria > Planctomycetota > UBA8742 > UBA2392 > UBA2392 > UBA2392. The sequence goes on along the minus strand of JABARW010000030.1, from coordinate 63,635 downwards.
ACCAAGCAGAAGGCCAAGGTCGTCATCGAGCATAAGGGCGACCTGCACCCGCAGCTCCGCCTCGAGGACAAGAGCGGAGAAGTCATCGCTTATTACCCGCTGCCCGAAAAGGCCACCATCCTCATCGCCGACGGTGCCAAGGTCCGCGCCGGCCAGATCCTGGCCAAGACCGTGCGTGAAATCGGCGGCACCCAGGACATCACGGGCGGCCTGCCCCGCGTCACGGAACTGCTTGAGGCACGCCGTCCCAAGGACCCGGCCTACATCACCAAGATCGACGGCGTCGTCGAGATCACCGAAGACAAGAAGCGCGGCAAGCGCAACATTGTCGTCAAGAGCGAGTCGGGCGAAGTGGCGGAGCACGCCATTCCGTCCAACCGCGTGATCAAGGTGCGCACGGGCGACCGCGTGAAGGCCGGCGAACCCCTGACGGAAGGTTCCCGCGTGCCCCAGGATGTGCTGGAAATCCAGGGCAAGGAAGCGGTGCAGGAGTACCTGCTGGGTGAAGTCCAGAAAGTGTATCGCTCGCAGAACGTGGGCATCAACGACAAGCACATCGAGATCATCGTGTCGCAGATGCTGCGGAAGGTGCGCATTGCCAATGAAGGCAACACGAACTTCCTGCGCGGCACGGTCGTCGATCGCGCCGACGTAATCCGCGAGAACCGTCGCGTCCTGGAGGAAGGCGGCAAGCCTGCGGCCTTCAAGCCCCTGCTGCTGGGCATCACCAAAGCCTCGCTGCAGAGCGAAAGCTTCCTTTCCTCCGCGTCGTTCCAGGAGACCACCAAGGTGCTCACGGAGGCGGCGATTTCCGGCAAGAAGGACACCCTGGGAGGCCTGAAGGAGAACATCATTCTCGGCCACCGCATCCCGGCCGGCAGCGGCTTCTCCTACTATCACCAGATGAACATCAAGTACGCCCAACCCATGCCCGCCCCCGCCCCCGAAGGCGAAGCGGCCAGCGCGGCGGCGAGCTAGAGCGGCAGCGGTGCTACACTGGAGGCGTGGCCTTGGGCCACGCCTCTTCTGTTTTCGAGCGCTCGATGAAACACAGGACACTGCTTCTTCTTGGCTTGCTGGTCTCTGGTTGCGCCGCCGAGGCCCCGCAACGCGCCCCGCAAGTGGCCAGTTCAGGGGGCAGCGAACAACCCGCCAGACCCGATCCCGTGGCGCCCAAGCCCCCTCCCCAGAAGCCCGCGCCCGAGCCTGAGGAGAATCCCCCGCCACTCCTGAAAGACCGCTCGGCAGAGTCCGACTACGCGCTTTCCCCATTTGCGGCACGCTTTCTGATGGCCGAGACCTATGCCCGCGAAGGGAAGCGGGCCGCGGCCGCAGTCGTGCTGTCGGGCGTGAAGGCCAAGCTCGACGATTCCGCCGTGCGCGAGCGTCACTACATCAATCTCAAGATCGCCGAGTGCTGGGGCGGGCCGGGCCCTCAGCGCGATGCCAGCCGCGCCGAGGCCCTGATCCGGGCCGTCGAGGAGGCGAGCACCCAGGACGCGCGCCTGCTGGCCGATGCCGCCATGGCACGCTGCCTGTGCAGCCTCGGCGCGGAAAACCTCGATCAAGCCGAGGCGGACATGCTCTCTTCGCTGGGCCACTACGAACGGGCCGAGGCCCACGCCCGCTATGTGGAGGCCGCACGCTTTGCGCTTCGCGCCTTCGTCAAGGCTGAGCAGTATCAGCGCGCGCTGCGCTTTGCCCGCCTGGGCTACAGCCGCGCGCGCGAAGTTGATGACCCGGCAGGCCTGGCGCTGATGGCGCTGGACTCCGCGCTGTTGTGCTTCAGGGCTGACAGCCGCCAGACCGCCATCGAGTACCTTGATGAAGCCTATGGCGCTTCCGTGAAAGCGGGCAACGCCTGGCTGCGCAATACGGTCATTGCGGCCGCCGTAACCCATCACTTCCAGCAGGAACAGTGGCAGGATGCCGCCCGCTGGGGCGACCGCCTCCGTGACGAGACCTGGGGCAAGTTGCCCACGCTGGAGGCGTCGGCGCTGGACCCCATGAGTTATGCTCGACTGCTTGCGTTCTCTGCGCTGGCTGCCCATCACGCCCGGCACGGCTCTTTGGCGAGGCGCCGGGAGTTGTTGAATGCCGCGCACCAGGCCCTGGACAAGGCCATCGACCCCGAATCTGAGGAGGCGCCCCAGGCTGAGTTGGCGGGCCTGCTCGAAAAAGTGCAGTCCGCCCTGTTGCAATTGGGCGAGCGTTAGTATCCTCTTGGCCCTTTGCACAAGCAATAAACAAGGACTCCGGAACACATGCCCACGATCAACCAGCTTTGCCGCAAGCCCCGCCGCCTGCCCCGCGCCAAGAGCAAGAGCCCCGCGCTCGATGCCAACCAGTTCAAGCGCGGCGTGTGCCTGCAAGTCAAGACTACTACGCCCAAGAAGCCGAACTCGGCCCTGCGCAAGATCGCCCGTGTGCGCCTCTCGAATCAGCGCGAAGTCACGGCCTATATTCCCGGCGAAGGCCACAACCTGCAGGAACACAACATTGTGCTCGTGCGCGGCGGCCGCGTTCGCGACCTGCCTGGTGTGCGCTACCACATCGTGCGCGGCGCGCTCGACAGCCAGGGCGTCGAAGGCCGCAAGCAGTCCCGCAGTAAGTACGGCGCCAAGCGCGGCAAGTAAGCATCATGGTGGAAGCGTGCTGAAATCGTGCTCGCGGCCCGAAAGGGCCGCGAGTTTGTATTGCGCGGCGACAAGCAGGCAGAAGCCGCCAATAACACGAATCGCCAGGCGCGCAAGCGGGTGGAAAAACGACCGCTAACAGTTTGCCGACATCTGTTCTTCCCCCGCTTGACGCTCTGTTTCGCGTTGCTACATTTCCGCGCCCTTTGGGAAACCCAGTCCAGCAAACCGGAGCGAAGAGCCCATGCCACGCAACTACAAGAGCACGGAACGCTTTCTGACCGCCGACCCCGTGTACTCGAACAAGCTGCTGAGCAAGTTCATCAACTGCATCATGAAGGAAGGCAAGAAGTCCGTCGCTCAGCGCATCGTCTACTCCGCGCTCGACCAGCTCAAGAAGCGCGTGCCGGACAAAGACCCCCTCGAAGTCTTCAACGAAGCCCTCAACAACTGCCGTCCCGTCGTCGAAGTCCGCAGCAAGCGCGTCGGCGGCGCCACCTACCAGGTTCCCATGGAAGTGTCCAAGAAGCGCCAGCAGGCGCTCGCCATCCGCTGGCTGATCAATGCCGCGACGGGTCGCAAGGGCAAGCCCATGCATGAGCGCCTGGCCGAAGAGCTGAGCGACGCCTACAAGCGCGAAGGTGCGGCGGTGAAGAAGCGCGAAGAAACGCACCGCATGGCCGACGCAAACAAGGCTTTTGCCCACTTCGCCTGGTAGAAGTATCAACAAGTCAGGGGTCCGGCAGGCGCCGGACCCGCTTGACTTGAGGCCCGGAGCGACAGTGCCATCGGGCCGCTTGACAGAACAGGAAGTGCCGCTACACTCTTACGCCCCGAGCCAAAAGCTGCGGGGAAATGCCATAAAGCCCGCCCGGAGAATGGGCGGGGAGCCTTGGAATACTGCCCGCGACGCACAGCGCGATCGCACAGCAGCAGAAGGCGGGCAAGTTTCAGGCGCGACGCAAGCACCCAAGGGGGTGTTTACGCCGGCCGCCTGATTTCGGTGAGCCGGCATTTTCATTGGCCGGGCAGGAACGGACAGAGCATCACGCAAGCGAGCGCCGGAGAAGCATCATGGACTTCAAGTACCTCAGAAATATCGGCATCTGCGCGCACATCGACGCGGGCAAGACCACCACGACCGAGCGCGTGCTGTTCTACACCGGCATGGTGCACAAGCCCGGCGACATCGACGACGGCACCACGGTCACCGACTACCTTAAAGAAGAACGCGAACGCGGCATCACCATTGTGAGCGCTGCGGTGACGACCTTCTGGGATCACCCGATCTCGAAGATCAAGCATATGATCAACCTGATCGACACCCCCGGGCACGTGGACTTCACGGCCGAGGTCGAGCGCTCCCTGCGCGTGCTGGACGGCGCCGTAGTGGTGTTCGATGGCAAGGAAGGCGTCGAAGCCCAGAGTGAAACCGTGTGGCGCCAGGCCAACAAGTACCGCGTGCCGCGCATCGCCTTCATCAACAAGATGGACAAGATCGGCGCTTCGTTCAAGAAGAGCGTCGACTCCATGGTGCGCCGCCTCGGCACCAACCCTGTGCCGATCCAGCTCCCCCTGGGTGAGGAAGTCGAGCACAAGGGCGTCATTGACCTGATCGAGATGCGGGCCGTCACCTTTGAAGGTGAGAGCGGCCGGGATGTCGTTTACCACCCGATCCCCGAGAAGCTCCTCGAGGACGCCAAGATCGCGCGCATCTCCATGATCGAGAAGTGCGCCGATGTCGACGACGCCATCGCCGAGCTCGTGATCGAGGACAAGACCGACCAGGTCACCAACGAGATGATTCGTCTCGCCCTGCGCAAGGGTACCCTGAGCTTCAAGCTGGTGCCCGTCGTGTGCGGCAGCGCCTACCGCTACAAGGGCATCCAGGAGATGCTGAACGCGGTGCTGTACTACCTGCCCAGCCCGTTTGATCTTCCGCCCTCGGAGGCGACGGACATGAGGGACCAGGAGAAGAAGTACACGCTGCCCTGCGATCCGGCCGGGCCCCTGGCCATCATGGCCTTCAAGACCGTGACGGAGCAGCACGGCGACCTGACCTATCTGCGCATTTACTCGGGCACGCTCAAGCAGGGCGACAGTGTGTACAACGCCCGCCTCAAGAAGCGCGAGCGCATCACGCGCTTGTGGCGCATGTTCGCCATTGACCGCGAGCCCATGGCCGAGGCGGTCGCGGGCGACATCGTCGCGGCCGTCGGCCTGGCGCAGAGCGCGACGGGCGACACGCTGTGTAATGAGGAAAAGCCGCTGATTCTCGGCGCTATCTCGTTCCCGCAAACGGTGATCTCGATGTCCATCGAGCCCAAGACCAACGCGGACCGCGAGAAGCTCAGCTATGCCCTTCAGAAGATGATGAAGGACGACCCGACGTTCAAAGTGCGCCTCGACCCCGAAACCCAGCAGACCGTGATCTCGGGCATGGGCGAGTTGCACCTCGACATCATCCGCTCGCGCATTCTCAACGAGTTCCGCGTCGAGGCCGTGGTGGGCCAGCCCCGCGTGGCCTACCGCGAGATTCCGTCCCTGCGCAAGCCCACCGAAACCGAGGGCCTGCACAAGAAGCAGACCGGCGGCGCGGGCTCCTACGGTCATTGCAAGATCCGTTGGGAACCCCTGCCCGAAGACCAGTGGGACAAGGTTGAGTTCGAGGATGAAACGGTCGGCGGCAGCATTCCGCGCCAGTTCATCAAGAACATTGAGGAAGGCGTGCGCAACACGGCGTCCTCGGGCGGCAACGCCAACTATCCCGTCTTTGGCTTCAAGGCCAGCGTGTACGACGGCAGCTACCACGACGTCGACAGCAAGGACTTCGCGTATATCGACGCCGCGCGCATCGCGTTCCGCACCCTGCTGGAGCAGGTGGGTACGGACATCCTTGAGCCGATGATGAAGGTGGAAGTGCGCGTGCCCGAAGAGTTCGTGGGCCCCATCGTGGGCGACCTGAACTCGCGGCGTGCCCGCATCGAGGGCATGGAGCAGGATGCCGACATTCGCATCATCCAGGCCGTGGCCCCGCTTTCGGAGATGTTCGGCTACGTGCAGGCCATCCGTGGCCTGAGCCAGGGTCGCGCGAACTACTCGATGGAGCCTTACCGCTACGAGAGAACGCCGAACCACGTGAAAGAGAAGATCATGGCTGAACGCGGCCCCATCGGACGTCGCATGTAATTCACAGCCCCCGCCGGCGCCTTGACCGCGCGGGGGCCGATCATTACCCTGCCGCGCCCCCGGGGCTCGGCGGGGAAGAGCGCGAGAGAGAACGAACATGGCAGAAGCAACCAAGGATCAGATCAAGATTCGCCTCGAGGCCTACGACCACGAGCTGCTGGACGCGTCGGCCAAGCGTATCTGCGAGACGGCCGTGGACAGCGGCGCCCGCGTGGCGGGGCCCATTCCTCTGCCCACGGATATCGAACGCTACACGGTTCTGCGCAGCCCGCACATCGACAAGAAGAGCCGCGAGCAGTTTGAGATCCGCACGCACAAGCGGCTGATCTACATCGGGCAGCCGACGGCGCGCACGATGGACAGCCTCCAGACCCTGGACCTGCCCGCCGGCGTGGAAGTGAAGATCAAGATGAGCTAGGCCGCTGGCCGGCCTGGAGTGATTGGACGCAGTCTTCGACCTCCGGCCTGTGAGCCGTGTCGAATCAATGAAGGAAGCACTGGAAGCGCAAGGAACAGACATGCCGGTAACCGCACTCATCGGGATCAAGCGCGAGATGTCGCAGCTCTTCAAGGCTGACGGCGAGATCGTACCCGTGACTATCCTTTCCGTTGAACCCTGCACGGTGACTCAGATCAAGACGGCCGAGACCGATGGATATTCGGCCGCCCAGGTCGCCTCGGGCGCCATTCGCCTCAAGAACGTGAGCAAGCCGCTCAAGGGCCATTTCAAGAAGGCCCAGGTCGAACCCAAGCGCCGGCTGCGCGAGGTTCCCCTGGCCAAGGATTCCAAGGCCAAGGTGGGCGACGTCATCAAGGTCAGCGACGTGTTCAAGGAAGGGGAGTGGGTTGACGTGATCGGCACTTCCAAGGGTCGCGGCTACCAGGGCGGCGTCAAGCGCCACGGCTTTGCCGGCGGCCCCGCGGCCCACGGCACCAAGTTCATGCGCGAACCGGGCTCCAGCGGCACCAACACGAGCGTGGCCCATGTGCTTCCCGGCAAGCGCATGGCCGGTCACTACGGTGTGGAGCGCAAAACGGTGCGCAACCTGCTGGTGGCCAAGGTGAACGACAAGGACAACCTGCTGTATGTCCGCGGCGCAGTCCCCGGTTTCTACGGCGCCTGGATTCAGGTGCGCAAGGCCAAGGCCAAGCGCATGCCCAAGCCCGATCGCGCGCTGCGCAAGCAGGCAGCGAAGTAACCGGGAGCGGGGCTTTTGGACAGAGAGCTGGCCATACGAAGCTTTTGAGGAACGCATCATGGTGGAACTGCAAGTTTATGACGCTGAAGGCAAGGCCACGTCGAAGGTCAAGTTCGACGAGTCCGTGTTCGGCGACAAGGTCAAGTCCAAGACGCTGCGCGAAGTGGTCTACGCCTATGAGGCCAACCTGCGCCAGGGCAACGCCAACAGCAAGAACCTGAGCGACGTCTCCGGCAGCAACAAGAAGCCCTTCAAGCAGAAGGGCACCGGCCGCGCCCGCCAGGGTCAAAAGCGCGCCCCCCACCGCCACAAGGGCAGCGTGGCCCACGGCCCGCACCCGCGCAGCTTCCGCGTGGAGGTGCCGGCCAAGATGCGCCGCCTGGCACTGGAAAGCGCCCTGCTGTCGAAGTTCAAGGACGCCGAGGTAGCCGTGGTGGAGGGTTTGAGCTTTGACAAGCCCAAGACAGCCAAGCTGGCCAAGATGCTCTCCAAGAGCGGCCTGGGTTCCGGCAGCGTGCTGATCGGGCTGCCCAAGGCGGACGAGAATTTCTACATGTCGTCGCGCAACATTCCGCGCACGCTGGTGCGTCCCCTGCCGCAGCTCAACGCCTACGAGGTGATCAAGCAGCGCCGCCTGCTGCTGACCAGGGAAGCGCTGGACGCGCTCAAGGGCGGGCTCAAAGCGCTGCTGGCCAAGGCCGCCGAGGAATCCAAGGCCGACGCCAAGGCCAAGGCCGCCAAGTAAGGCGCACATTTACGGAAGAGACACGGACGCAGGAACAGACCATGGCAGCCACCACCGAACACTACGCGATCATCAAGCGCCCCCTCGTCACCGAGAAGAGCAGCGCGCGCCTGGCCGACCTCAACGTTTACACCTTTGAGGTCGCTGCCGACGCCAACAAGTTCAAGATCGCCGAGGCCGTTCACGCCATCTTTGACGTGGATGTCGTCAATGTCCGCACCATCAACGTCAAGGGCCGCAAGAACCGGCGCAACCGCTTTGGCCGTTTCGACGAGCCGACGTGGAAGAAGGCCCTGGTGACCCTCAAGGAAGGCCAGAGCATCGAGCTGAAGTAGCCAGGCAGCAGTTAACGGGAAACGGCACTAACGCAGAATCGAGCAACATCATGGCGATCAAGACATTCCGACCCCTCACGCACTCGCTCAGGCACACGCGCCTGGTGGACTTCGTCGAATTGACGGAGAGCAAGCCGCTCAAGCAGCTCACGCGCGGCAAGAACAAGACCGGGGCGCGCAATAACCGCGGCCGCCAGACCGTGGCCGGTCGCGGCGGCGGCCACAAGCGCCGCCTGCGCGAGGTGGACCTGCGCCGCAATTCCAAGGACGGCGTGCCGGCCCGCGTGCACAGCATTGAGTATGATCCCAACCGCAGCTCCTACATCGCGCAGATCTGGTACGCCGACGGCACCAAGAGCTACATCCTTGCGCCTCACGGCCTCGAGGTCGGCCGCGAGGTGATGTCGGGTCCCACAGCCGAGCCGCGCCTGGGCAACTGTCTGCCGCTGGCGAGCATTCCGCAGGGCCTGACGGTGCACAACGTCGAGCTGCAGCCGGGCCGTGGAGGCCAGGTGGCGCGCAGCGCCGGCAGCCAGTGCATTGTGGCCGGCCGCGACGGCGACTGGATCAACGTTCAGCTTCCCTCCGGTGAAGTGCGGCGCTTCCACCCGCAGTGCCGCGCCAGCATCGGGCAGCTCTCGAATCTCGATCACATGAACCAGAGCATGGGCAAGGCGGGGCGCCGCCGCTGGCTGGGTCTCAAGCCCAAGTCGCGCGGCGTGGCGCAGAACCCCGTCGACCATCCGATGGGCGGCGGCAACGACCGCACGGGTGGCGGTCGCCCGCCGGTGGATCGTCACGGCAACCCGGCCAAGGGCTCGCCCACGCGCAGCCCGCGCAAGCCGAGCAACGCGATGATTATCCGTTCGCGTCGCGGCCAGTCGGCGACCCAGACCGCCAAGTAGCGCGGCTTGGGCGTATGGCGGCATGAAGCAGGCAGTGACAGGGCAGGTTTGGAAGGCAGGCAGCTAAAGAGGCTATAGGCGGAGCAACGATGAGCCGTTCACTGAAGAAGGGGCCCTTTGTTCACCCCAAGTTGCTGAAGAAGGTGCTCAAGGCCAAGGACTCGGGTAACCGTGAGTCGATCAAGACCTGGTCGAGGGCCAGCACCATTCTGCCGGAGTTCGTGAACATGACGTTCATGGTTCACAACGGCAAACAGCATCTCAAGGTGTTCGTGACCGAGGACATGGTCGGCCACAAGCTGGGCGAGTTCGCCCCCACGCGCACCTACAGGGGTCACACCGGTCACCGCAAGGCTGAAGCCAAGCCCGGCGCGGCATAAGCAGAGAGCGACGGAAGACAAACATGGCAGACACAGAAACGAAGAGAGAGTTTTCGGCCAGCGCGCGCAACATCCGCATGAGCGCGCAGAAGTGCCGCACCGTGGCCAACGTCGTCCGCGGCCGCAGCGTGCCCGAAGCGATTACCCTGCTGGGGTTCATTTCGCGCCGCGCCGCGCCGTACCTGAAGAAGGTCATCGAGTCGGCCGTGGCCAACGCCGAGGACTACGCCAACCGCGAGGGCGTGAACATCGACACGGAAAAGCTGATCGTGACCGATGCCCGCGTGGACGTGGGTCCGATGATGAAGCGCTGGCGCGCGCGCTCGCGCGGCCAGGCCGCGATGATTCTGCGGCGCTCCTGCCACTTCAGCGCCACGGTCGCCGTGCCTGAGCTGGTGGAAGAGCGCAAGCAGAAGCCCCTGTGGCTCAAGCCCCGCAAGCGCGTGAGCAAGGAAGCGCGTTTGGCCAAGCGGGCGGCCAAGAGCGGCAAGTCGGCGGGCGAGAAGAAGTAGCACCCCGGGGAAAATTGACGCCAGGCGGCGTGGGAAAAGGCAAAGCAGGAAACAGACATGGGTCAGAAAATCAGACCGTACGGATTCAGGGTGGGCGTTACGAAGCCCTGGCGTTCGACCTGGTACGCGGGCAAGAAGGACTTCGGAACCTTCGTGGTCGAAGACTCCAAGATCCGCAAGCACATCGCCAAGAACTACCGCTATGCGGCCATTCCGGCGGTGGAAATCGAACGCAAGGCGGACAACAAGGTCACGCTGATTATCCACTCGGCCAAGCCGGGCATGCTGATCAGCAAGAAGACCAACCGCCTGAGCGACCTGGAGAAGGAAGTCAGCCTGCTCACCAACGGCAAGACAGTGGACGTCCGGGTCAAGGAAGTCATGAAGCCCGAAACGGACGCGCAGCTGGCGGCCGAGCGCATCGCCGAGCAGCTCGAGCGCCGCGGCTCCTACAAGCGCGCCGTCAAGCGCGAGATCGACATGATCAAGGGCGCCGGCGCCGAGGGCTGCAAGGTGCAGGTCAGCGGCCGTCTCGGCGGGGCCGAGCTCTCCCGCATCGAGAAGCAGGTGTGGGGCAGCGTGCCGCTCAACACGCTCGACGCCGATGTGGATTGGGGTTTTGCCCAGGCCTTCACCACGTTCGGCGTGCTGGGCGTCAAGGTGTGGATCTACAAGGGCATGCTCAAGGAAACGGAAGAGGCCAAGTTCGGTCTCGAGGCCGGCAAGCAGCAGGCTTAGGCCAAGCTGAGGTGCCGGACCTGAAACTCGAAACACGATACACGGAACACGACCATGGCATTGATGCCCAAGAGAGAGAAGTACCGCAAACAGATGCGCGGCGTCGTCAAGGGCAACGCCACGCGCGGCAACTACGTCGCGTTCGGCGATGCCGGCCTGCAGACACTGGAAGCCGGCTGGATCACCGGGCAGCAGATTGAAGCGGCGCGTATCGCGATTTCGCGCGCCGTGGGTCGCGCGGGGAAATACTGGATCCGCATCTTCCCGCACAAGCCCGTGACCGGCAAGCCGCTGGAAGTCCGAATGGGCACGGGCAAGGGCGAGCCGGAGTATCACTGCGCCGTCGTCAAGCCCGGAACCATTCTGTTTGAGGTGGGCGGCATTCCCAAGGCCATGGCCCGCATGGCCCTGAACAAGGCAGCCAACAAGATGCCCACGCGCTGCCGTCTCGTGGAACGGGCGCACCAGCTCGGCTAAGGCCGTCAGGAAAGTCAGGCACCGCAGCACCGGAAAGAGCACTATGGCAACGAAATTTGAAGAGTTCCGCACGCAGCCCGAAGCTCAGCTCAAGGCCAAGCACAAGGAACTGACCCAGCAGAACTTCCAGGCCCGCTTCACCAGCGAGGCCATGACGCCGGCCAAGGGAGCCCAGATCAAGGCCCGCCGTCGCGACCTCGCCCGCATCCAGACGGTGCTGGTCGGGCGCGCCGCCCTGCTTCGCCTTGAAGCCGAGCAGAAGAAGCTGGATGAACAGCTCAAGAAGCTGGGCAAGGCCGACCCCCGCAACGCCGGACAGCGCAAGACACTGAAGGCCACGCGCGAGCGGCACGCCGAGGTGTCGCGGGCGATCAAGGCGCTGTCCTCGGTCAAGGCAAAGTAATTCAGGCCGGCGCCCAGGCGCCGGGACAATGGGCACAGGCCCGCGGAGAATGCAATGGCTGACGCAGTCCAAACCAACGCTGTCGAGCGCAATGACCGCCGCACCGTGCAGGGCGTGGTGCAGTCGATCAAGATGAAGAAGACGATCACCGTGCTGTGGCAGCGGCAGGTCAAGCATCCGCGCTACGGCAAGATCATGCAGCGCAACACCAAGCTGCACGCGCACGACGAAAAGGAAGAGGCCAAGGAAGGCGACCTGGTGGAGCTGATGGCCTGCCGCCGCCTGAGCAAGACCAAGACCTGGCGCCTGCTGCGCGTCGTTCGCCGCGCGCACGCCGTGGTCCAGCACCAGGCCTGAGGCGGGACCGGCGCAGCACTGATGCAGAACCGATGCACTTGAACAGAAGTCAGAGAAGATGAAAGGCGGTTGACGGCGGCGGGAGTTCCAGCGACTCCTCCAGTCCTAAAGACCGGACCAAACATGATTCAGGAACAGACAGAACTCGACGTAGCGGACAATACAGGCGCCAAGGTCGTGCGCTGCATCAAGGTGCTCGGCGGCAGCGGCCGTCGCTATGCCAGCGTGGGCGACGTTTTCGTGGGCGTGATCAAGCAGGCCACCCCCACCTGCGAGTTGTTCAAGAAGACCACCAAGAAGGACAAGAAGAAGCGCGTGGTGCGCTGCGTAGTGGTGCGGGTGAGGCAACCCGTGCGCCGCGATGATGGCAGCTATGTGCGCTTTGACCGCAACGCCGCCGTGATCGTCGACAAGGAAAACAACCCCATCGGCACGCGCATCTTCGGCGCCGTCGCGCGCGAGCTGAGGGCCAAGAAGTTCGCCAAGATCATTTCCCTGGCCACGGAAGTGGTCTGATACGCACAAACCCGCGCCGTTTCACAGGCGCCGGAAAGGCAGTCGGAGACAGAAACATGCACATTATCGTCGGCGATCTCGTCCAGATCATCAAGGGCAAGGACCGTCCCCAGACGGCCGAAGACCGCAAGCAGCCCAGCGGCAAGGTCCTCAAGGTGGACCGCGCCAAGGGCCGCGTGATTGTGGAAGGCAAGAACCTGGTGTGGAAGCACCTGCGCAAGAGTGAGCAGCGCCCCCAGGGCGGCCGCGTCCAGCGCGAGGCCTTCCTGCCCGTGGCAAACGTGCTGCCCTTCAACACCAAGTCGTCCAAGGCTGAACGCATCCACTTCAAGGTCGTGGACGGCAAGAAGGCACGCTACTTCAAGAGCACCGGCCAGGTCTTCAAGAGCGGCGAGGCCATCCAGTAACCCGGCCCAAGGCCAACCACCCAGTTCGAACAAGTTCGAAGCGGAAGTCAAAACATGGCAAAGTTCATTCCCAGGCTGCAGAAGAAGTACCACGACGAAGTGGTGCCCGCCCTGCGCGAGAAGCATGACATCAAGAACATCATGGCCGTGCCGCGCCTGAAGAAAATCACCATCAACATGGGCATCGGCGAAGGCACCCAGAACAAGAAGCTGCCGGAAACACTGGCGACGGACCTGGGGATCATTGCCGGGCAGAAGCCGGTCATCACGCGCGCCAAGCGCGCGGCCGCCACCTGGAAGCTTCGCGAGAATGACGCGATCGGCGCCATGGTGACGCTGCGCGGCAAGAACATGTGGCTGTTCCTCGAGAAGTTGATCAGCGTGGCGGTACCCCGCATCCGTGACTTCTCGGGCCTCAAGCCCGACAGCTTCGACGGGCACGGCAACTACAGCATGGGCATCCAGGAGCAGACGCTGTTCCCTGATATCGAGATCGACAAGATCGCCCAGGTTCAGGGCATGGACATCTGCTTCACCATCAGCGGCGGCAACGATGAATGGTCGCGCTCGCTGCTGATGGGGCTGGGCATGCCCCTGAAGAAGGTCGAAGACAAGAAGAGCAAGAAGAAGGCCGCCTAACGCTAACCCGGCGCCGCAGCGGCGCCCATGAGAAGGCAACACAGGAGAACGCATGTCACGCACATGCCTCGTAGTCAAGGAAAGCCGTCCGCCGAAATTCTCGACGCGGCATCGCAATCGCTGCCAGCTTTGTGGCCGGCCGCGCGCGGTCTATCGCAAGCTGCAGATCTGCCGTTGCTGCCTGCGCGACCTTGCGAGCAAGGGCGAGATTCCGGGGATGACGAAAGCCAGCTGGTAAAGTCCCGCGGGGCCAGAGCCCAGGGGATACTCACCGGTCCTAGGAGAAACAATGTCGTTTACTGATCCAATTGCGGACATGCTGACGCGGCTGCGCAACGCCAACGCCAACGGCGCTGACAAGGTCGAGATTCCGTTTTCGAACCTGAAGCTGGCCCTGGCCGAAGTGCTCAAGCGCGAAGGCTTCATCAACGCGGTCAAAGTGGACGGCGAAGGCTATCAGCGCACGATTGCGCTGGACCTGCGCTATGGCCCCGACGGCGAGCGCGTGATCACGAAGATTGAGCGCGTGAGCAAGCCCGGCCGCCGCATCTATACGCCCGTGACCAAGATTCCGCGCGTGCGCGGCGGCATGGGTATCTGCATCCTGAGCACGCCCAAGGGTGTGCTGTCCGACCGCGAGTGCCGCAAGCACAACGTGGGCGGCGAGATGCTTTGCAAGGTTGGATAACTGGCTGATGGCGCGACACGTCGCGTCCACGGCGGCCCGTGCACGATGCAGCAGGAGTGCCAAGGCCCACCCGGCAGGACCGGGAGAAGGAAAGAGTGATATGTCGAGAATCGGCAAACAACCCGTCATCGTGCCCTCCGGCGTCAAAGTCGCCGTCAGCGGCATGAAGGTGCAGGTCGAGGGGCCCAAGGGCAAGCTGGAGTTCGGCTTCCGCCCCGAGGTCACCGTCGATGTCGCCGGCCAGGAAGTGAAAGTCGGCCGCCGCAACGAAAGCAAGTTGGCCCGCGCCTTGCACGGCACGACCCGCGCCCTGCTTCAGAACATGATCCAGGGTGTGGTCAAAGGCTACCTCCAGAACATGGACATTGTGGGCGTGGGTTGGGCCGCCAAGATTGAGGGCAAGAAGCTGATCCTCATGGTGGGCTTCTGCCACTCCATCGACGTCGACATTCCCGCCGGCGTGAACGTCAAGCTGCCCAACCCGCAGCGCCTCGAGATTTCCGGCATCGACAAGCAGGCCGTGAGGCACTTCGCGGCCAAGCTGCGCGGCTTGCGCACCCCCGAGCCCTACAAGGGCAAGGGCATCCGCTACGAAGGCGAGCACATCGCGCTCAAGGCGGGCAAGAGCTTCGTGGGCGGCGCGGGCGGCAAGAAGTAAGCCCGGCGATCGGCCGGTATCAGACCTCGAAACAGGCGCGCCCGCGGCAGGGCGCGAAGGATGGAAAAAGTCATGGACCAGCAAAAACGCAAGACCAACCGCAAGTGGCGTCGCGCGATTCGCCAGCGCAACCGCATCCGCGCGGCGGGTACCCGCGTGCGTCTCAGTGTTCACCGCACCAAGAAGCACATTTCGGCGCAAATCATCGATGACAAGTCGCAGAAGACGCTTTGCGCCGTCACCACGGTGGGCAAGGCCAACGCGCAGAAGGACGCCGGCAACGTCAAGGGCGCCCAGGTCATCGGCAAGCGCATCGCTGAGCTGGCAATCAAGGCGGGCATCACCGAAGTCGCCTTTGACCGCGGACATTACAAGTATCACGGGCGTGTGAAGGCCCTCGCCGACGCCGCCCGCGAGGCAGGTCTGAAGTTCTAGAACAGGCACGGAAAGCACATGAAAACTCGAGTACTGGCCCGGGATGTTGATCTGGGCGAAGAGAAGGTTATCGGTGTGATGCGCACGGCCGCGGTGGCCAAGGGTGGCCGCCGCTTCAGCTTCACGGCCGTCGTCGTCATGGGCGACATGCGCGGCGTTCTCGGGCTGGGGCAGGGCAAGGCCCGCGAAGTGCCCAACAGCATCGAGAAGGCCGTCCGTGACGCCCGCAAGAACCTCGTCCGCTATCCGCTGCGCGGCGACACGATCCCCCACGCCGTGTGGGGTCGCTTTGGCGCCAGCCGCGTTTACCTGCGCCCCGCGGCGCCCGGTACCGGCATCAAGGCCGGCGCGACGGTGCGCAGCGTGGCCGAAGCTCTGGGCATCCGCAACCTGCTCACGAAGGCCTACGGTTCGCGCAACCCCACGAACCTGGTCAAGGCTGTCCTCGACGGACTGAACAACCTGCGCAGCAAGGAAGAGGTGTTCAAGCTGCGCGGCCTGCCCGTGCTGCCTGACCGCGATCGCCCCAAGCTCGAAGTGGTCGAGGAAATCAAGCGCGACCAGGCCCGCCGCGAGAAGGGCGACAAGCGCGACGGCCGCTCCGGCGACAAGCGCGACGCCAAGGGTCCCCGTGGCGGCACCCGCGGCCCGCGCGGCAAGAAGGGCGACGCCGAGGCCAAGCCAGACGCGCCGGAAACCAAGGCCGAGGACAAGAAGGACGCCGGGGGAGAGGCCAAGGCCTAAGCTCACGAAGCATGGCGGTGGCCGGCCTGGCTGGTTTTGGACATGGCGGTACGCGAGTAGGCGCAGAGCGCGCCTGCGCATAGCGAAAGAGAAAGATCATGAACCTGACTCAACTCAAAGCCCTGCCCCGGACGCGCAAGCGCCCCATGGTGCGCAAGGGACGCGGCCCCGGCAGCGAAAAGGGCAAGACCGCCGGCCGTGGCGGCAAGGGCGCTTCGGCGCGCACGGGCTTTGCCCAGCGCTTCTACTTTGAAGGCGGCCAGATGCCTTTGGTCCGCCGCCTGCCCAAACACGGCTTTAACAACGCGATTTTCCGCAAGGTCAACGCGGTGCTGAACGTGAGCCAGCTCGACGTGTTCGACAACGGCGCGACTGTCGGCCCAGAGGAATTTCTCAAGGCCGGCCTGATCAACCGCGTTCTCGACGGCGTGAAGGTACTCGGCGACGGTGAATTGAAGAAGAAATTGACGGTTCGCGCCCAGGCTTTCAGCGGCTCGGCCCGCGAGAAGATCGCGGCCGCCGGCGGCAAGGCTGAGCGCATCAACCTCAAGGGCGAGGTCCAGGCCGATGTTCCGGCGCCGGCCAAAGCGGCCAAGCCGGCGGCGCCCGCCAAGGCTCCCAAGGCTGAAAAGCCGGCTGAGGCCAAGGCTCCCAAGACGGAGAAGCCCAAGGCGGATAAACCCGCCGAAGCCAAGGCTCCCAAGGCGGAGAAGCCCAAGGCTGAGAAGCCTGCGGCGGAAAAGCCCAAGAAGGACAAGCCGGCCAAGTAAGTAATGATGTTCCCCCTCGCCTTGGCGCGGGGGCCTCATTATCCTGTCCGGCCCCGCGCAGTGAAGCGGGACACTGACACTATTCCGGCGGTCGTGGCCGTCGGCTGAAGAGAAGACGCGATGGATAAGGTGCACGGCCCAAGCGAGATGTTCGCGAATCTTTTCAAGATTCCGGAGCTCCGCAAGAAGGCCCTGTTTACGCTTCTGATCCTTGCCGTGTACCGGTTCGGGTCCAACATCCCCGTGCCCGGCATTGACACGGTCGCGTTCACCCAGATCTTCCGTGAACAGCAGCAGGGCAGCTGGGTGTACGGATTTTTGGGCGTTTATAACGCCCTGTCCGCCGGCAACCTCTTTGACTTCACTATCTTCTCGCTGGGCATCATGCCCTACATCAGCGCGGAGATCATTTTCCAGCTGCTGACCAAGGTCGTGCCGCAGCTTGAAGAAATCCAGAAAGAAGGACAGAGCGGGCAGCGCCGCATACGCATGTATTCGCGCATCGCCACGATCCCCATCTGTATCCTTCAGGCCATTTTCACCATCAACCTGCTGACCAGCCGGCCCGAACTCGCGGCCACCATTATCATCGAGCCCGAGTGGCTGTTCCAGGTTATCGCTGTCATCACCATGACGGCTGGCTGCTACTTCCTCATCTGGCTTGGCGACCAGATCACGGAAAAGGGCATCGGCAACGGCGTGTCCCTGCTTATCCAGGCCGGCATCATCGCCTCGATCCCCAACGCCGTCATTTCACTCATGCAGCCCATGCTGGACAGCAAGGTGGACCCCCAGGCTTCCCTGGACGCCTTCCTCAGCCTGGTCACCCTCGTGGTCATGTTCACGGCCATCACCGCGGGCGTCGTCATCATCACGCTTGCGCGCCGCGAAATCGTCATCCAGCACGCCAAGCATGTGCGAGGCAGCAAGGTCGCCGGCGGACAACGCCAGACCTTCCCGCTGCGCATTGACCAGGCCGGCGTGATCCCCATCATCTTTGCTTCGGCGCTGATGACCCTGCCGCTTATTCTGTTTGGCCTCCTTGAGCAGGTAGGAGCGGGCGGCGGCTTCTGGGGTAACCTGATGACCGACGCCAAGGACGCGATGAACCAGAGCGGCTTCAGCTACACTCTGGGCTACATCGTGCTCATCTTCTTCTTCACCTACTTCTGGACCCAGCTCCAGTTCAACCCCATCGAACTGGCCAAGAACTTCAAGGAGTGGGGCGCCTTCATCCCCGGCGTCCGTCCCGGCAAGGATACCGTCACTTACCTCAGCCAGATTCTGCGGCGCATGACTCTGGCAGGCGCGACGTTCCTCTGCCTTGTCGCCGTCGTCCCCGTCATGATTCCCGAGGCCATGCACTTCGTCTTTGGCGACTCGGAATCGTTGTCCCAGAACCGCATGTTCTTCCGCTTCATGGGCGGCACCGGCATCCTGATCGTCGTACACGTGGCCCTGGACCTGATTCAGAAGATCGAGGTTCAACTCATCCAGCGCAACTACGACGCCTATACCGGCATGGTCGGCCAGCGCCGCCGCTGATTTCCGTATGCCGACGTTCGCGGGCGCGGCTATGCTGCGCCCGCTTTCATTGAGGAGCAGCCATGGCGAAAAGGAAGGCGCCCCCGCGCGCCAGGAAACCCGCAGCCAAGCAGCGTAAGCGCACACAACCCAAGGCGCGCCCCGCGAAGTCCAGGAGTGGGCGCGCGGCCGCCAAGATCGCGCGCAAGACACCGCCCCGGACCAAGCGCGCAGCAAAGAAGCCCGCGCGCAAAGCCGCGACCAAGGGCAAGCGCGTGCTCAAGCCGGCACCGCGGAAGAAACTGCCCCCGGCCACGCGTGTCATCGCACCCAAGGAGCCCGCCGTGAAGAAACTCGTGCTGGTGTTCCTCGGCCCGCCCGGCGTCGGCAAGGGCACGCAGGCGGCCAAGCTTGCCCAGGCCCTGAAACTGCCCCACATTTCCACGGGCGACCTCTTTCGCGATCACATGAAGCGCGAGACTCCCCTGGGGCTCAAAGCCAAGGAATTCGTAAACGCGGGCAAGCTCGTCCCCGATGAGGTCACCGTGGGGCTGGTGGAAGATCGCCTGCAGCGGGGCGATTGCGGTAACGGCTTCATCTTTGACGGTTTTCCCCGAACGGTGGGCCAGGATGTCGAACTGAACAAGGTGCTGCAGCGACGCGGTGAGCAGATTGCCGCAGCCCTCTACTTCGCGGCGCCCGACGCTGTCATCGTGGAGCGCATCAGTGGCCGTCGCACCTGCCGCCAGTGCGGCGCGATTTCCCACGTCAAGTTCAACCCCACGAAAGTCGAAGGCAGGTGCGACCTCTGCGGGGGAGAAACTTACCAGCGCTCAGACGACGCGGCAGACAAGGTCAGCAAGCGGCTGGAGGAGTACGCCGCGAATACGGGCCCCCTGGTTGAGCGTTACAGGGAACAGGGCCTTCTGCGCGAGATTGACGCGACGAAGGGCGTGGATGAAATCTTCGGGGTGATGAGCGCCGTGGTTACGGCGCTCTGACCGGCTGCCGAAAGAGAGAAGAAGGCATGTCGCGCGGCGACCGCATCAGGCTCAAGACCCCCTCCGAAATCGAAGTGATGGCGGAGGCGGGCCGCATCGCGGCCGAGTGCCATCAGATCATGAGGAACATGGTCAAGCCCGGCGTCACCACCGCCGAGATTGATCGCGCCTGCGAGCAGCACATCCGCCAGCAGGGGGGTGTCCCCGCCTTCCAGGGCGTGCTGGCGGCCGGAGCTCCCTTTGAGTTCCCGGGCACGATCTGCGCTTCCGTGAACCACGAAATCGTGCACGGCCTGCCCTCCGACCGCGTGTTGAAAGAGGGCGACCTCTTCAAGGGCGACGTCGGGGTCATCGTGCGCGACTCCCGCGGCATCGGCTGGTACAGCGATTGTGCCATCACGGTGCCCGTGGGCCGCGTCAGTGAAGACGCGCTGCGCCTGATCCGGGTCACAGAAGAAGCGCTGCGCCGCGCCATTGCCCTGGTCAGGCCGGGCGTGAAGCTGCGCACGGTCTGCGCCGCCATCCAGGATTTCGTCGAAGGGCAGCACGGCCTGTGGTGCGTCAAGGAGTTCGTCGGACACGGCCTGGGCACGAGCCTGTGGGAGCCCCCGCAGGTGCCCAATTACGTGCCGCGCGGCCGCAACGCCCGCGACCTGGACCTGAAGCTTGAGGTGGGCATGGTGCTGGCAATTGAGCCCATGGTGAACATCGGCACGGAATTGACCGAGCGCCATGCCGACGGCTGGACCATCGTGACGCAGGATGGTTCGCTCTCGGCGCACTTTGAGCATGACGTAGCCGTCGTGGAAGGCGGGCACCGGATTTTGAGCGTGCCCAGGGGAGCCCCAACGACAATCGCGACTTAAGGCTCTTGGCGCGGAACCCGTGCGGGGCCGCAGGCAAGGAGAAAGCAGTTTTTTGTTGCTTGACCTTGCGAGTCCTTGCCTCCATTGCTAGCCTTCTCGCCCCACACGTTTCCGCAAAGCGGAGGCGTGTTGTTTTGCGCGCGCAAGAAACTGCTCAACGCCTGAATCAGGCGAGCTTTGCACGCGGAGAGCCCGCCTGGGGCGGCTTTCAGCAGAACCGGCAAGGTGTGGAGCATTATGGCCAAGGAAGCGGCGATCCGGGTGGAGGCTACAGTGGTGGAAGCCTTGCCCAACGCCATGTTCAGGGTGGAACTGGAGAACAAGCAGCAGGTGCTCTGCACGGTGTCGGGGAAGATGCGCATGCATTACATCCGCATTCTCCCCGGCGACAAGGTCACCATCGAGCTGAGTCCCTACGACCTTGACCGCGGCCGCATCATCTACCGCAACTAGTTTTCAGGACGAAGCAGGCGCGGCCAGCCCGCGCGAGAAGCGAGTTAAACATGAAAGTCAAAGCCTCGGTCAAACGCATCTGTGAAGGTTGCAAGGTCATCCGGCGCAAGGGCGTCGTGCGCGTGATCTGCAGCAAGGACCCGCGCCACAAGCAGCGCCAGGGTTAATCTTCGAAACAGTGGACCAATGCGCGCCGCAGGGCGCGAATCACGGAGCAAGCAATGCCGCGTATTCTGGGTGTAGACGTTCCGCCGAACAAGCAGCTTCCTTACGCCTTCCGTTACATCTACGGCGTAGGTCCGAGCGTGGCCCGCAAGATCTGCGAAGGCCTGAGCCTGGATCCTTCGCGCCAGAGCAAGACCCTGACGGACGAAGAGCTGACCCGTATCGCGGCCTTCATTGAAAAGAACTTCGTCGTAGAAGGTAACCTGCGCCGCCAGCGGACCCAGAACATCAACCGCCTGCGCGACATCAAGTGCTACCGCGGCCTGCGCCACCGCGCGAACCTGCCGGTTCGCGGCCAGCGCACCCGCACCAACTCGCGCACGCGCAAGGGCCCCAGAAAGACCATCGCGGGCAAGAAGCTCGCGACCAAGAAGTAAGCTTCGACGCAGGGCCCCCTGCCACGGCAAGGGGCCCCGTTGCCGCTGCAACGCACGCCTTGGCGTGCAACTGTCCCGGGGACCAGCCCAGGCTGGGGAGATCCGGAAGGAAAGAGAGAAATGGCGAAGGAAGAACAGAAGCCTGCGGCTGCTGCCGCAGCAGTAAAGGAAGCACCGGCCAAGGAAGCGGCCGGCGCCAAAGACGCGGGGGCGGGCAAAGAGGGCGGCAAGGAGCCCAAGGTCAAGGTCAAGAAGGCCAAGCGCAACGTCCCCCGCGCCATTGCGCACATCAAGAGCACTTTCAACAACACCATCATCACCATCACCGACCTCAACGGCGACACTCTGTGCTGGGACAGTGCCGGTTCGATGGGCTTCAAGGGCTCGCGCAAGGGCACTCCCTTTGCCGCGCAGCGCGCCGGCGAAAACGTCGCCGACAAGGCCAAGAAAATGGGTGTGCGCGAGGTGGAGTGCCGCGTCCAGGGTCCCGGTGCGGGCCGTGACTCGGCCTGCCGCGGCCTTCAGTCCAGCGGCATCGAAGTCAAGAGCGTCGAGGACGTCACGCCTTTGCCGCACAACGGCTGCCGGCCCAAGAAGCGCCGTCGCGTCTAGCACGGTGCATGGGCTGCAGGGCACGGACTTCACGGGTCAAAGACTCAACATCGAGAGGGAACCTTTGCCGGCAACCAGATGGGCGGACATCCCCGCCGAGATCGCCGCGCAAAGCTAGAGCCTGGGAGAATACGAATGAGAATCCGCTGGCGTGGGCTGGAGCTCCCCAACCGTCTTATCTGCGACAAGGAATCCCAGAACGAGCGTTACGCGAAGTTCGAGGTCGAGCCTTTCGAGCGCGGCTTTGGCACCACCATCGGCAACAGTCTTCGCCGCATTCTGCTTTCGAGCCTTGAAGGCACGGCGGTCACGTCGGTCCGCATCAAGGGTGTCAGCCACGAATTCGAGAGCCCCAAGGGCATCGTGGAAGACGTTCCCCTCATCATTCTGGCCATCAAGAAGCTGCGCGTGCGGCTCAACGTGGACGGCCCCAAGGTCCTCACGCTCAGCGCCCGGAAGAAGGGCGCCATCACCGCGGCGGACTTCAAGGAAGACCCTGAGCTGGAAATCCTGAATCCCGAGCTGGTGCTGTGTCACCTCGCCGAAGATCGCGCCTTTGAGATGGAGCTGACGGTTCAGCGCGGCCGCGGCTACGTGACGGCCGAAGAACTCAGCCAGGGGCAGCAGGAACTGGGCCTGATCCACCTCGACGCAGCGTTCAGCCCCGTCACGCGCGTGCGCTTCAAGACGGAGTACACCCGCGTCGGCAAGCTGACGAACTACGACCGTCTGATCATCGAAATCTGGACGGACGGCACCAAGGACCCGGAGTTTGCGCTGGTGGAAGCCGCCAAGATCATGCGCAAGCACCTCAACCCCTTTGTGCAGTACTACGAGCTCAAGGACCAGTTCCTGGCCGAGGGCGCGAAGGTGGGCGAAGCCGGCAAGAAGAGCGACGAGGTGGAGAAGCTGCGCATGAAGCTGATGCGTCCCATCACCGAGCTCGACCTCAACGTGCGCGCCAACAACTGCATGCGCGCCGAGCGCATTCACACCATTGCGGACCTCGTGGCCCGCAAGGAAGACGACCTGCTTGAGATCCGCAACCTGGGCAAGACGACGCTCAAGGAAATCAAGAAGAAGATCGAGGACATGGGCCTGGCGTTCGGCATGAACCTCGCCGAAATGGGCATCGAGCTTCCCACGCGCGGCGAGGGCGCAGCGCAGGAAGTCGGCGCCAACGCCTGAACCTGAGAACCGGGGGCCTCGCGCAAGCAGGACCCCACTGGCAGCAGACAAGCGGCACGCGCAACAGGCGGCCGGAAAATGAAGGACGAAACATGAGACACCGCAAACGTGGCCGCAAGCTGGGCGTCAGCCCCTCTCACCGCCATGCCATGGGCAAGAACATGGTCAAGGCGCTCCTGGACCATGAGCGCATTGTGACGACAATCGAGAAGGCCAAGCAGTTCAAGCCACTGGCCGACAAGGTCATCCACCTGGGCAAGGTGGCGTCTCAGACGCCCGAGGATACGGACAAGAACAAGGTCAAGCGCCTCAACCTGCTGCGCAAGGCCGCCCAGCTCATCGGCGACCGCGAGCTGGAAAACCCGCTGGTGACCACTGAAACCGTCGATGACGGCAAGGAGAAGGTCACCAAGCAGAAGGTGGTCGGCCACACCACGCTGCAGAAACTGATCAAGGACATCGGCCCGCGCAACAAGGATCGCAACGGGGGTTACACGCGCATCATCAAGCTGGCCCGCAAGCGCGTGGGCGACAATGCCAGCCGCTGCATCTTTGAGCTGGTGGAGTCGAAGTGGACGAAGGTCGAAGAGAAGAAGTAGCGGCTTGCGGCTTGCGGATCGCTGCTCGCGAAAAGCAAGGCGCGATCAGCGAACCGCCGGAAGCGAGGCGCGCGTATGCGCTTTGACATCCTTACCCTGTTTCCGGCGATGGTGCATGCCTGCCTGTCCGAGAGCATCCCACGCATCGCCGCGGAGCGGGGCGCAGCCGAGTACCGCGTCACGAACTTCCGCGACTACGCCACGGGCGTGCACCAGAGTGTGGACGACCGTCCGTACGGAGGCGGGCCGGGCATGGTGCTCAAGTGCGAGCCGCTGTTTAAGGCCGTACGGGATGTGCAGGGGCAGGGCCCGCCGGCTCACCTGGTGCTGCTGACCCCGCAAGGTCGGGTGTTCAACCAGGGCGTCGCGCGGGAACTGGCTCTCAAGCCGCGCCTTTTGATGCTGTGCGGGCGCTACGAGGGTTTTGACGAGCGCATCCGGGAGGGCTTTGCGTGGGACGAGATCAGCATCGGGGATTTCGTTCTCTCGGGCGGTGAGCTGGCGGCGCTGGTGATTGTTGATGCGGTGGTGCGGCTGCTGCCCGGCGTGCTTGGCGATGATGCCAGCACCCTGGAAGAGAGTTTTGGGCCCGCGTTTGAAGGGCGGCGCCTGGAGTATCCGCAGTACACGCGCCCCTCCGAGTTCGAGGGCATGAAGGTGCCGGAGGTGTTGTTGGGTGGGCACCACGCGGAGATAGCGAAGTGGCGCCACGAGCAGGCGCTGAAGAGAACGCAGCAGCGCCGTCCGGACCTGCTGCAACCTTGAGTCCGGAGTTGCGGCGACGTGCAGCAGAGATGATCAAGAACCGCCCCTTGGGGGCCTGAAGCGAGTAAAACCATGAGCAGCTTTGCCAAGCCTTTTGAAGCCAGAGAAATCAAGAAGACCAGCCTGCCGCAGTTCAACGTCGGCGACACGGTCGATGTCGGTGTGCGCATCAAGGAAGGTGACAAGGAGCGCATTCAGCTTTTCAGCGGCATCGTTGTGTCCCGCCGGGGCGGCGGCCTGCGCGAGACTTTCGCCGTGCGCCGCATCGTGGACGGCGAGGGCGTCGAGCGCACGTTCCCCCTTCACAGCCCCAATGTCGTGAGCATTGAGGTCAAGCGCGCGGGCAAGGTCCGCCGCGCCAAGCTCTTCTACCTGCGCAAGCGCGTGGGCAAGGCCCAGCGCGTCGAGGAAAAGCTCAACGCCGAGCACCTCGGCAAGGTGGACGAATCGCGCGTCAAGAAGCTCACGGCCGAAGAGGCCGAGCAGGTCGCCAAGGAAGAGGCCGCCGCGAAGGAGAAGCAGGCCCAGGCTTCACGCGCCAAGCGCGAAGCCAAGGCCAAGGCCAAGGCAGAAGCTGCCGCCAAGGCTGCCGCTAAGGCCGGCGTCGGCGAAGCCAAGAAGTAGTTTCGCCCTTGTACCCCGGGCCCGCCGCCTTGCGGCGGGCCTTTTCGTTGGTTCGCTCTGTGGAAATCAGGCGGGGACGGGCGATAATGCCGCCGTGTTTCTGCTCGAACTGATCGAGTCCGTCTGGGATGAAGTCATGGCCCGCCTCCGCCCCTTGCGGCGCGGCGCGTCCGCCACCCGCGCCCGGGGCGACCTGGCCGAGGACTTCGCCCTCGAGTTCCTGCGCCGGCAGGGCTTTACCCTGCTCATGCGCAATCTCAGCGATGAAAGGGGCGAGATCGACCTCGTCGGACGTCAGAAGGGCTTTGACGGCATCGTCGTGGTCGAGGTCCGCGCCCGCCAGGAAGGAGGCCTCGTCGCACCACGCGAAGCCGTGAATCGCCGCAAACAACGCCAGGTGGTCAAGACGGCCAGGCGCCTCCTGCCTCGCCACCAGATGCATGGCCCCCTGCGCTTTGACATCGTGGGCGTGTGGCTCAATGAGCAGCACGAGCCCGTGCGGGCCGAACGCTTTGAAGGGGCTTTCAAGTAGGCTACTTGCCGCCTCCGGCCTTGCCCTCGCCGCGGCGATAGGTGTGCAAGCGCGCCACAGCCAGCGTCCAGAGGGCGGCCTGTGTGGTCTGCTCGCCCCGGGCCTCCAGCGCGCGGGCTAGCTCCGGCGCCTTGCCCGCCCTCAGGTCGAGTTGCCACTGCAACGCCATGAGTTCGTCCGGCTCGGCCTTTGCTTCAGCCAGCAATGAAGCCAGGAGGTCCCGGCACGGGCCGTCCTGGCGGGCGACAAACAGGGCCGTGGCCAGCATCAGCCGCAGGCCCGGCAGGGCGGGTTCGGCCTTCTCCAGCGCGCGCAGGGCGGCAATGCTGGGACGCGCGGCCCCAAGTCGAAGGCAATCCTCGGCGCGCCATAGCAGCATGAGACGGTCAAGGCTCTGAACCTTCGCCGGCAGGCCCACGCGCTGCTCCTCGATCATCTGCTTCACAGCGCTGGTTTCTTCCGTGTAAGTGGGCAACAGGCTGACCACCTGGTAGCGCCGCGAAAGAGCGTCCACCTGGCCGGGATCGAGGTCGCGAAGGCGGGCCCAGTAGGCGTGGGCGTCCTGACCGTCGGGGTCCCTGCCTGCGGCCACGGCCAGCTTCGTGCAGGCCGTCCAGGCCCCGAACAGCGCCGCAAAGCGGGCCTCCGGGTCCTCCTGCGTCGCCAAAGCCTCATCAAAGGACTTCAGCAGGGGCTCCGGGCTCTGCAGCGCGCCCGCCAGCCGCGCCAGAAAGCGCAGCGGGCCGCGCTCGCGCATGTCGGCCTTGCGCGCCTCCAGGGCCGCTGTCAGGCAGGCTGCTTCGTCTCCGGCGTCCAGCGCCAGTTGCGCCAGCAAAATCCAGGCTCGGGCCCGCGCCTTGCCCGCGCCCGCGGCATCCACAACGCGGCGGGCGGCCTGGGCAGCCTCTGCGGGCCTGCCCGCATGGGAAAGGGCGTAGGCATAATCGAGTTCGAACTCGGCGCGGAAGGCGGCCTCGGCGAGTTCGGTCACGATGCGGCGCTGCTGCAGTTCCTGCTCCTCAAGCGCGCACTCGCTGTAAAGCGCGGCCAGGGCAATTCGCGGCTCCACGGCGGCGGGAGCAAGATCACGGGACTTCAGCAGCATCTTCTCGGCCGTGATGAGGTCCAGTTGCCAGCGGTAGAACTGGGCGGCGAGCAGGGGCGCCCTGAAGTCTCCGGGATTGTGGAACATCGCATGTTCCACGGTGCCGCGCGCGCCTTCGGCATCGCCGCGCTGGATTTGGAGGCGCAGAAGGTCGGCGTGAGCTTCGAGGTCGGTGGGCTTGTCCTTGATGCGATCCACCAGCACCACGGCGTTGTCGTCGACGGCGTTGAGGTCGCTTTCGTCCGGTGCGCCGGGAACGATACAGCCGGCGGGCAGCAGGAGCAGGATCAGGGCCAGGCGCCGCAAGGTCGCGTTCATGGCTTGGCCCGCCCCGTCAGGGAAGACCTGACTGTGCCCGGCCCCAGGAGCTTGAGAAAGGCGCGTACGCGCTCGCCGGCCCCGGGCCGCAGCAGAAACGCCGAGGTGGAAAGCTGCCGCTCCACCCAGGCGCTGAATTCGGGCTGCAGGGCGAGCGCCCTGGCCTGGTCGAGGTCGTCGCACAACAGCAACTCAGCCTGACCCACGAACACGCTGCCGAACTCGCCACTCCAGGAGCGCAGCGCAAGCGCGAGCTGGGGCGAGAGTTCCTCCGTCAGGGCGCTTTCCAGGCGCCCGCGAAGTTCCCGCGCGCCAAGACCCGGCGCGGCCTTGGCGACCCTTTCAGGGTCCAGCAGATAGCGGTCGGCCCCCTCCTGACGGGTCAGCAGCGCCAGCACCTGGCGCGCGCGGAAATGCAGCGTTTCGCGCGGCGCCTCAATCTCCAGCCCCCTCGCAGGACGCATGACGCGCGGCAGTGCGCGCGAATAATCAAACAGGGCACGGCGCGCCGGCATGAGCGCCCGCAGGGCGGCGATGTCAGGTGCCGGGCAGGCGCGATGACCGCCGCCAAGCGGCACCAGGCCCAGCTTCTCGACCAGCGCAGCGGGCAGGGTGTCGGAGAGATTCTCCACGCCCTCGGCCTCGACAAACAGAGCGTCGGGCCAGATGCGGATGCGCTCGGTCAGCTGGCCCCAGTCGTCCAGGGAGAACTTCACGTTCTGCGGCAGCGGCGTGCGCGACATGGAGGCCAGCAGCGCCACCAGTTCCTGCGCGTTCTGGCCGCGGCCCAGCGCCTCGGCAAAGCGCTTCTTTTCAAGCTGGTACTTGCGCACGCGGCGGCCGGGCACGGGCTCGGTGAACCGGGCCAGGCGCCACACCTGGGCGGTGTCGGGCGCCTCCCCCAGCACCACGACCTCGAAGTTGGGCTGCACCACAACTTCAGCCGCGCTTTCGGCTACAGGC
This sequence comes from Planctomycetota bacterium, assembly GCA_019186845.1. Taxonomy (GTDB): domain Bacteria; phylum Planctomycetota; class UBA8742; order UBA2392; family UBA2392; genus UBA2392. Next base: position 35,750 of record JABARW010000030.1, on the reverse strand, counting down.
TCATCCAGCGCTTCCAGGGTGGCCCGTGAACCGTCCCAAGCCACGTAGCCCAGACGGCTCAGGGGCAACTCACACAGCACACGGATGAACGCGCCCTCCACCTGGCGCCAGCGACCTGCCCGCTCGAGGTCCTCGGCGGCTCCGCGCTCGCGGATGCCGCGATAAAAGACATGGCGCCAGCTCGCGTCATCTGAATGGTCAATCAGCACGTCGCGCAGGCGGGCTTCGGCCAGAGTCAGCAGTGAGGAAAGGGCTGTTTCTGCGCTGATTTCTCTCAACAGGCGCACGACGCCGCGCCTCATGTCCTGAACGCGCTGCGGCGGCGGCACGTCGCTCACGACATCCACGGTGCGCAGTTTCTTGAGCCCCGGCAATTCCAGGTCAGGGGCAAACGTAAGTTCGTTCAGTTCAGCGCACGTCAGCTAGGCCTCGCGCAAGGCCGCCCTGCGCTGAGCAAAGGGCTGCGCGAAGAACCGGTCGGCGGCTGCCGTGGGCTCAAGGCGGCCTTCGCGGGCCGCCAGCAAGCCCGCGCCCCGCGCCAGCGCCAGCCAGAATTCCACCTGGGGAAAGCCGCGCCCGTCATCGGCGGTGTCCGGCTCCAGCAGCGCTTCGTTGGCTGCCTTGAAAAACGCGAGGTTGGGCAGTCCGCCCTTGAGCAGGCGGGGGTTCTGGGCAATGGCGGTTTCCAGCACGCCAAGCAGGTCCAGCTCGCCGGCGCGGTAACCCTGAAGTTGTCCCGTGGTGCGGCTCACTTGCTGACCTTGGGATGGAGGCCCCGTTTCTCCAGCTCTTCCAGAGCGCTCTGGGCATCTTCGCGCTCCAGGATGGCGACATTGGGCGCCACACGCGCCAGCACCCGCGGCCCCAGCCTGGTCACGGCCAGCAGCTCCTCCAGCGTCGCTTCATCACTGGTCTCGATCACCCCGACGTGCAGATGGAACTTCATGCCTCGCTCCCTGCACCCACCGTGCGTCGATCCACCGCCATGCGGCCCTCGATTACGTCTTCGGCGTCCACGACCCGATAGTGGTAGCCCTGCTCCACCAGGAAGAGCTGCCGCTTGGCGCCGAAATCCTGGTCCCGCGTTTCGCGCGTGACGATGGTGTAGAAGTGGGCCAGGTTGTCGCCATAGGGACGCAGAATGCGCCCCAGACGCTGGGCCTCTTCCTGCCGCGAGCCAAACGTGCCGGAAAGCTGGATCAGGACGTTGGCCTCGGGCAGGTCAATGGCGAAGTTGCCGACCTTGCTCACGAGCAGCGGGTTGACCTCGCCGGTGCGGAACTTGGCGTAGAGTTCTTCACGCCGCTTCACGGGCGTTTTGCCTTCGATCACCGGTATGTTGAACCGCTCCGAGATGGCGTGGAGCTGGTCGAGATACTGCGCGATGATCAGCACGTGATCGTCCTTGTGCAGCTTCATCAGCGCCTCGAGTACATCGAGCTTGCGCGGGTTCTCCGCCGCCAGGCGATACTGCTCTCGCTGGTCGGCCACGGCATAGCCCAGACGCCCCTGGCCGGGCATCTCCACCCTGACTTCCGTGCAGTCCGCCGTGGCAATCCAGCCCTGCTTTTCCAGCACGCGCCAGGGCACGTCAAAGCGCTTGGGCCCCACCAGCGAAAACACGTCTTCCTCCAGTCCGTCTTCGCGCACCAGTGTGGCCGTCAGACCCAGGCGGCGCCGCGACTGGATCTCGGCTGTGGCGCGGAACACCGGCGCCGGCAGCAGATGGACTTCGTCGTAGACAATCAGGCCCCAGTCTCCCCGCGAGAACAGTGCAAAGTGCGGGAACTCCTCACTCTTGCGTTTGCGGTAGGTCACGATCTGGTAGGTCGCAATCGTGACGGGCGCGATGTTCTTGCTGTCCCCCGTGTACTCGGCCACCTGGTCGGGCCGGAGATTGGTCTTGTCCAGCAGTTCACGAATCCACTGTCGAACCGCCACCACGTTCGCCGTCAGCACCAGCGTGTGGGCCTTGACCTGGGCCATGCAGGCAATGCCCACGACCGTCTTGCCGGCACCGCAAGGCAACACCACCACGCCTGAGCCTCCGCGCGCGCCGCCCCCCGCGTAGAACACGCGCGCCGACTCCGATTGATACTGGCGCAGCTCAAAGGGCCGGCCTGAAAGCGTTTGCTCTCGCAGGCGCACGTCCAGCGGCGCCCCGGGCGTGTAGCCGGCGATGTCATCTACGGGAAAGCCGATCTTGACCAGGGCCTGCTTGACGAAGCCGCGCGCGCTGGGCGTCACGATCAGGCGGTCATCGCCAAGAGCCCCCTCGAAATACTTGCCCGCCGCCTTGTGATGGCCAATCTGCTTGAGCAGCGCGGCATCCGTCGAGCGCAGAATGAAGCGCCCGCCCTCGGCTTCGAGGGTGAGGCGGCCGTAGCGGCCCATGTACTCGACCACCTCAGACCGCACCACATCCGGGATGTCATAGCGCGAAAATCGCTCAAGGGCTTCGATCACGTGGGCCACGCTCAGGCCCGTGGCCGCAGCGTTCCAGAGTGAAAGGGCGCTGATGCGGTAGGTGTGAATGTGCTCGGGGCTCTTGACCAGCTCGGCAAACGCGGCCAGGGCATCTCGCGCCGCCTCGAAGTCCGGGTGATTGACTTCGAGCAGGATGCTGCGGTCTGCCTGCACGATTGCGGGGCCCTTGGGATTCGTCAAGTTGCACCTCTAAGCCGAAAAATCGAGCCGAGCAGTTTAGCAACGATTTCGCCCTTATGCTCGGGTCATTGAACGAGAGAACTCGCGGCCCGCAGCCAAGGGCCGGGCCTCGATTTCAACAGCCGCACAAGGCCTGTCGTTGCCAGAAATCCGGCAGATTGCCTTGGCAAGTCGCCTGCAATCGGGCAGATCAAGCCGGCCCGCACAAACCGTCAACGTGCCGCAAGCCGCGCCGTTTCAAGGTTTGCGCGGCGCTTCTGTCTGCGGCGCGCATTGGCACAGAGGCTGCTACCGGCCCCCTTGCCCGGGAACGGTTCTTGGGCGACAACGGGAGGCAGCCGACAGTATGGCCCCACTGTCGGCTGCCGTTGTGTTACGGCGGCCCAAGCTCTACATTGGCCGCACCCCTGGACCCCGCTCGGAGCGCATCCTATGCGCCTTTGGTTGATTGCCGCGCTGTTGTGCTGTACTCCCGTTCTGGCCCAGGGCGATTTGGGCGCCGCCACGCCGCCCCCCGCCGACAAGCCATCGGAAAAGCCGCAGGACAAGGACAAGCAGGAAGAAGACCGCGGCCCCCTGACCTTCTCGCGCGACCGCGTGGGCTGGGGAATTTCAGCCAGGGCGGGCGTCGGCTTTGACACCAACATCTTCAAGGAAGACCGCAACGAAGACAGCGGCTGGTTCGCGGACGGGCGCGCGGCGGCGTTCTTCGGTGTGAACATCGCCGACATCATTGCGCTGGGCGTCGAGGGCAGGGCCTCGGGCCGGCTCTACTTCGGGCAGGACGACGCCGAAGACGCCAACATCTTTGACCTCTGGCTCGCGGCCTTCCTCAAGCATCCGGTCGACAAGCCGGGCTTTGGGGGCGGCATCCGCGTCGAGGCGCTCTACGACCAGCAGCAGAACTACGAGATTGTCGGGCCCCTCACGCGTCAGGATGACCTGCGGCGCGGCGACTTCCGGGCCCGGTCCTGGTTTGGCTGGATGCCCGCGGGCGTGCTTTACCTTGAGTGGGGCCTCTCGGCGCGCCTGACCGACTACAGCGAGGAGGAGAACCCCGAGGCGGGCGACGTGCTGGGCGTCAACTCCCTCGGCAGCAAGGACAGCTGGGAGTTCGGCATCGACTTCTCGCCCGAACTCAGGTTCTGGCAGTTCTTCACCGTGGGCCCCTACATCATGTTCCAGTATGAGTGGTTCCGCGAGCAGTTCGACCTGCACCCGGATACGTTCAGCGCCAACGGCGACAAGCTGCAGCTGCTGCGCTTCGAGTACGGCGCCAAGGCCCGCCTGCGGTTCTGGGGTTTCCATCAGTCCTACGCGAAGATCTACGCGCGGCGGCAGGATGACAGCGCCCAGGGTTTCAACCGCTACTGGCAGTACGGGCTGATGGTGCAGACGGAATTCAAGTTCGCCATTGTACGCATCGGCGGCGGCTTCGACGTCTGGACGCGCGAGTTCGATGAGCGCGCCGACCCCGACGTGCTGGGCGCCAGCCGTGAATCTGTGTTCGAGCGCTACCTGGGCATCAACGTCGAGTTGGGCGTGAACTTCGTATGGACGCTCGAGGTCGGCGCCCGTTACGACTTCCAGCGCCGGACCAGCGACCTCAATAACGAAGGTTATCTGGCCCACCAGGTCTCTTTGTTCGTGGGATTTGACTGGTAAGCCATGGCCCAGGCCCGAAACAGCCGCAGTTTCATCCTGGGCCTGGCATTCACGCTTGTGGTAGCGGCCGCCCTTAGCATCGGCGCCCTGTTCGCCTACTGGCAGATCAAGAGCGGCTACGACGAGCAGGCCGAGCGCCGCCGCCAGGTGGCAGACAAGCAGGGCGCCGAAGTGCGCGAGGGCTACGCCGAGCAGCTTTCGCGGCGGCTGAAAACCTACGCCGCTTCCGCTGCCGCGGGCATCAGCACCCAGGGCCTCGACGGCATCCAGAGCGAGCACGACCAGCTGGCGCAACTTTACCGCAAGCGCCTGGCCGCTTTGCAGCAGGAGTCCGGGGTGCGGCGGGCGGCCCTGGTCCGGCGCGACGGAACACTGGTCGTGGACACGGACGGCCGCAAGTTCGGGCTGCCGGCGCAATTCGGACAGGATGCCAACGAGCTGGAGGCCTGTTTCTCGCAGGGCCCCGTGACCACCATCGAATACACGGACGAACGGGGCCGCGTTTACCGCAATGCCTTTGCCCCCGTCCGGGACCTCGACACCGGGGCCCCTTCGAACTTCGCGGTTGCCATCGAACTGGAGGCCGACTACGTCGAGCGCCTCAACACCATCCGCGAGCGCGGCCGGCTCGATCGCGAGGCCCAGATCCGCGACAACCAGGATCGCCTTGTCACGCTGCGCGTGGTGCTGGGAACCATGGTCGGGGCCGTGTTCATCGTGACTCTGGCCGCGGCCCTGCTGATTGCCCGTTACGAGGCCCGGCTTCTGGCGGACCTCGCGCGCCAGCGCCGCCTCGCCGAACTGGCCCAATTCAGCGCGGGCATGGCCCACCAGATCAAGAACCCCCTGGCCGCCATGCGCGGCTACGCCGAACTCATCTCACGCCAGCTGGAAGACCCCCTGCAGAAGAAAATGTCCGACAAGCTCGTCGCCGAAATCAGCGCCCTGGACCGCGTGGTGCGCGACTTCCTGGCCTTTTCGCGCGGCGCCCACGGCTCGCCCGAAAAGCTCACGCTCAGGTCAGCCCTGGCACCCGTTGTCGATGCCGCCAAGGCGCGCGGCGGCGAGCCGGTGCAGGTGGAACTGCACTGCGATGAGGGGCCCGAGCTCGAAGTCGACGCCACGTCGCTGCGCCAGGCCCTGATGAACCTGGGAGTCAACGCCGCCGAGGCCCTGCGGGAAAACGCCGGCGGGGGCAGGCTCGACATCCGCGCGGCATTCAACGGCAAGATGGTGACCGTGGAGTTTGAGGACAACGGACCGGGGATTCCCGAGGAAGTGCGGGGCCGCCTGTTCGAGCCCTTCGTCACCGGCAAGGCTGACGGCACGGGCCTGGGTCTGGCCATATCGCGACGCCTGCTGCGCGACCTGGGCGGCGAGCTTTTGCTGGTCCGGACGGGGCCCTCGGGTACGATGTTCAAGGCGACATTCGCCAAGAAGACAGAGTGAGACCGCCCATGGCAGAACGCCCGCACATCCTGGTAGTGGACGACAAGGAATCCATGCGCGACATGCTCAGCCTGGCCATGTCCGCCCGCAAGATCGACGTGACGCAGGCCGCCGACGGCCTCGCCGCGCTGGACGCCTGCAAGCGCCGCCGCTTTGACGCCATTGTCAGCGACCTCAAGATGCCGCGCCTTGACGGCATGGGTTTTCTCAAGGAGTTGCGCAAGCACGGCGACGTGCCGCCGTTCATCTTCATCACGGCGCACGGCAGCGTAAAAGACGCCGTGCAGGCCATGGCCCTGGGTGCCTCCGATTTCATCGAGAAGCCCTTCGACCTCGGCGAGTTCGAGTTCAAGGTGGAGCGGGCCATTGAAGAAGGCCGCGCCTCGCGTCAGAAGCCGGGCGAAGAGCCCCTGCGCCAGCCGGAACTTGAAAACGATGAAGTACTGCCGGGCCTCGTGGGCCGCGCGCCTCAACTCGTGGAAGTGGCCGATATCGTCAGGCGTGCGGCGCGCTCCGTGGTGCCCGTATTGATTCTGGGAGAAAGCGGAACGGGCAAAGAGCTGGTGGCGCGCGCCGTACACGCGCTGAGCCCCCGGGCCGCCAAGCCCTTCGTGGCGGTCAATGCCTCGGCACTGGCACCGGGCGTGCTTGAGAGCGAACTCTTCGGGCACGAAAAGGGCGCGTTTACCGGCGCCGACAGTCAGCGCAAGGGGCGCTTTGAGATGGCCAGCGGCGGTACGCTCTTTCTCGATGAACTGGGCGAACTGCCGGCCTCCACGCAGGTCAAACTGCTGCGCGTGCTGCAGGACAAGCACATTGAACGCGTGGGCGGCAGCGAGAGCATCAAGGTGGACACGCGGCTGGTCTGCGCGACCAATAAAGACCTGCGCGCGCTCGCCCGCGCCGGAACCTTCCGCGAGGACCTCTACTATCGCGTCAACGTGGTCACCGTCCAGCTGCCTCCCCTGCGCGAGCGGCCCGAGGACATCCCCCTGCTCGTGCGCCACTTCCTGAAGAAGGAAAACGCCAGGCAGGCCTGCCCGGAACCGGTGATTGCCGCGCTGAAGGCTCACAACTGGCCGGGCAACGTGCGTGAGCTGGAAAACGCCCTGCGGCGCATGGTGGCTCTGGCGCCGGCCGCGGAGCTCCGCGTGCAGGACCTGCCGGCGGAGGTTCAGGGCGGGCCGGCCGCCACGGCCGCCCAGGGCCTGACGGGCGACCTCGAACGCATTGAGAAGAACGCCATCCTGGCGGCCATGAATGAAAGCGGCTGGAACCAGTCACGCGCAGCCAGGGTGCTGGGAGTGGGGCGTACGGCTTTGCAATACAAGATGAAGAAATATGGGATTCAGAAACCTGGCACTTAGCGCGGGAGTATTGCTCCTGCTTCTGCTCGCGCTCGGCGGCGTTGCCCGCGCCGACGATATTGAGCAATTGCAGCGCGAAGTGACCGCCGCCGAGAACACTTACAAAGAGGCCATCAGGGCCGAGACGCGCGCCGCCGAGAGCCTCAAGGACAACCTCGAAAAGCAGAAGTCCGCCAGTGACGCCGAAAAGGCCAGGCTCAAGTCCGAGGCGGTCAAGCTGGATGAGGCCGCCCGCAAGGCCGGAGCCGCGCGCATGCAGGCGGCCGAAACCCTGGCCGACAAGCGCGGTGCGTTGCGGGCCGAAGCCAGCAAGGTCGCCGAAGAGCAGATCACCGCCCAGGGCGACGCCAACAACCGCACCCGCAAGGCCGGAGAGGCGCTGGGCACGTGGTCCGCGGCCCTGGGCGCGCTGCCGGGCGTCCCCACCAAGACGGATACTTCGTCCGTGGCCGATCCGGCGGTCTGCGCGGCCATCAAGCAGGATGACAAGGCACGCTTCAATGCCTACATCAGCTGGGCCGGCGGCGAGCAGTCACGGCTGGATACTGAAATCAAGCGGGCCGAGAACCTGATCAAGAATGACGCCAAGTTCGCCGGCGCCGACGGCCACAAGCGCCTGATGGATGAGGCCAAGTCACTCAAGTCCACGCTTGAGAACCGCAAGAAGGATGTTGGCGAGTTGCTCAAGACGGCCCGCGAGCGTCTGGCTTCTCTGGATCGATAGGCGCGTACAGAGGTTCTCAGCGTCGCGCGGCTTGACATACTTTTGTCATCTCTGCCTTTGAGGGCTTCAAAACAGGGCATCCGGGGCTAGGCTGTGGGGCACGCCCATTTGTCATTCCAGCACAGGAGCATCCGGTGTCGAGTGTTCGCGCATGCCTGTATCTTACGGCGGCCGCCCTCTGCCTGATCTGGGCCGCCTTGGCCCCGGCCCAGGCGCAGGACAACACGTTTGACTTGCGCTGGCGTCTTCCCAAGCGGGTTTACCTGCTGTTCAACAACGCCAAGGGGGAGCAGGCACAGGCCCAGGCTCAGCGCAAAGTCGCCGACAAAATCGACAACCTGGTCCAGCCCCCCAAGGGGCACTTCCACATGTTCGGCTACGAGATCGCGCAGGCCGAAAAGCGCGATCAGGGCACCGGGCTGCTCAACGAAGTGTGCCCGCCCCTGAGCTGGGAAGACCTGCTGATGCAACTGGCAATGTACGTCCCCGGAAAGTCTTCCAGGAAGGGCGACAAATACGAGCGGCAATGGAGCTTTGAGCGCAACGAAGGATTCCCCGCATTCAAAGTGCAGAGCAATTACGAAGTCGCGGGAGCCATGAGTTTCGGCAAGTGGTCTACCTGCGCCATTGCAAGCCGCCATAGCCTGCTTGACGCCCAGCAGCCCGCGGACGAATCCAAGCCCTTCCATGTCTGGCGCGAACTGACCGTGACCTGCACGGCACACTTTGACACCGCCGCAGGCTACCTGCGCGGGGCAACCTTCAGTGTGCGGGGCTTCAGCTTTGAGCTTGGGGCCACAGCCGGCTCGGTCAAGCGCTTCAACTTCTTCGACTGGGAGCTCGAGTGGCAGTTCGCCCGCGAATTCGACACGACGAATGAAACCGACCTCAAGCGCTTCGTCGATGCCGCCATCGTCACCGGCCGCCAGCGCCTGCTGGAAATGCAGGACAAAGAGGGCATGTGGGTTTACTCCAGCCACAAGCGCGGCGGCACCGCCCTGGCTCTGCTGGCGCTGCTCATTTGCGGCATCAGCAGCGACGACCCCAAGGTCGTGGCGGGCTTCGAGGCCATGAAGGCCCAGGAGGTGAACAACACCTACGAGGTGGCCGTCTCACTCATGGCCTACGAGGCCAAGTACATCAGCGACGATGAAAAGCGCTCGTTTCTGGACGGTCGCAAGGTGGAACAAAAGCGGGCCCTGAGCCCGGAGGACCGCAAGGAGATGCAGCGCCTGCTGGACTGGATCGTGGCCAACCAGAACAAGAAGAACCCCTTTTGGAACTACAAGCACGAGGCCGCCGAAACCGAGCGCTTCGACCTCTCCGTCACCCAGTACTCCCTGCTGGCCCTGGGCACCTGCCTGCGCTGCGGGCTGAAGATTCCCTCCGGCATCGTACGAACCCACGTCGAGGAGCTGCGCAAGCTGCAGGAGGCCGACGGGCCGGCCATCAAGCGCGTGATCGGCGGCAAGCCGCCCAAGCCGGGCCGCCCCGGCAAAACCGAAACACCCGAAGAACGCGAGCCCCGCTTCACCCGCGCCGGCAAGACAGTCAAAGCCCGCGGCTGGGCCTACTCCGCGGCCGCGCGCTGGGATCCGGCCACGAAGCTCTCTTCCGCCTACGGTTCCATGACTTGCTCGGGGCTGACCTGCCTGATGATCGCGCTTGATGTCGCCGCCCTGATGACGCCCGAGCAGCGCAACGCGGAGTTCGGCAGCCACGTCAACTACTCGGCCTGGCAACAGAGCGCCGCCCAATCCATGGAGAGCGGAATGGCCTGGATGGAGGTCCACTTCTCCATCACGCGCAACGCCAACCTCGGCCGCGCCTGGTATTACTACTATCTCTACGGGCTGGAACGGGTAGGCGTGCTCTGCGACGCCCGATACATCGGCGAGCATGACTGGTACAACGAAGGCGCGGGTGCTCTCGTATGCCTCCAGACGCCGGCCAATGACTGGGGCGGCGCGGTGGACACTTCATTTGCCCTGCTGTTCCTCAAGCGCGGCACCATCCCACTGAAGACTCCGCCGCCCACGGGCGAGAAGTCTGTGGCGCCTATCACGCCCTGGTTGAGGTAGCCCCGGCGGCGGGCCAAGCCCTGGCCAAGCATGATTTCCCGATTTCTGCGTGAAACTGGCAGGGGGGCCTCCGTGAAAGGTGTGTACCCCTTCGAAGTCCCCTTCGGAACTGAGCCATGAAACGCATCCTCTTGATGATGGCTGTTGCCGCCTTCGCGGCCACACCACTGCTGGCAGACCCGCCTGCCGGCTCCGGTGATTCGCAGAAGTCCAAAGGAAGTGAGAAAGGCAAGGGCCACCAGGACGAGTCCGGCCCCGGCCATGGTGAGCACGGCAAGGGCCACGGATACGGCCACGGAGACAACGAGGACGACGAGAACGAAGGCGACAACGACAACAACAACGAGGAAGGTCCCGAAGATCCCAAGAAGGATCCGAAGAAGGACCCCAAGAAAGATCCAAAGAAAGATCCCAAGAAGAAGCCGCCTAAGCCGCCCAAGAAGGGGCCGCCCCCGCCTCCTCCGGGCGGGCCTCAGCCCCCGCAGGGACAGCCCGGCCAGCCCCCGCAGGGTGGACCTGGCTGCCCGCCGCCGCCGCCTCCGCCTCAGGGTGGACCCGGCTGCCCGCCGCCGCCTCCGCCTCAGGGTGGACCCGGCTGCCCGCCTCCGCCTCCGCCGCAGGGTGGACCCGGCTGCCCGCCGCCGCCTCCGCCTCAGGGCGGCCCAAAGGGTCCTCCGCCTCAGGGCGGCCCCAAGGGTCCTCCGCCTCAGGGCGGCCCCAAGGGTCCTCCGCCTCAGGGTGGCCCCAAGGGTCCTCCGCCTCAGGGTGGCCCCAAGGGTCCTCCGCCTCAGGGTGGCCCCAAGGGTCCTCCGCCTCAGGGTGGCGGCCACTGCCCCGGCAAGAAGTAGCGTGCACGTAAACAGTCAACCAAGCGGCGGGGCCAAGCCCCGCCGCTTCAGTTTTGATGGCCGCCGCATTGTCAGCTACCTGACATGTATCTCAAGCTTGGCCGTGACGCGGCCCCAGACGCCCTTGCTCTGAGCGTCCGTCAGTCCGATTTCCACGGTGTAAATGCCAGGCGCCAGTTCGCGCGGCAGGCGCTGCTGCAGGACGAACTCAAACCAGCTGAATCGGTCTGCCGGGTAGTCAAGTTGGCCGCGATAACTGAACGCCGGCGGCCTGAAGCTCTCGACTTCGATACCCTTGCTGTTCAGTAGTCTGGCATCAACCTTGAAGTCGTAGGCAAAGCGTCCGGCATTTTCAGTGACACCAAGACACTTCGCCTCGAACGCCAGTGCCACATAGTCGTCGGGCTGATAGGCGACGGAACCTCGCTCGCCAAAGCTCCCGTCGGCCAGGCGCTCCCCGCTTGAAGCCAGCACCCGCCCCACCTCCGGCGGCAGGGCCGCGAGTGCTTCCAGCCAGGACGCCCGTGCGAGGCCGGCCAACTCAAGGTTCTCCCCGCCCGCTGCCGCCAGCGCAGCACGCATCAGCCTCATCCACTGGGGATTGAATCCACCCTTCGCCTCCATGGCCGCCAGCAGGGCTTCGGCCTCCGCCAGAGATGCCGCGTCGCCGCGCCCAATGAGCGCCCCCACCAGGGCCCGCTGCTCGGTGTGGCCGCCACGGTGGAGGTCGGCCGCCTGCCGCAACGCTTCGAGGGAGCGGGACAAGCTCTCCTCCGGCCCGGGTTGCTTGGGCTCGTCACTGGCGGCGCGACGCAACTCGCTTTCCTTCGGCGGAAAAGACTCGGCCGCGACGACAGGCCCCTCGGACAACGATGGTTCAGGCGCGGCGGCCTCGCCCCCCTTTGAATCAACGGGGGCCGGCCCGGTAGCAGGAACTTGGACAACTTTGGGCTGGGCTTCCTCAGGCCTCGGCGGCGACTGCGGCGGTGCGTCAGCAGTGGCTGCACAGGCGGAAAGCAACAACGACAGGGCAATGAGGGTCTTTCGCATACACATAATTTGCCAAATTTCAATAAATTGTCAATTCTGGGCCACTATTTGCAGTGCCTCCAGAAGGCGCGGTCGCCGGCACGCTCAGGCGGCCGGCATCGCGCCCCCTTCCTTTAGCGGCTAGACTGCACGACACCCATGCACGCCGAGACGGCTTATCTCTTTCGGCACGCCGTGTTGCGCGATGTCGAGCCAGTCCGGTGGACTGGCGAGAAAGCGAAGCTCTGCGAAGCGGCCGGCATCGCGCCCCTTCCTCCTGGCGGCTAAACTGCGCGGCATCCATGCACGCCGAGAAGGCATATCTCTTTCGGCACGCCGTGTTGCGCGATGCCGCCTATCAGCTCCAGCTTCCCGGAGAGCGCGCAAAGCTGCACGCCCTGGCCTTTGAGATCATCGAGCAGCTGCACGGAGGTCCCGCCCCAAAGCCCCCGCCGCTGCGACCACTGGAAACCGCTCCACTTGCCGCACACCCCAGTGACCCGGTCGCGGAAGAACTGGCGGAGCACGCGCTTCAGGCCGCCTACCCTCAGCGCGATGAAACGCCGAAGTGGACAGACGCCCGCCTCCGCTACCTGAAGCGCGCGGCCGCGCACGCTGACAAACAGGCCCGCCCCGGCGCGCCCCAGCTCTGGAAGGAGGTCTCAAAACTCGCAAGCGGCGCTGAAAGAACCGAAGCCCTGCGTCGGCTTGCGGTGGCGCTACAACAGCGAGGACAGTTGCAGGAGGCCGAGCGCGTCTACAAGGAAATCACCCCTAATGTTGAGGACGCCGGGCCCCCGGACCACGCCGCAGCCATCCTGAACGGTTTGGCGTCGCTGTATCTTGAGATGGGACGTCCCGAGCTTTGTGAGTCTGTGAGCAAGCAGGCATTGAACTTTGCGAAGCAATCGGAGAGCCGACGGATCGAAGCCCTGGTACTGGTAACCATGGCAAACCATTACACCGAGCAATCACAGGTGGCGCTGGCAGAAGCCGCCTATCAGCGGGCGATCGCCATTCACCGGGAGTCGCAGGATCGGAATAATGAAGGCATCGCCTTGGGCAATCTTGCCAACCTGCTGAAGAAAACAGGACGCACGGAGGAGGCCGAAACCCACTATCAGGCCGCGCTGGCGCTATTCCGGGAAACCGGCGACCGGCGCAGCGAAGGCAACACGCTCACCAATCTGGCGACGGTTTACCGGCAATCCGGCCAGCATGCGCGGGCCCTGGGCACGTTCCAGCTTGCGCTGACAATCCAGCGCGAAATCGGGAACCCGCGGTTTGAGGCCGTGGCGTCGGAAAATCTGGCCAACCTGTACATGGACATGGGCGAGCTGGCAGCCGCCGAATCCCTGATCGAGCGGGCCATCGCCATTTATCGGGAGATTCACAGCCGTCGCAATGAGGGCAACGTCCTGACGAATCTGGGCGCGCTGTACCGGCGGATGGGGCGCCTGGATCTCTCCGAGACGATGCTGCTGCGCGCCCGAGAGATTCACCGCGAAACGAGGAACCGGCGTTTTGAGGGCACGACGCTCAATAACCTCGCCGGCGTTTACACCGACCTGGGACGCTTTCAAGAGGCCGAGGCGACCTACGCCGAGGCGCTGCTCATCCACAAGGAGGTGCAGAATCACCGGGGCGAGGCCATTGCGCTGGGCAATCTCGGAATCATTTACACGGACACCGGGCGCCCCCAACTGGCCGATGAAGCGTTTCGCAACGCGCTCGTGCTGCATCGCAAGGTCCGCAACCGTCAGGGCGAAGGTTTCCACCTGTGCGGCCATGCGCGCTGCCTGCTGGCTTTGCAGAACACGGATGACGCGATGCGCGCGTGGCGCGAAGGCCTTGAGATCATCCGCTCCCTGGGGGACATGCAGGAGCTTGCCCGCCAAGTCCTGGCCATGCAGGCAGCCTGTGCGGATGCCAGGGTGCCTCCCCTCGAGATACAGGTCGACTCCAAAGCCTCTCCCCGCGCCTCCGAAAACTCCGCACTCCCTGCGTGAAAGGCCGTAGCCGCGTCGCTGCAAACGGCAACCCGCCCTGCGGCGCCTGGGGCTCCTGCCCCGTGGACCGGAGCAGGAGCCCGCCGCCGCTACTTCACGTCGAAGCGGTCGAGGTTCATGACCTTGTGCCATGCCGCCACGAAGTCAGTCACGAACTTCTCGCCGGCGTCCTCGCAGGCGTACACTTCAGAAAGCGCGCGCAGCTGCGAGTTGGAGCCGAAGATGAGATCGACGCGCGTGGCCGTCCACCTCACCTTGCCGCTCCTGCGATCCATGCCCTCGTAGCTGCCGTCGCTGGCGGGTTTCCACTCCAAGCCCATGTCCAGCAGGTTGACAAAGAAATCATTGCTCAACGCGCCCACGTTTTTCGTGAACACGCCATGCTTCGATTTGCCCGAGTTCGCACCCAGCACGCGCAGGCCGCCCACGAGCACGGTCATTTCCGGCGCGGTCAGCGTCAGCAGTTGTGCCTTGTCCACCAGCCGCGCCTCGGGCGACAGCGGATGGCTGTCCCGCAGATAGTTGCGGAACCCGTCGGCCGTGGGCTCCAGCGGGGCGAAGGACTGCACGTCGGTCTGATCCTGTGAAGCATCGACGCGGCCGGGTTTGAACGGCACCTTCACGTTTTTGTGCCCCGCCGCCTTGGCCGCCTTCTCAATGGCAGCGCAACCGCCCAGCACAATCAAGTCGGCCAGCGACACATACTTCTTTCCCTTGTTGAACGCTGCCTGGATGGCCTCCAGCTTCTTGAGCACCTTGGCCAGCTGCGCGGGCTCATTGACCGCCCAGTCCTTCTGCGGCGCAAGCCGCACGCGCGCGCCGTTGGCGCCGCCGCGTCTGTCCGAGCCGCGGAACGTGGACGCCGAGGCCCAGGCCGCGGACACCAGCTCGGAGACTGAGAGCCCCGAAGCCAGAATCTTCGCCTTGAGCGCGGCGACGTCCTTCTCGCCGATGAAGGGGCGCCGGGCGGGCGGCAGGGGGTCTTGCCAGGTCAGGGTTTCCCTGGGCACAAGCGGCCCGAGATAGCGCGAGGCGGGGCCCATGTCACGGTGTGTAAGTTTGAACCAGGCGCGGGCAAAGGCGTCGGCAAACTGGTCAGGGTTTTCATAAAAGCGGCGCGAGATTTTCTCGTAGGCGGGGTCAAAGCGCAGGGCCAGGTCGGTGGTCAGCATGGCCGGAGCGTGACGCTTTGATTTGTCGTGGGCATCGGGCACGCTTCCCGCGCCGGCGTCACCCTTGGGCTTCCACTGGTGCGCGCCGGCGGGGCTCTTGGTCAATTCCCACTCGTAGCCGAACAGGTTCCAGAAGAAGTTGTTGCTCCACTTCGCGGGCGTGGAGGTCCAGGTGACTTCAAGGCCGCTGGTGATCGTGTCAGCACCCTTGCCCGTGCCGAACTTGTTCTTCCAACCCAGACCCTGCTCTTCAATGGCCGCGGCTTCGGGCTCAGGGCCAACGTTGCCGGCAGGGCCCGCGCCGTGTGTCTTGCCAAAGCTGTGGCCGCCGGCAATCAGCGCCACGGTTTCTTCGTCGTTCATGGCCATGCGCGCGAACGTTTCGCGGATGTCTTTGGCCGCGGCCAGCGGATCGGGCTTGCCGTTGGGGCCTTCGGGATTCACATAGATCAGGCCCATCTGCACTGCGGCCAGCGGGTTTTGCAGGTCGCGCTCGCCGGAGTAGCGCTGGTCGTCCAGCCACTTGCCCTCAGGGCCCCAGTAGACGCTCTCATCGGGCTCCCACACATCAGCGCGGCCAAAGGCAAAGCCAAAGGTCTTGAAGCCCATGTCTTCGAGGGCCACGGTACCGGCCAGCACCAGCAGGTCAGCCCACGAAACCTTCTTGCCGTACTTCTGCTTCAGCGGCCAGAGCAGGCGCCGCGCCTTGTCAAGGTTGGCGTTGTCGGGCCAGCTGTTCTGCGGGGCAAAGCGCTGCTGACCGGTGCTCGCGCCCCCGCGCCCGTCGCCAACGCGATAGGTGCCAGCGGCGTGCCAAGACATGCGGATGAACAAGGGCCCGTAGTGGCCGAAATCGGCAGGCCACCAGTCCTGCGACCTCCTCATCAAAGCCTTCAGGTCTGCCACCAGCGCTTTGACGTTGAGGCTCTTGAGCTCTTTGGCGTAGTCGAACTTCGCCCCCATGGGGTTGGTCAGTTCCGAGTACTGGTGCAGCACCTTGAGGTTCAGTTGATGGGGCCACCAGTCACGATTGGTCATGATGGCGCTGCCGCGCTCACTGTTTGCTGCCATGGGGGTTCCTTTCGATGGGCGAACGGCTGGACTCTACAAAAAACCGGCCCGGCGAAGTCACTATTGCAGGTCGCCGGGCCGGAAAGGAATTCAGGCAATGGTCAGCGGCCGACCGTCGCCTTGCGCACGTTTTCCTGGTAGCCCCAGAGGTCCTTGGGAAGGGGCTTGTCTTCGATCCAGCTCGGGTCCTTGAAGATCTCGGCCAGGGTGGCGTAGTCCTGCGCCGTGGGCAGCACCTGCGTGAGGTGTTGCTTGTAGGCTTCCTCACTGAGGAGCTCGCCCGTGACGCTGTAGGGCTGGTTGGCCCAGCGCCCGATGCCGCGGTGGAACTTGATGTCGGGCATGGTGAGCTTGGGCTGGCCATCCTTGATGAAGCTGTTGAGACGGCTGACCACGTCGGCCACCTCGGTGTAGTAGAGCATGCGGTTGTGGTGGTTCAGCTCTTTGCGGTCAGGGTCGGCGTTGCCGGCCTTGCGCTGCTGGTCTTCGTCAAAGCGCGCCTTGAATCCCCACACAAAGGCCCATTCGGCGGTGCTGCTTTCATCCTTGCCAAAGAGGTCCAGGGCGACCGAGATCCACTTGTTGAAGAAGCGCTGGATGATGGAAGTGGGAACCCTGCCCGCGCGCAGAATGCGCGTCAGGCCGTCGTTGCCGCTGCCCAGGTGGAAGGCCTCTTCGCGCAGCATAGGACCCGCGCTGCGCGCCAGGGGCGCAAAGCCGCAGGGCTTGAGCATGCCGAGCTGGTACTTGCCGTCGCGGTCGACGAAGCAGGTGTAGGTGTAGAAGTCGAGCCAGTTGTCGACAGCTTCGTTGAACGCGCCCAGCAGGCGGGGGTTCTTGGTATCGGGGAAAGCCTCCGACGCGCGGCGCTCCAGCAGCTTCCTGGCCTCAAGCTTGCCGCTTGAGCCGAAATGCTCTACGAGGATGTGGCACATCTGCAGGCCGTGGCGGATTTCCTCGAGCATGATGCGCACCGCGGCGTAGCGGTCGTAGTCGTGCGGCACGTTGTTGAGCAGGCGGCGCTGCTGCTCGGTGCTGGCGAACTCGGTGTCGCCCTGGACGAAAATGAGCTGCAGGAGTGCGTCACGCATGTTCTGCGTGGGGATCTGGCTCACGCGCTCCCACTTGTGCTGGCCCTTGAAGTCGCCGATCTCGACCTCATTGGGGGTCTTCTCGTCATAGATGGGCGTGAGCAGGAAGTTCTCGGCCTCGGGGATCGAGACGCCGATGTCCTTCTGCCACTCCTTGAGGTAGTCCATCCAGTCGTCAAACGTATTGATGCGCTTTGCGATCTGCATTGTCGTGCTCCGTGTTTCGTGCTCCGTGTTGCGCAGCGCCCGTGTTTTCCGAAACAGGGGGCACGCCACACGCAACACGCCCTAGACCTTTCCGTTTTCTCCGTTCACCAGGCCGTCGATGAACAGGTCGCTGAACAGCTTGCCGATCTCGCGGGCGTGGAACTGGCCCTCCGGCCGGTACCAGCGCGAAATCCAGTTGATGGAGCCCAGGATGGCGAAGCTGGCGAGCTTGGCGTCGAACTTCCGGAACTCGCCCTGCCTCACACCGTCCTGGATGATGGCGCGCATGCCGCGCTCGAATTCGTCGCGCTTCTTGATGATCTTCTGGAGCTTCGGCTCGCTCAGCGCCGAGAAATCCAGCGCCAGCGCGCTGCCCTGCAGCTCGTCAATCATCACGTCGACGAGGCCCTGAATCAGCGAGCGCAGCTTGGCCGCGGGCTTTTCGCTGCTCTTCTGCACCTCGGCCAGTTTCTCGAGCACGCGGTCGAGCGAGAAATCGTGGCAGGCAAAGAGAATGTCCTCTTTGTCGTTGAAGTAGTAGTAGAGGCTGCCCTTGGTCATCAGCAACTGCTCGCTGATGTCCTCCATCGAGGTGCCGTAGTAGCCCTTGCGGCGGAACGCGGCGGCGGCCGAGCGCAAAATGGCTTCGCGCTTGAGGCGTGTCTTGCGGGCGCGGCGTTCAGTCGCTTTCATCGTGGCTCCTGCCGGCGATTGACGATCACCAGCGTATAAATTTCAAACGCCGGTTCAAATCCTAAATATTCCGTAAACCTGGATTCGCCTGGCTTGGGTGTGGCCTTCGCCCGGCAGGCTTCATATACCGCTGATACACAAGGAATGCCACACAAGGCAAATGCCTGAAGGTTGAAGCCACGATTAGTAGGGCCCCGCTTGTGATTTGACTCAAGATTCCTATCGTCCTGTCCCATGCGTTGCCCTTTCTGCAAGGTCGACAACGACAAGGTCGTGGACTCCCGCTCCTCAGGCGATGGCGATGTCGTGCGCCGCCGCCGCGAATGTCTGGCCTGCGGGCGACGCTACACAACCTATGAGCGCGTCGAAGACTCGCCCCTGCGCGTCGTCAAGAAGGATGGTTCGCGCGTGCCCTTCGAGCGCGAAAAGATTCTGGCGGGCCTGCGCAAGGCCTGCGAAAAGCGCCCCGTCAGCTCCGAGCAGATTGACGACACCGTGCGCAGCATCGAAGACGAGATCAACCGCAACTACGACCGCGAGGTCCCCAGCAGCGCCATCGGCGAGATGGTGATGGATCGCCTCAAGAAGCTCGACAGCGTGGCTTACGTCCGGTTCGCCTCGGTCTACCGTGACTTCAAGGATCCTGAGGATTTCGTCAAGGTCATTGAAGGCGTGAAAAGCTGACGCGGCCAAGCCTCAACGCAGCGCCTCGCGCAACGCCTCAAGTCGACCCGCCACAGCCACCCAGCGCACCCCCGAATCCCCCGATGGCGGCAGGCCAAAGCCCGCCACGTTAGCCCCGTCCACCAGCGCGCAGTAGCCACCCTCCATGAGGCCCGCTCCCTCAAGGCGCGCCCCCGCCAGTTCCGCGGCGAAGAAGTCTCCTTTGAAGTTGGCCAGGGCCAGGCCCTGCCCCGCGGCCAGGGGCTCCGGCCAGAAGGGGGCGGTCTTGCCGCGCCAGGCCGTGTGCGCCACATGCAGGATGCACAGATCGTCGAGGCCTTTGTGCAGGGACGCCGTGCAGGTCTCGCCGCCGGCAAACTCGACAAAGGCCTGCCAGGAGCGCCGCTCGCCCTGAAACTCGCCCACCCAGGCCGGCGCCAGCACCCAGGCCTGATCGCCCTCCTGGCGCAGGACCACGGCGGCTGACTTCTTGCGCTCGTCGCGTACAGCCTCAGCGCCGTCGGCCAGCGTGGCGCTCACGCGCACCTCGCAAAGCCATACGGGCTTTGATTCCAGCCGCCTGGGGCGCGGAGGCGGCAACCGATCGGGCTCCGGCCGCGTTTCGCGGCCTGTGAAGCGATGCCCCGGAGCCGCCGCGGCTCCCGGCTCCTGGGGGTTGTCAAAGCAGAGCAGCGATTTGCCCAGGGGGTCCTGCACCCAGAAGCGGGAGTGCTCGCGCAGCAATGACGCGTGCGCCGAACCCATGGTGGCGCGCACCACAACCAGCGAACCCTGCGCGGACACTTCCAGAACGCGGCCCACGACCTGGTCGCGGTAGATCACATTACTGCCGGGTTCGAGGTTGCGCGCATCCTGGAACGTGACGAAAAACGGCTGCCCGCCGCCCTCATTTTCATAGAGCAGGTACAACCCCAGACCCGCGCCGCAAAAAGCCAGCAGCAGAACCACC
>JABARW010000030.1:0-16034 GCA_019186845.1 Planctomycetota bacterium | reverse complement strand
GAGGAATGGACGGAACACCTGCATGGGTTCATCGAACAACGCCCCTTCCTGTGTCGCAAGGGCCGCCCCCGATTCCGAAATCAGCGCGCCGGGCACTTTGTTAAACTCAAGGCATGCAGGCCGCCCACTACGCGTTCATGTTTCTCGGCTTCACGATCTCCCTCTTTAACGCGAGGGTTTTCTGGGCGCTGCGACGTCGCCTGCTTGTGGCGTTCCCCCGGCGCGGCCGGGCCCTGGTCTGGCTGTGCGGCACCTTCTGTTTTGTGATGCTCTCGCCGACACTGGCCCTGACTTTCGGCGGGCTCTCGGCCCTGCGGGCCTTTCGCGACCTCTCACCCATCTGGTTTGCCATTGCGTACATGGCCCTGCAGTTTGGCTTCTGGGTTTACGGTGCAAGCCTGGCCCTTCTGAGCGCGCCATTGGAGCTGGCCATGCGCTGGCGACAACTCAAACGCATGCTCAGCCGCGACCCTCAGCCGCTGGAGGACAAGCCCGAGAACCCGGAGCGACGGCGCGCCCTGACCCGCGCCTCCCTTACGTTGCCGGCAGCCATCGTCGCCACCGCCGGCGCGGGCGCGGTAGCCAGCCAGGACGTCCCGCGCCTGGGCCGCCTGACGTTGCGTGCGCGGCGGGAGTTCAGCGAACTTGACGGGCTGAAGATCGCCCAGTTCAGCGACGTGCACATCGGCAGCTACATGAGCAACGAGCGCCTGGAGATGCTGCGCGAACGCCTGCTGGCCCTGAAGCCCGACATCATCGTCTGCACGGGCGACCTCATCGACAACGAACTGGGCCAGCTCACGCAGGCCACGGCGCTGCTGCGCGGCCTGGCCGCGCCCCTGGGCGTGTACATGTGCATGGGCAACCACGAGTACATTTCCGCCCTGAGTTCGCCAAACGCCGATGTTTCGCGGGTCATCAAGCCCCTGCGCGAGACCGGCACGAACCTGCTGGTCAACGAGTCGCGCAAGATACGCGTGGGCTCGTCCCACCTGTGGCTGATGGGGCTGGACTATCCCGAAATGCGCGGCCTGCCCCCCTTGCTGCAAAGCACGACGACCAGGAGCTTTGACGCCTGCCTCAGCGCCGTGAACGATGACGGGGCTCCGCGCATCGTGCTGGCGCATAATCCCGCCCAGTTCAGGGAAGGGCAAAAGCGCCCCATCGATTTGATGCTCAGCGGCCACACGCACGGCGGCCAGGTCAGCCTGGGACGCGTAGGCCGCTATGAGTTCACGCCCGTTCTTCCCTTCGAGGTTTATCACCGCGGCGAATATCTGCATGAGGGCCGCAAGCTCTACGTCAACTCCGGTTACGGTGGCTGGCTGCCCGTGCGCATCAACTGCCCGCCGGAGATTACGCTCGTCACCCTCCAGACCTGAAGGGCAGCCCCTTACTTACAGCCGCAGCCGTGGATGCTAAAAGACAGTCGTGAACAACCTCAAGAAACGACTCTTTGACGCCATGGCCGCTCGCCCGCTGATCATCGACGGCGCGATGGGCACCGAACTTCAGGCGCGCGGCTTGCCCGCGGGCGGCCTGCCCGAGAGCTTTGTGCTCGAACACGCCGACAAGCTGCGCGGCATCCACGAGGAATACTTTGCCGCGGGCGCGGACATTGTGCTCACGAACACCTTTGGCGCCACGCGCTTTCGCCTCGAAGAATATCCGGGCATGAAGGAGCGCGTGGCCGAGATCAATGAAAAGGCCGTCGCCATTGCCCGCGCCGCCACACACGGCGACCCCCACAAGTTTGTCGCGGGTGACATCGGGCCTTCGGGCCTCGTGCTCGAGCCCATGGGCGAAGCGAAGTTCGAGTATGTGTATGAACTGTTCCGCGAGCAGGCCAGGGCACTGGCCAAGGCCGGACCCGATCTG
Organism: Planctomycetota bacterium; assembly: GCA_019186845.1. Lineage (GTDB taxonomy): Bacteria > Planctomycetota > UBA8742 > UBA2392 > UBA2392 > UBA2392. Next base: position 14,156 of record JABARW010000030.1, on the reverse strand, counting down.
ATCGTGATCGAGACCATCATGGACATCCGCGAGCTCAAGGCGGCCATCATCGCCACGCGCGAAGTCTATGCCGGGCCGATCTTCGCGAGCATGTTCTACCAGGAAGGCGCCCGCACCATGACCGGCACCGACCCGCTCACACACGTGACGGTCGCCCTGGCCTGCGGCGCCGATGGCATTGGCGCCAACTGCTCCATGGGGCCTGAGGGCCTTCTGCCCGTGCTGGCGCAGATGGCCGAGAACACGAGCGCGCCGCTTCTGGTGGAGCCCAACGCTGGCCTGCCGCAACTGGTGCAAGGCAAGACCGTTTTCCCCGGCTCGCCGGAGTACATGGCCGAATACGCCGTCGAGTTCGCCAAGCTGGGCGTCAACATCATCGGCGGCTGCTGCGGCACCAACCCGCGCCACATTCGCGCCATTGCCGACGCCGTGCGCAAGACGCCTGTGGCCGCGCCCCGCAAGGAGCCAAACGAGTCGCGCCTGGCCTCGCGCTGGCAGACGGTGCGCATAGGCAGTGAGCATCCGGTGGCGGTGGTGGGCGAGCGGATCAACCCCACGAACCGCAAGAAGCTGGCGGCTTCGATCAAGTCGTTTGACCCCGGCGTGATTACCAAAGACGCCGAGTCGCAGGTGGCGGCGGGTGCCTTGATTCTCGACTGCAATGTGGGCGTGCCGATGATCGACGAGCCCGCGGCCATGAAGTGGGCCGTGCGCACGCTGCAGGGCGCGATCAAATGCCCGCTGAGCATTGACTCGCCCAACGTGAAGGCGCTTGAGCTTGGCCTGATCGAATGCGAAGGCCGGCCGCTCATCAACTCGATCACGGCCGAGGAAGGCCGTCTCGACCCCGTGCCCGTAATCGCCAAGTACGGCGGCGCGGTCATAGCGCTGCTGGTGGACGACGACGGTATTCCCGCCGATGTCGCCGGCCGGCGCCATGTGCTCAGGAAAATCCTCGAGTGTACCGACCAGCACGGCATGGCGCGCCGCGACGTTTACATTGACTGCCTGACGCTTCCGGTGAGCGCCGAACCAAGGCAGTGCATCAACACCCTGCGGGCGATTCTGGAGCTCAAGCAGGAGTTCGGCGTGCGCAGCGTGCTGGGCGTGAGCAACATCAGCTTCGGCATGCCCATGCGCGAAATGCTCACGGGCCACTTCCTGAGCATGGCGCTGGCCTACGGCCTGGACTTGCCCATCATCAACCCGCTGAGCGATGAAATGCGGCGCGCCGTCGACAGCGCCAACCTGCTGCTGGCGCGCGACAGGCAGGGCATGACTTTCACCACCCGCTACGCGGCCATTGAAAAAGAAGAGAAGGCGGCCGAGGCGGCGCCATCGCGGAGCGCAGGTCGCAAAACGCCAAAGGACAGCGTGCCGGCGCAGGCCGGAGCATCGGTTGATGTCATGCGCGATGCCGAGCAGCTCATCGGCGTGCCCCTGCCCAAGGGGGCCACGGCCGCGCACAAGGGCCCGCCGCCGCTCAACCGCAAGGGCGAGCTTGCGGGCAAGGGCAGCCCGCCCTACGTCGAAACCGGCGACAAGCTGGGAAACGAAATCGCTGCGGCCATCATCGACGGCGACGACGCCAGCGTGCCCGGCCTGTGTGAGATCGCCCTGAAAACCGGCCTGACTCCGCTGGATGTGAACAACAAGTTCCTGATCGCAGGCATGGGTGAAGTGGGCCGCCGCTTTGCCTTGCGCGAGTACTTCCTGCCCCAGGTCATGCGCAGCGCCAACGCCATGAAGGCCGCCTTTGGCGTGCTCAAGGCCGAAATGCAGCGCCGCGCTCAGGGCAAGGCCGAAAAGCCGCGAGGCACCGTGGTGATTGCCACGGTCAAGGGCGACGTCCACGACATCGGCAAGAACATCGTGATTGCCGTGCTTGAGAACTACGGTTACCGCATGGTGGACCTCGGCAAGAACGTGCCGACTGAGGCCATCGTCAAGGCCGCCGTCGAGAACAAGGCCGACATCGTGGGTCTGTCAGCGCTGATGACCACGACCATGACCCGCATGCCCGAGGTCATCAAGGCCCTGCGCGAGGCCGGCTGGAACGGCCCCGTGGTGATCGGCGGCGCCGTGACCAGCGTGGAGTACGCGCGCGAGATCAATGCCGCCGCTCACGCCGAAGACGCCATCGCGGCGGTCAAAGTGGCCAATGACCTGCTCGAGAAATTCAAAGTGGGCGCGTGACGACAAAGGAGTGCAACGTGGCAGTTCTTGAATTCAGTGTCAAAGCAACCAAGCGCACCGAACTGGTGCCGGGCAACGTCATCCTCAACATCGACCTCGCCGTCAGCTACGCCGAGTTCCTGAGCATGACCAAGGACCTGCCGCAGCCCCTGAAGTGCAAGTTCGACACGCCCGACGGCCGCACTTACGAAAAACCCGTGGGCATCGCCAAGGGCGTGGGCCAGATGGCCGATGCGCGCATCACCATGCGCAACTTCCCCGACGAAATTCCCGCCGGCACACGGGTGACTCTGTTGTAGTTTCGACCGGCGCCGCGCTCAGGGCTTGACGGCCCCGGTGGCGTAGCGCACCTCGACCTTCATCTTGGCGAGGTTCTCGTAGGTGCGCACGCGGCGGCGCACCGGCCACCAGTCATAGAGCAGGATTTCCAGCGGCTTCCACATCGCCACCCAGCCGATGATCAGCAGTCCCTCCTCAAACACGACCATCCAGCCCTGCTGCTCCGTGAAGCTCTTGAGTATCTCGCGCGCACCCATGCAGGCCGCCAGGAAGGCCAGGCCCACCAGCAGGCTGGTGCGGCCCTGCTGCAGCAGCCGTTTGAGTTCCAGGCGCGCGAGGCTGACGCGATACGTGAAGTAGTTCCTTATCGCGTTGCTGACCGTTTCTTCCGGGTTGGAGGCGCGCTGATTCTCGGGCAGGTGCAGGATGAATGTCAGCGGCGTGTCCGTGGGATACTCGCGCGCCCAGCTTACGATGAACTCCTCGGCGTCCTGGTCGAGGTCCTTTTCGTGAAACGGCGCCGGGTCAAACGAATCAAAAAGCTGGTTGAGCTCTTTCAGGCGCAGCTCGATGCGACCCTCAACGTAAACCGTGCGCGTGTTCTCGGTCATGGCGCGAGCCTACCGGGACCCTGCCGCTTGGCAAGGGCACCCACGCCTTCTGGCCTTCGTGAAGAATGCGTGAACGCCCCGATCCGCCGTGACGCCCCGGCATGCCGGGCCTAAAATGGAAGACTATGCCCGACGTTCCCGCCACAGACGCAAGGATCCTGCAGGCCGACCGGCTGGACCGGCTCTTTGAAGCCCTGATCGCGCGCGGCTACCACTGTGTCGGCCCCACGCTGGGCGAAGGCGCCATCGTCTACGACGAGATCTCCGGCAGCACCGACTTGCCGCGTGGCTGGACGGACGAGCAGGCCCCGGGGCAATACCGGCTCAAGAAGCGCAACGATGGCGCTTACTTTGGCTATGTAGTCGGCCCCCACTCCTGGAAGAAGTACCTGTTTGAGCCCCAACGCCGCCTGTGGCAGTTGAAACGTGCCGGCCAGCGCTTTGAGCGCACCGACGAGCCGCCAGAGCCCAAACGCTACGCCTTCATCGGCGTCCGGGCCTGTGAGATTGCGGCACTCAGGATTCAGGACCGCGTCTTTGCCGAGGGCAGTTTCGTTGAGCCCGGCTATGCCAAGACGCGCGAACAGTCGCTGGTGATCGCCGTCAACTGCACCCAGGCGGCCGCCACCTGCTTCTGCGTCGCCATGAACACGGGGCCCGAAGTGCGCGAAGGTTTTGACCTGGCCCTGACCGAAATCCTGGAGCCGTCCCACCACTTCCTGATTCAGGCGGGCAGCGAGCGCGGCCGCGAGCTGCTCTCGGCGCTGCCGACGGCGCCCTGCACCGCCGAGCTTCAGCAGGCAGCGAAGACCGCCGTGGCCCAGGCCTCGCGGCAAACCCGCACGATGGAGACCGCCGGCCTCAAGGAGCTGCTCCAGAAGAACCTTGAGAGCCCGCAGTGGCAGGACATCGCAACGCGCTGCCTCTCCTGCGCCAACTGCACCATGGCCTGCCCCACCTGCTTCTGCAGCAGCGTGGAAGATACCAGCGACCTGACGGGCGACCACGCCGAGCGCTGGCAGCGCTGGGACTCCTGCTTCAACCCGGACTTCAGCTACATCCACGGCGGCGAGGTGCGCAAAACCACGGCCTCGCGTTATCGCCAGTGGATGACCCACAAGCTCAGCACCTGGTTTGACCAGTTTGGATCTTCGGGTTGCGTGGGCTGCGGCCGCTGCATCACCTGGTGCCCCGTCGGAATCGACCTGACCGAAGAAGTGCGCAAGATGACTCAGCCCGAGGGAGGCCGCGCATGAAACACCTTCAAGACGTGATCGCAGAGCACCCCTTCTTTCAAGATCTGGAGTCCGCCCACCTCGCCCTGGTGACAGGCTGCGCGAAGATGGCCTCGTTCAAAAGCGGCGAGTTTCTGTTCCGGTACGGCGGCGCGGCCGAGCACTTCTTTCTGCTGCGCCACGGCCGCGTCAGCCTCGAGATTACGGCGCCGGGCAGAGAGACCTTCCGCTTCCAGACCGTGGGGCCCGGAGAAGTCATCGGCTGGTCCTGGCTGTTTGAGCCCCATCAGGCCCAGTTTGACGCCCGCGCCGTGGACGACGTAAGCGTGATCCAGTTCGACGGCAAGTGCCTGCGCGGCAAGTGCGAAGCAGACGCGGCCCTGGGTTATAACCTGATGAAACGCTTTGCCCGCGTGCTGGTGCAGCGCTTTACAGACACCCGGCTGCAATTGATGGACGTATATGGAAAGCAGACACGCTGAAATGGTCGCGGCGCAGCCATGGCTGCCCCAACCCTGGATCGTTCGCGAGGTCATCCGCGAAACGGCGGACGTCGTCACGCTCAGCCTTCAGCCCGGCGAGGGCGCAGCCGCCATGAGCTTTGGCCCGGGGCAGTTCAACATGCTTTATGCCTTTGGCGTGGGCGAGGTGCCCATTTCAATCAGCGGCGACCCCGCCGATGCCTCACGCCTCATCCACACGATCCGCGACGTCGGCCTGGTCTCGCGCGCCCTGTGCGGCCTGCAGCCCGGGGCGCTGGTGGGCGTGCGCGGCCCCTTTGGAAGCTGCTGGCCCGTGGAAGCGCAGGCCGGGCAGGATGTCGTGGTGGCTGCCGGCGGCATTGGCCTGGCCCCCCTGAGGCCCGTGCTGTACCACCTGGCCCGACATCGGGCCCGCTATGGAAATGTCGTGCTGCTCTACGGCGCAAGAAAACCAGACGAGCTGCTGTTCGGCGTCGAACTGGAGGCCTGGCGGCAGGCGGGCATTCAGGTGGAGGTGACCGTCGACCACGCCGATGCGGCCTGGCGGGGCAACGTGGGCGTGGCCACGACGCTGATCCGCCACGCGCGCTTCAGCCCCCGGAACGCGGCAGCCTTCATCTGCGGACCCGAGGTCATGATGCGCTTCACCGCGGCGGCCCTCGAAGAGCGCGGCATGGCGCAGGAGCGTCTGTTCATTTCGATGGAACGGAACATGAAGTGCGCCGTCGGCTTCTGCGGCCACTGCCAGCTGGGGCCCGAGTTCATCTGCATGGACGGCCCCGTGTTTGCGTGGCCCCGTATGCGGCGCCTCATGGCGGTCAGGGAGCTGTGATGGCCAAGCCAAGACTGGCGGTGTGGAAGTTCGCCTCCTGCGACGGCTGCCAGCTCAGCCTGCTGGACTGCGAGGACGAGCTGCTGGCCGTGGCCGGAGCCGTGGATCTGGCCTATTTCCCGGAGGCCAGCAGCGACATGCAACCTGGCCCCTACGATCTCTCGCTGGTGGAGGGCAGCATCACCACGACCCACGACGCCGAGCGCATCCTTGAAGTCCGGCGCCAGAGCCGCGTGGTGATTACCATCGGTGCCTGCGCCACGGCCGGCGGCATCCAGGCATTGCGCAACTTCGCTGACGTGGAGGAGTTTACGCGCGCCGTCTACGCCACGCCGGCCTACATCAAGACACTCAAAACCTCGACTCCGATCGCCGACCACATCCACGTCGACTTCGAGCTGCGCGGCTGCCCCATCAACAAGTATCAGCTTCTCGAGGTCATCAACGCGTTCTTGCATGGACGCAAACCCCTGGTCCGCGCCCACAGCGTCTGTGTCGAGTGCAAGCGCAAAGGCACGGTGTGCGTCACCGTGGCGCGCGGCGAGCCCTGCCTGGGCCCCGTCACCCACGGGGGCTGCGGCGCGCTGTGCCCGAGCTACCACCGCGGCTGCTTTGGCTGCTACGGGCCCAAGGAGCTGCCCAACACCTCCTCCCTCGCACATTGGGCGCGCACGGAGCTCGGCGCGTCAGACGCGGACATCGCGCGCCTGTATCACAACTTCAACGCCTGGTCCGAGCCCTTCCGCCAAGAAGGTCAACGCGATGGCTGAACAACGCACCATCAAAGTGGACTACATGGCCCGCGTGGAGGGCGAAGGCGCTCTCGACGTCCTGATTGAGGACCAGGAGGTCAAGGACGTCAAGCTGCGCATCTTCGAGCCGCCGCGCTTTTTTGAGGCGTTTTTGCGCGGGCGCAGCTTCATGGAGGCGCCGGACATCACGGCGCGCATCTGCGGCATCTGCCCCGTCGCCTACCAGATGAGCGCCGTCCACGCCATGGAAGACGCCTGCGGCGTCAAGGTGGACGGCCCCCTGCGAGCCTTGCGCCGCCTGCTCTACTGCGGCGAGTGGATCGAAAGCCACGTGCTTCACATTTACATGCTTCACGCGCCTGACTTTCTGGGCAAGAGCAACGTCGTGGAGCTGGCGGCGCAGCACCCGGAGATCGTGCAGCGCGGACTCCGGCTCAAGAAGGCGGGCAACGAGATTGTGGCACTGATGGGCGGGCGCGAGATCCACCCCATCAACGTGCGCGTGGGCGGCTTCTACCGCATCCCCACGCCCGGTGAGTTCGCCACGCTGGCCGAGAAGCTCAAGGCCGCGCGCGACGACGCTTTGGCCACGGTGGCCTGGGTCAAGGGCTTCGAGTTCCCGGACTTCGAGCAGGACTACGAATTCGTTTCCCTGAGCCACCCCGCGGAGTATCCCTTCAACGAAGGCCGCATCGTCAGCAGCCGCGGCCTGAATATCAACGCGCGGGACTACCATGAACACTTCGCCGAGGAGCATGTGCCCCACTCCACGGCACTGCACTGCCGCCTGAAGGCGCGCGGCCACTACAAAGTCGGCCCCCTGGCGCGCTATGCCCTCAACCATGACCTGCTTTCGCCCCTGGCCCGGCAGGCCGCACAGGACGCAGGTCTGGGACGCGTCTGCTGCAACCCCTTCCAGAGCATCGTGGTGCGCGCCGTCGAGACCGTTTATGCCGTTGATGAAGCCCTGCGCATTCTTGAGGCGGCCGAGCGCCCCCATCAGCCCTGTGTCGAGTTGCGGCCCCGCGCCGGCCGCGGCCTCGCAGCCACGGAAGCCCCGCGCGGCTTGCTGCACCACACCTACGAACTCGATGAGCAGGGCCGCATCACGTTTGCGCAGATCATCCCGCCCACGTCCCAGAATCAGGCCACCATCGAGGCAGACCTGCGGCGGTTCATCGCGCCGCGGCTGCACCTGCCCGACGATCAGCTGCGCTGGCAGTGCGAACAGGCCGTGCGCAACTACGACCCGTGCATTTCGTGCAGCACCCACTTCCTCAAGCTCAACGTGGAGCGGCGGTGAGCACGGTCATCATCGGCATTGGCAACCGCGACCGCGCCGATGACGGCGCCGGTCCTGCGCTGGTCGACCGCCTCGCTGCAGCGGGCCTGGCAGGCGTCAGGCTGGCCGTGGCGCCGGGCGACATGCTCAGCGTGCTGGACCTTCTCGACGGCGCCTCTGTGGCCATTCTGGTGGACGCCATGAAGGCCGGCCTTGAGGCGGGAGCGGTGCAAAGGCTTGACGTGTCAAGCTCTCCTTTCAAGGGCGAACTGAGCGCCTTCGCCTCGAGCCACGTGATCGGCCTGGGCGATGCGATTGAGCTGGCACGGACGCTGGGCAGGCTGCCGCCGCGCGTCATCATCTACGGCGTCGAAGCCCGCGACTTCACGCCCGGCCATGGCCTCAGTGGTCCCGTGGAGGCCGCCCTCGTCGAGCTGGAACACAAGATCCGGGAGGACTGCGCGTGCACGAAGCCTCATTGATGCAGGACCTCATGCGCAAGATCCTGGACGTGGCCCGGGCGCAGAACGCCTCGCGCGTGGTTGCCGTTCACGTCAGGCTCGGCGCGCTCTGCCACATGGACGCCAACCACTTCCGCTACCACTTCGAGCATGCCGCCGCCGGAACGGCTGCCCAGGGCGCCGCGATTCACGCCCGGCTCGACCCCGACATCCTGGCGCCGGCCGCCGCCGACGTTCTGCTCGAAAGCGTTGAGGTGGCATGAGCGGCCTGCGCCTGCGAATCGTCGTGAAGGGCGCGGTTCAGGGCGTGGGCTTTCGCCCCTTCGTTTGGCGCCTGGCCCAAGAGCTGGACCTCGGTGGCCACGTTCGCAATGAGGGCGGTGCCGTGATCATCGAGGTTGAAGGACTCCGCACCGCCGAGTTCCTGACGCGCCTGGGGCAGGAACATCCCCGTTCCGCCCGCGTGGATCAAGTCGCCTTCGAACCCTGTGAGCCGCTTGGCGAATCGGCCTTCAATATCCGCGAAAGCCGCCAAGGAAGCCGGCCCGACGTCATCCCCGACCTCGCCACCTGCCCCGATTGCCTGCGCGAGCTTTTCGACCCCGCCAGCCGCTTCTTTGGTTACCCCTTCGTCAACTGCACGCGTTGCGGCCCCCGTTACAGCATCCTTGAGCGCGTGCCCTATGACCGCGCCCATACAACCATGGCAGCCTTTGCCATGTGCGCTGCCTGCCGCGCCGAGTATGACAACCCCGGCGACCGGCGCTTTCACGCCCAGCCCACGGCCTGCCCCGCCTGCGGGCCCGCCTTGAGCTTCAGCGACGCCTCGGGCGCTATCCTCGACGCAAGCCCCCTCAAGCTGGCCGCAGCCGCCCTGCGCGAGGGATTGATTCTCGCCGTCAAGGGTCTGGGCGGCTTTCAGCTTCTGGTCGATGCCACCCGCGCCGACGTCGTCGCGCGGCTGCGACAGCGCAAGCACCGGCCCGACAAACCCCTGGCCGTCATGACCCGCGACCTCGCCGCAGCGCAGCTTTGCGCCCACGTCTCGCCCCAAGAGGCCGAGCTGCTGCAGTCGCCCGCCGCGCCCATCGTCCTGGTAGCCTCCAAGGCCGGGGCGCTGGCGGCCAACGTCGCGCCGGGCCTGCTCGAGGTGGGCCTGATGTTGCCCACAACGCCCCTGCACCATCTGCTGCTTCGCGCCGTTGAGTTTCCTGTCGTCTGCACCAGCGGCAACCTCAGCGAGGAACCCCTGTGCATCGACAACGCCGAAGCCCTGCAGCGCCTTGGCGTCGTGGCTGACCGCTTCCTGCTGCACAATCGCCCCATCCGCCGCGCCCTGGACGATTCCGTCGCGCGCGTCATTGACGGCGCGCCCCAGGTCCTGCGCCTGGCGCGCGGCTACGCCCCCCTGCTGCTGCCTATGGCCGGGCCGCCGGCCATCGCCGTCGGCGCGCACATGAAGAACGCGCCAGCCATCAGGGTCGAGGATCGCGCCATCCTCGGCCAGCACGTCGGCGACCTCGAGAACACCCTGGCCCTCGACGCCCTGCGCCAGACCGCGGCGGATTTGCGGCAGTTCTTTCATGCCGTGCCTGAGGCGGCCGCCTGCGACCTGCACCCGGACTATGGGTCCACCCGCTTCGCGGCTGAGCTGGGCCTGCCGGTTTTGCCCGTGCAGCATCACGCGGCCCATGCCCTGGCCTGCCTGGCCGAGCACGGCCTGGACTCAGCTTTGGCCGTGGTCTGGGACGGCACAGGTCTGGGCCCTGACGGTTCCGTCTGGGGCGGCGAGTTCCTGCAAATCCGCGGCACCCGCTTCAGCCGTGTGGCACATCTCCTTCCCTTCAGGCTGCCGGGCGGAGACGCCGCGGCAAGAGACGCCCGCCGCGCGCTCTCCGGACTCGAGGGTGCGCAGGGCCCCTCGGCGCCGCTTTGCAGCAGCGTCGGCCGGCTCTTTGACGGCTTTGCCGCGCTGCTGGGGCTGTGCGGGCCCCAGTCTTACGAGGGGCAGGCGGCCATGCTGCTGGAGGCTGCCGTGGCGCCACAGCGCGCTGACGCCTACGCCCTGCCGCTGGCAGACGGCCAGCTCGACTGGCGCCCGATGCTGGCGGCCGCGCGGAAGGAGCGCGAGACGGGGGTCGCGGCCGCGAAGTTCCATAACGCGCTGGTGGAGGCCATACTGGCCGTCGCGCGCACCGTCGGCGAGCAAAGGGTGGCGCTTTGCGGCGGCTGCTTCCAGAATCGCTATCTGACGGAGCGCGCCCTGCGCCGGCTGCGCGAAGCGGGTTTCGCGCCCGTCATCCCGCGGCGTGTGCCGCCCAACGATGGCGCCATTGCCCTGGGTCAGCTGGCCGCGCTTACAGGAGACGCCGATGTGCCTTGCCGTGCCCGGCCGCATTGAATCCGTCGAGGGCCAGACCGCCGAGACCCGCTGCGGCCGCGTGAACTTCGGCGGCGTGGTCAAGGAGATCAACCTGGCCTTCGTGCCCGAGGCCCAGGTCGGCGACTACGTGCTGGCCCACGTGGGCTTTGCCATTTCACGCCTCAGCGAAGCCGAGGCGCGGCGCACCCTGGCCGCGCTTGAGGGTCAGCCATGAAGTACCTCGATGAGTACCGCGATCCCCGGGCCGTGCGGGCCTGCGCCGCCGCCATCCGCTCCGCCGTCAGGGGGCGCTGGACCATCATGGAAGTCTGCGGCGGCCAGACCCACGCCATCGTCAAGCACGGCCTCGACGAGCTGCTGCCGCCCCAGATCACGCTCATTCACGGGCCGGGTTGCCCCGTGTGCGTGACCGACGCCGCCATCCTGGACAAAGCCCACCAGATTGCCGCGCGGCCCGAGGTCATCTTCTGCACGTTCGGAGACATGCTGCGCGTGCCCGGAACGCGGACCGACCTGTTTCAGGTCAAGGCCGCCGGCGCGGACGTGCGGGTGGTCTACTCCCCCCTCGAGGCCGTGGAAATCGCGGCTTTGAGCCCCGGGCGCGAGGTCGTGTTCTTCGCCGTCGGCTTTGAGACCACGGCGCCCGCCAACGCCATGAGCGTCCACCAGGCCCGTCAGCGCGGCCTGACCAACTTCTCGCTGCTCGTCTCGCACGTGCTCGTGCCGCCCGCCATCGACGCCATCCTGCGCGCTCCCGGCTCGCGCGTGCAGGCATTTCTCGCAGCGGGGCACGTCTGCGCGATCATGGGCACCCGCGAATATGAGCCCCTCGCAAGCCGCTACAAGGTGCCGATTGTCGTCACCGGCTTTGAGCCCCTGGACATCATGCAGGGCGTGCTGATGTGTGTGCGGCAGCTGGAAAGCGGCCGGCACGAAGTCGAGAACCAGTATGCCCGCGCCGTTCGCAGCGAAGGCAACCGACAGGCGCAGGACCTCATCTCGCGCGTGTTCAGCGTTCAGCCCCGCCACTGGCGCGGCATGGGCTCCATTGAAGCCAGCGGCTTTGGCCTGAGCGATCAGTTCCGGGCCTTTGACGCCCTGGAGCGCTTTGGGCCCCTGGAGACGCCGGGCCGGGAAAGCGGCGAGTGCATCAGCGGGCTCATCATGCAGGGCCTGAAGAAGCCCGCCGATTGCCCGGCCTTCGGCCTGCGCTGCACGCCCGAGACCCCCCTGGGGGCGACCATGGTCAGCAACGAGGGCGCCTGCTCCGCCTACTACCGGTACCGCACATGAACCCGCCCCCCGACTTTCAGCCTGCCTGCCCCGCCCCCCTCTCCGGCGGCCGCGTCACCCTGGCCCACGGAGGCGGCGGGCGCCTGATGCACAGCCTCGTGCGCGAGGTCTTCGCGTCAGCCTTCCACAGCAGCGCCGACCACGACGGCGCCGTCGCGCAGGTCAAGGCCGGGCGCATCGCAACCACGACGGACGGCTACGTCGTGCGCCCCATGTTCTTCCCGGGCGGAGACATCGGCTCGCTGGCCGTGCACGGCACACTCAACGACCTGGCCATGTGCGGCGCGCGCCCCCTTTGCCTTAGCGCCGCCTTCATCATCGAGGAAGGCACAGAGATCGAAGTGCTGCGCCGCATCGCCCGCTCCATGGCCGCCGCCGCCCAAAGCGGCGGCGCGGCCATCACCACCGGCGACACCAAAGTGGTCGAGCGCGACAGCGGCGACGGCGTTTACATCACGACCAGCGGCGTGGGGCTGTGCGAACACGACCTCGACATTCACCCGCGCTCCATCCGCGAAGGAGACCTCTTGCTGCTCAGCGGAGATATCGGCCGCCACGGCATCGCCGTCATGGGCGCGCGGGAGAACCTGGCCTTTGAGAGCTCCCTTGAGAGCGACAGCCAGTGCCTCTGGCCCGCCGTTCACTCGTTACTTGAGGCGGGCATCGAGGTTCACTGCCTGCGCGATCTCACACGCGGCGGCCTGGCCACCGCATTGGCCGAGTTCGCGCTGACGGCCGGCGTCGAAATCGAACTTGAGGAAGAGGCTGTCCCCGTGCTGCCCGCCGTGCGCGCCGCCTGCGAGTTTCTGGGCCTTGACCCCCTTTATGTCGCCAACGAAGGGCGCTTTGTGGCCGTCGTGCCGCCGCGCCAGGCCCAGGCGGCCCTCATTGCCCTGCGCCGGACTCCCGAGGCCGCCCATGCCGTCGTGGCCGGCACGGTGCGCGCCCATCGCCCCGGGCAAGTCAGCCTGCGCACGCGCATGGGCACGCTGCGCAACCTGCCCATGCTCAGCGGTGAGCAGCTTCCCCGCATCTGTTGAACTCACCGCGCAGCCGCCGCTTCGCCGCTACTTGTAACGGCGCGGCTGGCCAACGTACTTCTGCTGAATGTACCAGCGCGCGGCCCGCTCAAAGGCGTCCTCCAGCGGCGTGTAAGTCAGGCCAAGCTCCTGCACGGACTTGCTGCAGTCGTAGTTGAAGCGTCGCAGGATGAACCGCGCCACGCCCGTGAACTGGCTCAGAAACTGAGGCAGCAGCCAGGTGGAAGCCGCGCCGAGGCGGTGGATGAATCCGGGCAGGCGCAAGCGAGGCCCCATGCCCACACGCTCGCGCAGCATTTTCACGACTTGCGTCAGGGGCGGCGCACTGTGCACGCAAAGGTAGCGTTCGCCCTGGCGGCCCTTCTCCATGGCCAGCCGGTGACAGCGGGCCACGTCCTGCACATCTACAAACGGCACCGGCAGCGGCGGCACCACGATGAAGCCCGACAACATGAGTATGACGAGCAGACCCGTGGGCGTGGGCTTGAGGTCGCGCTCGCCGATGGGGCCCCCGGGGTTAACCGTCACGACGGGCAGGCCGCGCGCGCCAAAGCGCATGGCTTCGAACTCGGCGATGTACTTGCTGGTGATGTAGGGGTTGTTGAAGGGTGCGAAGTTCCAGATGGTTTCCTCGGTGATGGGCTGCTTGGCCCCTTCCGTGCCTACGGCGGCAATGGTGCTGGTGTAGACCACGCGCTCCACTCGCGCATTGAGGCAGGCCTGCAGTACGTTCTTGGTGCCTACCGCGTTGTGGCGCAGGTAATCGTTGTAGCCGCCCTTGAGGCTGTACAGCGCGGCACAGTGGTACACCCGGTCAACGTCGCGCAGGGCGGCCTCGAGGCTCTGGGGCTGCATCAGGTCGCCGACGGCGTGCTCAACCTCAAGTCCCTCGAGGTTGCTCAAGGGCGATTGAGCGCGACGCAGAATCTTCACCTGCTGCCCCGATGCAAGCAGCTCGCGCACGATAGCGGAGCCGACAAAACCAGTGGCGCCGGTGACCAGGGCTTTCTTCATCTTGGGGATTGTGTCGCCGCCCCAGGGGATTGTCGATGAAGTCCTGCTCCCCGGGTTCAGGAGCGGGGCTGTTGCAGCAACGACTCCGGCCAGTGCCTGACAGCCCCCTGTGTCTACAGGGGGTGCTTTTGTCCTTACAGCCCAGGCGCAAGCTGGGACAAATGCAACTGCTCCGCGAGCTGGCCCGCGCCCCTTGGTCACGCCGCGTGGCCGGGCCTCTGGTGCCTCGCGGCCTTCAGGTGATAGGCAAACTCCTGCTGCACCTCTTCGCCTGCGCTGCCCAGCGCGTCGTACAC
>JABARW010000045.1 GCA_019186845.1 Planctomycetota bacterium | reverse complement strand
GGCGGCGCGCGGCGGCGGAATACCGCCGCGCCGCCATGCCCAAAAGGGGGCCTGCCTGGAGGCGCTGCACTTTTCAACCGCCCTTTCCCTCCCTTTGGGGTGCTTCACTTTTCAACCGCCGTTTACAATTCACTTGGGCGCGCGGTTGTGGTGGCGCAGGTCGCCGTGGAAGGTCGTCCACTTCTGGCCTCTGCCGTTACCCTTGAAGCACACCGCGAGGCCAAAGCGCTTTTCAAGGTCGCCGCCGGCGCTGAAGAACACGTCGTTCATTCCGTCGCCGTCAAAGTCATCGACAACCGTTGCGCTGGAAGTGCGGTAGAGCCGGTCCTTGGTGTTGTACTCCGCAAGTGAGATTCGCCAGAGTTCTCTCCCCGACTTAGGCTCAAGCGCAACCAGCGCGCATTCGTCCTCTGGTTGAATCAGCAGCTCGACTCCCGGCGCGCCGTCAACTTCCGCCACGACAGCGCCGCGCCAGATCGCCCCGGCGCCCACTGCCACGTTCCACACCTGCTTGCCTTTGCCGTCATAGGCAATGGCGCGGCTCTTGCCGTCTTGACCGGCAAGAGTGGTCACGATGACTTCCAGTTTTCCGTCGCCATCAATGTCGTGCATCGTGGTGGGCGCGAGAATGTGCAGACCCACGTCAATCACACGCACGGCTTCGCCTTTGAGATTGAGAATGTGAAGGCACTGGTCGTAGCCGCCAATCGCCAGTTCTTCTTTACCGTCGCCATCGAGGTCGCCCACTGACGGGCAGTGATACATCCAGCCGCCTGCCTGATACTTCCAAAGGGGCTTTCCGTCTTTCCCGGAAAATGCCTGAACCGTGTTGTCGCCTCGCCACGTGGCCACTACACAATCGTCCAGCTTGTCGCCGTCAATATCAACGAGAGTGACCGAGTTCTGAATCCAGCCCTGCAGCTTCTGCTGCCAGATGATCTTGCCGTCCTTGCCCGCGCGACAGTAAAGCACGCCCTCGCCGGAGAGCCTGAGGGCCGATGCAATCAGAATCTCCTTAGTGCCGTTGCCATCCAGATCGCCCACCGCGATCGCGCCGTCAAAAGTCTCGCCATCGATCTCGTCATCGACGGCCCAAACCTGCCTGCCCTGGCCATCGAGGCAGACAATCTCGCCCGAGGCCGAGCCCGCAAACAGCACTTCCGGCTTCGCGTCGCCCGTCACATCGGCAATGACAACAGAACCGTCGATGGGGCCGCGCTTGACCTCGAAGAACCACTTGACCTTGCCCGTGGCGCCATCAACACAGTAGGTACGAGATTCGCCAAAGTAGGTTCCGAACACGATCTCGGGCTTGCCGTCGCCATCAAGGTCACCAGTCGCCGCGCTGCCAAAAGCGGCACCCTTGAGCGGCATGTCCCAGAGTTTGGCCGGAGCGAAACTCGATTCGCCAGTCTTGGGCGGAGTGGTGCCGGTGCCCTGGCCCTTGTCGAGTTCAATCTCGAACACGGCGCTGATAGCCTCGGGTTTTCCGTTGGCGAGCTCATACTCTCCCTTCTCGTTCTTCTTCCATTCCTGTTCGAGATCTCCGCGCTTGCCCGACGCTTTCAGGTGGAGGGCTGTGGAGCCATCGGCGCAGAGTTCCAGTTCAGCCTGCAGGCTAAGAGCTACGTTCTGCCATTTGCCGTCGCGTTTGACCTTGGCCTCGACCAGCTTCTTGTTGACGATGCGTGCGGCGGAATTGGGCAGCTTTACCACCGCCAGCAGACGCGCGTTGTTGCCCCCTTCTTTGCACCAAGGGTCCCAGATGCGCACGTCCTGAGTCGGATCGCTGACTTCCAGAGTCACGCGCACACCCTTGGCATTTGCGTCAACACTGACTTTCTCAACATCCTGCGCGGGTTTGGAGAACGGGTTGAACGCCGGATCGCCAATCAGCACGCGGTGCAGGCAGTCCACCCACATGCACCAGCCTTCATCCTGGGGCGAAGGCTGGTTGGCAATCAGGCGCGGAACGAAAATGCTCCGGTCGGCCGACCCCATCACCAGCTCGTTGTAGCAGCGCAGCATCACATCGCCCAAGGGCGCACCCATGGTCAGCATGTATGAGTTCTCAATCGAGGCACGCGAGGCGTGGTTGGCCGCCAAGGGGCCGATGTATGCCGTGGCGCCGTGCGCGATGGCAGTCAATGGGAAGGACTGCTCCGGCGCGATTTCATGGAAGATCACCTTGCCCTCGGTGTCGCCAAACGTCGACACGATGTCAGCCTCGACCACCGTGCGGCAGGTGACTGCGGAGTGACAGGATCCGTTGATGACCACGGCGGGAAACACGTCTGGGCCGTCCTTGCCACCAAAAATGATTTCGGGAGTCAGGCGCGGCATCTCGCCCTTGGGGTCATCGCCGACCTTCTTGGGATCGTACTTCCAGTGCTTTTCGCGCTGCATGTTGCGCTCGGCGGGAAACAGCCAGATACCCTGTGAATCCCCACAGGAGCCCAGCGCGATCAGGCCGTTGCCCTTGAGGTGGTCGCGCCGTTCCTGCCACCAATTCTTCCAATTGGTGTCTTTGCCGTAGACGTAATGCTCGCGATACGGGAAAGCGCGGCCGGGCGCACCGTAAATCGAATCGGCCTCGCCCAACTCCATGCACTTGTCGACGCCGGCAGCGTGCAGGCCTACGCCGCGGCCGGGAACACCTTCCTTCTCAGCACGAATGATGTTGTTGACGAACTTGAGTGCGTCTGAGGCCGTGGCGCCGGTGATGACACCAAAGGCCACATCCACGAACGGGTCTTCGTCAATGCCGGTCAGCAGCGGCACCAGCTCACGAGTCACGTTGGCATCCAGTGACTGCGGGCGCATCACCAGCGCCAGATAGCGGGCCTTGGCGTCGCGCAACTGCGGGACCAGTGCCTTCAGGTCATCGAGTTTGAAACGGATCAGTTTGGCCTTACGGTGATCCGCGAGTTTCCTGCCGACGTCCTGCCAGCCTTCGCCTGCACCGTCTTCGACAGCGACTACGTAGCTGGCCGCTGGAATTGTCGCTGCTGATGATTCACCCGATTCAACCACGAAATCCGCGAAGGTTCCGGCGGCCGCGTTGCCTATGGGCAGCGCATCTCCAGCCACGTCAAACTGCACGTGAAGCAAACGCTTGTCACCACGAGTCTCAACCTGCCATGCGCTGTAGATCGGAGAGCCGAGATCCCGCCCGTTGGACTGGAGCGATGTCGCCCTGACGTTGGATACGTTGACGCCGGCAGGGATTTCGACCGTGCCCAGGAACTTGTTGGCCATGTGGCCCTTTTCATCGCAGTGAAAGATGTCGATGCCGCCATACCAATCACCGGCACGCATGGTGATGCGACCCTGACGGCTGCGCCAATCAACGCTGGCAGCGAACATCGGCTCGACGAGTGCCTTCTTGTAGGGCTTGAAGGCCGGATCGCCAAACAGCGCGCGGCAGGCGGCGCCGTGGCGCATGATCTCGAAATACTTGTTGTTGCCTGACCCGACTTTTGAGGGCTGGGGTTTTCCGTCTTCAAGCCGATGGAACTTGCCCTTCATTTCGCCGCCGGCCAGCGTGATCAGGCCGTAGGAGTAGGCCATGGCCGCACCCAACTCGCACCCGGTCTCCATCAAGTGCTGCATTTCCTGGCCGGCCGTGATGCCATGATCGGGGTCAAGGGCTGCAAAGAAACCCGTGCAGCCCGAAGCGAGCAGATTGAGGCAGAACGATTCTTCTGGGGCAATTACTCGCGCTGCACAAGTTGGCTTCCCGAGCGATTTGTCAAAAGTTGTGCCGCAGACTCCCGTGTAGCAGGCTCCGCCGAAGATCACGGCGGGCCATGTATCCATGTTCTTCGCTTGGCTAGCCGTCAGGCCGTCACAGACGCCCTCGGGCATGCCGTGGCCCCAATAGCGCGCCAGGCCGACGCCATTGAGCAGGTCCTTGGCAGAATCCGGAAATCCCTTGGTGCTGTGCTGAAACGTCGTCATGCGGAATTTGCCGTGGTAAGGCTGCGTTGATTCGTAGGCTCGGTCCTCCTCGATAGAGACGGGGCCAAAATCAACTCCGCTGTATGGATGCCCGGCCGGGTTATTCTCAGCTCGAATGATGTTCTCGACCAGCGTCAACGCCGCCTTTGGCGACTTGCCTGTGATGAAGCCATGGGCAAAATCGACGAAGGGGTCGTCATCGAGCGCGCTGGCCCGCTCGAGAATTTCGTAGTTCAGGTTCAGGTCAATGTCGCCCGGACGCAGCACAAAAGTGACGAATCGCGGCTGAAGCCGCTTGATCTCCACAAATAGCGGCTCAAGATTGCGGCCCGAAAAGCGCGCCACGGTTTTTGCCTGGCGGTGTTCCTGCAGCTTTCTGACTGCCTGATAGTACTCGTCACTCTCTGCCAGGTTGGTGGCGATGACGTAGTCCTCGCGCTCCTCGGTCTGTGTCTTGCTCTTGGATTCCTGCGCAAGGGAGACCACTTCAGGCACTTGCACAGCGGCGAGGCACAGTCCCAACGTCGCCAGCGAGAAGGCAATCGGTCGCGTTTTCATGGTTTCGCTTTCTGGGTAATCCGTGGTCGTTACTTTCTCGAGCGCAGGTCTTCGCGGAGCGTCAGCGCGAACTTGCGCATCGAGCTGTCGGGAAAGTCCTTCTCCAGCCGGGACAGTGTCTCCAGTGCGGCATCTGTTTTCCCCAACTGGGAAAGATAGGCGGCTTTGAAGTAAAGCACGTAATCGCAGGCCTCATGTTTCGGGTGCGCGAGCAGGAATTCGTCGCCCAGGGCAATGGCTTCTTCAAGTCGGGCTTGGTTGCCTACGGCACAGAAGATACGGAATCGCGCCTCACCTCGCGTCACACTTGCGTCGGTGGGGCAGTCGCGAAGCAACTCCAACATGGCCTTCTCGCAGGCAGCGTAATTCTGTCGTTGCCACTCACGATAGAACGTCACCCACAACACCTGTGCCTGAGCCCTCTTCGCACCTTCCTGCTCGTCGATTAGGCATTGTGCCAGATCTCGCAGTTGCGCGGATCCCGTGATCGCAACTTCTGCGAGATGACCTTTGCCCTTCTCGCGCTCGCCAAGGTCAAGTAGATATTTGCCCATGAAGAAACGCACGTAGGGCACCGTCGCGTCGCCGGCATAGGCCTTGATGTAGGACTCGCCGATGACGACGGCGGCACTCTTGTCGACCTCGCATCCGGCGGAAGCGAACCAGTAGAAGTGGGCGTAGCGACGCGAGGTTTCATCCAGTTCAGCACTACTGGCGGCGGCACCAAAGGAGGCACGCGCTTGAGCGTAATCCTTGAGGCGCCAGGCCTCGAATCCCTTCACGTAGGCCGACCACGCTTCAACGCGCGAAGCCTCTTGCTTGCCGCCACGTTCGTGGCGGCCCTCGCCAAGCGTCTCAGTCGTGTTGGTGAAGGACTGTGTGACAGTCCCGGAGTAAACGCACACCAGAGTAGCCGCGCCTTGCACAGTGACGCTGAAATTGGAACGCGACCTGTACTTCATACCGGCTGCCACAATTTCTGCGCTGCTATTCGCGCCCTGCAACTCGATCGAACCGCGCTGCAACCGCAGCTCTCCCTCTGCAGCCAATTGCGCGCCCGGGTAAGCGAGCCAAGTTGCGCCGGTTTGGGGGTCGCTGACCTTGGCATACTCCTGCTGGCCAAGTTCGAGGCTGCTGCCTGAACTCAACCGTTGCTCCGTACGAACCAGTGCATTCTGCGTTTCAGATGCGCCAGGGTTGAAGCGCTCTACTGTCCATTGCTGGTACTTGGCCGGCACTGGAACATCTGGTGCGTTGACCCCAATTCTGTTGTTTTGCGCATGGTCATCGCGCGCGGCAAGCCAATAGATCGAGAACCCTGCCAGAACTACGGCCACTGATGCCGCAACCGCAAGAAGGGGACGCCAGTATGACACCGTGGGACTTGGAAGCTCGGCAAGAATCCGCTCACGGAGACGATCGGCATAGCCGTCATCGGAGTGGATCTTGCCCAACGTTTCCCGGAGCAGGCGCGCATGCTTGCGTGCCTGCTCCAGTTCGGCGCGAAGTTCGGGCCTTTCCCGCAAAGTACGTTCGAGCTCGGCGGAAGCAGGGCGCCCGTCTGCGTATTCCCAGATCTGCTGATGGATATCTTGCTCGTTCATAACCTAAGAGACACGGGGGATCGTGAAAATGTCGGGACTATTTCAACATTTCCTGTAAAGCCAGTTTGGCCCGATAGAGGCGGTCGCGCACGACCGCGAGCGGTTCGTCCAGAGCCAGGGCGATCTCTTCATAAGAAAGCGCACTGACGTAGCGAAGCAGAACGACTTCGCGAAGTTGGCCGGGCAGCTTGCGTACCGGGGCGGGAAGATCGTCGTCCATCGGCTCCGGCGCGGGCTTGTCTACGCTATCGAGATCGTGCGTCATCCGGGATTGAAAGGAGTGATCGCGCAGCCAGTTCCGCGCGCAGTTCTTCACGATGGTCGTCAGCCAGGCGGAGAACGCAGCTGAAGCCTGCAATGTGGAGAGAGAGCGCCACGCACGGAGAAATGCAATCTGCGCGACATCCTCGGCGTTCTCGCGCGAACGCACAATCGAGAGAGCAGTCGCGATCACTGCGGGAAGAAACATGCGCACAAGCTCACCGAAAGCCTCTCGATCGCCCTTGCGAGCGGCGATGACCAAGGACGCGATGCCCGACGCTTCAGTCATTCTCTCTAGGAAAGCATGTCCACCAAGGAGGCACTAATCGAAAGGCCAATAGGGGCTCGTTAGTCTTCCTGCGTGATTACCGGCCTGCGCGTTACCGGCACCACCGCGCGCTTGAGAAACAGAATCGCAAAGCAGTGATCTACGGTATTGGGCCCCTTGCTATCACCTGCGGGCTTCATGCCCGCGATGTCCGGCCAGGCGCCGTCACTTTGTTGCGTTTCAACAAGCAGCAGGGCGCCTTCGGCATACCATTCGGCGTTGGCCATTTTGCGCACGTTGCTGAGTACACCAGCGCGTTCGATGGAATACATATCGTAGTACTTGCCCCAGCCTTCAGCGCCGATGCGCACCAACGGCTGCCCGCGCATGTAGCGATAGCTGAACTTGCTGCCGACCCAGAACAGCGCCCCATGGATATGCAGGTCGATATCCGACTTGAGTTTGGCGTCCAGAAGACCACTTAGCCTGAGTTCGTCGCGACAGATCACCAAGCTTGAGATTCCTGCCGCGGTCATGGCCGGCGTCGTCACATACAGATCAGAGTTCTCCGCCGGGTCAGTCTTTGGGCTGGTGTAGTCCCACCCACCGGGGACAATCGTGGCAGGTGTGCCCGTGCGCTTTTCATCGTTTTCGCCCGTAAGCCCGACGCGGATTGCGGGAAAGGCGCGGTCGGGCTCGTAACAGCGAATCAGCCGTTTCGCTTCCCCCGCGAGAATCGCGCGATCGAAGGTAGCACCCAGCAGCGACGCGGATTTCAGACCCATGACCGCATACTGTGAGTTGCTGTTGTCTCGCCATGCCTTATCGCCAAAATTGGTCGCCGTGCCGTCCTGCGTTGCCGGTGCGAAGTAACTCCAGCCAAAGCCATGGTCATTACTGGTCAAGACCGCGACAATCTTGCTGATCAGGTCGCGATGCTCAGCCCTTATGCCGCGCCAGACCTTTGCTGTCGCCTTCCTGTAGTCGTTGGGATCGGACGCTTCCAGCACCTTTGCCGCCAATTGCTCTTTCTCGTAGTATTTCTGGAACATCAGCAACGCGACAGCGTATCCATACACCGGCCCGTCCAGTTGAGACGTGGGCTGTCCCATATTCAGACTCGGCATCACCTGCAACGCTTTCCGAATGCAGGGATCCTCGCGCGACATCCCTGCGTCCAGCAGCGCCAGCATGTTCAAGCAATGCCCGCCCAACCGCGCGCTGTAAGTGCCGTTGAAAGTTCCGTCCGGTCGCTGCTGCGCCTTCAGCCAGATTGCGGCCTGGCTGATAGCGTTGCTGATCTTGTCCTGCAGGCGCGGTGTCTTGCGCGCATCCAACACCGCAAGATCGCCAGCCCAGGTGCTGAACTCCTCCGGGGTACCAATGACTGTGCACTTCTCCGTCGGGCCTAGCCCGCCGCAAAACCCCAGCAGGTTCAAACTGAGCTGGGTGACGTAGTGCTTATCGTCCAGGGAACTGGGCGGCAAGTAGAGTTCGCGCATGCTCTCAGGCAGATTCCATGAGGGTTCGACCAGCCAGCCGATGGCAGCCGCAAGACCCAATCCGAGTGCCTTGAAATCAGCGGCCGCAAAGTAGGAGAGAGATTTCCCGTGTAAGTGGCCATGGAGCGGCTTGCAGCCATCGGGTTCCATCTCCTTCGGAAACAGCGCAAGCAGCGCTGCGCCATCAAGATCCATTCCCGTTGCCCAGACCAGGCGCGCTTCATTGATGGACCGAGTCACGGCGCGGCATGCGGCAGTATAGATGCCGGCATGCGAGCCCTTGGTTACGTCCATACAGGTTTCAAAGCGCGTCATCGAGAGCAGAGCGCCCATCCAGAGCGCGCTCTGAGCGGGAGTCGAGGCCCTGTCAGCAAATGACACGGCTTCTGGCCAAAGGCGGCCTTTGGAGCGCAGGCTGCGGCACAGTGATTCAACGACCTCACTCCAACCCGCGGGAAGTTGAACCACCCAGCCGCGCGAATTTGCAATGCGCCTGCAAAGAGCCTCGCAGCCCAAATCTCGGAGCTGTTCAGCGCTGGGCAGGGATGAGGGTTCCTGCGACGTCCACTTCAGCATGGCGCAGGCTTCTTTGGCCCGCGCCGAGGCCCTTGCCTGCAACGTTGCGAACTCTCTTTCTTCGCGTGCGCAGACAGCGTCACAGACGAGCAAATCGAGCAGTACCTCACTGAAGCGTTCAGCTTGAGCACTTCGCGGCGAACTCAGGTAGGCCGCGGTCTCGGCCACGAGTGCATCGACTGCCGGCAGTCCCGCTCGCAACAGGGCTGCCAGTCTCAGCGCATACTCTGGCGCAGTGGCAAGGCTTGCGCCTCCCGAACCCAGTGCTGCAACCCCAGGCAAGCGGTTGAGCGGCGCGGCCTGCGCACTGTCGTCAGGACGATTGACCAGAATGCGCATTGCGTTGGCCAAGGCGAGCTGTTCGGGCGTGAGTTTGCTTAGGGCGGCTTCGGCCTTGCTGACTTTGTCAGCTGAGGGCCGCCAGAGTTCTTCGATGCGCTGAGCGTCAGAGGTGGGTGTTTCGTCAGGCTTGATGCCCCTCTTGGCTTGAGCGTCCGTGATTCCAGCCGACCCCACCACGGAAAGCAACGCAAACGCCAGGTAACACGCATGCATAGGCCGGAACAATCTCATGGTAACCCCTCATGACCCCGTGATAGCGCCTCGGCGCGGACCAGACACCATGAAAGGACACGCAGCAGACGGAAAACGTCGGCTAAAAATGTCGGACAGTCCCGGATTGGCGCAGATTCGGTGCGCCAAGTCCGGGCAGAGTTGTTGAACACGAACCAATCGATACCACGTTCAATCGTGTCAGGGTGACTGACAGGTTCTTCCTAGGCGACCGCTGCCAGCCTCGGCATAAGTGCCGATGCTGGCGGTGTTTACTGGAGCGGGGGGCTCGAACCCACGACCACCTGCCCCGTGCCCCTGTGGTCCCTTCAACGGGGGTCGGAAACCGTCGCAATTACGCTCAAATTTCCGTGCACCAGGCCATCTCCGGCCTCCGATCTTGAAACGCAAGCCGCCTCCAGATTGGCTCTGGAGGCGGCCTTGCTGCTGGTACACCCGGCACGAGTCGAACGTGCAACCTTCTGATCCGTAGTTACGGCAAGCCCGTTTGGCCAAGCTTGCCCGATTAGGTCGAATTGACTCCGAATAGGCTCTAAATAGCTGGTTTAAGGCAAATGTAGTGTTCCCAAGCGTTCCGGCCTTTTCCCTTGCTTATCCCGAATTACGTGTACCATTTGTGTACCAATGCCCGGGAGAAGCGCGTGTCAAGACTTCGAGAACCGCCGCGGCTAGTTCAGTGGACGAAGCGCGGCCAAACCGACTGGTACATCTTTTACACCGACTACACGAGCGGAACGCCCAAAAGGAAGCGTGTGCTCTGTGAGGCGCTGGGCGCTGTGAACGCCGAGCAACGGCGCGACAAGCTCAATGCGTTCAAGGACAAAGAGGTTTTTGAGCGGGCCGATGCGTTGAAACAGGGTGGCGTGCTTGCGTTCGACAGCCCTTTACTTGCGGAGATCAAGAACTATCGCGACGACGTGACCCAGCGCGGCAAGACCCGCGAGACGAATCCAGAGTCGCGCCAGGGTTTGAGTTCGCAGTCAATACGGGCAATCAATGATGCCCTCGACCACTTCGAGACTTGGCTGAAGCGACCAGGCCAGAAGGCTCTTGCCACCGGGCATTTGGACCGTCAAACGCTTCAGAAGTACTTTGATCATCTGGCGACGACACCGGGTTTGCGTGGAAAGACCAAGATCCAACGCAGCGCAGCTACGCTCAATCACCATCGTCGAATCGTCCGCGCTTGCCTGAGATGGATCAACAGCCTGCGTCCGCGGCGCTTCCCCGACTTTGAAGAACTCGCAGTGGCTTTCAAACCAGTCGGTGGAGGCCACCGAGTTGCAAAAGCGTATTCGCCACAGCAGCTCGTCGATTTCGCGGAGGCCGCGCTTGCCATCGATCGCGGCGAACGACGAGTCGAGATCGAAAGGACAAAGGCCAAGTTCGGGAACGCGGAAGCCTTTGAGATGGGCATCTACCAGCGTCCAGCCACACCTATTGCTCAGTTGTTCTTGTTGTTGGTGCTGACAGGCTGCCGGCGCCAAGAGGCGCTTGATCTGAAATGGTCCAACGTTGACTTCGAACGCAAAGGCATAACCATCTACGCGCAGAAAACCGGCCGTGAGCGATTCGTGCCATTGGCGGGTGCAGCCGAAGGTGAAGTAGCACCGAAGTTCCTTCAACTGCTCAAAGTGTGGAGTTCGAAGACTGAACGTGAGTTCGTGTTGCCGCACAACGACATCCCCGCACCAGCCTTCGCGAAGTCTGCCTGGGCTGATGCGTGCCAACGCGCGGGCGTTCAGATCAGCCCTCAACGGTTGCGCCAGAACTTCACAAGCTATGGCGCTTCAATGGGCGTGTCCGCATCTACTTGCGCTCTATGGCAGGGGCACTCAACGGTTATCGCGGAGAGGCACTACCGCGCGCCAGTTCCATCACGGAAGAAAGCCCCAACGTTTGAGAAGGCCATGGGATTAGACACCCTGATCAGCGAATTGACGGCCGAGGCCAAAGCCGCACACGAGGGTGGCTGATCCTCAAAAATCCCAGGTACAGTAAACCGAGGCGTCAAGCACAGGCGAATGTCCTACTGTGCGCATGGATATTGCATAACTGATTTGGCTCAAATGAGTTGCGTCAATTCGACGAAGCGGCTCGCGGCAAAATAACCATGGGTTGCCACTGCACAAAATCTACCCAACTCGGATTGTTGTCGCTGCTTGACGCGAGGCCGTATTTTTCAAAAGAAGCTGACGAACCAGGTGGGGTTTGAGAGGGGACCCGTTGGCCTGAGTTTCGAGCCCCCCCGGGGTCATCTCGGGGTACACGGTAACCCTTCAAACCGTCTTTAGTTCGCAGGCCGTCCACCGTGGGCGGCCTTTCTTTTTGCCCATTAACAGGAGCGAATGATGAAAACCGAATTGCGTCAGCCTTTGGACCGGACGGAACAGCTGTGTCATGCGGTGTCGGAGGTCAAGCGCTTTGAACTGCGGCGCTCACAGGATGGCCGTGTCCAAGTGGCCCTTGCCAACCAGGGCGCGACCCTGAGTCGCAGTGAGCTTGTGGATCAGCTGCCAGGCGGCGAGGAGATCGCCGTAGTCGAGTTCTGGCAGGAGCACAACGGCAGGTGGGATCGCGAGCCGCACTATCGAGAAGAACTGTCGCGTTTGTTTCCGGCGAACTTCCGCGCCTGTGGGCGTTTGTGGCAACTGATTGGCGGGACGATCAACTCAGCGTCGCGTGGGGAACTGCTCGCATGCACCGACAAACTGGTCCTGAGTCGAATCGTGGACGGCTGGAGCGGGTTGGACGGGCTCAATCGTGTGAAAGCACTCTCGCGGCTCACACAGCCGTCCCAAGCCGGCAGCCCCTTTGTCCTGCGCATGCTGATCGTTGACGACACCGTACACGACGGAGACGGCATACTCGGCTATTCAGGGGTGGAGACTTTGCGCCGGGCGTTTTCGCAGCCGCTTTGCTCCGTATTCAAGATGGTCAGCCACTTCGTGAAAGTGGTTCTGCGCCATTGGCATCACCGCTGGGACGTCTTGCCCGAGGGGGTGTCTTGCCGTGCGGGACAGCTTTACTTCAAGGACACGCCAATCGACGGCATCCTTTTCCGGGACAACTTGAAGCTCTTCAAAGAGCGCTACGAGGACAAAACAGTCGCCGAATTCACCGAACGCGACTTGAGACTTCACGCCACCGAGAATCACACCAGCTTCCACCGCGCCGGAATCAGCCGTCAGTTGCTTCAGTACGTGCCCGCGGAACTGGGTGCCCGGCTGCTCGCAGCAAGCGACATTCCTTTGGTCGCAAGCCATTGGGCTAAAGCACTGACCGGCGACGTTGCGTCGCTGAAGTACCTTCTCGGTCTCACCCAGGACGCCAATGCGGACGAGCACGAGATTCGAAACCAGCTCATTCGCCACCTTCATGCCGGATGCGCAGACGTTTCGATTCCATACTTGCGGCAGCGCGTGCTTCCAATCCTCGCGGGCATTTTCCGCAACCGTATTCGCAAAGGGCGCTGTCCGGGCGCATGGCTCTATGCCGCTCCGTCTGCGAAGTTGGGCAAGTACGAGATCGTCGTGCCGTCACGCATGCTCTCGCACGAAGAGCGCGAAAGCGTAAGGCGAGGCGAGCGCGTCGAGCTTCTCGCCACTCGTTATCCGATCACCGGCCCATCGAGCATCAATGCCATGCAGGTCGTGGCTGTCCACAATGGTCCCGTATGCTATGTAAACGCCGAGACCTGGCGTGACAGCTTTCAGGGTGACTTTGATGGCGACTGCATCACGTTGATTCGCGTAACGCCCGAGGGTTGGCAAAACAGCGCACCTTGGATCCCCCCGCAGTCCAGCAAAGGTGAGTTGATCAGCGCACCAAAGGCACTTGAACAGGCCGCGCTGTCTAAGCGAGATGTGGCAATCGGCGAAACCCTCATCGCGGATTACGTACAGCGGTGCTGGGAAGAACGCGGCAGGCTCAATCAAGAAGAACTCAACGAACTCGGAACGCGCGTCATTTGCAGCGCGGTCGATAGGGCCAAGCACGGTGATGTTGCCTGGGGAATCTCCCCCGACGACTTTCGGCGCAACTACGTTCCCGAATTGGACGAGGGCAAGTGCAGCCTGCGACTCGTTATGGCCAAGGACGCTGAGAAAGATGCACCCGCAGAGCAGGAGTTGCGGTCACGCCTTCGCATGATGAAGCACAACATTTTCAGCGTGGATCGTTCCGGCCTCGAATTGCAGCTACATTTGCTCCAGGGCTGGCTGAAAGGAGTAATGCTCATACCCGTTGGCAGCCACAACCCGCTTCACGAGCGGGTGCTTTCACTTCAGGCAGGATTGCCCGCCCCGACGAGCGCCGTGTTTCGCTATGTTAGTTACGCACGTCGTTCTTGGGCCGGCGCCGTGGATCTGTGGAAGCGAACTGGAGATGACACAGCAATGCGCCAGTTTAGTGACCGATTCCAGCATTGGCTGACAACCGTCGATAAGGATATTGCGACGAGCACGATGTTGGAACTTGGCAAGCAACTCCTGCGGCCGATGAAGAGGGGCAACGCAAGCCTGTTCTGGAGCCAGGTGCCTGCATCGTTGCTAACGAACATCTATCGGTCTCAACCAACTCCTGTGCTGGCAGCGTGATTACTTCCGCTCAGCCAGCTCTTTCAGAATCCTGTCCGTTCGCTCTTCTCCAAGCACTTCGCGAATACGACGCATACAGATCACGTAGATGGCGCGTTTGGCGCCAACGTGAGCGAACTCCATTCCCATTGTTTCGTCCGCAGATTCCGCCCGCTTGTAGAGAGTTTTCAGAGTTTGCTCCTGCAACTCAGGCGAGCCGCGCGTAGCGAGCAGGGCTTCCTTCATGCTTTCTTGGGTAGCCTTCGCCGACCAGACATTCTTGACGGCTTCTAGCCATTCATCCTGCTTCAGGTCGCGAAAGTCGGGCTTTGAGTCTTCAGCTTCTCGCCTGACGTTGTTCTTGAAAGAGCGCACTTCCTCGTCGCTGGGCGCGGGACGGCTCGCAGGACCAGCGCTGGCAGCTGAGTTGGGGGCGGTCGAATTGCCTTGGGAGCACCCAACAAGAATCGTGCTAGCGAGCAACGGAATGAGCAGAACAGATGGATTCACGACCGAACCTCCGCTGCACGAGCCAAATGCTGAGAGTTTTCTGGATTGCAGTTCTTCGAACCCTTCCAGGAGATTCCCATGATCAAGCTTCACGCGTCGTACAGCAAGAAAGTTCCGGGGCAACAGGAGTACAGCAGCGAGTCCGCTTCCGCCAGCGTCGAGATCGAACTGGCCGATGGCGACGTTACTTCCGTGCCCGCCAAAGCCGCCGAGCTCTGGAACACGCTCAAGCAGGCCGTTGAGCAGCAGCTTGCGGGTCAGCCCGTGTCCCGCCCTTCCCAGCCGGTGCAGCAGCAGCCCGCACCTCAGCCGGTCAACCGCCTGCACAGCAACGGGCACAACGGCAATGGCTACCACGGCAACGGTGGAAATGGCCACGCCGGCAACAATGGCCGCAAGGCGGGCATGAGTGACAAGCAGTTGAAGTTTGTTCGCAGCCTCGTTGGCGAACTCAAGCCGCTGGGTCTGGACTTCCCGGCCGTCGAGATGCTTTGCGATCGGCTTTTCCGCAAGCGCCTCGACGACTTGGACCGCGCACAGGCCAGCGCGCTCATCGGCCATCTCGGCGAAATCAAAGCGGGCAGGCTCACCGTTGAGCAGGCCCTTCACTCGTAAACCCTCAACAGGAGAAACCAATGCAGAAGTCGCGACTAGGCGCGGCTGAGTGGGCACTACTTGTCGCCCATTTCGCCGCAGGTTCATTCTTCATGGCGCTTCTCGTCAACCCGTGGATTGCCGCCTGCATGGCGTTCATCTATGTGGTGTGCTACGGCTACTTCGTGGCCGACTCGTTTCGCAAAGCATGACCGCGAAACGCTGAGCCAAAGCGCATTTCACTTCTCTCGCAGCAAGGCCCCGCCCAATCGCGGGGCCTGCTGCATTTCAGGAGATCCCATGCCTGAGGAAATCGTGATCGAAAAGGGGCTCCACCAATTGAGCCCTTCGAAATTGGCCGCGTTCGTCACCTGCCCGGTGATGTTCAAGGCCCGTTACCTGCTGGGCATCAAGACGCCCGTGTCGCCGTCGATGGTGCTGGGCCGAGCCGTCCATGCCGCGTTGGAGAAGCTGGGGCGTTTTCGCCAGCTTGAGTTGGAGATCGGCTTGCCCGAATTGATCCTTGAGTTCAACGAGGCGTTCAAGGCCGACATCGACAAGGAGTCGATCGAAGTCAAGCCCGATGAGGAATCCAAGCTCCGTGCCGGCGGCGAGGCTTTGGTGAAGGTCTACTTTGACCGCTTCGGCCAGGAGCGGCCCATGGCCAGCGAGCTTCACCTGGACGAGACGCTGATCAATCCCGTCACCGGCGAGGCTTACCAGCGGCCCGTGTTGAACGGCACGGAGCCGGGCGACCTTGGGCTCTACGGCATCTTGGATTCGTTGCTCGATGAGGGCGACGGCCTTGTGGTCGTGGACTACAAGACAACCAGCCGCACCAGTGCCGACAGCACCATCATGCTCACGCACCGCATGCAATTGCTGTGCTACGCCTACTTGATGCAGCGAGCCAGCGACAAGCCCGTGAAGGCCCTCGAAATTCGCCAGCTTGTGCGAAAGAAAGAGCCGGACATCGCTGTCACCCGTGTCCCGATTCCGTCCAAGCTCAGCTACGCCCCGATGTTCATGGCCGTGGAGAGTTTGCTGGCGTCGTTGCAGAGCGGGGCGTTCCTTGCCCGCTATGGCTGGCACTGCCACGGGACTTGCGAAGGCTACGGGCTTTGTTCGCCGCTGGGTTAGAGATTATGGGACAACGCCAAGCCGATTGTCTGAGACACGAACTTCCACCCCTTGATGAGTGTATGTCTCTCCTCACGTGAGTGGCTACTCACGAACCGGTGAAGCGGCGTTTCCTCGTTCTCATCCCACATCGCGACTTCCTCGAACTTTCCAGTCTCTCGGTCAAAGCGAAGAATCGCGTCGCCGAACTGGTCCCGCAGTTCCCCTGACAGAAGGCAGTTCTCATCCATTTCGATTTCGAGCCGCAGTATCGCCACATTTCACCCCTTGGTTTTTCACGGGCCGTCCATTTCGGGCGGCCCTTTTTCTTTTCCCGAAAGGAGTTTCCCATGGTCGCAGTTCTTGAACAAGCGTCTTTGCGTTCCGCTCCCGGCACCACGCTGGCCGAGCTTCGCTCCATCGTGGCCGACGTGAGCCGCCACCATCACGACATCGCCGTGCAGGCGGGCGAGCTTGAGGTCGATGAGGACACCGGCTTGCTTGCCATCCGCGGCGGCCGCGAGCTGGGCCTCAAGCCTCTCGCTTTGGGTCAACTGGGCAGCAAGTTCGGCGTGCCCGGTGCCTACCTCGCCAAGTGCCCCGCGGAGTTGCGGGCCGAGAACCTCAACCACTGGCTTCGCGAGAACCGCTATCGCCGCCTGCTGCTGCGTTGTGACGGCGATTCCGTGCGGGCCGTGCTTTCCGAGAAGTACGCACCCGTCGATCACAGCCGCGTCCTGAGCTGGCTGGGTGAGTCCTTCGGCGAGAACGCCACGCTTCGCTTTGAGCTCACGGAAGAGCAGCTGCTGGTGCAGTTCGTCGGCATCGTCGCCCGCAACATCGGCGGCAGCGATGAACTCACGCCCGGCGTCTGTATCCGCAACAGCGAAGTGGGCCTAGCCTGCGTCGAACTGAGCGGCCTGATTTACCGCCGCATTTGCCTCAACGGCCTGATCATGAGCGGCCAGCAGGGCAACTGGCGTCGCCGCCACATCGGCGACAGCAGCTTCGGCGACCAGGTCCGCGAGGCGATCCGCAATCTGCAAGGTGCGGCCAGCGTCGGCGTCAGCCGATTCGCGGGGCTGCGGGGCATCCACGTGCCCGACATGCCCGGCCTGTTTGAGCGAGTGGCCCAGAAGTTCGAGCTCACCAAGCCCCAGCACGAGGCCATCAAAGCCGCGTTCACGGTCGAGCCCGGCGACAGCCTCTACGCCGGCATCAACGCCGTCACGCGAGCAGGCAATGCGGAAAGCCTCGCCCTCGACGCCCGCCGTCAGCTGCAAGAAGTCGGCGGCAGGATGCTCGAACTCGCCGAGGCCGGCAGCCGCTGGCTCAACTGATTCACCTCAACAACAGTAGCACAGCAAAAGCGCGAGCACGCGCCACGCTGGCGTTGCCGTCCGGGTGTTCCGGGCGGCGTTTTCGTGTCCGCTGGGGTCGATCTTCGGATCGGCCCCGGCACATTTTCTTGGAGCTTCCATGCATCTTTCAATTCGCAACTTGCGTGCCCACGTTTGCGCCGAGCGCCGTGGCCGCTACTCACTCAACCGGATTGCACTCACCGACAAAGGCAGCGTCAGTACTGACGGCCAATCGCTGCTTCTCGTGCCATATCCGCAGGGCAATGGGCGCCAAGTGCCGCCCGCAGACAAACCCATTTTGATTTCGCCCGAAGACGCGGGGCGCGTTGCTTCGCTGGTGAAGGAGAAGTCCGCCAAGCGACGCGGCTACGCCACCGAAGAGAAGACCATCGAGGTCAAGTTGCCCGAGAGCGTTCTCAAGGTCAGCGCAACCGCTGAAGGCCGCATACACGAAACGACGGTGAACATCCAGGACGGCGAATTCCCGCGCGTCGGCCACGTGATCCCCGATTTCGCCAAGGCGCTGACGATCACGTTCGAACTCGAAGACTTGCTCCACGCACTCAAGGCGCTCAGGCTAGCCAGCAACGGCAAGCGAGTGACGGTTCGAGTGAACAGCGCTGAAGAAGGCGCCGGCTTTTCAACGGACGATGGAGTGGGCCTGCTCCTCATGCCTGTCACATGCGATCCGGACCATCCTCCTGCTTCGGACGCGTTGACCATCATCCGAGAGAAGGCGGAGGAAACGGCTCCAGGCTCCCAAGAAGGTGCGCCGAATCGTCCGCCTGAAAGACTTGCTGATTCGACGCACGAGATCCAGGAGGTGAGCGTCAAAGCGCCGGGGCCATTGGCTCCGCCCGCCGCTCCTGATGACGAGGGCGATGAAGCGAGCGATTTCACTGACGAAGATGAGGGGGCTATGAACGAAGACGAGGCGCTTGTCTTGGGCGGCGAGCCCGAAGACGAAGACTTGAGCGCCATGTAACGAAGGCTCTGTGGGGCTGGGTTGGTTGCCGGCCCCACTGTCGCTGGGGGATGGATGCGCCCGAGTCTCTGGACTTCGATACATCGAAACGGGCGCTGGCTTTTTTTTTGCTCAGACAAAGGTCCAGTCCGCGTTCCAGCAGCCGCGCTGGCGGCCTACTATCGCGAATCAGTCGCGATCACGATTGTGTTGTAGATGCAGCGGCGCACTGAAACTCGGCGTCACGACCGCAGCGCCCGTTAGCTCCGGCGCCCCGCGAGTCCCTTGGTTACGGCAAACGCAAGTATTCCCGTCACTATCGAGACCAAGGCCGCCGCAACAAACGCGACTCTACGACGTACAAGCTCGTGTTCATGCATCGCATTGATACTTTCGAAGCGCCCACCCCCAACTGTGTCGTATGCCTCGTTGTAGACTATGGCAAACGCAATCCCCGCGACAACTAGGCCTACAAGTAGACCAATGCCGGTTCCGCCTCTTGAGCTAGATGCAGCCCTTACCGCGAAGAACAGGAACCCGATCGTGGCACCTCCGACGACTCCCGCTCCAGCGCCCAAGGCGATTCCGATCAAGCAGCCCGTGCCCCCGGCCAACCAAATGGAATGGCCCAAGATCTCAGACCATGAGCTGCTAGGCTTCGCCTGCGTTACGCTTCTAAGTCCCTGGCGACGGCAGACGTCACAGATGCCATACGATGAGAGGTTGCTGCCGCACGTCAAACAGCGGCCGATTGGTTCGGGTGACGTGGCCGCGTTCGTATCGATTTGATCAACCGACGGAAATTGAGGCCCTGCAGTTTTTGTGTTTTCAACAGTGGCATGCGTTTGCATCAAGATGTCCCGCGCTTGGAGAACCGCGGCGCGGCGTTCGCTGAGCAACTCCGTCAAGACTTTGTTGTCCTTGGCTTCTGGATGGTTGCTCAGGTGGTACTGGTCCAACAACAATAGTGAGCGGGCCTTGATCTCTTCGACCGTCGCATCTTGGCCAACTCCAAGAAGTGTGAGTGCTTGTGAACGGTCCATCGTCGCCTCGCCGAACTAATCAATGAGCTTTGCTTGTTAGGAACGCTATCACCGCCCAGGTCGCGCAGATCGCGATTCCCACCCAGAGGCACATGCCGCCGAACACCAGACCAAAGTCCGTAACCTCGGACCTTTCGTTGGAGTCAGACAGATATGATTGGAGATAGTACGTCGAGCCTCTGGCGAGAAAAAACCCGTGAATGATCCCAACGCCGGTGCACATCAGAGCCACGCCGCCGATGACACCAAACACTGCAACCCAGCCTAAGCAGCCAGCATTCAGAACTTGCTCTGCACTGCCGAGAACACCAGTCGGGCGAGACTCGTTAGCTGACTCTAGTTCGTTGGAACTGGTTTGCTGCCCGTCGGAGGTGATTTCGACGGCGTCGGGCGGCTGCATTGCGTCGTTTTTCTTCTTCTTCTTTTTCGGCTTCCACCCGCAACTGACGCACTCGCCGTGGCTGTAGAGCTTGGTCGAACCGCATTGCGGACAGCCATCCTTCGCGGCGGAGTTTTTCCCACGTTTGGGCAACAGCTTCAGCGCAGTCCAGAAAGCGAGCCCCGCCAAACGTCGCATGAAGGTCGTCAGAAGCGTGTTCCACGGCTCAGACCTCAATTCGATGTTCAGTGCTTCCGCGCGGCGGTTGAGTGGAGCGATGATTGCCGGCAACCGCGGCATCATCGCAAGCATGATAGCGTCGCCGACCGCAATCAGAAGTTCGTCATGTTCCTTTGCACGTTCCCAAACTGCAACTAAACGCGGCTCGTCGTCTGGCAGTCGTTTGCCTCTTGGGTTCCCGAGGGCGTGGTGGGCCAAACACAATCCCGCGAGTGGCAGTTCAGGAATGAACGGTAGCACTTCTTCAGACTCAAGGATGAGCAACGCTTGGTGCTGGTAATCCGGCCGAGTCTCCAGCGTTTTCAACAATTCGAGCTTCACTCGCCGCACGAGTTGCCCGACTATCTCCGTTTGATGAACCCGTCCGATTAGTCCTGGGAAATCTGCCTCAAATGCCCGTTCCTCCGCTTCCGGAGAAAGCCAACCGCCGCTCATTCGCTCAGACGAACTTCTAAGCATCGCGAGACCGTCTTTGAACTTTTCAACGTCGAGCCCCAATGACTTGCAGACCTGGTCGATTTCATCAGCGGGAGGCGGAGGCCGATCCGGTGTGTGGCTCCACCCCGTGCCACCGCCCTCCTCTGGACAGTTCAACAAATAGTCGCGGGCTTCGACGACCCGGCTGAATTTCTCTTCGAGCAAGCCCTTGAGTGTGCTGTTAGCGGCTACCTCAGGATGTTTGTCTGGATGCAATTCGTTCAACAGCCGAATCGCACGAGCTTTTACCTCGTCTCGAGTTGCGGCGGTGCCTAATCCCAGCAGCGAGAGTGCTTCGTTTCTGTCCAAAGCGTTACCCGTGTTCGGTGCATAGGACGTGGAACACGGCAGTCTGTATTGAGGAACGGTGGTGGTTGAAAAGGACAGAGCGACCTACGCACCACCGGCAATCAGGCTCCGCTAGGGGCCTTCACACAGGCAGACACGCAGGCCGCCCCTTTCGGGGCACCTGTGAGTCTGCGGAGTGTGAGTTCAAATCTAGCGGATTCGATTACCACCGCAGAAACAGATGCTTGAGTTCCGTTGTCCTTTGCGGCCCCTTCGAAGCAAAAGCTACGGAAGGGCCGACTTTTGAGTTCTCCGTTCGACGAACACCATCGCTCGTCTTCGGTTCCAGTGTACACCGCGAGGCGACCAACAAAAGGTTCCAGAACTCGGAAGCCATCCGTGCTTGGTTTTTTGATTGGTTTAGAGTTTTCAGGTCACGTAGGCGGGAATCGTTGGTTTCGATCCGCTGGTAACTAAGGTCCGGGACTTGCTCACCCCGGGAGGTGAAGTGTGAGGACAAAGTGAGAGCCCCTGCTGTTCGTTTCCGAACCGCCTTGACTGCCTTTCGGGCAGACCGACTACGCGCTGCTTACTGAAGGTTGTTCACCTGTTGACCAGCCAGGGAGTCTCGCCTATCGAGCGCCTTGGTGCTGCGCGCCCTTGTCTCTGGTCGCCCATCGGAGGGGCAGGATCGGGCCTTCAACGAAGGCGAATCCTAATGCGCTCACCCCGGTTTGGAGCCATGCTCGTCCGTCGTGGAAGCTTGCACCTACTTCCTCGCCTGGGTAACTCGATTAGCGAGGTGGGCCTGAACAACGATTGCCCGTTTCAGTGATATCGCCCGGACCCTCTCAGGTCCAGTTGCGGTCGCCCCCAGTCAATACCGACTGCTCTTGGGGAGCCTCAGGAAGCCGGCAGCGCGAACAAGCTCCATCTCGCGCAGCACAACCCCGTCATTGGCAAAGGCCATTACGCCCTTCGGTCCATACTACAGGTATTCAATAACCAACTATGTCTTCCGCGCTGCCGCCGAAGGGCAACGTAAATACTATTATACAATAATGTCGGCATACGTACAATGGATATTACTAGTATTCTTTCCGATAGACCAATCGCCGCATCCGTATACTTATACCCTTCGCCGGGAAATCCTCCCATATGACCCCGAATGGCTCAATTGTTACAGATCGGGCTGCATACGGCTACGCTCGGGCAATGTCAGGCAAAGCAGGCCGCATCGGGCCAGAAGCGGACCCTCGGGCGCTGCACCAGGAAGACGCACCCCGTACTCAGCCCTTTCGATGCGATGCCTCGTCCTGCGATTCAAGTAGCTCGCCAAGCATCGTATATCGCGTCCTGTCCTTCAGCGCCTCGCCACGAATTAGGGGTGCAAGCGCACCAGCATTGTTGGAGCCATCACCGGGAACGCCGAGCAGCACGAAGAGCTTGCTCTTGTGCCGCGTGACGGCGGTGTAGAGCATGCGCTTGTCAATGTGGCTTTCTTCGGAATCCAGGACGAGGATAACCGTGTGAAACCCGCTCCCTTGGGCCTTGTGTACGGTCGTTGCATACCCAAGCTCAAGATAGTCGTACAACTCGGCGCGGGGGACCGCAGCAAAGCCAGAGAAGCAGTCGTCGGACTGGACGAGGACTTGTTTGGCGTCCGACACTCCCCTGGGCGATCGCACAATTCCAAGTGCGCCGTTTACAACTGCGGCTTTTGGCAGACTCACTCCACCGTGAAAGAAACGGTGTAGGCGTCCATTTGCGGTCCACATCACCTTGTCGCCACGGTTTACCCGCCCAAGGCACGCAAACGAATTGGGCGTTTCTCTGCGGTCAAAATGTCGTCTCGAAAAAATCAGCGATTGGGCCAGCACGTTGAGCGATTCTGTGCCACCTTCGCCAGAACGCCTAGGGCACAGTATCTGCCAGCTATAAATGCTCGGTTGATTTCCATGGAGCTTTCGGTCTTTAGGCCACAGCAAATCGTTCGACAGGGGCGGACTTTCGGCCAAGTTCAACGGGGACGCATACTTTGACATGTCCGCCCTCGATGCCTCGTAGAGCAACGCTTCCAAGAGAAACTCTCGCAGTTCATCGCTGTTCCGCCAGCGGCGCAGTTCAATCGTATCGTCAAGCTGGATGATGGGCTCAGGTGAACGTAGGCCCTTACGCAGTTCTTCAAGGTCTTCCGAGCGCCGTTTCTCTAGGTCTTCCGAGCCTTCGGGATCGCGCAGGACAAAGGCGATGAGGTTTGATGCTCCAAGTCGGCCGGGTTTTACCCTTTTCGTTTGAACGACCTGATCTTTTCGATGGACGGAGAGCCAATCGACGACCTCGATAAACGGGCGACCGACATCAATTGGCTCAAGCTGGGCAGGGTCACCCACCAGACAAAGGAATCTTAGGCCACCCGGGACAGTTGCTCGCAAGAGCGTCAACAACTGATCATTTGAAAGCATGGAGGCTTCATCGATGATCAAACATCCGGTGCGGATTGGACGTCCATCAGCACTGAATACTCCGTCCTGGTTCCAGCCGTATCGCGCGAGCAACGAATGCAGCGTGCTCGCCCTGACCCCTTCGTCCTTCAACACTTTGGCCGCACGACCTGTTGGTGTAACGACGCGAACTCTCAACCTGAATCGACTTAGCTGCGCGGAGACCTCCTTGATCGCATAGGACTTCCCCGTACCAGCCGCCCCCCTAATAACGGCGAGCCCTCGCGCCGGCAGCCTTTGATCTTGAACGACAATGTACTGCAGAAATGAACCGTGGCGGTCGCGCACGTTCATTTCTGAACCTGCTAACTTGACGAGTGCCTCAGCCAACTCAACTTCGATGTTGTATTCATTGGCAAGAGCGATGAACTCAGGCCTCTGCTGAGTCTTCGGAAGCATAGTCAGCGCGGCGTTTTCTTGAGACGAGAGCAGCGCGCGAAGATCGCTGGCTTTAGGTTCATCTTGCAGCGGCAAACAGGCATCACCTTGCTTTGCTGCACGATTCAGGCGAGCGAATTCCTGGCCCAACAGACTGGCTGACGCCAGATTATCCCAAGCCGGTGATGCCCTCTTCTTGGCACGATCGTCTCGCAGTACATCAATGCAGGCTGGCGCAACTGGCTCACTCAATCCCCAGCCTCTTGCAGCTTTGGTATCACACAACCAGTAGGGATTTTGGGAGATACGTGCAACTCGATCAGTCAGGTTGTCGTCAGTGCACATCAGCGCGCAGACTTGATCATTCGACAGCACCATTTGGCTGAGCAGAACACCGAGAGCGATTCGTCTCCGTTCTTGGCTGACACCGACGTGGCAAGCCTCTTTCAGTTGCGCCATGTAGCTGCATTCGGTGGAAAGCGCTGGCACCTGGTTCAACACGATTTCCCACGGGTCATCAGAGCCGTTGTGGCTTGCTTGCTCAGCCCGCACCGCTAATTCATAGGGTTGCGGCACTTCCAAGGCATCCAGCACCGCGCCCAAGCTGGGATAGGCCTCTCGTTCTCCGCGCACGCTTTCGTGCATTGACCGAAGCCAATCAACGCTCCCGGATTCGGCGTCAGTTGGTAGTTGCAACGCAACGCCCCGCACCGTTTCAATCCAAGGAAGCAATTCGACCGAACTCATCGCAGCCACAGGATGTCGAAGCGGAGCGACGCCGCTGGGATACCTGAGCATCGACGTCAGGTCTCCGAAGGGCAGGCGGCGAATCAACTGTTG
The DNA here is from genome assembly GCA_019186845.1 of Planctomycetota bacterium. Classification (GTDB taxonomy): domain Bacteria; phylum Planctomycetota; class UBA8742; order UBA2392; family UBA2392; genus UBA2392. Next base: position 78,520 of record JABARW010000045.1, on the reverse strand, counting down.
CCACGGGATCCTGTAGCCCGCAGAAGGAAAGCCGTGCGTTACCACGTGTTCCCAGATCGGGTATTTCGCGCGGCTTGAGGGGTGCCACCCATCCGCAATCTTGTTGATGTTATGAAGCTGGCAAACGGCTACAGGGAGTACGGGGACTTCACTGTCGAGCGGGTGACCCCTGCGGCAGTAGAAAAACACAAGATCGCGGTCCGAATGAAACTGCGCCCAAAACTCTTGGAGCCTCTGCGCTTCGTCGAGAGGATCGAGAGGTTTGGTGCCACGCTTATTGCCTGGGTACAAAACATGGATCGAGGGTGCGCAAGCCGTGCTTCGAGGTGGCAAAAACGCATTGCGCACGCGTTGAAATTTGAATCGCAGGTTCTTGCGCCGCGTGTAGATGTTGGCGTGAACTTCTGGATAGAAAGGAACTTCGTTCGAGCCAAACGTGTTCACATAGGACCAACAGGGCAGCCGGTAATTCCGTTTGCTCGTGGGGTGCGGTTTCGTCAGTTTCCAATGTTCCCCGTGGATGTGTTTCTCGAGTACCACATCAATGCTTGAACGCACGTCCTTCCAGGCTCGGCAGTGCGAGTTGGCCTCCGGATCATCACAAGTCTTCCCACACCAACCGTTGTCAGACCACGGCAACTCTATGGCCAAGTGCATTGAGGGGACTCCTAGCGCGTTGTCATTACTGCTTAATAACATTTGCGCCATCTAATGCTTAATCAACTTTAATTTGGACTTCAAACCCTTTGAATTCTGGACGGCTACACCACTAGATCCAGTGGTGGACCGAGCAGAACAGATTGTTCGGCTTGGTTCCTGTCCGAGGGCGCCCCGCCTTTGGCGGGACGCCCTCTCTTCCCCTGGTTGAGGCGCTGCCGCGCCTCATTTCTCTCTGGCTTGCTCTTCGCATTAGCGGTGCTCAACAACAAGTCTAAGGGACAAATAGTGTGGGTCTAAGGCGCTGTCGCGCCTTTTTTTCTCGGGTTGCGTTCTGTGGATCACTTGATCCTCAGACGGTTCGAGAAAACAGAGGAGAACAGAATGATTGAAGGGATTGGACGCGTCTTCACGCTGAAGGAGGCCGTCAAGGAATTGGGAACAGCAGGGATATCCGTCAAAACGCTGCGCAAGGAAATTCATGCCGGTCGGCTGCGTGCAGTCACGGCGCGGCCAAGCCGGAACTCGAAGCTCTTGATTACCGAGGACGAGCTGAAGGCTTGGTGGGACTTCTACGTACTTCAGGCGGGACTGCCCGCCCGCAATCGATCCTAAACACAACTACCGAGTCAACTCAGGAGTGCGGCCCGATTGCCGGCGGGTCGCAGGCAGTGATCAACCAATCCGGCGCAACAGAAGGAGTGAGTCAACATGAGCAATGAAGTTCAGCAGCGCAAAGTCACGAAGCTCGGCACGTGCCCGATCTGCAATCGAGAGGGCAGCTTTGGTCAGTCCCAGGTCCACGAGAAGCTGTGGGTGTGCTTCAGCCCGGATCATCCGCCGTGGGCAGGCTCGTATTTCATGGGAGCCATGCACGGTGCCTGGGCGGAACTGACCGCTGTAATCGACACACGCAACCCGCGCGAATTGGATCTCTTAGAGCTTGAATGCCCCGGTGCACCGGAGCGCGACGAACAGATCTGCCTGGAGTCGTTCGGCTATCCCGATTTCGATTTGCCGGGCGGCGAAGTGCTCCGCCGCATTTGGCGGCATCAAGTCCATCGCGCGATGCACGAACGCTTGAAGTTGCCCCAGGCCATCAGCCACGCAGACGCGTACATCCGCCTTCACCTTGGGTTGGAGTCGATTGCACCGCTACCGCGCAAAGCCCCAGATATCTCGCCGGAAGTTCAACCGACAAGCGAGTCAAAAGCGGCACCCAAACCGATCAAGCAGACCAAACCGATCAAGCAGACCAAACCGACTCCGGAGAGACGCAAACAGGTCAGCAACAAGCCAAGGATGTTTATCAATGTCCAGTAATGGAAATGCGGTTGTCCACGAAGCCGAGAGTTCTCGGGTTGGGCGCCAAAGCAATCGGTTGCTTCACATGGAGTTCAAAGTCGAGCTTTCGAATGCGAGTCAGGTGGCGTTCGCGTTCAAAACGATACTCCTCCACAGTGGTGGTCTAACCGCCATCCGCGTTTCAGATCGTGCTTGGACGGTCCTTGTTGCCGTCAACAAGAGCTACCAGATTGACGAGATCATCCGGGCTCTTACAGCGTTACGTGACTCGCGAGGTCGCAAAGTCGTACGAGCGTTGGCACAACGCGATCCACGCAATCGGCCGTTTGGGTTCATGCTTCCGCACCTCTCAAACTCCTCACCGAATGGCGAGCGTCGCCCGCTCTACTCAGTCGAAAAAGTACGGTCCTTGATCGACAAACTATTGACCCTCACGGAAAGCCACGCGCATTCGATTGAAGCCCGCGGATACTGGATCGACGAGGCCGGGAGAACGTTCATCGAAGCCGGCACGTGGGTGTCAGTGGAAGCAGCGGCAACCCAGTACGCCCGAGTGCGAGCCGTCGTTGAGGAACTGTTCAGTGACCCGGCCTGCGATCAGTTCTCGTTCTTTCTCTGCGGGTACGGCCAAGCCGAATTGGTGTACAGGCGGCATTGAGGTTCGGAACCCGCACATTCCACGAGACTCTCCATGAACCAACGAACCGGCTTACGAGTGTGTCAGTAAGATCAAGCGGGCACCTCTTATGGACTTGGGGGCATTATAGCTTTTGTTATAATATTTGTTTGACACCCCGGACCTTGCGTGGCATGATTCCGGGGTGTTGGAAAAGCGGAAAATCCTTGAAGTAAGGACGAAGCTCGAGCTTTCACAAGAGGGGATGGCGCGCCTATTAGACGTGTCCTTCGCGTCAGTGAATCGCTGGGAGCAAGGCCACTCAAACCCCGGCGGCATGGTTGAAGAAGTCTATCGGGCTTTGGACGCGGCTTTGAAAAGAGGTAAGTCACCTGCGCAGATTCTTGGCGATGGGAGAGAGGACAAGGGGCGGTTTTTACACCGGCTTTTTAGATTGGCTTATGGGGGGTAGGTATCATGGCCATGTATTTGCGCCAGAAGTTCATTCAACGGGGTGGTTGCGGAGAGGTCTGGCAGGCAACTCGTGAAGGCACTGCCGATCTTTTCGCGGTCAAGATGTTGATCAACAAGGGCGACCCCCATCAGCGGCACCTCTTCGCTCGCGAAGTCCGCTCCCTCCAAGGGTACAACCATCCGCATATCATGAAGGTTGCTGAGGCAAACACCGAATGCGCGGAGCCGTTCTACGCGATGCCTTACATGGAACGCGGCATGCTCACGCAGTACGCGGGAAGACTGTCGCTAGATGGCATTCGTCTGTTTCTCAGCGACTTCGCCGACGTCCTCGCGTACTTGCACATCAACAACGCCGTGCATCGTGACATTAAGCCCGACAACATTCTCGTCGATCGAGCCGGTCAGTGGTACCTTTCCGATTTCGGACTTGGAAACGACCCTCGCTTCACGAAAAGCCGCTCAATGAACAACGGCGGCACAGAGGGTTTCTGTGCGCGTGAATTGTACGCGCAGGGCAGCAATGCCACGACCGAGTCCGACATGTACTCGTTTGGCGCAACCCTTTTCTATATGGTCACAGGCGTCAATCCCGCAGATATCGGCAACCAGGGCGGTCAATTAGACATTTGGTGGTATGCCAAGGGCTACGCAGCCGACGTGCGCAACTTCGTAATGAACGCTACCAACCCCGACCCGGCGCGTCGTCCAACAGCCAATCGGGTTCTCGCTGAGTTGGGCCGCCCGCAGCGAGTAGCTGATGCGGAAAAAACGGCTAACAACCCTTGGCCGGGTATTCTTACGGGTGCCGCGTGCGTGGGTCTGTTGTTTCTTGCAATTAAGGCGTTCGCAGGAAAGGCCAAGTAGTGCGCTATCGATCTTTGGGAGCGCCATGATCCGAAAGAAATCATGGTCTCCGTGGGTCGTAGCACCTATCCGCGCGAATCACCTGTATTGCGCTTGTTCGACAGTACTCGAAGACGCGTTGGTCCAAGTGGAAACTGTTGCCGAAGATCTTCTTCGTCTGCCAGCAGCGCCTTCGCAAGGTCACCGACATCGGCAAAACTTGTTTTTAGCACCGTCGTCAGCACTTCAGCCAACAACTTCGGTTCCTCGTGTTGAACTTCCACCGGTTCATGTTTTCGCCAACCCCGCCGGCTGAACTCTATGAAGAGGTTTCGATATTCGTTCTCCGTAATCACCCCAAGATCACGCGCCCTGCGAACCAGAGCCTGCATCGAAACTCTCCACCGGACTTTCAGGTTCGAAAGCAAATCAAGCGTCAACCGAGGACGAGAACGCAACTCCGGCAAGATGTCATGCGCGGGCATGAGAAATGAACTCGCGAAACGATCTGCCTCCTCTTCCACGTTTGCCGACATGGTGCGGTGCATGAGAACGTGCCCCAATTCGTGGCTGAGCGTCAGCCGCTGGCGATCCCCAGGCGCACTCGAATTCACAAAGAACAGCGGCGGCATCCCTCGCACCCACTGACTTGCGGCATCAATCTTTGGAGTGCCAAATCCGAAGTGAATCACCAGCCCGCCTGCCCGCTCAATCACGCCCACTAAGTTCTTTACCGGGCCGGGTGGCAACTTCCATGCTGCCCGCAACAGCCCCGCGATTCTCTCCACGTCCCCGTCGTACTCATCAATGTCCATTGCGTCGAAATTGAATTCGCTTTCCAGTTCAATGTTTCGAAGCAAGCGATCAAGACGCAAGCGCAGTACTTCCATTTGCGCCTGAACCTTGCGCAGATGAAGCGAACCAACGCTGGTACGTTTGCGGAAGTAAGTTTCGAACGTGATGCCGGCGCCGTACACCCGCGCGTCTTGCGAAAAGAATTCGAGCGGGTAGTTCAGCGCCCCGGCCAGCTTCCGAGCATTTTCCTCTGCGACGGCCAACGAGTTGTTTTCATATCTAGACACAGTCTCCTGAGTCATTCCGGCCCGTTTGGCCAGTTCCGTCTGCGAATAGCCGCGGCTCTCGCGAGCCAGCAGCAGCAGGTCGGTGTTGAAGTGCATAGTGGTTAGGTATCCGTGCCGGTGTCGAGGTTGCGTTTGTACTTGGTGCGAATCTTGGGCAGCCGTACTTCGTTGTCCTCATCCTTAGCGCGGGCTTGATCCATTGGGATGGTGTCAACATCAGCGGGCTGCAGCAGTGGCAAGGTCCAGAGCGCGCGATCGCCTAGGAAACACGAAACTGAACTGGTGATGGCAACCCCGTCCGTCTGGTAACCCGCAACGAGCCAGGTACCGCCTTCGCCGAAGTCGTCGAACATGGTGCGCTGGTGTTGGATGCTCGTCTGGCGATTCGTGGGAATGTTGCTGGGCAACCCGTCTTCATCGAGCTTCTTGAACCGGAGCAGCACCTTCCCTTCAATGTTCACAACCGGAAACCCGTACTTCTCGAAGCTATAGGTCACGCGCCCCGAGGCGATCGCTTCAGCAAAACGTTGCGGAACGAGGTTTGTGATGTAGTCGTGTACAATGCAGGCGCGTGTGCGCGTTGAGCAGATGTTGCCGAACTCGAAATCAGCGGCCCGCAGGTCGCGGCATTTCTGCCAGGAATCGTCCAAAATTCCGCGAATGATTGGACCGAAGGGTTCTAGCAACAGCGCCGCAGCGTCAACTGAGAGAAGACTCATCGCTGGTCCCTGTAATGGAAAGTTGGGCCAAGGCTACTTGCCGGTTTCGAGTTCCACAAGAACATTCCCAACAATATGCGCAAAAATATACGGCCCGAGAAGGCTTCGTTTGGGGCTTCCGCAGACAACACCAAGGAAAGGACGGAGCCACGCTGGTGCACCAAGAATAAGGAGAACGAAAATAAACGAGCCAACGTGCAATGTTGCAAGTCATTGAGCGAGCTGACCTTGGGGTTCCGAGGTAAACACAGTAGACATGCTACTGCATAAAATCGCTTGATTCTGTAGCTTCATACTGTATACTTCGGGGCATGAAGCGCAAAGCCCAAAGAGCCCAGATTGGTGATGTCGCCGCGATCTCAACTGGCGTTACCGTTCGCGACGCCGCCACTCAACTGCAGCCAACGGGCGAAGTGCGCGTTATTTCTGCCTCCAATGTTGAAGCCGGCCCAACGCTGAACCTGGTTGGCGTTCGCTTCATTTTGCGTGAGAGCGTTCCGCAAGACAGCCTGCTCGCGCCGAACGACCTCATTTTTCGCAATCGCGGCAGCCGCTTTGAGGCCATCGCGCCACCAGATGACAGCATTCCGAGCGTGGCGACATCCATGCTCGTGCTGCGCGTCGATCCCAGCAAGGCCGCGCCCGGGTATCTTGCCTGGGCGATCAACGTGCACCCCGTCGTGCGTAACACGATCCAGACGAAGGCAAACGTGGGGTCAACGATTCCTTCCATCAATTCCAGTGAGTTGGCGGAAATCGAGATTCCTTTGCCCTCGCTCAAGATTCAGCATCGCATTGCCACGATTCACGAATTGCAGGGGCGCGTTCGACAGTTGGAACAGCGCCTCAATGAACTTCGCGACCAATACTTGACCGCGGCTCTGGTGCGCTTGGTAGAGCGCAGCCCGGCCCAGGGAGACTAGGAATGCCCGTCAGCCAATCTGAAATCAACGCCGTGCTCTGGCGCGCTTGCGACACCTTTCGCGGCGTCGTGGACCCCAGCGACTACAAGAACTACGTCCTGGTCATGCTGTTCCTGAAATACATCAGCGACGTCTGGAAGGACCACAAGGCCGAAATCGAGAAGCGCTACCCCAACAACGAAGAAATGGTCAAGCGCCAGCTCAAGCGCGAGCGCTTCCAGCTTCCCCACGACAGCAGCTATTACTTCCTCTACGAACGCCGCAACGCAGACAACATCGGCGAGCTCATCGACATGGCCTTGGAGGCCATCGAAGAAGCAAACAACCCCAAGCTCAACGGTGTGTTCCGCAAGATCAGCTTCAACAGCGAGAACCTGGGCAGCACCAAAGACCGCAACCGCCGTCTCAAGGCACTGCTTGAAGACTTCAGCGACCCCAAGCTCGACTTGCGGCCAACCGTGATCAACGAAGACATCATCGGCAACGCCTACATGTACATGATCGAGCGTTTCGCGGCCGACTCCGGCAAAAAGGGGGGCGAGTTCTACACGCCCACTTGCGTCTCCATCCTTCTGGCCAAACTCCTGTCTCCGGACGAAGGCAGCCGCATTTGCGACCCCGCTTGCGGCTCATGCTCGCTACTCATTCGTGCCGCCGACGAGGTGCACGACGATAAGGGGAAACCGAGCAAGAACTACTCCCTCTACGGCCAGGAAAGCAACGGAGCCACGTGGGCCCTTGGCCGCATGAACTTGTTTCTGCACGGCAAGGACAGCGCCGACATCAAATGGTGCGACACGATCAACAATCCGCAATTGCTCGAAGGCGATTCGCTCATGCACTTTGATGTTGTCGTGGCCAACCCGCCGTTCAGCCTCGACAAATGGGGCGCAGAGCGCGCGGCTGACGACGAGCACAAGCGCTTCACGCGCGGCATCCCGCCCAAGAGCAAGGGCGACTACGCCTTCATCTTGCACATGATCGAAACCGCACTGCCCCAGAAGGGCCGCGTGGGCGTAATCGTGCCTCACGGCGTGCTCTTCCGTGGCGGCAGCGAAGGCAAAATCCGCAGGCAGTTGTTGCAGGAGAACATGCTCGATGCCGTTGTGGGCCTGCCGGAGAACCTGTTTTTTGGCACGGGCATTCCCGCCGCCATCCTGATCTTTGACCGCAGGCGCGAAGCCGGCGGCTCGCTTCACAAGCGCAAAGACGTGCTCTTCATCGACGCCAGCCGCGAATTCGCCGCTGGCAAGAACCAGAACACGCTGACCGAAGAGCACATCGACAAGATCGTCGCGACCTATCGCAAGCGCAAAGCCATCGAAAAGTACAGCGCGATCGCGACACCCGAGAAAATCGCGGAGAACGACCACAACCTCAACATCCCGCGCTACGTGGACACGTTCGAGGAGGAAGAGGAAATCGATCTCAAAGCCACACAGGCCGAGATCGAGCGCCTTGAGAAGGAATTGGCCCAGACGCGCACCAAGCTCAACGGCTACCTCAAGGAGCTTGGCGTATGAGCGAAGATCAGCCCGAGGGCAAGCTTCTCATCTACAAAGACGGCGCGCTCAACTTGCAGGTCCGTATGGACGGCAAGACCGTGTGGCTTACCCAGGCGGCCATGGCCGATCTGTACCAGACGTCACCCCAGAACATCACGCTTCATATCAAGAGCATCTACGACGACGGTGAATTGGAAGAGTCGGCAACTTGTAAGGACTACTTACAAGTTCGCGAAGAGGGCAGCCGCGAGGTTCGCCGGTCACTCAAGCACTACAGCCTCGACGTCATCCTCGCCGTCGGTTACCGCGTGCGCTCGCAGCGCGGCACGCAATTCCGGCAGTGGGCTACCACGCGCCTCAAAGAATTGCTCATCAAGGGTTTCACGCTGGACGATGAGCGCATCAAGGCCGGGCGCACGATCGGCCAGGACTATTTCGATGAACTGCTGGAGCGCGTGCGCGACATCCGCGCCAGCGAGCGGCTGTTCTACCAGAAGATCACCGACATCTACGCCACGAGCATCGACTACGACGCCAAGGCCGAAATCAGCCAGCAGTTCTTTGCCACGGTGCAAAACAAACTGCATTGGGCGATTCACGGCCACACCGCGGCCGAGGTTATCAAGCTTCGCGCCGACGCTGTGAAACCCAACATGGGTTTGACGACTTGGAAGAATGGCCCGGGTGGTCCCATCCGCAAAGCTGACACCGAAGTGGCCAAGAATTACCTGAAGGAAAGCGAGTTGCGCGAGTTGAACCGCATCGTAGGCATGTACCTCGACTACGCCGAGGACCAGGCTAAGCGCGGCAAGGTCATGCACATGGCGGATTGGGCCGCGAAGTTGGACGCTTTCTTGCAGTTCAACGAGCGCAACATCCTTACGCACGCAGGCAGAATCAGCCACGAACTCGCGCTCAACCACGCCCACGCGGAGTTCATCAAGTTCGACAACGAGCGCCGGCGCCGCGAGGCCATCGAGAACTTGAGCGACTTCGACAAGTCCGTCAAGAAGCTGGAGCAGAAGCCCGAACCCAAGCCGCGCAAGCGCAAGAAAGGGGGCGCGAAATGAGATTACCGAACGGGTGGCGCTTCGTGCGCATGGAGGACGTGTGCACGCTCATGACCAACGGATTTGTAGGTGTCGCAACGCCGCACTACCGTGAATTCGGCGTACCTTACTTGATGGCCAACAACGTTCAGCCCAACAAACTTATCGATGTGCATCTCGTGTACGTGTCTAGTGAGTTTCACCAATCGAACCAAAAGTCGAGCCTTCGGCAAGGCGACATACTGACAGTACAGACAGGATTCATCGGGGTATCCTGCGTGGTTCCTGAGAAGTATGTGGGATCAAACGCTCACGCGCTGATTATTTCGAGGGTTCGCCCCAAAGAAGCCGATTCACGATTCGTTTGCGAGCTGTTGAACGCGCAATATGGTCGTCACCAGATCTGGCGCATTCAAACTGGCGGCGGACGACCCCATTTGAATACGGGTGACTTGCTTTCGTTTCCGCTGCCTCTGCCGCCGCTAGAGGAGCAAAAGCGAATTGCCGAGATACTTGGAGAGTGGAACGAGGCCGTCGAGAAAGTCGGCCAGCTGATCGAAGCCAAGCAAAAGCTCAAGCGCGGCCTCATGCAGCAACTCCTCACCGGAGATCGCACCGCGAAATCGAAAGCCGCAAGGCAGTGGGAGCACGCCCGCCTCTCAGAGTTGTTTGAACCCGTGACCAGCGAGGTTGGCGAGCACAAAACGACTGTTCTAAGCATCACGGCTACTGTCGGCTTTGTCGATCAGGCGGCCAAGTTCAGCCGCGTCATTGCGGGCGAACAGTTGACCAAGTACGTGCTGCTGAAGCGTGGCGAGTTCGCATACAACAAGGGCAACTCCAACGCCTACCCGCAGGGCTGCATCTACATGCTTGAGGAGTTCGAAGAAGGCGCGGTGCCGCACGTGTACATCAGCTTCCGTGCCAAAGACGCCAGCGCTCACCCCGAGTTCTACAAACACTTCTTCGCGGCGGGCGGACTCAATAGGCAACTGCACCGGCTCATCAATTCCGGCGTCCGCAACGATGGCCTGCTGAACCTGGATGAGGAAGGCTACTTTGCAATGACTGTGCCGAAGCCGCCCATGGATGTGCAGCGGCGCATTGCCGACGTCTTTTCAACCCTGGACCTGGAACTCGCACGCTTGAAGGCACTGCACAGCGCGCTAACCAACCAAAAGCGCGGCCTCATGCAGAAGCTGCTGACCGGGCAAGTTCGCGTAAAGGTAAGCAACGCGCCCTCTGAGGTTGCCCATGTCTGAGCAAGACTCCCGTTGGCCGCAAAAAGGAATGAAGGCATTCGCTCCGTCAGGCGATTGGAAGAGGGACGCGGACCTCGACTGGGGCAAGCCTCACGTTGAGTACTACTACATCGATGGTTTCAAAGAAGCCGGCGACGCGGTTGTGGACGCAGCACTCGCGACCGGCCACCACACGGACAAGTTCCTGTACCCCGCTGCATTCCTCTACCGTCATTTCATTGAGTTGTTTCTGAAGGAACTGCATGTGGTCGCAAGCGAGCTGATTAATAGCAAGGCAGAGAAACCGGCGGGACATTTCCTATTACCCTTGTGGCAAACGCTGCGGCCACTGATCGAGGCTTCTTCGCCCGGGCAGGAAACGGATACGCTCGACTTCGTTGAAAGCGTGATCCGCGAATTCCACGAAGTTGACGAGAGCGGCCAAGAGTTCCGGTACTCGGTAACGCGCTTACGCGACAAGACGATCAAGGAGAGCCTCGACAAGGCTCCGCGCAAAATCGACTTGGGCAATCTCAAAGCGACCATGAATCGCATGGATGGCTTTTTCAACGGCTGCATCGACTACATGGGCGACAGGCTCAAACAAAAGCACGCATATGAAAGCCAAATGGAGGGGGAAACGGGTTACTGACATTTGTGAACAAACGTCAACAACTGGCTTGGGAGTCGCATACTAAGCTAGCTTTGAGACCGTATACCCAGAAATGGGGACCGTCAGTAACCGGGCCTTTGGCCCAGGAAGGAGGTGGTGAACTTGAGCAAGAAGCACCCCATGGTGTTCGTTTCGCCTACGCCGGACAACAAGTGGAAGGTGAAGGCAACGGACAGCAGCCGCGTGGACAGCATCCACGAAAAGAAAGCGGATGCACACGAACGGGGTCGCGAGTTGGCCGAGAACAAAAAGGCTGAACTCGTGATCCAGAAACGCGACGGCACGATTGGCGAGAAGGACTCGTTCGGTCCCGACCCGCAGAAGTCGAAGGGCTAGTGGCAGCAGAAGTGAAAGGCTTGAAGGCTCAAACGCAAAGCGACCCGGAGTTGCTGCTCCGAGTCGCCATGATGCAGGAGCCTGACTGAAAACCCGGAGGTCGTGCAGTCGATGTGGCCCCTTTGTGCGCGTGCGGGAATCTAGTGTACCGCCAGCCGCAGTCAAGCCCACGGCCTCTCTCATGTCGGCATTTGCCTGCCGGCGCTGGTGGATTTGTCATGGGGGAAATCAACTTGATGACCTTTGACAAGGTCATGAAGAATGTCAATCAGTACAGCACCAAGCATCTTTTGCTCGGCAACGGCTTTAGCCGGGCGTGCCGGAACCAGCTCTTTGCCTATGACGCGCTGTTCAAGGAAGCCGAAAAGCACGGATTGGACGACGAACTAAAGGCCGTTTTCGCGGTGCTCAAGACGACCGACTTCGAGGCCGTGATGCGCGCGCTACGCCAGTGCGCAATCTTGGTCGAACAGCTTGCCAACGCTACGCCACTTGCGAAGGTAATGCGCTCCCACGCTAAGAAACTGCGGGAGCTCCTGGTTAAGACCATCGCTGGAAACCATCCTGCGCGGCCGTCTGAAATCAAGAAAGATGAGTACGCGGCTTGCAGGTCATTCCTTGCACCCTTCGATCGAGTCTACACGCTGAACTATGACTTACTCCTGTATTGGACTGTCATGCAAGACGAGCTTGAGCCCAAGGTCGAGACCGACGATGGATTCAGGCAGCCTGAAAAGGATCCTCTAGAATACGTTACGTGGAACGTCGAAAACTCACGCGATCAGCGAGTCTTCTATCTTCACGGAGCTCTGCACTTATTCGACGCTGGGCATGAATTGCAAAAGTACACCTGGTGCAACACAGGGGTCGCACTCATCGATCAGATCCGGACCGCACTTGAAGCCGAGCGATACCCGCTGTTTGTCAGCGAAGGCTCCTCGAAATGGAAATTGAACCGCATTCAACACAGTGGCTATTTGAGCAGGGGGTTTAGAAGCCTGTCTGAAATCGCTGGCGGCATCGTTGTGTACGGGCACTCAATGGCCGAGAACGACGAGCACATTATTAAGTTGCTTGAATCTCGAAAATCGAAACTGAAGTACGTCGCAGTGAGCCTCTTTGGCGACCCTGCGAAGCCTTCTAATCAGCACATCATAAAACGTTGCTCAAGTCTGCGCGCCGCACGAAAGCAGCAAGGGAACAAGGTGGAACTTGAATTCTTTGACGCTGCCTCCGCCGAAGTTTGGGGTTAGGGTTGGTTGTAGGTCCGTGAAGTCGACGGCCATTTTGGAGTCCATGAATGTCTCGACACAAGAAGCCCGAAATAGCGCTGATCTACGATTTTGATGGCACGCTCGCGCCAGGCAACATGCAAGAGAAGGCTTTCATTCCTGACGTTGGAATGAACAAGAAGAAGTTTTGGGACAAAGTAAGTGAGCTTTCAGTGAAACACGGAGGGGACAATGTCCTGATGTACATGCAACTCATGATCGATGAAGCCAAAAAGAACGAAGTACAGTTCGCGCGCAAGGACATCAAGCGCTACGGACGTGGTTTGAAATTCTTCCCCGGAGTCGAGGGTTGGTTCAAGCGTGTGAACAAATATGCAAAAGCAAAGGGTCTGTCCGCAAAGCACTACATCATCTCAGCCGGCAACAAGGAAATGATCCAGGGGACAAAAATCGCAAAGGAGTTTGCGCAGATTTATGGCTCAGCGTTTCGGTATGACCATCACGGCATAGCCGTCGGTCTGGCTCTCGCAATCAACTATACAACCAAGACGCAGTATCTTTTCCGCATCAACAAAGGCGCCTTGGACGTCACAGATCACGCGACCCTAAATGCGTGGACGGAGCGAGAGACCAGAAAGGTCCCGTTTGAACGCATGATTTTCTTGGGCGATGGCGCTAGCGACGTCCCATGCATGCGGTTGGTCAAGCAGCAGGGCGGATTCTCTATTGCGGTGTATCGTCCAGGTTCGTCGAATGCGAAAGCGGAATCAAAAAAGCTGATTGGCCACAAGCGAGTGGATTTCGCGGTTCCTGCAGATTACCGAGAGGGCAGAAAGCTCGATGTGGCGGTCAAGCACCGAATTGACTTGGTCGCTGCCACCGTTGATTTTCGCGAATCGATCGGCTGGGGTCCAGGTGGCAATTCTGGAGATGTCGAATGACCGAACCCCCGATCAATTTCGATGCCAACGAAGTCGAGCAGTCTCAACTGCCGGCACTTGCGCTGCTGCAGAAGATGGGTTTTGAATACCTGCCCCGTGCCAAGGCGCTCGAATTGCGCGGCGGCAAGGAGTCGGGGGTTCTGCTTGAGCCCGTCCTGCTTGAGGCCCTGCGCAAGATCAACCAGATCACTTACAAAGGCACCCAGCGCGGCTTCTCACCCGCGTCGCTTGCGAAGGCCGTGCAGAAGCTCAAGGATGTGCCGCTTGTGCAGGGTTTCCAATGGGCCAACGAGCAGGTCTATGACTTGCTCACGCTGGGCGAGAGCTTTGAAGAGAACATCGAAGGCGACACGAAGTCGTTCAGCCTCAAGTTCATCGACTGGCGCAACCCTCAGAACAACATCTTCCACGTCAGCGCCGAATTTGCAGTTACGCGCGCGGAACGCGCCGACAGCTACCGCCCTGACATCGTGCTGTTTGTGAACGGCATCCCGTTTGGCGTTATCGAGAGCAAGGCACGACAGGTGCCCGTGGACGAAGCCATCGGGCAAATGACGCGCAACCAAGGCGCTGAGGGTGTGCCCGAGCTGTTCAAGTATGTGCAAATGGTGTTTGCCATGAATGGCCAGGATGCGCTCTACGCCACGGCGGGCACACCCCGCAAGTTCTGGTCACGTTGGCACGCCGACGCCGGCACAGACGAGAACGTGCTGGGCTTGGTTCGTAAACCGCTCACGAAGGCGCAGACGGATTCGTTGTTTGGCGATTTCGAGCAGTTCCGCGGGGGATACTTCCAGCGTAAGCCTGAGCAACGGGAAGTGACCGAGCAAGACCGCACGCTCTATCACCTCGCGCGGCCAGAGCAGTTCCTGTTGATGGCCCGCCGCTACGTTGTGTTCGACGGCGGACTAAAGAAGATTGCCCGCTATCAGCAAGTACGTGCGGTTGAAAAGGCGCTGCAACGCCTCAAGGTTCCCAATGCATCAGGCCAACGCTTGGGCGGTGTGGTGGGCCACACGCAAGGCAGCGGCAAGTCCTTGACCATGGTAATGCTGGCCAAAGCGATTGCTGACGACCCCAGTATCGTCAATGAACGCGTCATTCTCGTGACCGACCGCAAGGACCTCGACAAGCAGATCAGGGGCACGTTTGAGGCGTGCGGTATCGAAGTCACGCGCGCTACAAGCGGTGCTGATTTGCGCGAGAAGATTCAGAGCGGCAAGTCCTGGGTTATCACAAGCGTGATCAACAAGTTCGCAGCCGCACTGAACCAGGCAAAGTTCAGCGACCCGTCCGGGAACATCTTCGTGCTCGTGGACGAGGGCCACCGATCGCAGCACGGCCCGATGCACACCCAGATTCGGCGCGTGTTCCCAAACGCCTGCTACATCGCGTTCACGGGCACGCCATTGCTGAAGGACGAAAAGAGTACGTTCGAAAAGTTCGGTGGCTCGATTGACGTTTACAGCATTCGGCAGGCAACGAAAGACGGCTCGGTAGTGCCATTGCGCTATGAAGGCAAGTTCGTTGAGCAGGACGTGAAAGGCGATCCACTGGACCTCTGGTTCGAGCGCTACGCTTGTTCATTGACCAAAGAACAGAAGGCCGACCTGAAAAGGAAGTGGAGCCGTGCGGACGTGTTGCCGCAGACTCAGCCTTTCGTGAGGTTAGTGGCTTGGGACGTTTACGACCACTTCAAGCGCAACTGGAAGGGCACGGGCTTCAAGGCCATGCTTGTGGCTGCGCGCAAAGAGACGGCGTTGTTGTTCAAGGAATATCTGGACAGCTTTGCCGCACTCGAAGGCGATGAGAAAGAACCCATCCGGGCCGAAGTGCTGATTTCCGCACCAGATCAACGTGAAGATGAGGACGAAGAGGGCGTTGACGAATCCGGCAGCAAGCGGGTGCTTGCGTTCTGGAAGAAACAGATGGCGCAGCACGGCGATGACGACAGCTACAACGAGTCGGTCATCAAGCGTTTTCGCGATGGCGACGATATTGACATCTTGATTGTCGTCAGCAAGTTATTGACAGGCTTTGACGCCCCCAAAGCAACCGTTCTCTATCTGGCCCGAACGCTCAAAGAACACACGCTCCTGCAAGCGATTGCGCGCGTGAACCGCTTGGAGGAGGGCAAGGAGTCCGGGTACATCGTCGATTACATGGGCAACCTGGGCCACCTCGACAAGGCCCTGGGCGTGTACACCGCCCTTGAGGGATACGACCCCGACGACGTGCAAGATGCCGTTGTGGACGTGAAGGCCGAACTCGACAAACTGCCCGACAGTCACGCGGCTCTGCACAAGGTGTTCAAGGACTGCCCCAACAAGAATGACACCGAGAGCATGGAGCGCTGGCTTGGCGACGAAGCCAGACGCGAAGACTTCAAAGAGAAGCTGCGCGAATTTGCAAAGAAACTGCATCTGGCGTTTTCCAGCCGGCAGTTCTTTGACCAGGCCAAGCCGGAAACCATCGAGCGCTACAAAAGTGACCTCAAGCGTTTCATCAAGCTGCGCATCTCCGTGGCGATGCGCTATCAGGAACGCGTTGATTTCAAATCGCTGGAGCCCCAGATTCGCAAGTTGCTGGACGAGTATGTGAGTTCAACTGCAGTGCAGCAGCTCACGCGCGAACAAATCGACATCCTTGACCGTGCTGCCGTATCGCAGGCCCTCGAAGAAATGGGCACCTCAACCGCCAAGGCCGACCTGATTGCAAGCGCTACCAAGCGCAAGATCGAGGTGGACCTCAAGGACCAGGACCCAGTTCTTTACGAACGATTTTCGCGCATGCTTCAGGCGGTGATAGAGGCGTTCCGGGCGAAGGTGCTGAGCGATTTGGAGTACCTGTCCAAGGTCAAGGAAGTGCAAGCTACAGTTGAAGCAGGCGCCAAGGACGAAATTCCAGAGGCGCTCCGCTCAAAGGACGTGGCGCAGGCCTACTTCCGTGTGCTGGCGAAATGGGCCGAAGAGATCGGGCTCAAAGATCGTGATGCCATCACGAAGCTGACGCTGTCGGTTGAGGCTGCGATCAACAGCGAATACATCGTTGACTGGGTTCGCAAGGAAGACGTGAAGAACCGAATGCGCAACAACATTGACGATGCGTTCTACGAATTCTGCGAAGCCCGAAAGCTGGATTTCGAAGGTGATGCGGTGGATACGATCTCCGAAACTCTACTCGGCGTGGCTGCCAAGAGGCACCCGTGAACGCTCAGTCACACAGCGTGAGCTGGGGCAGCAGCGTCATTGGTTTTGTGCTTCAGCGTTCGGATCGAAGACGCGTTGCTATCGAGGTCAGCCCTGACCTATCGGTAGTCGTTCGCGCACCCGCGGCAGCAGGTATAGGGCCAGTGCTTGCGGCCGTCCGCAAGAAGGCACGCTGGATACTTCGCCAGCAAAAGTACTTCGAGCAATTCCTGCCCAGGACGCCTGAACGCGTTTTTCGGAGCGGTGAAACCCATTTGTACCTGGGCCGGCGATACCGCTTGAAGGTTCATCAGATGGCTGACACTTCCGCAGTCAAACTCTCTGGCGGCTACATCCACCTTTGGTGCCGCCGCGATGCAAATCAGAAAGCCAGAAAGCTGATCTTGGACTCATGGTATGCGGTTGCGATTGTCAGATTGTCGCAAGCAACCCTGAGCGACTGTCTTCGGCACAAGTTGCTTCGCAAGATATCTGTGCCAACCATCGCGATACGCAAACTGAAGAAGCGCTGGGCAAGCTTCACCAAGCAGGGTCGCCTGACGCTGAACCCTGATGTCATCCGTGCACCGCGTCGATGCCTAGAGTACGTGCTTACTCACGAACTTTGCCACGCTATCGTCCCAAGCCACTCACCGCAGTTCTTCAAGCTCCTGACTCGCGTCATGCCCGACTGGCGTTCAAGAAAGCACGACCTCGAACGCATTCTCGCGTAGTGAGAGCAGCAATTGACCAAAAATTACGTGTACCAATCTGTGTACCAGCCATTTTTCGGACTCCAGTTTCCAAACGCAAGCCGCCTCCAGAGTGGCTCTGGAGGCGGCTTTGCTGCTGGTACACCCGGAACGAGTCGAACGTTCAACCTTCTGATCCGTAGTCAGATGCTCTATCCAATTGAGCTACGGGTGCGTGACGCTGTTTTCCGGCGATGTGTTGCTCTGGCTGCGTTGCCGGTCCCGTCGCCGAAGCGGCAGGGGAGGAGAGAATTAGCCCCCATTTGCCCGCTGTCAAGGGGATGGCTGGAATGCGGCGCTCCGGCTCAGTGATCTCTGCGGCTGACGCGCCTCTGCCGAGACTACCCATGTCGTCAGCGGGGGCGGGGTTGCCCAAGCCGCCTCTGGGCCCGCTCGTGCTCCCAGCCTGATTGTACTCGTGCGACTCTTCGGCTTTCCCAGTCGCGCTTTGATTGCGGGGCGCGCGATGTCCGTTCGCGGGTGCTGTTGACAGGGCCATTGTTGCCGCGTACAAAAGGCGAGGCGATGACTCGTCGCCTAACTCCCCTTGGCCCACCGCCCTGGGCCTGTCACGGGAGCAAAGGAGGGGCTGCCCTTCCGAGTCGCTGATGCGTGTTTCTTTCGGTTCGAGACGGCTTGCGGGCGGGCGAGTTCGTTTCGAAATGGCCGAAAGCAAGCACATGACCCGCCAACGCGATTTCAAGAAACTCGTACGTGAACGCATGAGGCGCACCGGTGAAGGCTACACCACCGCGCGCTCGCACCTGTTGATCGAAGAACCCAGCCACGCCTCATCGCTGCCCGGCCTCATCGCTGGCTACGCCTGCTTTGGCGGGTTGCAGGGTGACACGAGTGTGCTGACCAACGTTCTGCGCTTTGCCGGACTGCGCAAGCCCGATGGCCGAGAGTACTCCGAGGCACTGGTTGCCGGCCTGTGCGGCGGCATCGGCTTTCTCTATGCCGTATTCGAGTACCGCGGCATGCCGCCGATGCTTACGATTGTCGCGCGCTCGAACTCCATGGCCGACGCCTTCATCGCGGAGGGCCTTGGCCGCTGCGGCGCCCAGCTCGATACCCGCGAAGCCAGCACCGAAGGCGCGGCGATGAAACACCTGTTGAGCGCGCTCGACGCCGGCAAGCCCGCGCTTTGCACCGTCGATATGGTGTCTCTGCCCTACTCCGGCATGCCGGCACAATGGGCGGGCATGTCGCCGCACGTTGTGGCCGCTGTCGGGCGCCACGGAGATTCCATATGGCTTGATGACCGCGCCGTGGAGCCCATCGCCATTTCCATGGCCGAGTTTGCGCACGCGCGCAGCCGCTATCGCAAGGGCAAGAATCGACTGGTCACGCTTCGCGGCCGCACCCAGGGGTTTGACCTCGCGCAGGCCGTGCGCGAAGCCGTGGCGCTCACCGTTAAGAGTTTCCACCAGAGTCCCGTGAAGAGTTTCGCCTCCAATTTCGGCTTTGCGGGCCTGGAGAAGTGGCAGCGGCTGCTGACGGACAAGCGCGACCCCAAGGGCTGGCCCAAGGTCTTTGCCTCGGGCCGCGAAGCGTTGGCGGGGCTTGGCCGCGCTTATGAGTGCCTCCAGCATGAGTACACGGGGCCCGCGGCCGGCCGTCCTCTCTATGCGGAGTTCCTGGCCGAAGCCGCGTGGATCACGGGTGACAACCGCTTTGCCGAAGTCGCCCAGAAGTTCCGCGCTTCCGGGGTCCTGTGGGATGGGCTCACGGAGCGCATCCGGCATTGCCCTGATGCCGCCGTCAAGCGCCGGTGCGAAATCACGGACATCCGCGCCGAGCTGCTCGATGCGCAGGGGTCCAAGGCCACGCCGCAGTTGAAGGCGCTCTTTGACGAGCGCATGGAGCTTGGCAATGAGTGCAAGCTCGATGCCGCGGGCGCGGGCGAACTCTACGCGGCGATAGCAGGCGATCTTGGACGCATCATCGGACTTGAGCGAGAGGCCGTCGAGCAGCTGCGTACTCTCTCTTCTAACTAGTCTTGCGCGCTTGAGCGCGCGAAAGGTATTGCCATGCTTCGAACGTTCGTTGCTGTCTTGGCCGCTTACGCAGTGCTGGTAGTTTGCACTTTGCTGATGGTCGGGTCCTTCCTGCTGCTCTGGCCCGAGGCGTTTTCTCCGGACATGAGCAAGCCCTACGCCGGTCCCGAATTCATTCTCTATCTCGAAACACTGCTGAGCCTTCTGTTTGCGGTGTTGGCAGGCGTCGTTGCCACCGCGATTGGCGGGCGCCGCGCCGCTTTTGTCCTGGTCGGCGTCATGCTGGTGCTGGGCATGGTCACGATTCTCGGCGAGCAAGGCATGAAGCCCTTGTGGTCGATTCTGGCCGCAACAGCCATGGGCCCCGTCGGCGCCATGGCGGGTTCGCGGTTGCGCCGCGACAGGCCCGGCCAAGCCTAGCTTGGCGGCGCGCGACGCTGCCTCAGGATCGTCGTGAGCCGTGCGGCTGTCGGTTCTGGGCGATCGGAAACGCGCCCGCGGCGCGGCTATGGCGGTTGACTTGCCCCTGCGGCGCCTGATAATCGTGGGCACTGTCCGGGGCATGTATGGCTGAGCGCATTTTGATCTGTGATGACTCGCGCGAACTGCGCACGCTGCTCTCGGCCCAGCTTCAGAAGCTGGGATTTGAGGTGAAGGTCGCCATTGACGGCGAAGATGCCCTGGCCCGCGCCCAGCAGTTCCTGCCTGAGCTGATCATCATGGACATCAACATGCCCAAGATCAGCGGCCTGGCGGCCACGCGCAAGATTCGCGAACTGCCCAAACTCAAGCACACGCCGATCATTTTGTTGTCGAATTTCGGCGAAGAGGGCGACGTGATTGCTGGTATCGAAGCGGGCGCCGATGAATACCTCGTCAAGCCTTTCCGCCAAGGGGAGCTGGCGGCCAAGGTCAAGATTCTTCTGCGAAAGAGCACTCTTTCTGCGCGTAAGCTTGATGAAACCACGGTGCAGGGCCTGGATGTGAAAGACCCCGACACCGCCATGCGGCGCTTCAAGGAAACGGGGCAGATTGTCAGCCGCGAGTTCGCCGGGTTCACGATCATTGACAAGCTGGGTCAGGGCGGCACGGCGGTGGTTTACCGCGCCATGGAGCCCATGTTCAACAAGCCCGTGGCGCTGAAGGTGATCAGCCCCTTTGCCGCGGTGAAGGAAAACTTCCTCAAGCGGCTGCAGCGCAGCAACGAAATTTCGGTCAAGCTCATTCACAAGCACATCGTCCGCACCTACCTGATGGGGGAGTATCAGGGCGTACACTTCATGATGCAGGAGTTGGTCGAGGGTGCACCTCTGGACAGCTACCTTGAGGAGGGACACGCGCCCTTGGGCGAACGTGAGGCGCACAAGCTGATTCATCAGGTGGCGCAGGCCCTGGCTTACCTTGAGGAACGCAAGCTCATCCACCGGGACATCAAGCCCGGCAACATTTACCTGACGCGCGAAGGCGACGCCAAGCTCGGAGACTTCGGGCTTTCGCGTCTGGCCGACGACTCTGCCCAGACAGCGGAGGGGTACCTGCTGGGCACGCCGCACTACATTTCCCCCGAGCAAGCCAACGGCAACAAAGACCTGGACATCCGTAGCGACCTCTATTCGCTGGGTGCGACGTTCTTTCATCTGCTCGCGGGGCGCCCGGTATTTGAGGGAGACAGCCTGCAAGCAGTCGTGTTAGCCCACCTCAGCAAGCAGCCCCCGAAGCTGAGAGAGGTTGCGCCCAAGGTCAGCGAGCCCTTTGCCGCGCTGATTGACCGATTGCTGGAAAACGACCGCGCCAAGCGCTTTGAGCACGCCAAGGACCTCCTGGCGGCTCTGGACGCCCTGCCCGTTTTGGCCTGACGCCGGCACCGCACTGGTGCCGTATGTACCCAAACAGGCATATGCCCGCAGCCTAGACATGTTCGACATGTCGTGGCGAATCCTGTCCGTCATCAACGGGTTGGATGTGCTCGTGTCGCAGGCATAAGTGTGGAATCACCTGCGACGATGTCTTGAAGGTCCTGATATCTGCTATCGCCGACTCCTGCAAATTACGCCTGATAGAGGCGGTCCACAGGCGAAGCGGCGGGCGGTCGAAAAGTGCAGCGCTTTCAGGCAGGACCCTTTGAGGCGGTGCCTTGCGGCGGATTTGGGCCGCTACGCAAGGCGTCAAAGCGCAATGACATTACGATGAAGAGCCGGCGAGCGCAGAAATTCTCGCTTCTGTTGCGCAGCGCCGATCCTATACAAATTCGTGGTCTTACACCCCATTCTCCCGGACACTCCATGCGCAAAGCAACCAAACTTGTCTACCCCGCCTCCACAGCCCGCAAAACGACGACTAAAATCCGCAGAGTCATGGCTCGCGACTCTTGGGACCCCGCCCAATACGAACGCTTCAAGCAGGAACGCTCGGCCCCCTTTTTTGACTTGATGGCCCTGCTGACACGCTCGCCCCATCAGCGCGTGCTTGACCTGGGGTGCGGCACCGGCGAGCTCACGCGCGAGCTGCACCGGGCCCTGCTGGCACGGGAAACCCTGGGCGTAGACAACTCCGATTCCATGCTGGCTCAAAGCACGCGCTTTGAGGGCGAGGGCCTGTCATTTGAGAAGGCTGACCTGGCGACCTTCAGCGCCCGTGAGCCCTTCGATATTGTGTTCAGCAACGCCGCCGTACAATGGGTCGAGAATCACGCCGCCCTGTTCGTGCGGCTGCTGGGCCTCGTCGCTCCCGGCGGCCAATTGGCAGTGCAGATGCCGGCCAATCACGACCATGTGTCGCACCTGTTGGCCCATGAGATTGCCGCGCGGGAGCCCTATCGCACCGCCTTGGGCGGCTATGTCCGCACCTCGCCCGTACTGCCTGTCGAAGATTATGCCCTTCTGCTGCACCAGCTGGGGGCAGAACAACAGCAGGTTATGCTGCGAGTCTACAGCCACACTCTGGGGTCCACGGCAGACATCGTAGAGTGGGTCAAGGGCACACTTCTGACCGACTACCAGAAGCGCTTGTCAGCGGCGCTCTTTGAAGCCTATCTTGCAGATTACAGGCGCGAACT
The DNA here is from genome assembly GCA_019186845.1 of Planctomycetota bacterium. GTDB lineage: Bacteria > Planctomycetota > UBA8742 > UBA2392 > UBA2392 > UBA2392. The sequence goes on along the minus strand of JABARW010000045.1, from coordinate 55,926 downwards.
GATCCAGCGCATGGGCCACCTCCGGCCCTGCTTCTATCCCTTCAAGAGAATCTTGCTCTGGGCCAAAAAATAGGCCACCCGCGAGGTGCCTCGCGGGCGGCCCAACGCCCACCAGCCTCAGCGAAAGGCGTGATGGTCGCCGCTATCGTCGCCCAGGGGCGTGCGGCGGCGGCCCAACTCGATGTCGAACTCCCAGCCGTCAAGCCACGCCCCCTGGCGCTCGTGGCCCGGCTGCGCCCCGACAATGCTCACGCCGTTGAAGTACCCCGCCAGGGCGCCGAAGTAGCGGCGCAAGCCGAAAAGATGGAGCGAGCCCGAGACAAGGTAGTTCACTTCACTCGCGCCATGTGTCGCTGACGTGCCCACGGGTGCATAGAGCCTGAAGAACCGGTCCTGCTGCGTCAGGGGCAACGCGTTGCCCCTCGTGGAAAGAGTGTTGGCATCGGCCACGGCGTGAACGGGCAGTACCACGCCCTGCAACGCATCGGGGCAGACCATCCAACCGCGCTGGAAGGCTACAAACCCGCCGCCCTGGAACGTGTAGTGAGTCTGCCCCCCACCCAATACCGGCCCACTGCTCCAGGAACCTCCCGTCGATGGGCCGGGGCAGACGTTGGCGTCTGCAAAATCGAAAACGACAAAGCCGCATGCTTCCTGGAGCGCCTCTGCGATCCATCCCTCTGAGTCGCTCACCGTCAGGCTCTCCGCATCCACGGCCACCACTCTTGCCAGAAGATAACGGTGACTCGCGGCGCTGGGACGAGCGATGCAGAGTTCACGTCCTACCACAGTCGACACCGGCGCCCAGGCCAGCTCCACCCGTGTCTGGCCGACCTCAGGCTGATTTTCCCTGACTCTGACGATGTCCTGGCTTGCCACGTCCAGCAAGACGCGGCGGCGCAGGGGTAGACCGGCGGGACTGTAGCCATATTCGTCGGTGCGACGGCCCGCGCCGTTGGAGATTCCGATAACGCGGCCCAAAGCGTCCGGATGGCGGAAACGGTGCTCGATGGTGCCACCCCAGCAAGCGCGCTCGACGACGACGTTGGGCGCAAGTTCGAGCAACTGCACGTCCCCCAGGATCTGAGCCTGCCCGTCCAGAGCCACTTCACCGGCAATCGCGCCATCTGGCCCATAGAGCGTAGCGGCAATGCTGTGGGGCTGGGCCATATTGCCCGCAGGATGCAACTGAACATCAAGCACACGCCGGCCGAGGCTGTCATACACAACTTTGAGCAGGGGAGATTGGAGGTCTTGGCTGTCGTCAGCGAGAACTACCTGCCCGCGCCAATCATAGGCGAAGTAGAGGCCACGGCGCTCGTCCCAGATAACCTGGCGGCTGGCGTTGTACGCGAGTGTGCAACCGGCCACGGAGATGCAGGCGTTAGAGCCATCGGTGTCCAAGGTATACACGTCGCTGCATATCTCATGTCCGCCCTGACCCAGCAGGCAAATGGCCTCTGGCCCGCTTCGATTGCCCAGAGAGTCAAAGGAGAAGCGGCAAGCCAGACCAAACGCCACAGGTTCCACTTCCGGATTGCCAAGGCCGTTGAAGTCATCGGGGCCGTCGAAGTCGAACAGGTCAACCCCAGAAAAGTGAGAGCGGATTTGCGGGCTCTCACGGAATTCGTCCATGGGGTGGTCCGTCTGGGTGGGTAACTTGAATTTGCGCTTGAGCTGCGAACCCTCACGGAATTCGTCCATGGGGTGGTCCGTCTGAATGGGCAACTTGAATTTGCGATTGAGCTGCGAACCCTCACGGAATTCGTCCATGGGGTGGTCCGTCTGAATGGGCAACTTGAATTTGCGATTGAGCTGCAGACCCTCACGGAAATCGTCCATGGGGCGGTTTGTCTGGGTGGACCGATAGGGTCGTGAGATAAGCCCAGGGAATGAGCCCTTGATAGCCCGGCGCAGGACTTCCGGCCTTGGCAGCAAGTCCAACCGCCAGACTTCGCCCATGGCACCTTCGTGGCCGCGGCGGTGGGCCAGCATCTCGCCACGGGCGCCATATAGTGCTTCCGACATCAGCGGTGAATGCCCCGGGCGGATGTGTTCAACCCGCGCAGGCAGGGCGCTGCACCCGCTTGGGCCAACTACGGACTCGTAGGTCCACGAGCTCATCCAGCCGTTGCCCCAGTACGCCTGCAATACACGCTCCGGGCCGCCATAGACAAGAGTCGCGAGGCTGTGCTGAGTTGAACCGTCCTGCGCGGAAACGACCCGGCACAGGGCATCGCGTCCCAGAACGATGTTGCGGCCGCCCCAGTAGGTTCGGTCAACACAGTTCCCCTCCTGGTCATATTCGGCCAATTGCTCGAAGCTGACCGCGCCGCCCGGCGTGCCCAGGGACGTAAGGATTCGCTCGATGTCGTCGAGACTGTTGTATTGATACTCATGGCGCGTGAGCAGCATCTCGCCCTCGTACGTTGCGCCGGAGATGACCCGGCCCAGTGCGTCAAATTCGGCGGTTTCCAAGGTGGTGCCCAATACCCCCGGACCTCTCGAGATCGCGGCCGAAGTCGTAAGACCTCTTGCATCCACCGTGAAGGCGATCGAGTTCTGGGCCGGATCGCGACGGGTCGATACGTTGGAGCATCGGTCATAGTCATATTCCCACCGCCGACCGTCGGGACGGCGCATGGCGGTCACGCGTCCACGCGAATCGCGCTCATAAAGCAGGTCGCGCCACTGCAACTGGCCTGATCCGGGGTTTTCGAGAATGGACACGCCTTCCAGCAGGCCGTCTGCGTCCCAACTAAACGTCTGGCGACGCTCCTGCGTGACATCTACACCCGCCTTGACCGTCAGCGAAACCAGCCGACCGCGGAGGTCATAGCCGCACGCGCTTGCCAGGGACTCCTCCTGACCGGCGTCGCGCAGCCGAACCACCTGGGAGCGACTGTCATGGGCCACGCGCACTTCCGTATCTCGGGTGGGACCGTGCCGCGGGTCACGATAGCGAACCCAGCGGCCGGTAAAGTCATAGTCGAGCTGTTCCCCGGTTTCTTCATATAGTCCGGTCAAACCGTTGAGCTGGCGATGGGTAATCTGCGTCAAGTGGCCATCGGCATCGCGGCTGAGCAACCGCTCGTTTCCCGCGGGATCGCGATCGAGGCTCATTCGGCCCGCGCTGTCGTAGTCATAAGTCCAGGTTCTCGCTCCACGGGAAAGCGACCTGAGCCTCGACCCGGCATCGTGAACCCGCACGGTCACCGATTCGCCGGATCCTATCGGCTGGCCCAGTCGGTTCAGGGCCAGGGTCCGCTGCCGCCAGATACGGCCGATTTCGTCGAGATCGAAGCAGTTGCGGCGCAGCAGCTGATGGTCCGAGTTGTGCCAGGTTTCCTCAACAACGCTGCCATTGGCATCGTAAGCCCATGCACGGTAGTGGCCCAGGGGGTCGATGAACCGGGTCAGGCGCCCAAAGCCGTCATATTCCCCTGACCAGTGAATGCCCCTTGGATCGGTCACGCGGACCAGGTGCCCGGCCAGATCGTAGTCGTAGATGAACTCACCGGCGTCCGCTGTAAGGGCGCCTTCGGTCTTGCGCATCAGCAGGCCCCGCTCATCGTAGGCCAAGGCCGTGCGGCGGCCCTCCGGCGAGATGGTGGCAGTCATGTTTCCCGCGGCGTCGTACTCATACACTGTGGACTCCTGGGCCACCGTGGCGCCGGCCACAGCGTCAGCAATACATGCCACGACCCGATTGGCGCTGTCATATTCCAGGCGAACCTCAATCCAGGTGGGAGACATGGAGAATTCCGACTTCGAGTAACTTGCCGGGTCGTGTGGATTGGCCGGGGGTGTCGGCTCCAGTCCCTCCCAAGTGACATACTCTTCGAACTCGCGGGCCGGCAGGCCATTGGGATCAAAGATGCAGTACACATCGCGGCGCGCCGCACCGTTCTCAGTCAATTTCGGTCCACTCCAGTGCCAGGTCTGGCCCAGTTCATTGACCGACATGCTGATTTTGAAGGCGTCGCGATCCGCAGCGCCGTGGGCACGCGGCGGCCAATATGCGGTCACATGGCCCACAGTGTTGCACGCGAACTCATGGACCAGGGCAAGTTGAGCCGGGTCCACCACCACAAGCTGCAGGTAGCCCTCGGCTGCGCCCCCGGCAGAATAGGTATATTCCGTCCGAACGCCCGCTGGATCGGTCGAGAACACGCGGCGGCCGCGCTCGTCATAACCGAAGGTCCACACGCCAAGCTGCGGCATCGTCTGTCCGCTGACAACCTCGGGCAGCTCGACGCGAGTCAGATGGCAGCCCCTGGGGTCTTGAGCGGCGTAGCCCTGATAGCCGTAGAAGCAGCGGGTAACCTGGCCGCGCGCGTCCACGCTGCGGCTGAGCTGCTGGTAACGCGGCTCATACTCGAATGCGGTTTCCAATACGGCAGCCTGCGGGCCGGGCCCGTCATACCGGCGTTCGAAAAGGCAATTGCCCGCCGCGAGCGCGTCAGGGTTGGCGCTATGGATGGAGAAGGCGCTCCCCATCTCGACGCCGTCCGCAAGCAGGTCTTCCCAAGCCGGCAGGAAGAGTGAGTTCCCACTATTGGACACAATCGCGTAACTGCGTGGTCCCCGAGAGGTGAGGGCCCGCAACCAGGCGCCGGCAAAGGCGTTGGCCGGCCAGCCCTGGGAATCGTCCCGCAGCACATTGGCGCCAAGCGAAGCCACCGACCCGGCACTGAGTTCCTGCGGCTCGGGGAAGGTCCTCGCCAGACGGCTTCCATCGGACAGCGTATGAAGCGTGAGCTCAGATTGGCTGTTGTATTCGAAGTACTCAACGAACGCCGCGGGGTCAGTGGCGCGCAGGGTCGCGCCGGTTTGCTCCAGCCATCCCGCGTCCGCAGGAGGCTCCGCGCCCGCCGACCAGAAACCCGTGAAGTCAGTGCGTGAAACAGCGCGTCCCCAGGCGTCAAGCTGAACGTCGCGCCGCAAACCCAGTGGTCCCACCACACGGCGCTGGCCCGACGGCAGATAGCGGATATGCGTCCAGCCTGTGTCCGCGATGCGCTGGGCTGAAACACGGTTCTCGTGGTAGATGTTTTCAAGCCAAAGGCCCCCCTGCGCCAGGACCTCGCGCGGCTTGCGAATGCCAGCCAGGCGGCCAGCGTCATACTCGTATTCCGTAACGAGACGCGTTGTGCACGCATACTGCGCTGTCTCCGGTAGCGCTACTGAAGTGAGATGGCCGGCCTCGCTGTAAGTATAGGTTACGCGGCGCGGTGTCTCGACACTCCATGCATGATCGCAGACTTCGAGCACGCGGCCATCGGCGCCATAGTACAGGCGAGTCCAGCGGCCGCGATCGTCCACAATCCGGTCCAGACGGCCCTGACAATCATATTCGCACTCAATGCGGTTTCCGGAGGCGTCCTGCACCAGCCAGAGCGAGCCGTCGGCGTTGAACACCCGACAGCCTCCGTGGCGGTCCTGCAATGAGATATGTCCGCTTGAGTTGTCACGCGCAACACGCACATACACGCCGGGAGGCGCCACCCAGTCATCTCCATCATGGGAGAACACGTAACTCCGCCCCTGGCCGGTCTGCCACTCAATGGCCGCACCCGTAAACAACGCGCGCTCGATAAACTCGCCCGTCCAGCCCCGGCCCAGGGGGCCGTTGAACTGGAGGTCGCTGCGGTATCCGCGCTGCCAGACCAGCGACAGACCAATTCCTCTCACCTCGAAATCGACAGCTTCATGGGTGAACGCCCCCGAGGCCAGGACGACACCATCGGCTGCCATGGCCCCGTTTTGCGAGGCCTCAGGAGCCGTCGAGACGTAAGCAGCGCGGCAGGGCTGGCCCACCTCGACAGCACCCAGAGCGGGCATATCGGTCGCCAGGGGGTTGGAAGATGTGAGTATGGCCGTGCGCCAGCCAGAGGGGGCGGTCTGGCTTACGTTGACCGTGACAATCGCAAAGCCCTCATAGCCCCCCACCCCGACAACTTCGATGCCCGGGCCAAGATCGGCGTGGTCGGCGAGACGGTAGTCTCCCCCGACAAGCGTCAGTGTCACTCCCACTTCTCCCTGCCACAGCGGCGTCGGGCAGGTGAACACGTTGCCGGAAGCACCCTCGACGCAGATTCGCCGTGAAACCCAGCATGAGCGGCGCCCGGCAATATTGGTTACCCTGCAGGAGAACACACAATCGCCGGGTTGGATGCTTCGCCCGCTGCCCCCACACTCAAAAGTGGCGCCCGCCGCATCAAGCTCACTGAGGAAGCCGGGCACTTGGGCGAGATTGGTACCTGAAAAGAGTGTCTGGCTGCCGAAGTCAATACAGCGCGAGCACAGAATCTCCGTAAAGCCCGGGTCCACTTCGGGCCCCGCGGCTGTGTTGAACTCCAGGGACACTTCAAAGGCACCCGCAGTATCACTGCCGGCTGACGGCGTGGTGAACTCGACCGTGGGGCGCGACTCCCAGGGCTGGTCGGCAAGCATGGCGGCTCTCTCGGGAGCCTCCTGCGGTATCTGGCGCGACGCGTGCGCCAGCGCGAGCGCCGATGAAATGGCCGCGACGATTGCGGCCAGCAGCAGGCAAACTCTCAATTTGGGCAACATGGTTCCCCTCCCGGGTGAGCGGGTGCAGAAAAGTGAGATTGCGGGAGAAACGGGGAGAACCGCCGGGCGGTCAGGCAAGCGCGGCAGCCCCGATCTCTGCAATGGCCGCGCGCCATGCGCGGCAATATGAGTTTAGGCCGCCGCCAAGCACAAAACGGAGACTATCTGAAAAATGCACATCAGGGCAGTTATATAATATTAGAATCAGACATTGCGCGATGACACTTCGATGACGCCATGAGCCCGACAAGGAGCACGCAAGGCCATCGCCCGCGGCGAATCGGCACGCCTGGGCCGCATCGGTGCCAGAACGAATCGTCAGCCGTGCGAAAAGGCACGATGCCGGCCAGACTGTCTCGATGCATCGTGGCTGTGGGCAAGATGTGAATTGGGAGGGAGACGCCCAAGCCGTGCTTGCCGCGTCCTGTCGCGGCGGGTACTACTTTTCAAGGTTCATGGGGGCGATGTGGACGACGCAACAACAACCTGGTGCATCGCTCAGCAGCTCTCGTCAGAGGTGCGGGAGCTGGCGTCGGCGCTGCGTATGCCGCCATTGGTGGCGCGGGTATTGATCAACCGAGGTCTGCGCGATGAAGGCGCCGCCGGGCGCTACCTGCGGCCCATGCCGGGCCATCTGGAGTCGCCCTTTGCCTTCCGCCAGATGAACCTGGCGGTCAACCGCATTCTGGGCGCCCTCCAGCGCAACGAGAGAATCCTGGTCCAGGGCGACTATGACGTCGACGGCTCGGCGAGCGCGGCGCTGCTGGTCAATCTGTTCCGGATGCTCGGTGCCCAGGCCGAGGCCAGCATTCCTGTGCGCGCCGTTGATGGATATGGCCTCAACGAGCGTGTGGTTCGGGAAGCGGCGCAGAAGGGTGTGAAACTGCTGATTACCTGTGACAACGGCACCACGGCGGTGCGGGAGGTCAGCCTGGCGCGGGAATTGGGCATCGACACGATCATCACCGACCACCACACCGTCCCCCCCGAGTTGCCGCCGGCTTACGCCTTGCTCAACCCCCACGTGGCCGAAGAAACCCTGGCATTCCGCGACCTGTGCGGCGCCGGCGTAGCGTTCAAGCTGGCCCTGGGGATTCTGGAACGCGCAGGCGGCGGCCGTATTGATGCGGCAGCGCGCGAGTTCCTGCACAGCGCACAGAGCCTGGTGGCCCTGGCCGCCATTGCCGATGTCGTGCCCCTGCGCGGCGAAAACCGCGTGTTTGCGCGCTTTGGCCTGGGCCTGATGCCCGACAGTGCCAACCCCGGTATCCGCGCTCTGATGGAGGTCGCTTCGCTCACACGGGTGCCCACGGGCACCGACGTCGGCTTCAAGCTGGCGCCGCGACTCAATGCCGGCGGGCGCATGGGGCGAGAAACGCTGGCGCTGGAAATCCTGACCGCTCCCAGCTACGGCGAGGCCATGAAGCTGGTGCAGGAATGCGACGTGCTTAACCGTAAGCGCCAGCAACTGGACCGCGAGCTGACAAAGCTAGCTTCAGACATCGTTCGCTCCGACAGCAGCTATGAAGGCGAGCGTGTGTTGGTCGTGGGCCATGAGGACTTCCAGCCAGGCGTCGTGGGCATCGTGGCCGCACGCCTGACAGAGACGTTCAACAAGCCAGCCGTGCTGGTCGCATTCAACGGAGATAGCGGCCGGGGCTCGGGACGAAGCGTGCCGGGCTTCCACCTGTACAATGCGCTCAACGAGTGCGCGCACCTGATGAAGCGCTTCGGGGGCCACGAGCAGGCGGCGGGCCTGGAAATCACGCGCGAAAACTTCGGTGTGCTGCGCCGCGCAGTGAACGAAGTGGCCGACAAACACGTGCTCAACGCGAACTACGCCTCACCCACCCTGGACCTGGACGCCGAAGTGTCGCTCTCCGAGCTGACGCTGGAGGCCGTGGACACCCTGGCCCTGCTCGAACCCTTCGGCGAAGGCAACCCCGAGCCTCAGTTCTGCGCGCGCAGTGTGGAAGTGGTGGCGGCGCCCAAGGTGGTAGGCCGCGGTACGGGGCACCTCTCTTTGCTGCTGCGCCAGGGCGGCGGGCCGGCTCTGCGCGCTATCGGCTTTGGACTGGCGGCACTGGCTGAGAACGTGCAGCGGGGAGATCGTCTGAGGATTGCGTTTTCGCCCATCGTCAACGACTTCCGTGGTGCCCGCAGCGTTGAAGTTTCTCTCAAAGCCATTCGCCCCGAGTAGTGACGACCAGCCTCCATGGGCTTACAATCGATCGACTGGGCAGTACCTCGATTGTGAAGACAAGATGAGTCGACATCGCCTGATCGCAGCGCTCGCGGCGCTGGTGCTTTTCGTCCTCCACGCCGGCTGCGCGCCGGTCAGGCAGGGCCCGGTGCTGCAGGGACCGGCCGTCGAGGAGCCGGTGCAGCAGGGCCTCGAGGCCCTTTCCCAGGCCGAGTTAGAGCGACGCTTTGAGGCTGTTCCCTCCCGTTATCGCGCCCAGGCACTCCAGAACCTGCGCAGCTACTACGCCTACCCCGAAGTCCGGGGATGGCTGCTGGAAGGGCCCGAGCCGCAACGACGGGAAGTGCTGCTGGCGGTGGCGTTCTTGTTCGCATATCTGCCGCCGGCGGACTTTGGCGCACTGACCCTTGAGTTGCTCCGCGAGCACGTTGATCATGCGCTCAAAGTCCGGCACGAAGCCCCTTGGGGCGGGCAGCTCACCGACGAACTGTTCTACCACTACATCCTGCCACACCGCGTGACCCAGGAGCCCTGCCAGGCGTGGCGCAAGCTGATGCACGACGAACTCTGGCCGCGCGTGAAGAATCTGCCCATGCAGGAAGCCGCGCTTGAGGCCAACCGCTACGCACGCGAGTACGCCACGTTCCAGAGCACCAACGGGCGCGATCAGGGTCCTCTGACCACAATGCTGCGCGGCGTAGGACGCTGCGAGGAAGAGATGATCCTTTACATATGTGCGGCCCGCAGTGTCGGGATTCCGGCGCGGCCCTGCAGTACCCCATATTGGACCTTCACGGACAACAACCATGCCTGGTGCGAAGCCTTCGCCGACGGACGCTGGTGGTTCCTGGGGGGCTGCGAGCCGGAGCTTGAACTCGACCGCGGCTGGTTCGCAGGCCCGGCTTCGCGCGCGGGACTGGTAGTGAGCACAGCTTACGGCGACGTGGCCGACAGCCCTGAGCCGGTGCTGGCGCGCCGCGCCGGGGTCACGTTGATCAACAGCACCCCCGTTTACGGCGACACCTGCGAAGTCCGGGCCCTGTGCGACACCGAAATCAGCGGCGACATCTATGTGCATATCTTCAACTTCGGCTCCCTGCGGGTGATTGCGCGATTGGTCCCGGGGGCCTCCATTGTACTGGGGCGAGGCGACTACGTTCTGACAGCCAAAACGCCTCAGGGTCCGGTGGCGGCTTTGGCCCGCACCTTTGACGAACAATCCCCCGCACGAGACGTGCTGGCGCAAGTGCAGGTCAACCTGACGCCGCAGGGCTGGAGCCGATACATTCTGGGCCGACCCTCTCCGGATGCGGGCGTCAACCCCCAAGTGGAATTGCACCACTGGCTGCGTTTTCCCCAGGGCGCCCGCAAGTCGGCAGGGCGCAAGGCTGCTGCCGGATCGCCGCAGCTCACTCAGGAACAAAAGCAGCAACTGGCCCGAGCCAGTCAAGAACGTCTGCGCGCACGCGACCAGTGGCGGCGGGAACGCGCCAACCTCACACCCGAGCAGGAACAGCTCATCGACGCGCTCGAAGGCGACTACCCGGCCCGGGCACGCCAGCAGCTTGCGCGCTGTGGAGCCAACGCCCCGGAAGTTCTGGCCGCCCTGTCCAAGCTGGATGTCGTCGAGCGCCGCTACGCCATCGACGTGCTTGAGCTGGGTGACGAAAAGGATTGCTTTGAGTGGACCGCCGAGGGTCTGGCAGGGCAGGTTCGGCGCCATCGGCGGGCACTTGGAGCCGACGAAGAAGGCTGGCGCAATTGGGTGCTTGCCCCGCGCGTGCGCCACGAAAGCTCCAGCGAGCGCGGCATCCGCGCGGCCTTCTCACCGCCACCGCTACTGGCGGGCCGGCCCCTGGCCGAGGCGCTTGGCGTCATTGTCGCCCAAGGACTTGCCCGCGCTGATCGCGGTTACTTCGGCAGCCCGGCCAACGCCGTGGAGAGTGCGCGGGCCAGGCGGGCCACCATTGAAGACGCGGCCGTGTGCCTGGTGCAGGTTTATCGAGGAGTCGGGCTGGAAGCACGCCTGGCATCGGGAGGGCAATGGGTTGAAGTTCGCCTCGATGGCCAGTGGCTGCCTGCCTATCCCTTTGAGCCGGAAAACTTCGGCAAGGTGAAGGCCGAGGCGGCGGCAGTCTATGCCAAAGCAGGGCGCGTGCAGGTCAGTCTCCGCCGTGACGGCGGTGAGTTTCCGGACGCTGAGCCCTGGCGCGACTTCATGCTTTGCCGCGTCGAGAAGGGCTTTGTAGAGCCCCTGGAGTATCTGGAATGGAAGAACGGCGCTTGTGACGTGGCGCCGGGTGACTATGTGCTGTTTACCGGTGCCCGTTCCGGCCGGGGCGACGTCTGCTTCCGTGCCGCGTCTGTCACGGTAAGAAGCGGAGAAACGACGGCCGTTTCCGCCGACTGCACCCTGGTTCGAGAGGAGTTGGACGCCGTCGAGCTGGCCGCCAGAAAAATGACGGCCTGGCCACAGGCGAGGGTGAGCGGGCCTGACGGAAAGCTTTCATCACTGCAGGACCTGGTAGGTAAGAAGCCAACCCTTGTGCTGCTGCTGAGCACGCACGACGAGCCAGCCCGGCGCCTGCTGGCGCTGTTGGGCCCCCTCCAAGACGAACTCAAGCAGCGGGGCGTAGCCCTGACAGCGATTTACCTCGGGCGTGAAGGGCGTGAGGAGTGGGACCAGCGGGCCTCGGAAGCCGGCATCAGCGTTACACTCCATGACGACGCGGAGAAGGCCTTGGCCTCTGAACTCGGCGTCCGCACTCAGCCCGCCATCCTGCTGCTGACGCCGGGCGGCGAGACGCTGCTCTGGCATGAGGGTTTTTCGCTTCACGCGCCCCAACTGGTCAAGGGCGCGCTGAAATGGCTACGCTGAGCCGGGCGCGGCCTCCAGCCAGAGTGTCACAGGCCCATCGTTGACGAGTTCCACCTTCATGTCCGCGCCGAAGCGCCCCGTCAACACGGGCTTTCCCAGACTGCGCGCCAGTAAAGATACGAACTCATCGAACAGGGGCATGGCTGCTTCAGGGCGTGCCGCCTCCGTGAAACCGGGGCGGTTGCCGCCTGAGGCGTCGCCATACAGCGTGAACTGGCTGACCGCCAGTATCTCGCCCCCGAGGTCAAGCACACTGCGGTTCATCTTGCCGGCGTCGTCGGCAAAGATGCGCAGGTTGACGCAACGCGATGCCAGTCGGTCCAGGGGGGCCTGGGTGTCACCCCGGCCCACCCCCACCAGCAGGAGCAGCCCCCGCCCAATCGCGGCGATCACGTTCCCCTCGACCGAGACCGACGCCCGCGCCACTCTTTGAACCAGAACACGCATGGCGCCAGAGTGCCTTGCAAGGGCAGCGTGGCAAGGCGTGATTTTTACCCCTCACGGGGCTCTGCGACGTGGTAGGCTTAGAGTCCAACCCCGATTTTGCCCCTTGGGGAATTCCCATCATGAAGGTCTTCCGATTTGCGGCCCTTGCGTGGGCGGCCGCGGCAGGTCTGTATTTGTTCTCACTCAGTTACCAGGCGCAGGAAGGCGAGGCAGCGGCCCCGGAGACGCAGGGCGAGGCGGAAGCCGCCATCGTCGAGCTGAAGTATGACGTGCGCGGTCTGACCCGGGCTGAGCTTGGGATTCAACCCGCCAACGGCGGCATCGGCGACGTACTGGCCCCGGACCATCTCTTCGGCAACCTCGTCACTGATCATGAGTTGGACGCCTGGACGCTGCGGGACTCGGGCGACGAAGCCCGCTGCTGGGACACGAACGGCGAAGTGCTCTACTCACTGATTGAGTTCTGCAACATCAACGGCGATCCCTGTGAAGTGATATCCCGCGACCGGGGCAACCCTGTTCAGGTCGTCGTGCGCACGACTGAAGACCTCCACAAACGCCTGGCGTGGGGCCTGGAAGCCCTGCGCGAAGTGGCCCGGGCGCGCGTATCACTTCAAGTGTACCGGCTGCCCGCCGGCAGCGAAGCCAGTAGTGGCGTCCTGACGGCCGCCCAGGCCGCAGCAGCAGCCAAGACCGCGCGGCTGGTAGGCACCCTGCGCGGCGGACTCGCCGAGCGCATGGTGCTCCAACGTGTTCAGCACCAGAGCTACCTGGCCGACTACCAGATGTCCGTCGCCACGGGCAGCGCCGTAGCCCAATCCGACGTGCGCAATCTGCGCACGGGCGAGGAGATTGTCGCGGGCGCGATCGTACTGCCGGACGGCAAGCTCTGGATTCAGGGGTGGCACGCTGCCATGCGACTGGCCGAAATGCAGCAGTTTGAAACCAACTGCGGCCGCGTGGAACTACCCCGAGTGTCCTACAGCTACACGCCCCTGGCCTCGGTTCTGCCGCGCGCCTGCGGCACAGTGCTGGATGCCGGGCCGGGCAATCGCTTCCTCGTCATTGCCGACTGCGACGCCGCGATCAAGAGCCGCACCCTCAAGCCCAACGCGGGAACAACCCTCAGCCTCATGAACGTCACGGGCTGCCTGCGCGGCATGGCGCCCGTTACGGGCTGGCTCATGACGCCCAACCGCATGGAGGTCATGGGAGACGGCATCTCCTTTGACCAGGTGTTTGTGGAGCAGCCCATTGACGGTCCCTACAACGACGCGGCCGCATTCATGAAAGAGTACCTCGAGGGCAGGCAGAGTTCGGACTGGTTCCAGTTCCAGGTGGTAGGTCCTTTCCTGGGCATCCGCGGATTTGCGCCCGTGGACGACGAGGAAATGATGAAGGAGTTCAACAGCCATGCCGCGCTGGTGGCCACGGACCTCGAGGTCGCCCTGTCGGAGCCGGCACAGACCACGATTCGCGTTCGGGCCTGGGTGGTTTCGCCCGGCGAGGGGCTGCCCGCGGGCATCGTGGACGGCGCTCCTTCCGAGCGTGACATGGCGACCATGGTGGCCCTTGGCCAGCCTGTGCTGGACCGCACGACCACGGCACTGGGCGGTCAGCGCATGGATTTCCTCGACCTGGCCATGGCGGCTCACGTACGTGACTACCAGACGATGGTGGCGCAACAGGCCGCGGGCATGGACCCCGTCATCGGTACGCTGGTAACCGGCAAACAGGTTCGCTGGAACGCCCGTTCGCTGGAAGCGGGGCTGGTTCGATTTGAACTGCGCGCGGCCCTGACGGTGGGCGACGACAAGTTCGAAAACATCCCCTGGGGCGACGAGCGTAAATGGTCCGTGCAGCGCTCCAAGAGCGACCTCTCGCAGCTTGAGATGATTTCGGAGCTCGCCGTCGGCGGCCGCAGCGCCACGGTCTCGCCCGGAGCCGGTGCGGAGGGCTCATTGATCGTGCTTGTGGCCGAGCGCGTGCGGTAGGCGCAGGCTGCAGCGGTCTGCCTTGCACAGGGGCGCGGGCCTTGGGCTCGCGCCCCTTTTCAATTGCCCCAGTCGACGTGCTTCCACTTCGCACGCCATGCGCAGGGACGGCAGGCGTCGAAATGCTAGACTCCCGCCGCCCATGTTTGATGCCCAGGCCCTGAGCGCGGAATTGCCCCGCCTGCCACTGCCGCTGGCCCAGACCCTGCGTCGCGCCCTCAATGCAAAGTCGCCGCAGGAAGCACATACCGCGGCCTACTACTTCTTCGAATCTGCCCTCAAGCTCTCCACCGCTGCGCAGGTCGGCGTTTACATTCGGCTGGGCGCCAGTGACGGGGCGCTCAACGAGCTGCTTGAAAACCTGACGCGCGCCTCGACGGGCCACTGGCTGGCGATGTTGCGTGAGCTTGCGGCGCACCACGCCAAGCGCAGCGACAAGTCGCTCGTGCCGCTGTCCGACGTCAGCGAGCGCCTCACAAGAAGGGAGCCGCGCCCCGCTGCGCGCGCGTTCCTGGATTTCGCGGCGAAGCTCGCCGAGAAAGCCGACGGGCGCAAAAGCCTTTCCGTGCTTGATCTGTTTGACGCGGTGGTGATCTACCGCAACCAGGAACTGGGCCACGGCGCGCAGCGCCCGCGCGAGTTCTATGCCCAAGCCGCGCCCCTGTTGCTCAACGCGACCCTGGAGGCGCTCAATACGCTGCGCCCCCTGGGCGACCTGCAGCTAGCTGTGGCGCGCGAAATACTCGATCCCAAGGGAAACGTCGCGCGCATTTACCAGCGACTGTCGGGCGATGGCGTGCAGGCGCCGGTCACGGGGGTGGCGCTCAACGAGCGCGACCGGGAAATCGCGGCCGGCCGCGTGGTGCTGGCGGGCGGGATGACGCGCGTAGTGCTTCATCCCCTTGTGGTCTACGAAGTCGACGAGCTTGAACGCGAGCGCGTGGGCTTCCTCAATCTCGTTTCGAGCAAGCGCGTGGCTGCCAGGGGCGACGCGCAGAGCATGATCAGCGTCAAGCGCGTGGAGTACCTCGACTACGACTCCGGCGCGCGCATTGCCGGCCAGGACGCCGTGGAAGGCCTGGCCCAACTGCTCACGCGCCTGCGCGGCAAGCCAGTCAGCGCCGAGGCCGTCGAGCAGCTTGCCGCCGGCGCCGACACCCAGCTCATCGCCCGCGAAGAGGCCGGCCCCGGCACGGGCCAGTGGATCGGCGACTTTGAGATTCTCGAAGAACTCGGCCGCGGCGGCATGGGCATAGTCTACAAGGCGCGGCAGGGCTCGCTGGGGCGCCTCGTTGCGTTGAAAGTACTGCCGCCTGGCCTGGCCGGAGATCCCGTGGCTGTGGCTCGCTTCAAGCGCGAGGTGGCGGCGCTGGGCCGCTGCGACCACGCCAACGTGGTGAAGGTCCTTACGGCGGGGCAGGACGGCGACCGCTACTTCTATGCGATGGAGTATGTGGAGGGCTGCGACCTCGCCGGAGTGTTTGGCGTAATGAGCCAGTGGGTCACGCAGTCCGGCGGCCACTTCAAGGAAGGCCACCTGCTGGCCGCAGTCTCGACCCACCTCAAGGCGCGCAAGGACAAAACCAGTTCGGCGGGAGGCGGCGGCCTCGAAGCGTTGCCGCAGGCGCCTCAAGCTGCGCCACTCATGCCCCAGCTTGAGACGGGCAACGACTACTACCGGCGCATCGCCCAGGTCATGGCCGATGCTGCGCGCGGCGTGGCCCATCTGCACGAGCACGGCATCGTGCACCGCGACCTCAAGCCGGGCAACATCATGCTCACGCAGGACGGCAAGCGCGCAATCGTGATGGATCTTGGCCTGGCACAGATGCAGGGCGGGGGCTCATCACTGACGCAGAGCAACGTGAAGATCGTGGGCACACTGCGCTACATGCCGCCGGAGCAGCTGCAGCGCCACCTGCTCGAGGTCACTCCGCTGGCCGACGTGTACGCGCTGGGCGCCACGCTCTACGAATTGGCCTGTCTGGCGCCCATCTTTGACGGCGATTCCGAGGCACGGCTGATCCAGCAGGTCCTGCAAGAGCAGCCCAAGGAGCCGCGCAGCGCCAACCCCGCCCTACCGGCAGACCTGGCAACGATCATCGGCGTGGCCACGGCCAAGGCGCCGACCGAGCGCTACCCCAGCGCCGAAAAACTGGCGCAAGACCTTGAAGCGTTTTCGCGCGGCGAGCCCATTTCCGTAAGACCGCCCGGCGCGCTGCACTACTTGAAGTTGTTCTACCGCCGCAACAAGGCCTTCGCGCACACGGCGGCGGCGGCGCTGGTGCTGCTCGCGGCGCTCAGCGCGTGGTTCGTGGTGAATCTCAACGAACGCCGCGCGGAAGCTGAAAGCGCCCGGGACGACGCCCAGCTGCAGCGCAGAAACGCTGAAACCCAGGCAGCGCTGGCGCGCAGGAACGCTGACCTGGCGCGCGAGCAGGAGAGCAAGGCGCGCGACGGCGTGACTCGCGCCCGGGAAGCGGAAGCCACCGCGAAAAGCGAAGCCGCCCGCGCCACAAGAGCCGAGTTGATCACGCGCCAACGCCTGGCGGAATCCCGCGTGCTGCAGGCCGATGCTTTGTTTACAAGCGGCCGGCGCGTGGAGGCCAAGAAGCTCTACGCCCAGGCCAGCGACGAGCTCCGACAACTGGGCGCCTCAAGCTTCAACGCCGACTTGGGTTGGACCCTCGCTGAAGACCGGGCCCCCGACCCCCTGGTGGTCATGCGGGGCAGCCCCTACGGCAATGTCACCTCGGCCGCGATTTCACGCGATGGCAAGCTTTGCGCGCTGGCCAGTAGCGCGGATATCGCCCTCTGGGATGTCACGCGCTGGAGCGAACTTCGCCGCCTTTCCGGCACGCCCCGGCTGATCGCCTGCGTGGCGCTTTCACCGGACGGCCAATGGCTGGCCAGCGGCGGGGGCGACAAATGCGTGGCCATCTGGCGCGTCTCGGACGGCGCCTTGGTTCACCGGCTCGCAGGTCACCACGAGAACGTCAGCGCCCTGGCCTTCAGCCCAGACGGCAAGTACCTCGTCAGCGGCGACATGGCCGACGACGCCGAGAAGGCCGCCTGCAGCATCCGCTTCTGGGAGGTTGCCAGCGGCAAGGAAGCCATGGTGCTGCGCGGCCCTGTTCGCAGCACGGCGGCGCTGGCGTTTTCGCAGGACGGCAAGTGGCTGCTGGCATGCAACACCAAACCCAAGTCCACTGATCAGCGCCTCGATGGTGTCCAGATCTGGCACGTCAGCGATGGCCGGCCCTACACGTTAATCCATGAACGCGGAAAGTCCTTTTGCGCCTGCAGCTTCTCTCAGGATGGCGCGCTGATCTACGCAGGCAGCACCGATGGCAGGCTGTATGCCTGGCGCTTGGAAGACCTGAAACTTCTGCTCGCGATGCCTGTGGTTACCGGCGAAGTCCGGAACATCACCTGGGCTGAGGGCGGGCGCACCTGCCTGCTCGCCAGCAGTTACGGCCAACTCGTCCAGTTCCGGCCCGCTGATGCCACGGTGATTCGTATGTTCGGCGGTCACACCGGCGGCGTGCTGGCGGCATCCTTCCGGGATGGAGATTCCTGCGTGTCGGCGGGGACGGACAACGCTGTGCGCGTCTGGAACCTCGGAACCGGACAAGAGACGCACGGCTTCGAAGGCCACAATCAGAGCGTCTACTGCGTGGCGATTTCGCCCGACGGCCGCGTGGTCGCCTCGGGCGGTTGGGACAACACGGTCAAGCTCTGGGACACGCGGACGGGCAGCCTGTTGCGCACCCTGCGCGGCCACTCAACCAACATTGGCGCGCTGGAGTTTTCGCCCGATGGAACAAGGCTTGCTTCCGGGGAGGCACCTTTGGGGTGGCAACGCGGCCGGGGAACTTATGCCATCAAGCTGTGGGACGTGGCCAGCGGCGGCGAACTGCAAACGATTGCCGACGTGGAGTATCCCCTGTTCGGCCTCATGTTCTCGCCCGACGGCAAGTCCCTGCTATCGGGCGGCACGGCCAAAGTGCTTGATCTCTGGAGCCTGGAGACAGGCAGGCCCCTGGCCCGCTTTGCCGGACATACGGACACCGTCTGGGCCGCGCATTTCTCCGGCGACGGCCGGCGCCTGCTCACCGGCAGCGACGACGGCACCTTGCGCCAGTGGGATTGCAGCAGCGGACGCGAACTCAATCGCTTCGAGCTCAAATTGGGCGTGCGCAGTGCTCGCTATTCCAGCGACGGAACCTTCATCGCGGCGGGCCTGATCGACGGCAGCGTGAACCTGGTCGAGTCTGATTCGGGCCGCCTGGCCTATTTCTCGGGCGGCAGGTTCAAGGTTCACGGCGGTTCCGTGGACTGGATCTCGTTCCTGCCGGACGGGCGCAGCCTGGTCACCATGTGCCATCGGGACCAGTCCATCGTAGTGACGGATTACCGCGCTGGCGCCGTCGCCACACGCTCCATCACGCCCTCACCCGGAATCGGCGAGCGAGGGCGCTTTTCGGCGGACGGCCGCGTGTTCGTCTCGCCGACGCCCAACCGGTCCATCTCCGTGTGGGAGATCGGGCAGGGGCTTGAGCGCAGGCCGCTGTTTGAACACTCGCCCGACATCCGCTTCCTTGCGGCAGCCGGCGGCGCAAGCCGACTCGCGATCATCCAGTCCACAGAAATGAGCGGCCGGTTGCCTACGCTGCTTTCGCTCATGGTTTTGGACACACCCTCGGGGCGACCTCTCTGGTCTCGCCCCCTCGATAAGAGCCCTCTGGCCCTTGATGTGTCTGAAGACGGCTCATTGGTCCTGTTTCAAGACGCAACCTACGGGGTGACCCTTCTGGACGGCGCCAGCGGGGCCGAGGTGGGCGCGTTCACGGGCTGGCCGTCCTTCAAGTCGGCGCTCTCGGGCAGCGGATTGCTTCTGGCTGCCGGCGGGCGCGACAACGTGCTTCGTCTGTTCAGACCGCGTGAAAACATCTCGCAGCCGGCCGCCACTGTGGAAACTCCGGCCGCCCTGCTGGCCATCAAGGTCTCTGCCAGCGGCCAGTACGTTGCCGTGGCGGGAAGCGACCAGATGGCTCGGGTCTATGATGCCCGCGGCACTCTTCTGCACACATTCGAGGGCCACAGCGCGCACATCCGCACCCTGGCGTTCAACGCCTCGGAGTCCCTGCTGGCCACCGGAGACGACCGCGGCGAGATCCGCGTCTGGTCCCTGGCAGGGGCCGCGCCTCAGCTCATGGCGGGCCACAGACAGACCGTGACCTCGCTGGCGTTCTTCGATAATTGTCTGGTGAGTTCGGGGGACAGCACCCTGCGGGTCTGGGACCTCGCCACAGGCGGTGAATTGCGCACCATCACCTGCGCCGAGAGTTACCGCTTAGTCGCGGCCAAAGCCGCTCCCGGCATGATTGCCGAGGCAGGCGAACAGAATGTCTATCTGTGGGATACCACTCTGCCGCGCCGCGCCAGAGACCGTCGCGAGGGCTTCGACCAAGCCCGCCTGCCGGCCCGCCCACCTCAGGACGCGGCGGCGCTGATCGAGGTCGGACGCTGGTTTGCCCTGCGGGGCCGCCCGGACTGGGCGATCGAGTTCCTGGAACAGGCACGGCAAGCCAGTCCGGCCGAAGACCTTGAACTGGCGCAACTCTCCCTCGATGCCGGCCGCATCGAGCTGAGCGTGGCCGCACTGGACAGAGCCCTGCGCACTGGCGGCGTGACAGAGGCCCAGGCCAAGTCCTTCAGGCTGATGCAGAAGACGACCACACTCTGGCGCGCACAGTGTCTGGTTTCCCTGGGCCGGCTGGCCGAAGCCCTGCCATGGTTCCGCGCGGCGCTCCAGCTCAACCCCGGCGATTCCTCGCTCCTGCTGCAGCGCGGGCAGGTACTTCTCACGCTGGGCCGGGCGTCCGAGGCATTGGTGGACTTCGATGCCGCGCTGGCCCTCGACTCGTCCAGCACCGAGGTGCGCCAGGGGCGTGCCGCAAGCCTTGAGGAGCTGATGCGCTTTGAAGAAGCCATGGCGGAGTACCGCCAACTTCAGGAACTGGTGCCCGGGGCGCCCTATTACCTGCTCAAGGAAGGCGAGTGCCTGTTCAGGCTCAAGCGTTACGAAGACTGCATCAAGCTATGCACGAACTTCCTGGAGGAGCAGGAGTACAGTGACATGCGCCATCTTCGAGGCTCCGCCTACTGGGAACTCAAGAATTGGCCGAAGGCGGTGGCAGATTTCAATGAACTCAAGATCAGGCGAGCCGAGTGGTTTGATTTCCTGAACGCGGCCTACTGCCAGGCCAAGGCCGGCGACTTTGAAGGTGCCACGCAGGACGCTGAGCGCGCCCTCAATCCGCGAGCGAACGCGGCTGTCGTTCGCTACGTGACGGCCGTAATCTATGCGCTGCGTGCGGCTTCTCACCCGGACAGCGAAGAAGGCCGCGCCGCCCGCGCCGAAGATGTGGCCAAAGCGTTGGATTATCTCGAACAGTCGGCCGTTGAGTCCTTTGGCGGCCAGGTCACTCTGCAACAAGTGGCGACCGATGGGGATTTCGCTGCCCTTCAGCACGAACCGCGCTTCCTCAAACTCATTGGCCGCTGACGGCCTTGACTGGAATTCGCCCGAACAGCGCCACGCTAACGATGGGGCTCGACGATGATCTCGATGCCCGACAGGTTGCTTGCAGCCACTTCCAGCGAAATCTCGCCGCGCTTGAGAAGCGGGTTGGCGGCGATAAGGCGATAAGTGCCCGGCGCAACGTCGTGCAGTGTAAAGTTCCCCTGGGCTCCCTGCCCGCCAAAGTAGAGGCCGCTGAGCCGCCCCTGGGCATCCACAAGATAGAGCGCCGAGCCACCGGGCAGAGGTCCGCCGTCCTGGCGCCTCACGACTCCCACGACGGTCACTCCCCGCCGCTCGACAACGATATCGGCCTGCACTGGCTCGCTGTTCTGCGGCACTACCACGGGTTCTGCAAATGCGGTTGCGGTTTGCGCCTCATCGGGATAGCCGCCCACGCGGGCCAGCATGCGGGCGCCGTTCTCCATCCGCTCGGCACGATAACGGCCCTGGGCGTCTGTTACGACGTAGGCGGCCAGGCAAGCCCGCTCCCAGCCGGTATCAAGATTTGTAATGCTCACACGGGCCCCCGCCACGGGGGCGCCGTCCGGGTAGGTCACGCGCCCCTCCACAACACCCGTGGCGCGAGGCAGAGTCAGCACGCGCTCGGCCAATCCTGGCGCTTCGAGCGTTACATCAACGGAGAACTGGGCGCTGGAGTCGCCCTGTGTCTTCAAAGGTGTCAGTGTAAACGTGTCAGGCCACAGGTTGCTTACCTCAAACTCGCCGCCGGGCCCCGTGTACACCGTATCGATGTAGTAAACATGGGCCTTGTGATGAACGTACACCCCGGCATTGGCGTGGGGCGTGCCGTCGTGACGTTTCATGATGCCGCGAAGGGTGCAGAGCGAACCCAACTCGAAATCCAGGGTAGCGCCTCCCTCGGCGGGAACGGTGACTGGGCGTGCCGCGATGCGATAGGCCGCAATGCCCACGAAGTACTGCCCCGGCGAAAGATTGCCCGTGGCATAGCGCCCCTGGCTGTCGGTCGTGGCCGTGGCGTTGCCTGCCGGCAGCGAGAGCTTGCCCTTGCCATCGAGAAACCACACATCGAGCACGACGCCGCCGGGCAGCGCCTTTCCCTGGCTGGAGCATAGCCCGCGAATGCCGCTGCCCCGCACCAGGCTGACCTCATGGATGGGTTTCTGCTCTACCTCGGCACTTGGGTAGGCCGTCACCTCCAGCGTCGCCTCCACGTAACCGGGCTTGCTGAAGCGGCAGCGCGGCTTGAGCGATGAAAGGCCGTTGATGCGCACGATGCCGGCTTCGTCAGTGGTCAGGGTCTGGCCGTAGTCCAGCACGCTCACGGTTACGCCCGCCAGAGGCTCGCCGCCCGCGGCATCCGTCACGCGCACACGGGAAGAGAAGTCGGCCTTCCTCAGTTCAATGTCCAACTCGATTTCGTTCTGGCCCTGAGCCGGCGTCACGCGCAGGGCATTTCCGAGGTAAGCCGGGTGCTGGACGTCCAGAATGAACGAGGCCGCGGGCAGCCCCTCCAGGCGGTACTGGCCGGACGCGTCGCTGACTGCCTGCCGATTCTCCGCGCTGACCCGTGCGTCTTTGATCGGCCGCCGGGCTTCGCCCTGCTCGTAGACCAGGCCAAACACCGTCACGCCTGCATGCAGAATCACATCGCCCAGGTCCTGCACTTCGCCCGCCACGGGAGCCAGGTCCACGCGCTTGGACGGATAACCCGGCGCGGCAATTGCCAACTGTGCCGCGTCCAGGGACACCTCGCACCAGAAACGGCCCTCGACGTCTGGCCCCGTGCGCTGCTCAATGCGCGTGGCCTTGCCATCGGCCTTGAACACGGAAAAAGCCGCGCCGCTTACGGGCTGTGACTGGGGCGTCAGAAGGCGGCCGCGCACCACCGCGAGGCTGCTGCGCTGAAGCCTGATCTCGAGGTCGCTGGTGCCGCTCTTGACGAAGTTCTGCGAGAAGCGCGAGAAACCTGGCGCAAGCACCGTAATCACGTTGTGAAGGCTCTCGGGCTGGCAACGGACAAGAAACTCGCCGTGGTCATCTGTGACGGCCTCGGTGTGGAAGTGCTGGTTGGGCTCGGCGAAGAAGTCGCAGTTTACCAGCGCCCCCGCGACAGGCAGATCCGCGGCGTCCACCACGCGACCGGCGATACTCACGCCGGGGCTGAGTTCAACGCGCAGGTCTGCGGGCGGGCCCACATTGTTCAGAATGCGCGGGGCATAGCCCTCGCGCGAAACCCGAATCCGATAGCTGCCCGGCAAGAGCGGGGCGAACTCGAAGCCGCCGCCCGGCGACGTGCGCAGGCTGCTGACATCGCGGAAATTCAGGCCATTGAACTCCTGCAGAAAGACTTGGGCATCGGCCACCGGTGCGCCGCTCTCCGACGAAATCACAGAGCCGCGAATGCCGGTGTCGCGCAAAATGACTATGTTTCCCAGGCTCAAAGTGCCATCGGCCAAACGTGTGGTCATGGGCCGGCTGGAGTTGCCCCGGCTGTCCTGTGCCATGATCGTCAAGCTGACCTGCGGGGGAAGGCCCGTGAGCGAAAACCGGCCGTCATCTCCGGTCAAGACCCTCTGCGGCATTTCGCTGCCACCCACGATCATGACGGTCACCGTCGCCAGAAGCGGCTCACCCAGGTCGTTGACCACGCGGCCCGATAACTGTGCCAGCGCGTTCTGATCCTCCTTCTGGATCTCCTCGCCCCCGTTGCGTCCGCTGCCCGGGCCCTTTGACGGGCCGCCATTGCCGCCGCCTCGCTCAACACGCGTGTCGTCCGCCCCGACTGAGGCGCCTGTTCTGCCCGGTTGTCGGCCCAGTGACCGGCCCCTGGCATCGACATAAACCTTGCGACCGTCGCGGGTCCAGCGATAGGGGCCGGCTTCGTCGTGGCCGTCCGCGACGCGGTCCGTGGCGAACTCGCCGGCGGTCAAGCTCCCGTCAGCGGAGCTTGCGTTTGCCCCGG
Organism: Planctomycetota bacterium; assembly: GCA_019186845.1. Taxonomy (GTDB): domain Bacteria; phylum Planctomycetota; class UBA8742; order UBA2392; family UBA2392; genus UBA2392. Next base: position 32,295 of record JABARW010000045.1, on the reverse strand, counting down.
CATCGCGCGAGCGTGACGTGTCATTGGCATCAAACCAGCCGGCAAGGGGGCCGTTGCGGCCCATCAGCAGCATGCCGCCGCCGAATGCTGCCAGCATCAAAATGATTAATCCCACCAGGAGCGTCTTCTGATTCATGGCGCCTTGCCCCTCAATCCGGCGGCCCAAGGATTACTTGAACCCGCGCGACAAGATAGCCTGCCTGCTATCACGTGCAGGATCCAATTCCGGAGCGTGTCATGAAAGTAATACGAGCGCTTTTTATCGTTCCACTTCTGTGCCTGATGGGTTCCCTGCTGGCCCAGCCCGGAGAAAAGCCCTCCGAGTTCAAGCCGCCCCGGACCTGGAGCTTCGGCCAGATGGGCATTGCCCTCAAGGACGATCTGACCATCGAGCAGGGAGGGCCCCGCGGGTCCGACGGCAAGCTCGTGGCCAATGTCGGTGACCGCATCCTGGAGTGGAACGGCAAGAAGCTCGCCAACCTCGACGACTACTGCCGCTGTCTCTACGCCAGCAAGCCCGGTGACGACGTCACACTCAAGATCCTCAGGCCCAACCCTGACCCGACCAAGCCGGGCGAGGAAATCACGGTTGCAGCGCGGCTGGGCGACCCGAAGAAAAACTTCGCCGATCTCTACGCTTCTCGCGAGAAGCGCAGCAGAAGCTACGACTGGCGCCTGCACAGTGTGGCGGCCATGCGTCAGGATGGCCTGAAGCGCCGCGTGGCGGCCGCGCTGAGCGAGCACCGACTGGGGCGCGCTTACGACCACCTGCTGGCGGCCCACGAACGGGAACTCGACCTCTGGGACTGTTATGAGTCCCTCACCAGCTGCGATCTGCTGCTCCGCGACCCGGCCAGCAGCCAGGGCTGGATTGAAGAAGCCACAGACGCTCTGGCCAACTCCATGAGCGACGATAGCGCCGGAATCTGGCAGCTCTACAGCGCGGCCTCCAGGCTCATGGATTCCTCCCCCGCATTGCTGCCGCTGGGCAATGATTGGCCCAAGGCGGAGGCCTCCATGCCTTCCGCCGAGGCCGACGTGTGGCGTCTGAAGAAAGCACTCGCGGCCCTGGATTCGAGGCCGTCGCTGCGCCAGCAACTTGGCGACGCGACGTGGGGCGACCTCATGCATCGCCTCCAGAAGGTCGAGCTGGCCTGGCAAGGTCAGCCGGAGTTCCCCGAACTGGTCACCCTGGTCAAACTCATTCGCGAGCAGCCCGACTCACGTCTGAACGTTCTGGCTCGCGCGGATCGCGCCTTTGAGGTCCTGCTGGAGGAGGCTCGTCGCTGCGCGGCCTGGCCCAGGCCCCACAACCCGAAGCCCGGCATCGTCGCGGAACTGAAGACGCCCTATGGCACGGTGGCGGTGGGCGGGCCGGGGGCCAACCTCTGGGACTGCCAATCCAACCGGTATGCCCTGATCGTTGACCTGGGCGGCGACGACACCTACGAGGGCTGGGTCGCCGCGCCCAGCGGTCCGGGCAACGCGGTCAGCATCATCATCGACCTGGCCGGCAATGACACCTACCGCAGCACGCACAAGTTCGGCCTGGCCAGCGGTGCGGGCGGCACCGGCATCCTTTACGACGCCAGCGGCGATGACACCTACGAGTGCCCTGAGTGGGGCATCGGGACCGCGTTCTGCGGCGTGGGGCTGCTCATCGACAAACAGGGTAACGACCGCTACCGCGGCGGCGACATGACCATCGGCTGCGCGGCCTATGGCGTCGGCGCGGTCATGGACTGTCTTGGCAACGACGTCTATGAGAGTTCCGTCTACTCCGTGGGCTGCGGCCTGCCGCGCGGGCTGGGTCTGGTGCTGGACCGCGATGGCGATGACCGCTACCGCTGCACCGGCAAGTATCAGAGTGGCTACGGGACCAAGGGCGAGTGGCAGGGTTGGGGCATCGGCTGCGGCTTTGGCTTCCGTTCGTTGGCCGCGGGCGGCATTGGCGCGGTCGTGGACCTGCGCGGTAACGATGTCTACGACGCTGGCGAATTTGGCCTGGGGTGCGGCTATTTCCTGGGGGTGGGTGTGGTGCGGGATATGAAAGGCCACGACATCTACCGCGCCTCGCGTTACGGCCTGGCTGCGGCGGCCCATTGCGCCGTGGGCCTGTTCATGGACGATCTTGGCAATGACGACTACCAGAACATCGGGCCCGCCAGCATGGCCGGAGTCTGGGACATCGCCACCGGCGCCATGTTCGACCTCGACGGCAATGACAGCTACCGTTCAGGCGGACTGGGGCTGGGGGCCGGCTCCCAGAACGCCGTGGGCATCTTCTGGGACGTTGCCGGCAACGACAGCTATCGAGCCTATGACGCCAGCACACTGGGCTACGGCGGCGGCAACAGCTACGGCGGCGGGCGCCTGGCGCGCAACTTCGGGTTCTTCTTCGACACGGGAGGTGAGGACAGCTACACCCGCGCCGATCGCCGGAACAACGAACGCAAGCTCGCGGGCGAGTTCGGCATCTTCCAGGACACTGCGGGCAACACGCCGCCCCAGGTCGCACCCGACGACGAGGAAGAGCCCTACTATGAAGAGGAGTGATGCCGGCCATAACACCGGCTGCGTGACGGCGCAGCCGGGTGGTTGAAACGGACTCTTTCAGCGGCCTGCTAGTGCGCTTCCAAGTCGATGAACTGAAGCTGCGGGAAGGTCTTGCGCATTTCGGCCTCAAGCCGGTTGATTTCTTCGCCCTGTGCCTGCATCAATTTCTCGCCAAAGACCTTCGTGAACTCCAGCCGCTGCTCCGGCGTCTGGTCCGAAGCCCCGGTCTTCACCACTGGTTCGTTCTCCAGCCATTCCTTGAGTTTCTCGGCCATGTAGCGCCCGTTGAAGTCAACCTCGGCCTTGAACTTGAACTGCTCACTTCCCAACACGCGGCTTTGCACCGCATGAACGGCTTCGATGCTTGGCTGAGCCTTGAGCCAGTCGACAACCTTCACCTCGACGTCCTTGGGGATGGAGATTCCCAGAATCAGGGCGCGGTTCTTGAAGCCCAGCCACACCGCTACGACGCCCAGCAGAATTCCGATGAGAATCGAGCCAACGGCGTCCGGCACTCCGCTGTTGAAGGCCACAGAGAGGCCGATGCCGCCCAGCGCCAGCAGCACGCCCAGGCAGGCTACGCAGTCTTCAAATAGAACGGCCAGCACGGTCGGATCGCTTGTGGTGCGCAAATACTCAAAGAATCCCTTGGAGCCCTTCTGCCTGCGCACGACGCTGACGGCCTTGTACAGAATCCAGCCATCGAGCACAAAGCCGATGCCAAGAACTACAAAATCAAACCAGCCGGGGTGCGGCTTGTGGCCTTCGATGAGGCCATCAATGCCGTGATAGACCGTGACTCCGCATCCCAGCACGAAAATGCCCGCGGCCGACAGCAGCGCGAACAGGAATCGTTCATAGCCATAGCCGTAGTGAAACGTGGCGTCCGCGGGGCGCTCGCTGCGCCGGATACCCAGGTAAAGCAGGAATTGGTTGCCGGCGTCGGCCAGGGTGTGCATGGCCTCACTGAACATAGAGCCCGAACCTGAGATGGCAAAGGCCACGAACTTCAGAACCGTTATGACGACGTTGACGCAAACCGCCGCCAGTACCGCACCCTTGGAACCCGAATCCGCCATGGAGTGACTCCACCCGGAACATCGTACGCAGACTCGAGCGGCCCCGGCCCCGGCCCGGCCCGCGTCGAGCCGGATTACTGGTCCAGTTCGCGCCAGCCCTTGGGCAACTCCGGGCTGCATCCCAGGGCTGAGGACAACTCCTTCACGGTCGTCTCGCAGATAGCGACCCGCGCATACCACTTGTGGTTGGCCGCAACCACGTGCCAGGGGGCGTGCCGCGTCGAGGTCTCTTCCAGCATGTCGCCAACGGCCTCTTCGTACTCGTCCCACTTCTCACGATTGCGCCAGTCTTCGTCGGTGATCTTCCAGTTCTTGAACGGGTTGGATTCACGTTCTTGGAAGCGCTTGAGCTGCTCCTTGCGGCTGATGTGAAGGAAGAACTTCACCAGAGGTGTGCCCTCCTCGGCCATGACGCGTTCAAAGTCATTGATGACCCCATAGGCACGCTTCCACTCCTGCTTCGAGGCGAATCCCTCCACCCGCTCAACCAGCACGCGGCCATACCAGCTGCGGTCAAAAATGCCAAGGCGCCCGGGGCCGGGCAGGCGCGTCCAGAACCGCTGCAGGAAGTGAACGGACCTCTCTTCGGCCGTCGGCGCGCCGATGGGATGCACGACAAATCCGCGGGGGTCCAGGCGCTCGACCAGCCGCCGAATGGAGCCGCCCTTGCCCGAGGCGTCCCAACCTTCGAACACCAGCAGGGCCTCGCGCCTTTGCTCGTACATGTGCCGCTGAATCAGCAGGAGCTGCAACTGCGCCTTGTGCAGACGCCGTTCATATTCCTCTTCGTCGGCAAGCTTGACTTCAAGATCGACATCTTTGAGCTTCATGTTCACCCGATACGCATGTCCATGACCTGGGCCTTGTGGCCGCAAGCGCCACAGCGGCCCTCAAGCTTGAACATGCCCACCCCGTCGGTGCCGAGCTCTTCGGGCGTTTCACGGCCCACAAAGGTCGGCTGGCTGCACTTGGGGCACTTCATCGACTCAATGGCACGCTGGAGGTCCTGGGCCGCCGGAGTACGGTAGCGCGGCGCATCGCCCGAGGCGCCCACAGCCGCCATCTCGGAGGTGCCGACACGGGGCAATTCATCAGTCCCCATGGAGGGATCTTCGAGGCTGGGTTCCAGCGCTGCTTCGGCGAGCATGGGAACTTCCGCGGTCGCCGCGGGTTCCAGCGGCGCGAGATCCTGGTTGGAGGGCTCGCCGGCCGGAAGTTCCGTCGGCACCTGGATGACGCGACCCGACGTCGAGACGACGCGAGGTTCACCCTCCAAAGGCGCAGCACTGGGGGCCGGCGCAGCAGGCACGGTCATCGCCGTGGACGGAGCGGGCGCGACCGGTTCCGGCCGAACGGGCGCGACCATACTGGGCATATTGTTGGGCGCGCTGACGGACGTAGGTTGTTCGGCGGGGCGAGGCGAGGCCGGTGCCTGGGAGGCGCCCCCTTTCTTGCGCATGACCAGCACTAACACAACGACTACTACGACGACGGCAGCCACAACACCCGCGATGACTCCGACGTTGGCGGCAATGATTGGCACAATGAATCCCCCGCTGCGATGTCCGGGTGACTTTAGCAGGCGCAAGAAAAAGTGGCAGCCCGGCAGATGCGGGTTCAGGCACGGGCAAAGGCCCCGCCGGCATTGAGACGTGATCTTTCCGTGAACACCTGCTCAATAAGCCCGAGTACGAAGTCCAGCTCCTCACGTGTAGCCACCAGCGGCGGCGTAAAACGGAGCACCCAGTGGTGCGTGTCCTTGACGATGGCGCCCAGCTCCAGCAGCCGGCGTGTAAACTCGTGACCGTCAGGTCCGTTCTGGTTCAGTTCGATGCCCAGCATCAAGCCCATGCCGCGCACTTCTTTGATGCGCGGTGCCCTCTTGGCTAGCTCACGCAGCCGCGCCAGCGCATAGGCACCCTTTTCGGCTGCCTGCTCCGGCAGGCGCTCCAGCTCTATGGCGGTAAGCGCCGCCATGCCCAGCACACCCGCCATGGGACTCCCGCCAAAAGTGCTTCCATGACTACCCGGCTCGAAGTGGTCCATGAGCCGTCGCGAAGCCAGAATGCCCGACACGGGGGCAAACCCGCCCGAAGCGCTCTTGCCCACACACAGGATGTCAGGCCGCGCTTTCTCACCTTCGTGCTCCCAGCAGAAGAGACGACCTGTGCGGCCAAAGCCGGTCTGGATTTCGTCCCATATGGCTAGAACGTTGTGCTCGCGACAGAGGGCTCGCACCGCGCTGAGGTATCCCGGACGCGGGATATTGATGCCGCCCTCGCCCTGGATGGGCTCAAGGAACACGGCGGCCGTATTGGAGGTCAGGGCACGCTCGATCGCCTTGACATCGTCAAAGGGCACGCGAATGAAGCCCGGTGCATAGGGGCCAAACCCGGCGCGAGCCGTTTGGTCATCCTCGTCGAACATCTGCGTGACAGTCAGGGTGCGGCCATGGAAACAATGCTCCGCGTAGATAATCTCGGGTGCGGCCACACCTTTTTCCCGGTGGGCCCAGCGCCGGGCCAGCTTGATGGCGGCCTCCGGAGCTTCAACCCCGCCGTTGGCCGGCAGGAACATGTCAAAGCCCGTCATGTGCGTGAGCTTGCGCGCAAAGAGGGCCAGCCAGGGATCGGGCATGAAACGGCCCAGCACCGTGGGAAAGCCGGCGTCAAGAAAACCCTTTAGGGTTTCCTTAATCAGGGGGTGGCCGTGACCAAGGTTGGCTGCGGAATAGGCCGAGACACCATCAAAAATGGTCCGGCCGCGTGCGGTATGCAGCCAGGGGCCTTCGGCCTTGATCACCGGATCATCGCTCAAAAGTTTGTAGTTGTGGGCCACCGTGGCGTTGAGAAAGTCGATGGCCTGATCGGCTGAAAGCCTGTGGGCCTGCTCCAGCAGTTTGTGAGCTTCCTGACGCGCGGTCTCTCGGTTCATGGGACTGTCCTTGGCCAGGTCATGGCGGCTTCATGCCGCAGCTAATGACCCGGCTTGGGTTTCCAAGCAGTGTATACGGAGGCACAATAGCCCGTAACCCCTGAAACGCCCCGGCTGAACCCCGCTTGGGCCTCTCCGTTAGTATGCTGTTACGAACGTACTTATCGAGGCGCATCCATGGCAGTCACGATTTCGTGCCAGTCCTGCGGTTACCAGTATGACGGCACCGGTCTGCAGGCCGGAGTTCAATTCCAGTGCACCCAGTGCGGCAACATGGTGGTCGTAGGCCAGGCCCCCGGCCGCAAGGCGCCCGCCAAGGGCGCGCCGGCAGCCCGGGGTGGCCCCGCCACGCGCGGGCCCAAGCCCATGGGACGGGCGGCGGGAGCCCGCACGGCGCAGCCCTATGGCGCGCAGGGGGGGCAAGGCGGTCAGCAGGGACCGGCCTTTGGCCCGCCCAAGAAGGACAACACGATGATGGTCATGGGCATCATCGGTGGAGTCATTGTGGTAGGCATGATTGTCACCATTGTGATGATGTCTACCGGCAAGGAAAATCAGGTGCAGCAGTCCAAGGCCGATGAAGAGCGCCGCGCCAAGGAAGAGAAGGAAGCCCAGCTCAAAAAGAACGAGCAGGTCAAAAAAGAGGGCGAAGCCCGCATCGCCACGATTCAGGCCGCGACGCAGGCGGGCCCGCGCATTGCCGGCATGCTGGCGGGCAAAGACATGACTGCACTCTCGGCCATGTTTGACTGGACGGCGGTGTGGGAGGACTTCAAGAACCAGCTTGAAAAGCGCGAAAAGAAGCCGCCCACCAACCCCGACGGCAGCCCCAAACTTGACAAGGCCGGGCGGCCCGTGCTCTCGGACTACGACAAGTTCATGGATAACCCCCTGTTCTGTGACGGCGACTGGGAGAAGGACGATAAAGGCAACCCCACCGGCCGCTACAAGGGCAGCAACATCAAGGGCCCCGACGGTATCCGCCAGCGCATGATGGGCTACATCGAAATGATGTACGGCGGAGTTGATGCCCAGGCCGACGAAGCGGCCATGGACAAGCAGAAGACACCGGCCGAAGCCAAGTTCTCGCTGACGCTGGGCGGCAAGGTATTGCTGGGTCGCATGGTCATGATCAAGTCCACGGCGGCGTCGAACAAGTACTTGAACTTCTACGTGGGCGCTCCGGCCGGGGATACCAACGTCAGAATCCTGCGCTTTGAGGATTCGGGCGTGCTGGAAAATCTCAAGCAGAAGGAAGCGGCCTACGTTCGCAAGACCCCGACCAACGAGAACCAATTTGAAAACCCTGACCGCGAGCGCCCGCGCGACCCCAACAACCCGGACACCGAAGGTCCAGATGAGAATCCCCCGGCGGACCTTGCTCAAGCCAAGCGAACCGGCGCGACCTGCCCCCAGGCCCTGCTGAACATCTTCCGCGACCTGCGCGACGGCAAGTCGGTAACCGATGCACAGATCAAGGTCGTCCAGGACCAGTCGCGTTCCAAGGAAGATCGCAAGGCCTTCATCGGTGCCTGCGTAGATGCGCTCATCGATCACTTCGAGAAGCGCAACCGCATGGAACTTCAGAATCTCTCCCGATCCCTGTTCAAGATATACGAACGCGCCATCGGATATCCGGAGAAGGAAGCGACCTTCGACCCGACCACATTCGATCCCGCCAACGACTATCCGCTTCGGGTCTGGTACGACTTCTACGAGCGTTACGGCAAGTAGCAGAGATGGAAGACAGTGCGGGCCGCGGACGCGGCCCGCTTCATTTCACTGCATGCGAGCGCAGCGTATCGAGCACCATGCGGCCCATTTCGCTCATCACAAAGGGCTTACGCAAGATACTGCGAAAGCCCGCCTGATACAGTGCCTGGTCCGAGTCGGACGCGCCATGGCCTGTCATGGCCAGCGCGGGCACGCCGATATGCGTCTGCTGCCGCAGCTCGCGCAACAGGTCGGCGCTGCTGCCCGTGGGCAGAGAAAGGTCAAACAGGAAGAGGTCATAGCCGCGGCTGGCTGCCAGCGAGCGGGCGTGCTCGATATCCAGGGCCACGTCACAGTGCAGGCCCTTCTCGCCCAGGTAACTGGAGACCAGCCCCGCGATCAGGGGCTCGTCATCCAGGACCAGCACACTGCGTCCCTTGACTTCAGGGTCTACCACCGTCGTGGTGCGATCGCTTTCAAGGGCTGTCTTGCGTTTGCGTGTTTCGCAGCGGGAGAAACGGTGGGCCCGCGGCAACTGCAGGGTAAAGGTGGACCCTCGCCCCGGCACACTTGACACGTCAATACGCCCGTCGTGTTCAGCAGCAATGCGCTGGCAGATGGAAAGCCCCAGCCCGGTCCCCGTTGCCTTGCCGTCAAACACGCGGCCGCCAAGAGACCCTTTGGTGGTGAAGAAGGGCTCAAACAGTCGCCGCATAGCGGCCGGGCCCATGCCAATGCCATTGTCGCTTACGCTTACGCGCGCATGTTCATCGTCAGCATCCAGGGTGACATCAATCCGGCCCCGGTAGTCGGCGCCGCGCGTGGCGGCCGCCACGCAGGCATGCCGCGCGTTGGTCAGGAGATTCAGCAGCACCTGTACCAGCTGCACGCGGTCCCCCAGGATCACCGGGCTCTGCCGCGTGGTCATGCGCAACTCAACGCCGTCCTGCCTCGCCAGAACCTGCTCCATCTCGAGGGCTTCCTGCACGGCCTCCTCAAGCTTGAACTTGACGGGTGCGCTCTTGCTGCTGCCGGTGAACGACAACAGTTGGCGCACGATGCGGGCACCCTTTTCAGCAGCATCACGGGCCTGCTCCAGCGCGCGCTTCCAACGCTCTGGCTCTTCGCGCGTCAGCGCAAACTGCGCCTGGCCAAGAATGACCTGCAGGATATTGTTGAATTCGTGCGCAACACCGCCCGCCAGCGTGCCGATGGCCGCGAGCTTGTCGGCGCGGGCCACGTCGCTCTTGAGGCGCGCGCGCTCGAGGCTTGAGCGCACTACCTGCGGAAGTCTCTGGGCCGCGAACTCCTCCTTGGCCACGAAGTCGGAAGCTCCAAGCTTCATGGCCTCTATGATGATGTCGCGGTCGGCCTGGGCCGTCACGAAAACCACGGGCACCTCCAGGTGCAGGCGCTGGCGCTCGCGCAGTACCTCCAGCCCATCAAGCTTCGGCATGCGGTAATCGAGCAGCATCAGGTCAAACCCGCCCTGCCTGAGCAAGTCGAGCGCCGCCTGGCCATCCGGGGCCTCCTCAATCGCGATCTCAAATTCTTCACTCAACTCGTGCCGGAGCGCCGTGGCGGCTATCAACCGCTGCTCGCGCACGTCATCGCAGATCAAGATGCGCAAACGTTCGCTCATGGGCCAAACTCCACGTAGGGGCGCATGCGCTCGAGATTGGCCGAGGAAATGCCCCCCGCGGCACGGGCCAGCGACGCGAGGTCGGTAATGGGCGCCTTGGTGCGGGCCTCAATGATTTTTTCCGCCTTCCTGGGGCCGATGCCCGGCAGGGCGGCCAGCTCGGACATCCCGGCGCGGTTCACATATACCCGCGCCGCGGGCAGGGGCCGCGACGTAAACTCCACTTCGCGAGTGCCCCCACGATGCGCCAGGGCCACCCCCGCCAGCACCGAAAACGCCAGCAGCAAGACGCCCAGCGCCGCTGCTTCACGAGCATGAAGGCGGTACCAGGCAAAGGCCGGAACATCTATTGTTTCACTCATGGCCTCACCCGGTTGCACCCGCGTACTCGGCATTGACCCCGGCACACGCTGCCTGGGCTTCGCGTTGCTTGAGCGCCGCAAGGGCGGGCTTAGGCTCATTGAGACGGGGGTGCTTCGTCCCGACCCCAGGGAACCTTACGCCCGGCGCCTGGCAAAGATCCACGCCGACCTCTGCGCCCTGGTTCAACGGCTCGCCCCGGACTGTGCCGCCCTTGAGGCCGGATTCGTCGGCATCAACGCGTCCACCGCGCTGAAAACCGGCGAGGGCCGGGGTGTGGCATTGGCCGCCCTGGCCGCCTGCGGACTGGAGGTGCATGAGTTCGCTCCAGCCACAGTCAAGCGCGCCAGCACAGGTCAGGGCCAGGCCGGAAAAACCCAGGTCGCGCGGATGGTGGCCCTGCAGCTTGGCCTAAGCCATCCGCCACAGCCTACAGACGCGACAGACGCCTGTGCCGTAGCCCTGTGCTATTTCACACGGCAGAGGGTCGATCTGTCCAGCTGATTTTTATTGATTTGGTCAATTTCAAGTGCGGCGATTGGGACTAATGGCCGCTTTCATGCCCGTCGTAGTCTTCCTCGGGGCTGTCTTCCCCGTTCAGCTCCTGCTCCAGCGTTGCAATACGGGCATTCTTGGGGTCCAGCTGCTTCGCTTCGTCCAGGGCTGCCCTGGCCTTGGCTTTGTCGCCGGCATTGATCCAGGTGGCACAGATGTCCAGCAACGCGCCCACATCGGTCGCCAGAGCCTCTTCGGCCGTGCCGGCGGCCAGCTTGCGCACCATGTTGTACTCAAACACCGCTTCATCCCACTGCTTGAGCTTGCGGCAGGCAAAGGCGCGGTAGTTGTGCAGCTTGATGTCAAAGGGCTGCACATAAATGGCCTGGAGCGACATGTCGGCCATCTTCGCCCAGTCCCGCGCGCCGCGATACACGTTCTCAATCAGCCACACGCGGGTGTCGAGGTTGTTCTCATCCACCATCATCCACTCTTCGGCCATGGCCTTGGCCTCATCGAGCTTGTTCTGCTGCAGATAAAGCTGGAACAGTGCGGCCTTGGGCTGGGGGCTCTCGCGCCAGGCACGCCGCGCCTCATTGAGGTAATGAAGCAGGCTGGTGGCGTCCTGCGCCTGCTGGGAAATCTGGGCCATGTGCAGGTAGGTGTTGTAGTCTTCCAGGCCGCGAGAGATGGCCTTTTCGAGATAGGCCTTCATCACCCGCTGCCGCTCGGCAGGCGCCAGGGATTCATCGCCGCGTGCCAGCATGGCTTTTACGTAGCAGTAGTGAGCTCCTTCCTCGCCGGGGGCGTCCTCCGCGCCCTTCCTGCCAGCCAGGCCAAGCCAAGTCTGGCAGTCGAACCTGGAGCCCTTCTGGAGGTAGCCCAGCGCCAGGCGCACCAGTTCGGCCCGAGACGCAACGCCGTCCTCGGCCTTGATGAGCAAGGCGTCGAGGTCGTCGGGGGCCACAAAGGGGACCATGCGGAGGTGAGCAATGCGCGACTTGACGTACTCGAGGAACCTCGCGTCGAAGTCTTCGATCTTCATGTTCAGGCACTCGCTGAACACCTGGTCCGGCGTCTTCTTGCGCCCGAACTGCTCCAGCATCTTGGAAATCACGGCAAAACCGCCCATGTGCTTGTCGATGAACTCGCACATCACGTTGCCAAGGTAATAGGCAAACATGACCTTGCTGCCGTCCTGAAACCACTCGTTGAAACGGCGGACACTGGGAATGTCCTTGAGGTGGTAGCGCATGAAGAGCTGATCCTCCATATGCCGTTCCCACTCCGGCCGGGTGCGCTTCTCCTCGTAGCTTGAAAGGCCCTCGGCCAGCCAGCGCGGCGTCTGCCCGTTGGAGATCTGGATCTGGTAGACGTGGTCCATCTCATGGCGCAGCGTGGAAGCCCAGTTGTAACTGCCCGGGGGGCGGGCGCTGGGGCTGTCAAGCGTGATAAGCTGCCCAAAGCAGGCGCCCAAGGCCGGCAGGCCCGTCACGCCAACGGTGCGCACCTCGAAGTCAGCATGTTCGGGAAAGGCCTCGACGGTCAGGGGGGTGCGGGGCTTGAAGCCGTACTTCGCCGTCTGTGCATCCCAGGCTTCATGAAGCAGGCGGAAGTAGTACTCCTTCATCACCTTGGCTTCCTTGTTGTGAATCAGGACGCGAAAACGGCCATCCTCGCTCTCGAAGCGCTGGTAGTTCTTGTAACTGTCCAGAAGGGTCAGCAGGTTCACCGTTTGCAGGTTGTTGCGCAGCGGGTCCTGCTTCAGTGCCACTTCAAGAGACTTCTTGCCCAGCACGTCATCGCCCTTGTTCATGGCGGCCAGGCCCTGCCCGCGATAGATCGTCCAGCGCTTGGGATTGGCCTTGAGGCCCCGCTCATAGAAGTCCAGGGCCTCCACATAGCGGAAGCGCTCACTCAGGCCGTCAGCCACGATTTCATAGAACTCGGCCGGGGCGGGGTTCACGGCCAGGGCGGCCTTCTCCGCCGATTCGTAGACATCCGTCAGCGCCAGCGTGGCCCCGTGCAGACCTTTGGCGCCCAGGGCGGCCAGGGACCGCGGATTCAGCGCCAGGGCTGCCTCGTAGTCGGCCCTCCCCTCCTCGTACTGGTCCTTGTTGATCAGGTAGGCCGCCCGGAAGCACAGCGCCTCAAGGTTGCGCGGGTTGAGCTTGAGAGCCGTGTCCAGTGACTTGCGCCCCTCTGTGGCGCGCCACCGAAAAAACAGCGCGCAGGCTTTCCAGAAGTGAAGCCCGCTGGCGTTGGGGTTGCGCTTGAGCATGGGCTCGACGTAATTGACCAGCGTGCTGGAGTCGTGGTTCTGCTCCAGATAAAGCCTGGCCATCCACAGATTCGTCCGCAGATGGAACTCGTCGGCCTTCAGGGCGTTGGTCCAGCAGTCATTGGCTTCGTGCAGGCGGTTGAGCATGAAGTAGCCCTCGCCCGCGCTGCACCAAAGATCCGCCAGCCCCGGCGCTGCATCCTTATTCTGCTTCGGGGCAAGCTCCGTGCGGCGCTTGGACTGCACGGCGCCACGAAGCGCCTCCAGGGACTTCTCCGCGTCGTCATAGCGGCCGTTTTCGTGAAGCACTTTGGCCTTGAGCAGATGGCCGTCGATATCCTGGGCGTCGCCGGCGAGCAGGGCTTCAGCCACTTTGAGAGTGTCATCGTGGCGTCCCAGCCAGAACAGCAAGCGGCCGCGGGCCACCTGAGTGCTGCGCTCAATGGTCTGTTGCGCGGCTGCGGCGCTCTCGACAGCCTTGTCGAGAGCCGCGAGCGCGGCTTCGGGCTCGCCGGTTTCGGCCTGTGCCTCCGCCAGGCCCCGCGCCGCGGGCTGGCTGGCGGGGGTCTCTTTCAGGGCTTTCTTGAAGGCCACCTTGGCAGACTTGTAGTTGCCGGTGAGCAGGGCTTGCTCTCCCTCGGCGATGGCGGACTGCGCGGCTTCTTCGTCGCCTTCATCCTCGGGGATTTCCTCGACCTTCTTCTTGGGGCGGCGCTGGGCATCCAGGGGCGCAAGAATAGCGCTCAGGGCAAACAGTCCCACCAGCAGAAGGCAAAGTGTCAGGAAACTGCGCGTGCGTGTGAGTGCCATGTAAGGCTCCAGCCCCTGCAACGTGAATTCAGGCCCAGCCCGCCTCATGGTGCCTCAGCGGGTTGCCGCACTATTCTACGGGCGAAGTCGGCCAAACGTTCATGTTATCCGGGCGCAGGCCTGCCTGAGCCGCTCTGTCAGCCAGCCGGCGCCCAGCCGGGACGCAAGGCGCTCGGCACGGGCAAAGTCGGATTGGCCCGCGCTCTCACCGCACAACAACCTCAGTTGTCCGCGCGCAAACAGGGCCTCGATGACCATCAGGTCCTGGCGCCCGCCGCGTTCCATGGCCGCCACAGCGCCCTGGGCCCAAGGCAGGGCGCCCTGGGCATGGACACGCACTGCAGGGCCTAAGGCTACCGCTGATGAGGCCACGGCCAGCGCCTCGGCATCCGCAGAAAATGCCACGGACCGGGGTGCTACTTCAGCAAATCGAGCCAACTCCCGGCCAAATGACTCTTCGGCGCCTTCCAGGCCCGCCGCGGCAAGCCGGTGAGCCTGGCGCAGGGCCCGGTCGTCGGTGCCGGCCGAGGCCTCCGGCTGGCTGCGCTCGATCACGTCCAGCATCTTGCGCATTTCAGGCGCACTCTGCTTCTGTCGCGCCGCCTCCAGCATGAGCATATAGGCCGCCAGTTCGTAGCCCCCGATGCCCAGCTTGGCCGCCCGCTCAGCCACCTGGGCCAGTTCGCGCTGGGCGGCGTCAAAGGCCCCAAGCCTGAGCTGGTCCTGGGCCGCGAGGTTGTCATTGAGCAGCAATCCGCGTTCGTTGCCCTGGGTTTCGTTGATGGCCCTGGAACGTTCCAGGCGTTCGCGGGCCGCGGCGCCGTCGCCGCAGCGCAGGGCGGCCAGCGCCAGGTTGTGGAAGAGCTGGCTGATAGCCTGCGCCGAGCCAAAACGCTGGGCCAGGGGCAGCGCCTTTTCAAAACTCAGGCGGGCCTCGGCAAAATCGCCGCTGGTGAGGTGGCAGGTGCCGAGGTTTGTTTCGGCCACCATGATGCCGAACTCGTCGCCAAGTTCGCCCGAGAGCTTGCGGGCCAGCGTGTGGTGTTTGACAGCCTCCTCCAGCCGCCGGGCGCGGCGCAACTGGTTGCCATAGTTTCCGTGGACGATGGCCAGGTTGAACAACTCCCCGGTGCGCTGATACTCAGCCATGGCGAGGCGGAAGTGCTCGTCGGCCTCCTGCTGACGGCCAAGGTCGCTGAGATAAGTGGCGATGTTGGAGTGGGCGCTGCCTACCTTGCGCCGATCCTGGACTCGTTCAGCAATCTCCAGCCGCTTGAGTTCGTCGTCGAGCGCTTCGCGGATTTTGCCCTGCGACAGCAGCAGCGAAGCACGGGTGTTGAAGAAATCGATCCGGGTCTCGGCCGGCGCATCCTTGAGGTTGAAGTTCTCCAGCAGGGCAAGCCCCTGGGCCGCCTGGCCCGTGTGCGAAAACATGCGCGCCTTGAACAGGTGCAGGCGCGCCGACGCAGAGGGCTCGCCGGCCTTCTCAAAGAGGGCGGCCGCGCGTTCGGCATGGACGATGGCATCCTCGAAGCGACTCTTGACATGGGCGACCTTGGCCGCGAACTCCAGCGCCAGGGCGCGCTGGCGGCCAAAGCTGTTCTGCGTCAGGGCAATCACCTGCTCGGCGTGGGCCAGGGCTTCGTCGGGCTTGCCACTCTCAAAGCAGGCCTCGCACAGGGCCAGCAACAGCTTGAGCTTGGCGCCCTCGGGTGGAAGGCCGTCAATGCCGGTGTGGACGCGGCAGCGCTCGAACTCTTCCCTGGCGCGCCGGAACTGCTCGGCCGCGAAGGCCAACTGGAAGTCCTCAGACGCCCTAAGTCCCGCCCGATAATAGAGCGGCCAGGCACGCTCCGGCTGCTCGGCGCGCGCCAAGTGCCAGGCCAGTTCTACAAGCCGGGCGGGATCCTGGGTGGACTCCTGCTGCAGGCGCTGCTCGAAGAAGGCGGCGACTTCCTGGTGCAGGGCGCACTTGTCTCGCTTCAGCAGCCCGCCATAGGCAACCTCCTGCAGAAGCGCGTGAGAAATCAGACAGCGCGGGCGCTTCTTGTCCTCCTGCAACAACACCAGCATGCCGCGGCGCGCCAGAGCTTCGATGGCAGCCTGGCCTTCAGCGCCGAGAACGTGCAGCGCGGCATCAAGAGAGAACTCGCGGCCCAGTACCGACAGCGACGTCAGGGCGCCTTTCTCCCGGGCCTCGAGGGCATCAATGCGCGCGGCGAGAATGCTCCGGACACCCACGGGAATGAGCGACTGGCTGGCGGCGTCGCGCAGCACATAGCGGTCGTGGGACAGCTCCAGCATCTGGGTCTCGCGCAGACCCTTGAGCAGTTCTTCAGCCACGAAGGGATTGCCGCCGGAGCGCTGAAGCACCAGTGACGCGAGCTCGTCGGAAATGACGCCGTCCTGGAGGATGCCGCCGGAAATGGCAGCAATCTCGCCGGGTTCGAGGGCACGCAGCCCGATGCCTTCCAATGGGTTGGCCAACAGGTCACGGACCAGGTCGATGGCTTCGGGGCGCCCAAGGGCCAGAAAGAAGATGGGCCCGCTGAGGTCCGAACGCGCGAGCCGCCGCAGGAAATCACAACTGTCGGTGTCGGCCCAATGCAGGTCTTCGTACACCACCAGCAGCGGTGTATCCCGCGCGCGCAACTCCAGCAGGCGCTTGAGCGCGACGGCCGCGCCCTCGATGCGCTGGCGCGCGGGCAGGCCGCTTTCAGCCAGTTCCCGGACCTGCAGGCCCACGAGAAAGGCCAGATTCTCTGCAAAGCCGGGCGGCGCCGGCGCGCCTTCCTGAGCCTGGGCCAGGGCCTGGGCAATGGCCGCCGCTGCCTGGGCCGGTTCGGCAGTCGGGGCAAGGTCCAGGGCCGCGCGGGCAATCTGCCTCATGCCGTTCATGGGCTCCTGGCCCACGGGGGCAAAGCTCGCGGTAAGGCGGCGCGGGGCATGGCGCAGGGCGCGCAGACGGCGGCGGAACTCATAAAACAGGCGGCTCTTGCCCATGCCCGCCTCGCCGCGCACCAGCACAAAACCGGGTCGGCGATTGGCGACGCACTGCTCGAAGCTGGCCAGCAGCAGGTCCAGTTCGCGCTTGCGGCCCACAAAGGGCCCGATGTAGCGCTCCGTCGTCTTCAACATGCCCTCGACGCGGAACAACACGACGGCGTCGGCCTTGCCCTTGAGCTGGCGCGGCTGCAGTTCCGTGAGGCGAAAGCGGGCCTTGACCTGTGCGGCTGTGTCGCTGCTGATGAACACGCTGCCCGGTTCCGCGGCGGATTGCACGCGGTTGGCCGTGTTGACGGCATCGCCGATGGCGGTGTACTCGCCGCGCTGGCCGATGTTGCCTACGACAACCTCCCCGGTGTCAATGCCGATGCGCACGCCCAGCTTGTTCTCGCGGCCGGCGTTGCTGGCCTGGGCACGGCGCTGCATTTCAAGGGCGCAAGCCACGGCGCGCTCGGTGTCGTCACCCAGGCTGCGGGGCGCGCCGAACAGAGCCAGCACGGAGTCGCCCATGAACTTGTCCACGTAGCCGCCGTGACGGGCTATGACATCGGCGAATTCGCGAAAGAGGCCCCCCACGAGCTCTTCCACCTGCTCGGGATCCAGCTGCTCGGACAAGGCCGTGTAGTCCTTGATGTCGGCAAACAGCACCGAAACGACGCGACGCTCACCAGCGCTGCGCCGGGATTCGTCGCGAGCGACGCGGCGTGTGACCTGGACCGGCGGGGGCGTCAACCCGACGGCGAACTTCGCGCCGCACTCGTTGCAGAACTTGGCGGCGTCTGGATTTTCGGCGGCACAAGCGGGGCAGGCCTTGGGCATGTGCGTCAATGTACAATCCCCGCCCGCATCGCGCGCCGCATCGCACGTAGCCCATGAAACAGGGCCCGCAACGCGGGCCCTGTGAACTGCCATGGCTGTAAAGCGAAGTTACTTCCAGTAGTCGTCCGCGGCACCGCCGTTGCTGCTGCCGCTGTCGGCGCCCATGAAGTCTGAGGCACTGGGACCCTTCTCGGCTTCCTTGGCAGCCGATTCGGTGTCGGCCTGACCGGCGTAGAATTCCTTCTGCGCCTTCTTGAACTTGCCGATCAGCTTGCCGAAGTCGCTGTCGCTCTCCTTGCCCTCGATAGCCGCGTTGATAGCGGCGATGTCCTTCTCGATCTCAAGGAGCTTGAGCTCGGCTTCCATGTCCTGAATGAAGATCTTCATGTCATTGATCTTCTCGGCCTGCGTCTCAATGGCCTTGTCAAGCTTGGCGCCCGTGGACTCCATGTTCTTCACGATGCTGGTCAGCTTGTCCTGGCGCTTCTTGTAACGCTCCAGTTCCTTCTTGGCCGTCCCAATCTCCTTGGCCAGGTCGTCGGTCACCTTGCGAGCCTCAGCCATGGTGTACTCGGTCGTCGTGCCGTTGGGGCGCGTGACGGTGTACTTGACGTTCTCTGGAATGGCCCCGGACTCGCTCACAGCACCGCCAGCCTTGATGTAATCGTCCTGACCTTTCTTGACCTCGGCAACGATGCTCTTGATGGCCTTCTCGCGGGCGCTGACGTAATCGCTCTTGCGCGTTACGAGAATCTCGTAGCCCTTGATGGTCGCGTATCCGTTGGACTCGTCGATCAGCGTCTCCTCAGGCATGTTGTCCGTGCCCCTGAGCATGTTGATCTTCGTGTTCAGCTTCTTGCGTGCCACCCGAGTTTCCTCGAGCTTGCTCTCCATGCCCTTGAGCTCCTGGCGAGCGAGCGCCGGGAAGTTCTTGAGCTGCTGCTCGTCCATCCACTCCTCACCGGCCTCTTTGGCCGTGGCGAACCAGCCGGTTTTCACCGCGATGAATCCCACGACGCCGAGTACAAGCACCAGCGCGAGAACAATTCCAATCGTCTTACCCATCTTCGTTTCTCCTCCCTCTGGGGGGCCGAGGGACCCCTGTCGTTGTCGAACCTGTGCGCGTTCTTAGCGAATGACTGCCGCTGCTTTCAGCGCCTTGTCCAAGACCCTACCCCGTAGCCCACGGGGGCCACCATTATAATCCACCGCCCATTTTTGAACACGACAGAACGCAAAGGGCCCGCTGCTGCCCCGTGAAGAACGCGCTACCCCTTGCTCCGGCATTACTTGCGCACAAGCGTGACGTGGCTGATCTGCTCGCCCGCTACTTTGTAGATGGCCACCGCGTGCCGCGTCTTTCCGTCGGCGCGCCCGATCACGGTCTCGTCGTCGACGACATAGGGCCCGCCCACAATGCGCTTCTCGATGATGGCAACCTGGTGCGGGTTGGCCTTGAACAGGGGTCCGTAAACCTCGCGCAACTGTTTGATCCCGTCACAGATCAGCTTGCCCTGCTCATCCAGTATCTTGATGTCCGCGGTGTAGGTCTGGGCGAAGGCCTCCAGATCGCAGGCGTTGTAGGCGTCCAACTGGCGGTTGACCACGTCTTCAGGCGTCATGGCTCTGTTTTAGCGAGGCAACGCAGCGATTCAAAGCCCCGCGCCTCAACGGCTTGCGGTGGTCGAGCCGATTTCAGCCATGTTCTTGATTCGCTCTTCAATCACCAACGCTATCCTCACCGCCCGGTTAGATTTCAATAGGGGCATCCATGACGAGACTGTTGCTTTGTCTGCTGGCTTCGCTGGCGCCGGCCCTCAGCGGGCAGATTGTGCTGAGCGGAACAAACTATACGCAGAACTTCGACGGCATCGGCGGCGGACTGCCTAACGGCTTTACGACCCGGACCGTCTGCACCACCACCAGCAACGGCTTTTCGATTACCCCCGTACTTTCGCCTTCACCCTGGAGTTCGCTCACGGGCAACTTCTACAACTACGCTTCCGCCACCGGACTGATCGAGACTTCATCTTCGACCGATCAGAACAACTCGCTCAACCGCTGCATCGGCATACGCCAGAGCGGCAGCTTCGGGGATGCCGGCAGCGCCAGCCCCTCGCCGCCCTGCTTCCTTTTCGTCATCCAGGACACTCTGGGATTTGCCGGCTTCAGCATGAGCCTGGACCTCATGATGCTTTCGGTCCAGCCGCGCTCCACAACGTGGACCGTCGAGTATCGCATCGGCACGACGGCGGCCTTCACCCCCATCGGCACCTATAGCGACCCCGGTTCCTGGGGTACAACCGCCTTCAACTACAACTTTGGAAGCACGCTGGACAATGTCGCGCAGGAGGTGCAGATCCGTGTGTCGGCCCTCAACCCCAGCACGGGAAGCGGTAATCGCGACAGCTTCGGCATCGACAACTTCGTTCTCAACTACTCCCAGGTCCCAGCCCCCACCATCAGCGCGGTCACACCTGCAACAGGCTCGACCGCTGGCGGCACCAGCGTCACCATTTCAGGCACCAACCTCAGTGGCGCCACCAGTGTCACCTTTGGCGGGGCCGCCGCAACGAACGTGGTGGCCACCGCCGCCAGCATCACCTGCCTGACTCCGCCGGGGGCGGCGGGAGCAGTCAATGTTTCCGTCACGACTCCCGCCGGCACCGCCGTGGCCGTGGGGGCTTTCACTTACGGAGCAGCCCCCGCGCTGAGCGGCCTTTCGCCGGCCCTGGGCCCAACGGCCGGGGGCACGAGCGTGACCATCAACGGCAGCAACCTCGGCGGAGCCACCAGCGTCACGTTTGGCGGAGCGGCGGGGGCCGTCACGTCGAACACCTCAACACAAATCGTCGTGCTCACGCCAGCGAGGCCCGCCGGCCTGGCCGATGTCAGCGTGACTACGGCCAGCGGCACCAGCACGCTCACCGGCGCGTTTGAGTTCGTCGCCCCGCCCACACTCTCGGGCATTGCCCCGGCTACGGGCCCGGACACCGGCCAGACGGTGGTCACGCTCTCCGGCACAAACCTGGCCACGACCAGCGGCGTCACGTTTGACGGCACGCCTGCCACCAACCTCACGGCTTCAGGATCGAGCATCACCTGCACGACGCCCAGCCACGTCGCCGGTGCCGTCAATGTTGCCGTCACCACGGCGGGCGGGACGGTATTGCTGACCTCAGCCTTCACCTACACGCCCTCGGGCAACCCGGTGTTCGAGTTGCGAGAGGGCGCCGGCGGGGCCACACTGGCCGATGGCTCGCCCGTGACCACGGGCGGCTACCGCGACTTCGGCGACTACGACATCGCGGGCATCGGCCTCAGCCGCGCCTTTGTGGTGCAGAACAACGGCTCGGCCAGCCTCACCCTCAGCGCCGTGACCCTGACATCGGGCACTCCGCACTTTGGACTCACGGCCACGGGACTGCCCGCGGCAATTCCTGCCGGTGGAACTTACACATTCGATGTCCTGTTCACGCCCTCGAGCGTTGGCGCAAAGTCCGCCGCCATTCAGCTTTCCCACAGCGACAGCGCCAAGCCCAGCCCCTTTACGCTCTATGTAGCCGGGCGCGGCATGCAGTTGCTCGCGGGACTCAGCCTCAGCAATGGAGCGCTGGCAGATGCCATCCTGGGCTCACCTTACTCCGTCAATCTCAACGCCACGGGCGGGACGGCGCCTTACACGTTCCAGGTACTCACCGGCACCCTGCCTCCGGGACTGAACCTGAGCCAGGCGGGTCTCATCGCCGGCACGCCCACGGGCACCGCCACGGGCCCCTATGCGTTCAGCGTCCGGGTAATCGACAGCGTCAACAACTACAACAATGTCAACCTGCAGATCACTGTGCGGGCCTCACCGCTCATTGACGGAGGTGACGGCGGTGGCGGAGGCGGCTGCAGCAGCGACGACCAGGGCGCCGGGATTCTGGCAGCGCTTGCGGTGCTCTGTCTGGCAGCGCTGGCGGCCCGTAGAATGCGCCAGGACTTCACGGGAGCGCGGCATGACTAAGCGAATCGTCGGGACGGCCTTGATTCTGGGCCTGGCTCTGGCCCTTTCGGCTCAGGCCCAGGACAAGCCGGAATCTCTGCTGCTGGGAGAGTTCGAACTGGCGGAGAAGGATGCGGTGATTGACGGCGATACCATTCGTGTCACCGGGCTCAAGTCGAGCCTGAGGCTGCTGTGCCTCGATGCCGAGGAGACTTTCAAGAACGCCTCAGACCGCAAGGCCGCGGTCTCCGACTTTGAAGCCTACCGCGAAGCCAAGGAGGCCGTCAGCGACATGCCCGTCAAATACGCCACCTTCGTGGGCGAAGAAGGCCGGGACTTCGCCGTGAAGTTTTTTGACGGCATCAAGAAGGTGCGCCTGGAGTACGACACGCTTAACCGCAAGGTGGACTACTACGGCCGCAACCTCTGTTACATCTTCGCCACGCCCAAAGGAGCGGGGGAGGAAAAGAACTACAACGTGGAACTGGTGCGCGCCGGGCTCAGCCCCTATTCCATGAAGTACGGCCACAGCCGGCGCTTTCGCGAGAAGTTTGAAGCCGCCGAGAAGGAGGCCCGGGACGCCAAGCGCGGCATCTGGGCCGAGAAGCCGCGCGGCTACCGTGACTACGACAAGCGGCTGAAGTGGTGGAGCGAACGAGCCGACCAGGCCGATAGGTTCGAACAGAAGCACCGCGACGACAAATCCGCCATCATCCTCGGGGACGACGACACAGGGGAGAAGCTGAAGGCGGCCGTGGGCAAGGAAGTGACGCTGCTGGGCGGCGTGCTGGAGGCCAATGGCCTCTTTCCCGACGAAAAGCAGCCCCGGGTCATGCTGGGCCACCGCGAAAAGCAGGACGTCGCCGTGCGATTTGGCGACAAGAAAGCCTACGGCCAAGCCAAGCCTGATAGCTGTCGCGGCTATTTCGTGGTGGTCAAAGGCGTG
Organism: Planctomycetota bacterium; assembly: GCA_019186845.1. Classification (GTDB taxonomy): domain Bacteria; phylum Planctomycetota; class UBA8742; order UBA2392; family UBA2392; genus UBA2392. The sequence goes on along the minus strand of JABARW010000045.1, from coordinate 9,666 downwards.
CTGCAATTCGACGAGAAGGCGGGCTATTCCCTGACAGTCAGCGACGCCAAGGACTTCACGAAGGCCTAGGCGGGAGAAAACAGTGGCCATGCGCGTACAACTCTGGCTGGCAATAGCTGCCTGCGCCCTGATGGCGGGTGCCGGAGCCATTCACGCCGATGACAAGGCCGACATCAAGGCCATCGACGACTTCAAATCCGAGCCGTTCAAACAGTATGAACGTGAGGACAAGATGCGCTCGCTGGCGAAGTCCGGCAGTGCTGAAGCGGCTAACAAACTGATCGAACTGCTGGCCGACGACTACGTGCACATCCGTGACGCCGCGAGCGACATCCTTATCGAAATGAAGGGGGACCCCGTCCATCCGTCTCTGGCCAGGGCACTGTCGCACAAGAACGCTGAGATCCGCTGGCGGGCGGCCGAGGTCCTGGGCTTTCGCCTCGCGGCCGACGCGGTGAAGGAACTCGCGGAGAAACTTCGCACCGATAAAGACCTGCTCGTGCGTGAAGCCTGCGCCCGGTCCCTGGGCGCCATCGGCAATGAGGAGGCCCGCAAAGCCCTGCAGGAGGGCCTGAAGCAGGGGGGGGCCTCCAGCGGAGCCTGCGCGCGCGCACTGGGCCAACTGGGTCAGGCGGACGCCGCAGAACGCATGGAGAAACTGCTCTCGGCCAAGGAGTGGCAGGCAGCCGTAGGCGCACTTGACGGCCTGGCGCTCCTGGGACCCGATGCCCACGTGAAGGCCGTGGCCAGGTGCGCTGCATCGAAGGACTGGCGCGTGCGCATTGCGACGGCCCAGTGCCTCGCTCGGCTCACGCAAGCCCCAGCGGTGGCGGAAGCCCGAGCGGCCATGACTGAGCTGCTGAAGGACGACGACTGGCGTGTGCGTCGCCGCACGGTGGAAGCCCTGGTCGATCTGTGGCAGGCGGCCAGCGTGGAACTGCTCATCGCGGCCCTGGGCGGTGAAAAGGAGTTCATCGTCCACGACATCGTCAACGCCCTGGAGCTGTTGAGCTCAGAGCGCAAGGGGTACTCGGCCGAGGGCTGGAAAATGTGGTGGGAGGGTTCAAAGAAGGAACTAGCCGCCAAGCCCAAACGGCCCCTTCAGGGCTGGCTGAAGGCGCCCCTGGCCGGGCAACTGGCCCAGAGCGGCAGCGGTGACTCGACTGTGTTTTTCAACGTTCCGGTGCTCAAGCAGAACGCCATGTTCGTGTTCGACCTCTCGGGCTCCATGCGCGATCCCGTGAGCCGCAGCGACACCCGCATCAAGTTTGACCTGGCCCGCGAAGAACTGGCCAAGACCTTGTCGGCGCTGCCCAAAGGGGCCATGTTCAATGTCGGCGCCTATCGCTACTCCAGCCAGTACCCGCCCCAGACCGAATGGATGCGTGCCTTCGGCGACGGCGTGCGCGATGCGACACCCGCCCACATCAAGGCCGCCAACGACTGGATTGCCAAGGTCGAGGTCAAGGGCTGGGGCGCCTTCTACGAAGCTCTCACGCTGCCGCTGGATGACGCCAGGGTCCACGTCATCTACTTCATGAGCGACGGTGCCCCCTCGCGCGGCACCTATGTGAAGCGCGAGAATCTACTCGCCGCCCTGCGCCGCGCGCTGCGCTTTTCGCCCGTCACCATCAACACCGTGACCATTGCCAACAAGGGACGTGACATCGAGTTCATGGAGGACATCGCAAAGGAAGGCGGCGGCGCCTGCTCCAAGCCCTTGAATTGAACGCGTCCCGGGCCAAAAGAGAGCCCCCGCGATATCGCGGGGGCTCTGTGCTTCCAGGCAAGTGCGCCTACTTGTCGTTGATGGTCACCTTCCATTCGGCGCTGTTGGCGCGCACTTCCGGCACGTACATGCTTCCGCCCTGAGTGGGCAGCGCGCTGAACGTGCCGGGGATCTCGCAGCGCAGCTGGTACTTCAGGCGGGCGAAACCCTGGGGGAAGTAACTGACGAAGAACGCCACGCGGTCGTCCCTCAGCTCGACGTTCTGGATCAACCCGCCGCCCAGCCCCGCGCCCGAGCGCAGCGCCACTGGCTCGCAGCCCGCCGGCTTGAAGTCCTCAAACGCCAGGTACTCATAGTCGTTCTTGGAGGTCACGCCGATCTCGACTTCGATCAGGTCACCGCTGGTCAGGGTGGCGCCGGTCTGCAGTTCGGTGCGGTCATAGGACAGGCGCTTTTCGCGCACTTTCTGCACGCTGCCATCCGTCAGCTTCTTCTCGATCTCGACTTCCTCGACCTTCTCCGTGAGCTTGTAGTACTTGCGCTCAATGGAGAGTTCGTTGCCGCTGGCCTTGAGGTCGTCCTCCTTGCTGAAGTAGCTCAGGAAGGCCGAGAAGTAGAGCTTGCCCTGGCCCACGCGTTCGACCTTGAACTCGTGTTTGCCGGCCGGCAGGGCCTGGCCCTTGAGGCGGAAGTTGGTCTGCAGAGCAAAGACGTTCTGCGGTGTCACATCCCAGCTCTTCACCTTCTCGCCGTTACGGTAGATGTTGACCGTGTACTCGCGCGAGAGTTCGCCCGTCGCCTTGGCATAGGCCATGAGCGCGCTCACCGCCTGCGCGGTGTCCTTGGTGCTGTTCCAACGTGAACCCTTCCGGTTCTGCGCCAGCCATTTGACGTGGGGCTCAAGCCACTTGTTGGTCGGATCCACCATGGTCAGCGCCTGCATCACAAAGGCGTTGGTCTCGATCTTGTCGTTCCACCACCACCAGTAGTCACGGCCGCACTCCCACCAGCAGGTGCCGTTTTCAGCGTCCGTCTTGCGGTAGTCCTCAATGTTCGAGATCAGAATCTTCGCACGTTCCTTGTCTCCCGCCAGGAACTCCGCCATGCAGATCATGGCGCGGCTGAGATGCGTCAGGTCGTCGCGGCGGTCATAGACCTTGTCCAGCAGTTCCTTGTCCGGCGTGCCGGCAAAGCTGAGCACGTAGGAAATGTAGGCCACGCGATGCAGGTTCTTCTCTCCGCGGGCCACGCTCTTGAGGAAAGCCGCGCCGCGGTTGAGCACGTTGACGTCGAACTTCACCCCGGCCTGTCTGGCAATCACGAGGCCGTAAACCACGTAGGCGCTCATGTAGCTGTCGCTGTCGCCGCCGCGCCACCAGCCCCAGCCGCCGCTGCTGTGCTGGAAGGAGATGATGCGGTCCAGACCCGCCGCGATGATGTCGTTCATCACGCCGGAGTCGAACACGGGACTCTTCTTGTACCAGTAGGCGGCCTGCGGGCTGCCGCCGTCGTAGGCCATCTGGGCGCGACGCTTGCCCACTTCCTCAAGGCTGATGCCGGCGTCCTGCAGCGTCTTGCGAACGAGCACCGCGGGAATGAAGCGGCTCATGGTCTGTTCGACGCAGCCATAGGGATAGTCAAGCAGGTAAGGCAGGGCGTCCATGGCCAGGGCCGCCACGCTGGGGCTGAGCATGATGTCGAGGTTGGTCTGCTCAGGATCCAGCTTGTCCGGCAAGGTCAGCGTGAAGGTCTTGCTGTCCTCGCCATCCTTGATGTTGGTGGTGTGGGCCTGGTACATCTCGGCGCCGCGCACCTTGCACTTGTAGCTCTTGTCCGTCGCATCGCTTTCCACTTCGGTCAGGGCGAACATCATGACCTTGAACGTGCCAGCTCGGGTCATGCGCACACGCCAGTCCACCCGCTTCTCACGCATGGCGCCCAGCACGAACTCCACGCGCTTGGGTGTCTCGGGGAAAAGCTCGTAGCCGCAGAATGCGCGCTTCTCGGCCTCACTGGCGCCGTCTTCGGGGTTCAGCAGCAGGTGCGCTGTCACCTTCAGCTCGCGATCGTAGTTGTTCATCACGATGCCACTGAGTGTGACCACGTCACCCTCGACAAAGAAACGGGGGGCCTGGTCGCGCAGGATCAGGCGCTTCTTTACCTTGATGGCCAGGAAGCCCTCGCCCACCTTGGCCTTGGTGGTGATGCCGCGTGCCCCGACGCGCCACTCCGTCAGGTTATCGGGGAACTCCACGTTGATGACGGCTTTGCCATCGGCGCCGGTCTCGACGCGGTGCGAATAGAACACGCTGTCCTTGAAGTTGCTGCGCACGCGAGGCGTGGCCGCATTCTCTTCCTCGGCCAGGGCCTTGCCTTCCTCTTTCTTCAAGCTCTCGCGCTCTTCGCCGCCCTCCATGCTCTTGTCGGCCGCAGGCTTGGGCGCGGGGGCCGCCTCGCCCGGCGCCTCGGCTCTCGCGCCGCCGCCGCCGCGGGCGCGGCGGTAGGTGGCGCCGCTCTTGCCGTCCGCCGGAGCCTCAGCGTCGGTCATTTCTTCGTTTCCGTCTTTCGTGCGCAAGCCCTGGGCGTCCTTCTCCTTGGCTTCGCCCTCCGGGCGGACCCTGCTTTCGAAGCCCGCCTTGTAGCGGTCAGAGCGGGAAACGTCGGTGTTGAAGTCAAAGGCGTTGCGCTCCCACTCCATCCAGTTGCGCACGGCCCAGCCCAGGGGCTGCCCGTACCAGCGGTACTTCTCGTACTTCTGAGTGTCCCACTGCCCCTCTCCGATGTTGGTCTGGTAGCTGTTACGATAGTTGAGGTTGTACCAGCGCAGATCGCCGTAGAAGTGCTTGATGATGTTGGGGGTGCTCTCGGGCATGATGTAGGTGAGCGCACGGTCGTAGATGGAAACCGCGAACTCGGCCGCGACGGGGTTGCCCTTGTTGTCCTTCGCCGTCACGGTGATCGTGCCCTTCTCGCCCGGCAGGTAGCTCTCTTTGTCGGACTTGACCTCGACGTTCAGGAACTCGTCCACGGGCGGAACGTAGATTGCGCAGGTGTTGGTGTAGATTTCACCCTCACGCACCGAAATCACGTTGACGTGGAAGTTCGGTATGTGCTCACGGCCGATGGGGATCACCAGTTCCAGCTGGCCCGCGGGCATGCTGAAGAACAGCTGCTTGATCACCTCGCGCTCGGCCATGATGCTCACCAGCATCCAGGCATCGGGGATATCGCTGGCCAGCAGAACCTTGCACTCCTCGCCCTGCCTGAACACACGCTTGTGCGGCACAAGGCTGACCTTGTCGAAGCGGAAGCTGCCGGGCATCCACTTGTCGGCCTTGACGATGATGCGCTCAAAGCCCTTGATCTCGGTGCCGAATTCGTCCTTCGTTTTGTAAACGAGCTCAAAAGTGCCGCTTTCGGTCAGCTTCTCGCGGTACCAGGCCAGGCCGTATTCGTCGGTGTCCAGCGGCATGGACTTCACGAAGGTCTTGATCTCGTTGATCCGGGTGAGGCCCTTCTCGTCCACGCCCTTTTCAAACTGCACGCGATGGATTTCGAGCGTGCCCTTGGTCTGGACGGGCTGGTTTTCCGCCGTAACGCAGCGGATCTCCACTTCCGCCGTGTCATTGGGGCGGTAGTAGCCCAGCTTGTTGTCCACAAAGGCAAAGAAGGCCTGACGCAACGCCTTGACCGCACCCGCGCCCTTGATGGTGCGGCGCGAGGCGTCCGTCACCTCGACATTGATGCTGTACTGGTGGTCATACTCGCCCCAGTCCGTGAGCGCCTTCTGCGTGCTCCACTCCAGCACCAGCTCGCCCTTCTCGTCCAGCTTGCCCGTGCCCTGCAGCACAAGCTCGCTGTTGCTGAAGCGGTTGAACTGCTGGTCGGGGGTGCCCGTGTAGCGCGGCGTCTGCCAGTTGTAGAGCCAGTCGTATTCGCGGGGGAAGTACACCCAGTGCCAGTAGGTGTTGCGGTAGATAGTGTACTTCACTTCCGCGCCGCCCACGGGTCCGCCGAAGTAGTACTCGGCCTTGACCGACGCGCTGATGGCCTGGCCCAGCTTCACGGGCCGCTGAGGCGGAGTCACGGTCACTTCAAATTCCGGCTTCTTGTACTCCTCCACCTGGAAGTAGCTGCTGCCAATCCAAGAGCCGTCGCCGCCGCGAACATAGATGTAGTAGGCGCCCAGCGCGGCATCGCCCTTGAGCGTAAAGTCAATCTCCACGGCGCCGAAGCGGGTTGCCTTGTAGTTCTCCTGAATCCTGGCTTCGCCCTTGGCATCGTAGACCTCGATACGGAAGGCGCCGCCCTCCACGTTGCGCCACTCCCCGCCCGTCTTCTGGCGAAGGATCACTTTGATATGGACATCATCGCCGGGGCGATAAACAGGCCGGTCGGTGATGGCGAGATGGCGGGTGCTGAAAGTGTCGTAATTCTCCCATCCGCGCCTCTGCCACCACTCAAATCCGTACTGGTGAAAGGTGTAGCGGCCGTTGTGTTCGGCATAGAGCAGGTAGCCGTCATAGCTGCCGTTTCCGGCAGTGGGAATGCGGCGGCGGCCGTCCTCGCCTCCGGCGTAGGTGGCGACGTCGATGTTCCAGCGCGTGACATCATTGTCCCACCAGGCATGCCAGCGCTTGTAAGTCAGCTTGGCGCCGGGCAGGGGCGCGCCGCTCTTGGCGTCCACGACCAGGGCCAGGTTCTCGTCCGGGTTGTAACTCTGAATCACGAGCTGCACATCGCTGATCACGAACAGGCGGCGGTCCAGCACGCCCTCCACGTCCGTTTCAATCATGTAGCTGCCCACGGGCAGGTTGCCCGGCATGGCAAACTGCATCTGGGTGTAGAGGTGCCGGCCGTCGTCGCCGGTTTCGAAGCTCTTGCTCCAGATTTCCTCGCCCGTGTACTTCTTGAGCATCTCGGCGATGACGGGATCACCCGTGCCGGAGAATCCCGAGGTTTCGGCCTTCAGGAACGCCGAGTCGGCCATCAGTCCGGGCAGATTGAAGGCCCGGGCCGTTACCTTGAATTTGGGCGCGTTGCGCGTCTCAACCCACAGGCCCAGCTTCTCGCCGGGCTTGAAGATCTCGCGGTCCACGCCCACCTGACGGCGGAAATACCAGTCGCTCCAGTTGCTCCACTTGCGGACTTCCTTGTCGCTCTTGATGTCGCTGTCCTGAGCGATGTTGCGCACGCTCAAGCGCCGGGCGCGCAGCTGCTGCAAATTGTGCTGCGCGCTGGAGCGCTCGGTGCTCTCCTTGAAGGCCGGGTCCTCGATCAGCTCAAGGTAGGCCTTCTCGGCCAGGTCGTGCTGGCCGATCTGCTCGTGGAAGTAGCCCACGTAATAGATGGCGTCGTCGGCAAAGCTGGTGTCGTGATAGTCCTTGTAGACGCTGCGCAGCACGGGAATGGGCGAGTACTTCTCCTCGAACAGGGGCACGTTCTGGAGATCGGGGTGGTGCAGCAGGCGCTCGATGTACCAGTCGTCCAGCTGCGTCACCGCCACCAGGAAGGCACCCTTGCGATAGATACCCAGGGCAGCCGTGTCGCGGCCCTGAACCCGCCCCTTGTTGGCGGCTTCAACAACGCCCTTGGGAAACTCGCGCCCCTGCTTGAGCAGGTTGGTGCATGCCTGATCCAGCTCTCTGCCTAGCTTGGCCACGGCGTCGTACTGCGCGATGATGCTGTCTTTGTCCGGGAATTCGCAGCGGTAGAAGTAGTAGGTCTGCTTCTGGTTGTCGCGGTCGAAGTAGTCGATGGACTCCCGCTTCTGCCCGTAGTGGTACTGCCAGGCGTGCAGCGCGGCAGCGGCGTCAAGGCCGGCGTTAAAGGCCTCGTTGATGACATCCAGAGCCGCCTGGCCTTCCTTCTCGAGCTGGCCTAGCGCCTTGCGAGCCTCGGGCTCAAGAATGTCAAAGGACGCCTTGAGGCGGTCCTTGCTTCGCTCGGCGTCCTTGCGGCTCACATCGACATAGCGGGAATCCGCAATCCAGCGTCCCCAGCTGCGCTCTTTCTTGGAGTTCTCGTAGTAGTAGTGCGGGCGCTGCGCAAAGAAGAGGCCGGCATGGTAGTTGGCGCGCGCGGTTTGAAGCGGGGCCAGCGACTTGTCGTCGGCCAGGCCAAGATAAATCTCTTCCGCCTTGTCGTAGTTCTCAAGCTGGCTCTGGCACTTGCCCATGCGCAGCTTGAGCCGAAACACCTCGGCGTGGGCGGGCTCAGCCTTGAGCACTTTCTCGTAGGCCTCAAAGGCCTTGAGGTAGCTCTTTTCAGCAAAGTGGCGGTCACCTTCGGCCAGCCAGTCTTTGGTGTCCTGGGCGCCCGCCTGGCCAAAGCCCAGGGCAGCAGACCCGGCCACAACAAAGAGCAGCGCCCCCAGCGCCATTAGCCATCGAGCCTTCTTGGGAAGTTGAGCAAGCGACATCGGGAATCTCCGGAATCGAAAAAGTGAGCAAACAGACCGCGTGCCGGGATGATACGCAATCCACGTCCCGCAGGTTCCCGAATCTTGGCGTACTGGCCAGGTTCAGCCCTCCAATCCCGGTCCACCGGCAGTCCCAAGACTCAGGCGCGGCCTCTTCCACCGTCTGCTACAGTATCGGCGGAGGCGTTTATGTCTGGCAAGCTGGGTTTGGTCATCGGATTGCTCGCCGGTTTCCTCATCACCGGCGCCGCAGCGCTCGTGGGTCTGAAAATGGCAAAGGCTGAATTTGACTCGCGCGTGCTAGCCGAGAAAGAGGCCGCCTACCACAAGGGCCTTCAAGAGGGCACAAAAACCGCGGCCTCGCTGCTGGATGAAGCCGCGCTGAAAGGCCTGCGCGACGAAAACGCCGCCCTGCGCAAGCGCATTGAGGAACTCGAGAAGAAGTAGAGCTGGGCCTGCAACGGCTAGAAGATCCCGACTTTGACCAGGTAATCGCTGCCAAAGCGCATTTTGGTGCCCGAGGCATCATCGGTGACCAGCACACGAACGGTGGCTCGCGCCAGTTCAGGCGCGATCTTCTTGAAGTCGATGTCGCCCAGACCCGGCGCCTGCTCCCCGTGCGCTCCCAGGTTATCGGCGAGATAGACGCCCTTGAGTCGCGAGCCAAAGCGAGTCAGCCATTCCTCCTGGCGAACGACGTTCAGCTTCTCGAGCATGGCGGCGCTGCTGGTCGAATGCCAGTAGCCCAGATTTCTGGCCTTGAGCGAATCAAATACCCACTCCAGATGCTGCGGCGTCAGCAATCCAAAGGGGCTGGCCGGCGGCATGAGGCAGACCGTGACGCCCTGAAGTTTGGAGCAAAGGCCGTGGAGCTCGCGGCAGAAATTCTCTAGCTGGGCTTCGGGCTTTGCGCCGGGCGTCTGCATCAAGTCCTTGGGCAGAACGGGGCAGGCCTGCGTCGAACTGTCACAGTCGAGGTGTTCCTCGAGCTGAAGCTGGCGTTCAATGAGCGTCGGGAACTCGAGATACCCGCCGGAAAGCACGAGATGGCCGGGCCGCGCCGGTGCCAGTTGCTCGGTCGTGTCGAGGACCATCTTGCCGGATGCCTCGGAGATTTCGCGGCTCAGGGCCCCCAGCTTGGAGTACCCGGGGCGGCGGAAGACCGTGGCCTTCTGCCGGGGCTCAGACAGGCGGACTGCGCAAAGCCTGGCATTGACTTCTTTGAGCGCCTTGACGATACGCCCCAAGGGGGCCTGGGGATTTTCGATGGCGAGGTCGAACTGGTCAAAACCCAGTTCCTGACCCATGCGCACGCGCTTGAGTATGGAGTCCAGGCCCTTGTCGTCGAGTTTGACGGTGACGGCTTTCATGATCCTGATTGTCCGATGGGCTATGCGCGTTGTCGATTGGAAAGGTGCCAGCATGGCCTGTTCTCGACCTTGCGGGGCATGGGCCTGTTGCTACCCTTCGCGCGACTGGCCCGTGGTGTAATTGGTAACACAGCAGATTTTGGTTC
>JABARW010000018.1 GCA_019186845.1 Planctomycetota bacterium | reverse complement strand
TTGAATCTTGAGGCTGAGCGTGCAGCTCAGGCGCGGGCCTTGCGCGTGCGCAGGGCCACACCCAGGGCCGCCAGCAGGCCGGCCAGCATCAGCCAGGACTGCCCGTTGCCCGTGCTGCAACCGCCGTCGTCACCACCGCCGCCGCCCGAAGAAGACGCCGACACCACGATGCTGAACGTCTGCGTGGCATCGGGCGTGACGCCGTTGGTCGCCGTGAAGGTGAACGGACCATAGGTCGCCGCCGAGCCCGCCGGAGGCGTGCCCGAGAGCGTGTTGCCGCTGAGCGTGAGCCAGGCGGGCAGGGTGCCCGTGGTCAGGCTCAAGGTCGGCGTCGGGTTACCGGTCAGGGTGAACGTGTAGGTGTACGCCGTGCCCTCCGTCGCCGTGGTGACTGCCGTGCTGGTGATGGCCGGAGCCACCGCGGCCGACACGGTGATGCTGAAGTTCTGCGTGGCGTTGGGCGTGATGCCGTTGGCCACCGTCACCGTGATGGTGCCCGTCGTGCCGATGTCGCCGGCCGCGGGGGTGCCGCTGATCAGGCCCGTGCCGCTGATGCTCAGCCAGGCGGGCAGGCCCGAAGCGCTGAAGGTGAACGTGGACGGGTTGCCCGTCGCGGTCACCTGATAGTTGTAGCTGATGCCCACGGCGGCCGTGGTCAGTGCCGTGCTGGTGATCGAGGGCGCGGTGCCCGCAATCGTGATGCGCACGTAGATGGTGCTCTGGACCGGGGTGGGCGAGGTGTCGTCCTGCACGAGGATCGTGTAGTCAAAGTCGCCGAGGTCCGCCAGGACCGCAGCGGACGGCGTGCAGACCAGGGTTACCGGGTTGCCCGAGGCGGGGCTCACCGAGAAGGTGTGCGTGGCGCTCGAGCCGGCGGGGCTGGCCGTCAGGGACTGGCTGACGAAGCTGACGTTCTGGCCCGTGTTGCCGTCGCTGACCGTGGCGATGTTGATGGCCGTGGTGCTGCCGATCTGGATCGTCGCGGCATAGGGAGTGGCCAGGGCGCCGGTGCCCGTGGTCGGGGCGACGACGACGTGGGCCGGGGCAAGGTTGGCAATCGTGATGCGCACGGAGCGGTTCACGTTGGACACGCCGTCGGTCAGCAGTACGTTCCACACGTAGGTGCCGGGCGTGTTGGTGGCGTTAGCCGTGCCGGTCCAGGTGAGGTTGAAGCCCGCACCCGCGCCGCCGGAAACGTTGGCGGGCGGCACGATGCCGGCCGGGGGCGTGGCGCCCTGGGGGCCGGTGCTGAAGGTGATGGTGGCATTGACGGGATCGGGCGTGGCGTCGGTGACGCGCAGCACGGCGCCGTTGGTACCGGCGAGACTGGCGCCGGGCTGGACCGTGAGGTCAAAGTCCGAACCGGCCGTGAAGTCCGTCGGGCTGCCCAAAGCCAGCACCGGCGGCGCGTTGGTGAAGCCCGTACCCTGGCAGGTGAAGTTGTAGGGGTTTTCGTCGCCGTCGTTGTTGGCCACGTTGACGGTGAAGTTGAAGGCGCCGGCACTGGAGGGCTGTACGAACACATTGAAGGTGGTCGAACCGCTGGGAGCAACGCTGCCGGCGGGTTGCACCGTCACGTTGACCGTGAGGCCCGCGCTGGCCCCGGAAATGGTGACGGGCGTGGCGCCCGGAAGGCTCAGGCTTCCCCCGCCGGTGTTGAGCACCGTGAAGGTGAAGGTCTGTCCGGTCAAGGTCGACACGTTGCCCAGGGCGTGGTTGGGTTCGCCGTCGGCAATGCTGGTGGAGCTGCGCTGGACATCAATTTCAGGGGCAGGAACAGCGCCGAAAACCCGCACGTCATCAATGGCCAACCCGCACAACTGCACGGTCGTATCGCTGTCGAAGTGAAAGAGAACTTCGATGGTCTGCCCGGCGAAACTGTCAATGCGCGCGCGATGCAGGCCCCAGCCTGTCGCGGACTGGATAGTGGTTGTCGGGTTGCCCACGCTTGCCTGCATGGTGGCACCCATCCACTCCCACAATCGCACGGCCGTGGCGGGCTGGCCCGCGACACGCACTTCCACATAGGCGTGGTCAAAGCTGGCGTTCTCGATCTGGTAGTTCATGGCCCACTCAAGGAAGATCGGGCCTGAAACGCCGCTCAGGTTGATGTTCGGAGAAAGAAGGTCCTGTACGGAGCTGGCAGCATAGTTGCCCGTGAGGTTGGTCTTGAAACAGTTGGTGCCGCTGTTGGCCGTCGTAATCGGCACCGCGGTCGGGGTGCCGCGCGCCCACTGGTTTCCCGTGCCTGAACTGGTGAAGCCGGCGTCACCGGATTCAAAGTCCGTGGTAAAGATGTCCTGATAGTTGAAGCCCGTGCCGGGCGAAGGCAAGGCGGGCTCCTCCTCTATGATAATGGACCAGCCATTGAGGGTGCCGCCGTTGGCCGCGGTGTCGTCGCGGATCACCAGCGTCCAGGTGCCCTGGGAGTTGCGGCCGCGCCAAAGGTCGAGTTTCGCAGCCAGCTCGGGCTGGTAGACCATGCCCTGCATGACCGTGAAAGTGTTGATGGGGACGGCCGCGTCGTCACTCAGACCAAGCTGCATCGTGGTCTGCGTATTGCTGCCGACATCGGTGAAGAGATGGATCTCGTTGCCTCCGGGACCTTGCAGGGTCACATCGAGGTCCAGCATGTTGGTGTGGGTCAGGTCGATGGCCAGTGCCATGCGGCGGATGCGGCGGGCGTCCGGAATGTTGATGCTGGAGGTCACCTGGCCCGGCCCCGCGGGGATCGCGGCCGGTGTGGTCGTACTGTAGGTGAACACCGTGGCCGTGGGGGCCGGAATCACGAAGATGCTGGCGATGTAGGTTGCCGTGGGCGAACCGGCAGTGCCGCCGCCGTCGATCAGCACGCCGTAAGTGCCTGCGGCTCCGACGGTCATGAAGAACGCCTCGCCGTTGGGCGAAACGGTATTGGCGTCGTTGGCGACGAGAACCTGGCTGCCGGCAAATACTCCGGCTCCGACACGGCCATTGAACGTTACACCGTCGCGCTCGGGGTCGCAGTCAAGTATCACGGCGACGGTGTCGCCCTGGGCCAGAGTCAGGCTGTAGAAGTCAAAATCCGCCGCGGGGTTCACCACGCCGGAAACATAGCCGCCGACGGGAAGCGCCTGCCCGGGGAAGGTGTCGTTGGGCTCGGTCTCTGCGGTGGGGCTTCCTGACCGAACGGCAAGATAAAGATCATATCCGCGAAGCTGACTCGTGGCAGACGTATGGCGCACGCGAACGTAATGAGTTCCGCTGTTGATCAACAACCGTCCGGCGATGACCGAGGCGCTTGCGCCGAAGGTGCCGTCGTTGTCGTCGGTTTCCAGCACCGTTGTGCCGTCGGTGTCAATGAGCTCAATGACGCTGTCGGTGCTGCTGTTGGACGAGAAGGACGTCACGGTGGCGACAAACACGCGGTTACCGGCCTGCCCCGTGAACGAATAGAAATCTTCGTCGGCGTTGGGATAAACGTTGCCTTGAACCTTGGCGACGCCGTTCGTCAGCGTGACCGGGCTGGCTGTGGCCGTGGAGCCGTTGGGTTCGACCTCTTTCTGGACGGCTTGAGCCAAAGCCATCTGACTGCAAAAAATCACCAAAAGGCCGGCCAGTAGCCGCTTGATGCCGTAGGACATTCTGAGTTCTCCTGCCGCCGGCGTGTATGGGCGGCATCGTTGCCCCGTGGGGGCCTGGATTGTGCACGATACATCGTAGGATAGAGGGAAATGATTCTATGGTGGTGACTTAAAGATCTCAAGTAATTTCTTGCCCTGTACATTTCAGCTCAAGGACGGCGGTCCTGCCGCCCGTGCAACACGACTGCACCGCCGCACGTTTTCTTTATCCCGCATCTCTATGGCGTGGGCTCTCCGGGACGCTGCGCGTCGGGCTTGATGCCTGCCGCGAGGCCCGCTAACCTGCCGCGCCATGCCCTATGAACCTGTCATCAGCAAGTACTGGAAGACGCCTGAAAGCTGGACGCTCAAGCAGTATCAGTCGCGGGGCGATTATTGGGGCTACGCGGCCGCGAAGAAGGCCATCACTGAGTTCGAGCCCAAGGCGCTGATCAGTTACGTCAAGGACTCCAACCTGCGCGGGCGCGGCGGCGCAGGTTTCTCAACGGGCCTCAAGTGGACCTTCTTGCCCGAGAACGGCAAGCCGCGTTTTCTCGCCGTCAACGCCGACGAGAGCGAGCCGGGCACGTTCAAGGACCGGCAGATCCTGGCCTATGACCCGCACCAGTTGATCGAAGGCATCATCATCTGCTGCTGGGCCATTGGCGCCAAGCACGCCTACGTATTCGTGCGGGGCGAGTTCGTGCGGGAGATCAACCGCCTGCAGAGCGCCATCGACGAATGCTACGCCGCGGGCATCCTGGGCGAGGATGTGCTCAGGTTGGGCAAGGGCTTCAAGCTGGACATCACCGTGTTGCGCGGCGCGGGCGCCTACATCTGCGGCGAAGAAACGGGGTTGCTGAGCGCCGCGGAAGGCAAGCGTGCCTACCCCAAGATCAAGCCGCCCTTTCCGGCGGTGGAAGGTTTCTTCCGTTTTCCGACCATCGTCAACAATGTGGAGACGCTTTCAAACCTGCCGCACATCGTCGGCAAGGGCAAGGAATGGTATCTCCAGCAGGGCCCGGCAGCGGGCCCCGGTCCCAAGCTTTACTGCATTTCGGGTCACGTGCGCAAACCCGGCGTCTACGAGGCGCCCCTGGGCACCAAGCTGCGCACGCTGATTGATGAATACGCGGGCGGCGTGATCGGCACGCTCAAGGCCATCATTCCCGGCGGCTCGAGCATGCCCATCTTCACGCCCGACAAGCTGGACCTGGCCATGGATTTTGACACCGTTCGCAGCGCGGGCAGCTTCCTGGGCAGCGCGGGTGTGATTGTCATGAATGACAGCGTGTGCATGGTCAATGCCCTGCTGAACCTGGCCAAGTTCTACCACCACGAAAGCTGCGGCCAGTGCACCCCCTGCCGCGAGGGCCTGGGCTGGCTGGAGAAGCTGGTCCATCGCCTCGAGTTCGGCCACGCCCACGACAACGACCTCGATCTGATCAAAGAAGTGTGCGGCATGATCTCCAAGCGCACCATCTGCCTGCTCAGCGATTCGCTGGTCATGCCGGTGGAGAGCTACATGAAGGCCTTCTTCAAAGAGTTCGAGTACCACGTCAAAGAGAAGAAGTGCATGACGGGAGGCCAGCCTGGCGTGTGGGCCCCCTGCGAAGAACCGGCGCTGGCGCGCTGATGCCGCGAAGTGTTGGCTCCAACCAGGTTTGACCCGCGCACCCCCTGCATCAGCAGGGGGTGCTTTTCCTTCTGTGTGCTTTCGCCTTCAGGCGCCACCCGCACCGCAACGCCGGCTTGGCGTCCCCGCAGTTCCCCGCGAGGTGCCCTGGCTTTGGCGGGGGCGTCAGATTTTCCTGATGGTGGCCACGCAGTCGTACCAGTTCTGGGTGCCGGTCAGTGGCGTCGGATCAATGGGGAAGGCCTCATTGATGGCCGCGCCATTGCCCGGGCCGCCCTTGGCCCTCGCCCACCACAGGTTGTCAGGGATGTCCCGGTCCTGAAGGGCGGGGTCATGGCCCGCTTTGCCGTTGGGCTCGCGAGCCAGCTTGCCATGGGCGACGACGCCCTGTTCCCAATGCCCGACGTGATGGGAGCAGGCGATGACGTCGGGGTGCATGCCCTTGACGAATTTGACCTTGTTCTTGAACGAGCCCACCGCTGCGCTTTCCCCGGCGCGGTACGTATTGCCCTTGGGGCGCTTGACGCTGACCTCAATCCAGTCGCCGTCCTTCAGGCCCAGGCGTCTGCCCGTGTCGGGGTGCATCCAGACCGGGTTGGTGTGCACAATCTCGACCTGATACTTGAAGTAGTTGGAGCGTGACTGGGTGTGAACATTCCATTTGAACGTCACCAGATGCAGCTCGTTCTTCTCCAACTGCACATGGCTTGGAATGCGGAAATAGGTCGGCAGGGGCGCAGAACATGGGTCCTCGGCGGGAAGGCCGGCCAGCCGGGCACCCTGGGCGAACAGATCCTGCCTGACCTCGATTTTGCGCGACTTGCTGGGAAAGCCGCGCACCGCCTTCTTGTCGATCATGATGCCGATGACCTTGGGCTTGCCCTTGTCGTCCACGGAGATCAGGCCCGTCTTTTCGTCAATCTGTGCGCCCTCGAGTTCCTTGGCGGGTACGGGCCGCTCGTGCAGTTCGTAGTCCTTGGGCCGGCTGGCGTCGTAGTAGATGCCGCGCCGCTTGAGCTCCTCCCAGCTGATGGGCAGGTTCTTCATGGCCGTCTTGTAGAACTGCTCGTCGTCCTCGAAGTCGAAATACTTCTCCATGCCGCCGCCCACTCTGCGGGCCAGGTCCCTGAAGATAGTGAGGACGCTGCGACTCTCACCCAGGGGTTTGATCACGGGCTGGCGAATGCCGGTGAACGGCACCAGTTCGTAGGAGTTGGTGACCTGGAAGTCCCAGCGCTCGAGGGAAGTGGTCTCCGGCAGAATGATGTCGGCCAGGGCCGAGGTTTCGCTGACGACGACGTCTATGGCCACATGGAAGGGTATCAGCTTCTCATCAAGCAGGACTTCGCGCGCAACCTGAGACTCAGGGTAGTTGTAGCCCGAGTTGAACACATACGAGAAGTAGAGCTCAAGGCGCCCGCGGCCCTCCTTGAGGTAGGGATAAATGAGCTGCCCCACGCGCATGACCTGCCAGGCAAACGAAAGAGGATACTCGCTGGGCGTGTAGAGTTCGCCAAAGTAGCGCTTCTGCCAGTTCTCGGGCCAGGCCTTGACGCGGGCCTTCACCGGCTCTGGCAGTTCCTCGAACATGGGCGTGCCCGGCAGCCAGGGCTGCGGCGCTGGAGGATTGGGGTCGGGCATGCCAAAGCGCGGCAGGCCGTCTTGGCCCCACTCGCCTTTCCAGTTGGAGCGGGAGGTGATGCCAAAGCCGCCCGGCCTTCCGATGTTGCCAACGAGGATGTCGAGCAGCCTGGCCGCGCGTCCGCTGTGGGCGCCGTTGTAGTGCTTGGTCAGGCCGCGGTTGATGAGGGTCAGGCAGCGCGGCGCGGCCTTGGCAAACTCTTTGGCCAGGCGCTCAATGTCGGCGGCAGGCACGCCGGACTCGCGCTGGGCGAATTCGGGCGTGAAGGGCTTGAGATGCTCGGCCAGTTCAGCGAGGGAGAGGTTGCACCAGCGAGTCCAGAACTTCTCGTCATACAGCTTGTCGCGGACAATGACATGGGCCATGGCCATGCAGATGGCCCCGTCGGTGCCGGCCTTGACGCAGTAGAACTCGTCGGAGACTGATGCCGTGGCCGAGGGGCGCACCTCGAAGGTGACCAGCTTCGCGCCGCCGTCCACCCGCGCCTGCTGAATGCGCTGCAATGCGCCCATGCCGCCCTGATGGGCCTCCATGGGGTTGGCGCCGAAATTGAGGATCAGTCTGGTCGAGCCGTAGTCGCCGGTGTCCCAGTCCACGGGCTCGCCGAAGTAGCTCATGTTGGAGACGCGCGGATTGCTGGAGCAGATGGCCCGACGGTTCAGCGCGTGGGGGCTGCCAAAGGCGTGGAGGAAGCGCTGGATCACGCCCTGTGTCTTGTCGCGCCCCACATGAACGGCCAGAAGGTCCGGCCGCTTGGCGTCGCGGATCTTCTTCATGCGGGCCGCGATCTCGTCGTAGGCCTCTTCCCAGGTGATGCGCTTCCACTTGCCCTCGCCCCGCTTGCCCACCCGCCGCAGGGGAAAGAGCAGCCGCTCAGGGTAATAGGCCCCGTGGATCATGCCGTTGGCCTTGGCGCAGATGTGGCCCCGGTTGTTGGGATCGAGGGGGTTGCCGGTAATCCGCCGGACTTCGCCGTCCTGCACCCAGCCAAGCACGCCGCACTGGGTCGTGCAGCCAAAGCAGATCGTTGGGATGGCCGTGGCCTTGCGGTAGTCAATCTTGCGGTGCTTGTGTTTGCTTTTCTTGGCCGGCGCACTGGGTTGCTCGGCGGGCTTGTCCTGGGCCAGGGTCAGCTCGCCGGCGGCCGCGGCGGCAGAAGCCGCGGCAGTGAGCTTGAGGAAATCGCGACGGGAAACGTCTGACATGGGTTCGCTCCGGGAGAGTTTGGCTATTGTTCGTAGATGACGCCATTTTCGCCCGGCGCCAGCTGCACACCTTTGACCTTCTCCTCCATCCACTTCTCGTGGCCGATGTACAGCACGGACGGCTTGGTGTTCTTCTCCGCCCTGAACGGCTTGGCCTCGCCCTTGACGGCGAGCACGGCCACCTCGCTGCCGGCATCACCGATGTCGCCGAACTTCAGGGCCTCTGTCGGGCAGGCCTCGACGCAGGCCGGCTGCAGGCCTACTTCCGTGCGCTGCTGACAGAGGTTGCATTTGTCCGCCCGCTCGGTCTGGGGGTCGATGTGGATGGCGTCGTAGGGGCAGGCCTTGATGCAGTCCCGGTTGGTCAGGCAGTCCCCCTTGTTGATGTCCACGCGGCCGTCGGGGAGCCTCTGAATGGCTTCCTGGGGGCAGGCCGGAATACAGGGAGCATCCTGGCAGTGCATGCACATCATGGGCAGGAAGCGGAACGTCGGGCGATCCGGGCGATCGAGGTAGTGGGTGCGGATGCGGAAGCCGCCCAGGGCGACTTCATGCTCGGTCTTGCAGGCCACGGCGCAGGCGTGGCATCCCACGCAGCGACGCAGGTCGATGATCATGCCGACCTGCTTCATGGGCTTGGCATCGCTCAGGTTCTCCCAGGGCAGGGGTTGAGGCTTGTTCTGGTCAGTCACGGGCACTCTCTCGCAATGGGTCAGGCGTTGAAACCGCACAAAGCGGCGTCCGCGACCATGCGATGCAGTGCTTGAGATTAAGGCAATCGTGGATGGCGGACCCGCTGATCAGCGGTCCGCTCAGGTGAAGGGAAGCCGGCAAGGTTTGTGTCGGCGCATCTTCATGACTTCCCGCGAAGTTACTGCATGGAGCCCCCGGAGTCAAAAAGGACTCTCCAGGGTGAAAATGGAGTGACGGGCCCATGACCCAGTCGCGCGTGCAAAAGAGAACAGCCGCCGGGGGAAGTCCCGGCGGCTGTGCAAAGCTGCGGCATCAACTACTTGCCGGCCTTCCAAGTGTACTCGTTCTTCTCATTGATGAAGGCGGCTTCCGGCGTGCCATCCTTGCCCAACATGGCGCGGTAGCGAACCTGGCCGTCCTTGGTCAGGGCCATGACGCTGCGGCCATCTTCCAGGATGGCGACCATGGCGCTGCTCTTCTGGTCCTTCTCGTTGAGGATCAGGGTCGAGTCACCCTTGCCCGTCGAGGAAACCTGGAAGGCGGTCTTTCCGTTGGGGTGGTAGAAGGTGATGATCGCGCCACCGTCGGGCAGCACGTTCTGCGACATGCACAGGCGGTTCTTGCCGTCCATGAACGAGAGCAGCATGCCTTCCTTGTCGCTCTGAGCCATGTTGAGGCGCGGGTTGCCCTGCTTGTCCATGATGCTGAACAGCGCCATGCCCTCGTCCGTCACGCCCCACACGCCACGCGTGGTGCCGTCAGCGCTTTGGAGCTGGTACTCCGTGGCCTGAACGATGTTCTTCTCGCCTTCGGCCTGAACGGCGTTGCCTGAAAACACGGCGACGGCGGCAAAGCCGCCCACCGCCGACATGAGACCCATCACGGCCAGAGCGGCCGCAAAACGTAGACCCGACATAGTTTTCTCCGAGAGTTTGAAAGTGGCCCAGTGGCGCGAACGATACTTCAGGCACCCCGGCCTGTAAACGGGGCCAATGACGCCGGGGTGACATGCCGGAATTCTGGCGCGGCACAAAGCCCTTTTGCGCGTTATATTCGCTGCGTATTTCGAACCATTCAGGGACCGAAAGGAGACTGTTAGAACATGAAGACCAAGCTGATGTGGATGGGTGCCTTGCTGCTCACCGCGCTGATGGTGGTGCCGGCCGGCGCGCAGGACAAGCCGGCGGCGCGCAAGGTGCTGCTCAAGGAGAAGCACGCGGCGGGCGTTGTAGTGACGGAGAAGTCCGTCGAGAGCATGGAAGGCAGCATCACGGTCTCTGTGGGCGGCCAGGAACTCCAGGGCGCCGAACAGAGCAAGGGAACGGAAGAAACGACCACCGAAGAGATCAGCGTGGGCGAAGACGGCAGCCTGACCGAGGCCCGCGTCAGCTACATCAAGGAGTCCAAGACCAAGTCAGAGCAGAAGCTGGGCGAGCCTGAATTCGGCGAAGCCGTAGAGAGCAAGGGCGACAAGGAAGGCGTTGTCATCCTCTGGAAGCTCGACGCCAAGAGCGGCGTCTGGTCGGCCAAGTTCGAGAAGGGCGAGGAAAACAAGGACGCCAAGGATGTCGCCAAGGTCCTGCGCAAGAAGCAGCCCTTTGCCAACCCCATGATGCCCGGCAAGGAAGTGGCCGTGGGAGAAGGCTGGGAGATCAGCGAAGCCGCGCTAAAGGAGTTCATGGGCGAAGACGACGAAATGAAAGTGAAGGAAGCCAAGGCCAGTTGCCGTCTGGAAGAAATCATCAAGAAGGACGGCAAGGAATTCGCCAAGGTCAGCTTCACGATTTCGGTGCTGGCTCAGCAGGCCAACGAGAACCTGGGCGACCTGGACATCACG
This sequence comes from Planctomycetota bacterium, assembly GCA_019186845.1. Taxonomy (GTDB): domain Bacteria; phylum Planctomycetota; class UBA8742; order UBA2392; family UBA2392; genus UBA2392. The sequence continues at coordinate 95,305 of JABARW010000018.1, read as the reverse complement.
ATGAGCAACACCGGCCATTACCTGTTCAACATTGAGGCCGGCCGCGCCGACAGCGTTGAGATGAACGTGGAGTTCTCGTTTGAAAAGGACGTCGAAACGGAGAACGGTAAGTTGAAGGTTGCATACAAGGGCAAAGGCAAGCAGACCCACACGTTCACCTGGGCGAAGAAGGAAGGTAAGTAATTACCCCTGAAGGATTTGTAACAAAGACGCGGCCTGTGCCGCGTCTTTGCTTTTTCAGGGAATCTGATCGAGTGTCCTTGGTTGTCGGCTCAACCGACACCCGCTGTGACCGACTAGTCGGTATTTTGCTTTGACCCTCAACTAGCTGCCTGCTATATAGCCTACCTAACGGTAAATAGGCTAACGTCATTAGCTATGTCCCACAGCGCCGAACCTACCCTCCCTCACCCAACCTCCCAGGCCATGCTTGAGCAGGCTGCCGCCCTCTTTGCCGAGCGCGGCTATGACGCTGTCAGCGTGCGTGAGATTGTGGATGCAGTGGGGGTGTCCAAGCCGGTGCTCTATTACCACTGGCAGAACAAGGAGGCTTTGGCGCGGGCCATCATTCAGGACTTCTTCAAGGAAGCCCAGGCCCTGCGTGAAGCGGCCTTTGCTCCCCAGAACGACCTGGCGGGGATCCTGCGCCATTACGCCGAAGGCATGCTGAACCTGGCCCAGGTGCGCCGCGCCACCCTGGCCTTTGGCCTGGCGGTCCGCTTTGGCCGCACCAGCCTGCGTTCGTTGTTTGACACCATGCGCGAGCAGGATGCCTGCATCATGGGTCAGTGGGTGGAGCTGCTGGCGGCCCGCGGGTTGGAGCCGGCCGTGGCCCAGCGTGTGGCCAAGACCTTCTGGTCCCTGCTGTTCACCGAGCTGGTGGCTGTCCTTGATTGCCCGCAGGCCGTACGACCCAGTCACGAAACCGCATCCGAAATCGTCCAGACACTGTTCCATGGCGTCCTGAACCAGAGAACTCCCCGGAGTCACGCATGAGACACCTCTCCCTCATCGCCCTCGCCTCGACCCTTCTGCTCCTTGCGTCATGTTCCAAGGAACCGGCCGTTGCCGCGCCACCCGCAAAGCCGGCGCGCAATGTCTCGGCCATGACCCTGAAGCCCGAGCTCTTCAAGGTCGAAATCAAGCTGCCCTGCCTTTCCAAGCCCCGCGAAGTGATTGAGCTGCGCGCCGCGCGGCAGGGGCGCATTGCGTGGCTGCCGTTCAAGGAAGGCGACGTGGTGCCAAGCAGCGCGTCGCCCAACGCCGTGGAAAAGCTGGAACAATTGACGCCCGTGGCGCGCATCGAGGACTCGGACCTTCAGGTGCTGCTCAACGCCCAGACCACGCGCCTTGAAAGCGCCCGGCGCGCCCTCAAGCGTGTGATGGACTACGCGGATTCGACGCGCGAGCAGCTCGACCAGGCCCAAACGGCCTTCGACCTGGCCCAGTCTGACCTGCGTTCGACGGAGCAGCACATCCGTGACAGTTACATCGTGAGCCCCCTGCCGGGCGTACTGACGCAGCGCCTGCGCCAGATGGGCGAATACGTGAACATGGGCGAACTCATCGGCGTGGTCAGCGTTCTGGACCCGCTGGTGGTCAGCTACGAGGTGCCCGAGGCGCACGTCGCCCGCGTCAAGGCCGGCGATGAAATCAGCGTGGGCTTCCCCGCCATGAACATTTCGTCGCGCAAGGCCGTCGTCAGGCTGGTGGACAAAACGGCCCATCCGCAGACCCATACGTTCCGTGTGGAGGCAGAGATGCCCAATGCCGGCCTCTCGCTTCCCGCGGGAGTGTTCGGCACGCTGATGCTGACCATCTACGACAACCCGGCGGCCCTGGTGGTGCCTCTGGATGCCATCAAGCTTGAAGGCGTGAAGAAGTACGTCATGGTTCTCCGTGAGGGTCGCGCCCAGAAGCGCGAAGTGGAAGTCGGCCGCTTCACGGGCAACCAGGTGGAGGTGCTTTCCGGCCTCAAGGCCGGAGAGCGTATTGCCACGCTGGGCGCGCGCCTGCTCAACGATGGCGACAGTGTCATCGTACGTGACGATCCCACCAAGCCTGCCTCCGCGAAGTAACTCCCCGCACCCCGGACCTCGCCATGAGAATCTTTACTGACATCGCCGTGCGACAGCGCTCCGCCGTGGCCGTGCTTGTTCTCGCCATCGTCATCATGGGCGTTTACAGCTACGCCGTGCTGCCGCGCGAGTCGCAGCCGGACATCAAGGTTCCCCTGATCACGGTAGTGGTGCCCCTGCCCGAAGCCGCCCCCGAGGACGTCGAGAACAACATCACCGTGCCCCTGGAGCGCCAGCTCAAGAACCTCAAGGGGCTGGACGAGCTCTCGAGTGTCTCAAGCGAGGGTGTAAGCATCACGACGTGCAAGTTCCTGCCCAGCGTCACGGTGGAGGAGGCGCTGCAGAAAGTGCGTGAGAAGTACAACATCGCCAAGACGGAATTCCCCGCCGACGCCGAAGACGAGACCATCTCCGAGCTGAGTTTCTCCGAGTTCCCCATCATCACGATTTCGCTCTACGGCGCCGACTTGAGCGTGCTGCAGCCACTGGCCGAGAAGATGAAGGACGAGCTCGAGCAGGTGCCCGGCGTGCTGGGCGTGGACCTGGCGGGCAACCTCGAACCGCAGATCGAGATCGAGATCAACCCCGAGAAGCTGGCCTCCTTCCGCCTCCCTGTCAACCAGCTCATCCAGACGCTGTCAGGCGAGAACGTCGATATCTCGGCAGGCGGCGTTGACACGGGAAACGTCAAGCCCAGCGTGCGGCTGCCCGGCGCCTTCAAGACCGCCGAGGATGTGAACTCCATCGTCGTCTACCACGTCGAGGGACGCCCCATTTATCTGCGCGACGTGGCCACCGCACGCCGCACCTACAAGGAACCCACCTCCTACGCCCGTGAAAGCGGCAAGCCCGCTGTCTCCCTCAGCGTGCGCAAGCGCGCCGGCGAGAACATCATCCTGATCACCGAGATCATCAAGCGCGGCATCGCCGAAGCCAAGGCCCAGCGCTTCCCCGTCGAGATCAACTACACGATCAGCGGCGACCAGAGCGACCAGATCAAGGCCATGGTGAGCGACCTGGAGAACAACGTGCTCTCGGGCCTGGTGCTCGTGCTGCTCTGCGTGTTCTTCGCCATGGGCCTGCGCAACGCCATGTTCGTGAGCCTCGCCATTCCGCTCTCGATGCTGATGACCTTCGTGATCGTGAAGATGATGGGCATGACCCTGAACATGATGGTGCTGTTCAGCCTGGTGCTGGCCAACGGCATGCTGGTGGACAACGCCATCGTGGTCATCGAGAACATCTACCGGCACCTGAACATGGGCAAGCCGCGCGTCACGGCGGTGCTGGACGGCACCTCCGAGGTGGCCTGGCCCATCACGACTTCGACGCTGACCACGCTGGCCGCGTTTGGCCCCATGTTGTTCTGGCCGGGCATCATCGGCGACTTCATGAGCTATCTGCCGCTGACGGTCATCATCGTGCTGACCTGTTCGCTGTTTGTGGCCCTGGTCGTCAACCCCGTCATGGCGGTCCTGTTCATGAAGCGCACGGCGCACGGCGAGGGAGGGCTGGCCAGCTACTTCACGCGCACGGGCACGGTGCTGGTGGGCGCCTACGAGGTGACCCTGCGCCGCTTCCTGGCCTGGCCCAAGACCACCGTGATTGGCGGCCTGGTGCTGCTGGTGCTTTCATTCATGATGCTGGGCGCCCTGGGCAAGGGCGTGGAGTTCTTTCCTGAGGTGGAGCCGCGCGTGGCCAACGTGACCATCACCGGCCCCGACGGCATGAGCCTTGAAACCAGCGACAAGCTGGCCCGCGAAATCGAGAAGCGCCTGCCCAAGAGCGAGGACATCGAGTCCATCCAGACCAGCGTGGGAACGGGCGGCGGCAACTTCTTTGAGGCTTCGGGCGACCAGAGCCACCGTGCCACGGTCACGCTCCACTTCAAGAAGGACAGCGAGCGCAAGGGCAGCCCCACGCAGTACCTCGAGCAGTTGCGGACGCTGGTGGCTGACATCCCCGGCGCCGAAATCGAGGTCAAGAAGCAGGACATCGGCCCGCCCACGGGCGCCAAGGTCAACATCGAGGTCTCCACGGAGAACCAGGCTGACCTCGTGGATGCCGCCAGGAAAGTCCGCGCCATCGTGGCCGAAGTGCCGGACGTCGTGGATCTGCGCGACGACCACCGTGCCGGCAAGCCCGAGTTCAAGCTGACCGTGGACCGGCAGAAGGCCGCCCTCATGGGCATGAATACCCAGTGGATCGGCAACTTCGTCAAGATGCTGATCAACGGCCGGCGCATCGGCGGCTACGACGAGGGCACCGAAGAGCGCGACATCGTGGTGCGCCTGCCCGCGGCTTTGCGCAACGACCCCACGGTGCTGGAGTCCATCCTGATCTCGGATCTGATGGGCAACCCCGTGCCCCTTTCGACCGTGGCGCGCTTTGACTATGTGGGCGGCGCGGGCTCGCTGCGCCGCAAAGAGTCGCGGCGCATCATCACGGTGTCCAGCGGTGTCACCGCAGGCACGGACGAAAACGTGGTCCGCGCCGAGGTGCTCAAGCGTCTGGAGCAGGCCAGGGCGGGCGGAGTCTTCCCCGCCGGCACCCAGTTCAGGTTTACCGGCGAAAGCGAGGACCAGGCCGAGGCCGCCACGTTCCTGATGCAGGCGTTCGTCGTGGCCCTGCTGCTGATTGGCATGATTCTCGTGGCCCAGTTCAACAGCGCCCTTCAGACCACCATCGTGATGACCAGCGTGATCATGTCCTTTATCGGCGTGAATCTCTCGCTGATCCTGCACTCGCAGAAGTTCGGCATCATCATGACGGGCATCGGCGTGGTCAGCCTCGCGGGCGTGGTGGTCAATAACGCCATCGTGCTCATCGACTTCATCAACATCAAGATTGCCGAGGGCATGGACGTCAAGGAGGCCTGCGTCCAGGCCGGCAAGACGCGCATGAGACCCGTGCTGCTCACGGCCGTGACCACCATGCTGGGCCTGCTGCCCATGGTGCTGGGCATCTCATTTGACTTCTTCACGTTCTCGTGGATCTTCGGCGGTGACTCCGTGGCGTGGTGGAAACCCATGGCCACGGCCGTGAGCTGGGGCCTGGCCGTCGCGACCTTCCTGACGACGCTGTATGTGCCCACGCTGTACCTGATGACCTACCGCGTGAGCCTGCTGTTCCAGCGGCTCTTTGCCCGCTTCGTCCAGGGCGAGGAAACGCCGGTGGTGCAGCAGGTGGCCGCCGCCGAGGTCAACGGCAAGGAACTGGAAGACGCTTATCGCGCGGCTTCCGAGATTCCCCAGCGCTGAAAACACAACGGCAGGGGCGAGGCGCCCCTGCCGCCCGTGTTCTGGCCGTCAGCGCTTGATGTCGCTCTGGGAGCGCGAGACTTCCTTGCCGTTGGCAGTGATCTTCTTGCCGTCAAACTGCAGCAGCACGACGCTGAGTTCGCCCTTGTCGTTGGTCAGGTAGAGCAGTGTTCCGGTCAGGGTGAACTCGATGCGCCAGGTGCCGTCCTCAGTCTTGTTGTCATCCGAGGCCGTGCCGCCAATGACATCGCTGTTCTTGACGCCGCCCGAGGACTCATACTTGTAGATCCAGCGGTAGGTGTTGTCCGAGCCGAAATGCATCCAGATGTTGGTCGTGGCGTCCCACCAGTTGCCGGGCTGGTTGCCCTTGGATGACCGGTAATTGAAGTAGTGCAGGCAGTAGCCCTTGAGCCCCTCGTTCCACTGCTTGCGCATCTCCGAGTCGTTGGGCTTGGCGAACTGCAGTGAGTCCGCCACGGACTGCACGAAGGACTTGGCCTTGGCCTCGGCCTGCCTAGGCGCGATGAAGCTGACGATCACGCCATTCTTCGAAGGCCCCACCAGCGCTACGCTGTAGGCTACATAGGCCGCGCTGGTGTAGCGCATGGACGCCCTGGAACCTTCGATCTTCGGCGCGCCGTCGGGGTCCATCACCAGCCCTTCCTCCAGTGAGCTCAGGTCCTGTTTGCCGGCCAGCAGCGCCGCTGCATCCTGGATGCTGTTGACGCCGGTCTGGGCCATGACCAGGCCGACGCCCTGCTGGTCTGTCGGGCGATAGATGAAGTAATTCACGCTGGCCGTGGCGCCGCCGACGCAGCCCTCCGGGATCTTGAGCGAGATCCCGAGCAGCTCGACCTTCAGGCGCGTGCCCGCGGCGTACTGGGTGTCAAAGGCGCAGTCCTGTCCTTCAAGCTTGGCCACCTCGCGGATGTCGCTTCTGAACTCTGGCTGGGGTTTCTCCTCGGGGGCGGGCTCGGGCCTGGCCGGCTCCGCGGGCCGCTCGCCCGCAGACTTGAGCGAGCTGGCCCGTTTCGTGACGGGCAGGCCCTCCAGCCTCAGGTCCGTGCCGGCCAGCGCCAGCCGCAGGGTCGCCACGCCCTCTTGACGGGTCAATACCAGCAGGCTGCCCATCAGGCCCAGTTCGACACGCCAGGTGCCCGTCTGTTCCTGGCTCTGGCCGCCGACGTTGGCCTTCATGTAGTAGCTCGAGTCCTTCAGCAGGTGCAGGTCCAGCGTGAGGCGGGAGGCTTCATCCACGGCCGTCAGGTGCTGGCCGAGAACCTGTGCCTTCCACAACAGCAGCGCCTGCGCGCTCTGGGGATCTTCCATCTGCACGCTCTTTTCCAGGGCTTGGGCGAACTTGCTGGCCGATTCCTTGTCGGCCTTGGTCGCGGCCGCGATGCAGGCCAGGCCGTTGCCCTTGCTCCCGCGCAGGGCAAAGCCGAAGCCCGCACCATCGCCCTCATACTCCGCGAAGGAACGGTTGCCCTCGCTGCGGGCCTTGGCGGCGGGTTTGACGCTGACCGACGAATCCAGAAAGCCGAAGTCCACGCTGCTGTTGAGGTTCAGCTCGGACAATGCCGCGTCCAGGCCTGTTTGAAGCACGAGGCAGGCCACGACAGAGTCGGACTTTGACTTGAACGTGACGTTCCACGATTCCGCGTGAATCATGGCCGTACAGTGCGGCGGCACCACAAAGCTCACGCCAATGGCCGTGGACTTCAGCCGCTGGCCCGCCTCATAGGTTGTGTCCGCCGCCAGTTCGACGCTTTCCTGCACCACCTTGAGCTGGACACTTCTGGCCGGCGCCGGGATTTCGGGCGCCTGGCCCGTCAACGCGGCTACCGCCGTCAATGCCGCCACGGTTTTCGTGAGCATGGAGTTCCTCTTCGGCCCAAACGCCAACAGCATAGCGGGCCGGCGCGTGCTCCGTCGTGAAAATGCCGCTAATTGTCACAGCCTGTGGCGCGGCGCCGGTAGAATGCAGCCCCCGACTCCCCCCGCCTTTGTGCCCATGCACGCCGAGCAGGCCTATCTCTTTCGACATGCCCTGTTGCGCGAGGTGGCCTACGGTCTCTGGCTTCCCTCGGATCGCTCGCGACTGCACACGCTGGCCATTGATGTGATTGAGCAGGCCTTTGCCGCGGACCTGGGGCGCGTGGCCGGGGAACTTGCCGAGCACTGCCACCGGGCCATGCAGGATTTTGACCCGGCACAGGACGCGCAGGCCCTGGAGGACCTGCGTCGCCGCGAGCTCAAGCACCTGCGCGTGGCACGCCAGCTGGCCTACAACCGTCTTCAGGACGACCTGGCCCTGCTTTACGCCTTGCGCCTTCTGGCCTCGCCTCTGATTGACAGGCATGAGGCGCTCGAAGTTGAACTGCTCGTCGCCGAGCAGCACCAGCTGAAAGGCCGGTTCTCCGATGCACTGGCCTGCTGCAAGCGCGTCCGGGCCGACCCCGACTGCCCGCCCGTGGCCCGCGTCAAGACCTGGGTCGCTGAAGGCCGCATCGCGGCCTTCTCGGGCCGACGCGCCGACGCCGAGCAGCTGATGGAGACCGCCGCCTCCGAGGCCAAGGCCTTCAGCCTGCCTGACCTTCAGGCGCAGGCCACTTCCTGGCTGGCCGGGTTCTATGAAGACTCGGGCCGGGCCCACCTTTGCGAGGCCATGCATCGCAGGGCCGCCGAGATCGCACAGTCGCCGGGGATGCGCCTGGCCGCGCTGGGCAATCTTGCCAATCATCTGCGTTCTACCGGCCGCCTGGACGAAGCCGTTGCCGTGCTTGAGGAAGTGCTGGCGGGCTTTGAAAGACTGGGTGACGTCCGCGCGGTGGGCGTGGCCTGCAACAACCTGGGCCGCACATACTTCATGCTGGGCCGCCTGGCCGAGAGCGAGGCCGCTTACTTGCGCTCCCTGGAAGTCATGCAGCCGGCCGGCCGCAACCTTTCGTTCGCCTTCTCTCAGGGCAATGTCGCAGAAGTCTGGCAGGCGCGGGGCCAGCCCCAGCGCGCCCGCAAGGCCCTTTCACTCGCCATCCAGGTGTGCGACGAGTACGCCTACACCATGCATGGCGCGGCTTTTCGCTCCCGCCTGGCCGCGCTTTTGCTGCTCATGGGGGATGCCGATGAAGCAGCTGAAGTGATCGAGGATGCCCGCAACCAGTTCGCCGTCGCCGGCACCGAGCAGTACGCCACCGGCTATTGCGACATCGTTCGCGTGAGGCTGGCCGCCGAGTATGCCTGCAAGGCCCGGCCCCCGGGGCCCCCCGCCCCGGCCTGGCTGCCGGTCATTCGCCAGCTGAATCAGGGCATCAGCCGCGCGCTTGCAGCCCAGAAGGCCGGAGACCTGGAGCTCAAGCGCAGTCTCGAGGCCAGCCAGGCCGTGCTGGGCGAGCTTGAGGCCGCCGCCGCGGCCGGGCGCCCCGCGGTTCTCTGGCGGGGCTATCTGCCTTCAGAGTTGAGCGTAGCGCTGCGCAAGGCCCTGCTGGAGCAGGGCCGTGGTCAGGCCCAGACGGCGCGGCTGCTGGCAGCGCATCCCGCCTTGGAGGCGGCCATGAAGGCGGGTTTCTGAAAGGCGGCTGGCAGGGGCGGGTGGACTCGAACCACCAACCTTCCGATTAACAGTCGGACACTCTACCAATTGAGCTACACCCCTGTGGCCACGCCAAAACAGCGCGCCCCGCACTGGTGCGGGGCGCATTCGGTTCTCTCAGACTGCTGGAGCAAACCGCCTACGTCCGCGCACCGGAGGCGCGATTATTCAGGCGGTTGTGATTGATCTTCGACATGGTTGCTTCCCGTGGACTGCGGACCGAGAGATTCAAGTACCCCGAAGCGGGCGCGCCGTCAAACAGAATCCCGGTTTGCCCGGCGCACCACCTATGAACAACCGCGGCCCGGCACCTATTCCTGAGACGGCGGCGGGCGCTTGGGCGGCAGAGGGGCCGGGCGCGGCGGCCGTGGCGGACCGCCGGCCAGGGGAAGCTGGCGCGGCGGCAGGGCAGCCCCGCCAGCCATGGGGGCTGCGGGCCCCGCATGGGGGGGCATGCGCTGGGCCATGGGCACATAGCCCCCGGCCTGGGGCAGCGGCGGCGCCTGCTGCGGCGACTTCTTGAAGAAGGACCATCCCACCCCGCCCACCAGGGCCACGCCCAGAAGCAACAGAAGGAAGCCCAAGCCGCCCGCGGGCTCCTCGTTCTCGTCGATGATGACGAAGTCATCGACGAGCCTGCCGCGCGCCGCCTGATTGAGCAGCTTGCGGTCTTCGCTGCTTTCGTGAAGGCCAAAGAGCACGAGGCCCTTGACCGTGGTGTTGCGATTCATGCGCTGGTCGTTGTCCTGAATCCACTGGGCCTGGGCGTTTTCATCCGGGATCTCGGTGTTGGCGGCTTCGCGGGCCAGCCTGAGGCTCTCATCGGAGTGGCACTTCAGGAAGGCGATGACGTTGGACTCGTCGTCGCGCGACTTGTACATGGGCACGTAGTACTCGCGATTGGTGACGGTGCCTGGCCCGCTCGAGTACTTGCCCTTGCTGATGGTCTGAATCTCGACTGCGAAGCGGTAGTCCACCCAGGTGTTGCTCAGCTCCAGCCATTTGGCGGCGGGCCGCTGAGAACAGTAGTTCTCGTACGTGATCTGGGTGGGTGAGAGGTTGGAGAGCCAGGTGAACAGGCTTTGCCCGCCAAAAACGAGTGCAGCCAGGCCGCCGATAAGCAGCCCGATACGTAAGCGAATCATGTCAGCCCCGCGAGAAGTGTTGGGCGGTCCCCGCGCCCATGAATTGCATCATAGCCGCGAAGGTCTCAAGTGAAAGAGCGCCGCCGGTGACCAGTGCTACGCTTCCTTGAGGGCTTTGATCAGGTCTTCACAGGCCTTGCGGCCGTCGGCGTAGAGCATGCGCACGTTGTCTTTCTCGAAAAGCTCGTTCTTCACGCCGGCAAAACCTGCGCCCAGAGAGCGCTTGATCACGAACACGCTGCGCGCTTCCTCCACGTTGAGCACGGGCATCCCGTAGAGCGGGCTGGCCTTGTTGTCCTTGGCGGCGGGGTTCACCACGTCGTTGGCGCCGATGACGATGGCCACGTCCGTGTTCTTGAAGTCATTGTTGATGGCATCCATCTCGAACAACTGGTCGTAAGGCACGTTGGCCTCGGCCAGCAGCACGTTCATGTGGCCCGGCATGCGGCCGGCCACCGGGTGCACGGCGTAGCGCACCGTGCAGCCGCGCTTGGAGAGCTGGTCGGCAAGCTCACGCACGGCGTGCTGCGCCTGGGCCACGGCCATGCCGTAGCCGGGCACGACGATGCAGCTCTGGGCGTCGGCGAGCACCAGGGCCGCTTCCTCGACATCGCAGGACTTGACGTTCTTGTACTCGTCCTTCTTCTTTTCGCCGGTTTCCGCTGCGCCAAAGCCGCCGAACATGACGTTGGCCAGGGAGCGGTTCATGGCCTTGCACATGATCATGGTCAAGATGATGCCCGAGGCGCCGACGAGCGAGCCTGAGACAATCAGCACCGGCGAATTGATGGTGAAACCCGCCAAGGCGCCGGCGATGCCCGAGTAGCTGTTGAGCAGGGAGATGACCACGGGCATGTCGCCGCCGCCGATGGCCAGCACCAGCGTGATGCCCATGGCCAGCGCCAGCAGGCCCACCAGCACCAGCAGCAGCACGCCGAGCACCGAGTTGGACACCGCCCAGACGGCCAGCGCCGACAGGCCCAGGGCCAGCAGGCCCAGGGCAACGTTGATGGCATGGCGAGCCGGCAGCAGGATGGGCACGCCCCGGATTTTCTCAGAAAGCTTGAGGAAGGCGATCACGCTGCCCGTGAAGGTCAGGCCGCCCACGATGACCGTGAGCATGAGGTTGACGCCGGTGAAGGCGCCCACGGCGGGCAGGGAGGCCAGGGTGCCGCGCGCTCCCGTTTCCATGTACTGGAAATAGCTGGCCAGGCCCACGAACATTGAGGACAGGCCGCCAAAGCCGTTGAGCAGGGCGACCATCTCCGGCATCTGGGTCATCTGCACGCGCCAGGCCAGAAAGGCGCCCACGGCCGCTCCCACCACGATGCCCACGATGATAAACACCGGGTTGATCTGGCCTTCTTCGACGAACTGGCTGATGACGGCCAGGGCCATGGCCCCGGCGGCCAGCCAGTTGCCCGAGCGCGCGGTCTTCACCTTGCTCATGCGCATGATGGCGAGCATGAACATGATGACCGAGGCGATGAAGCCGAACTCGGCGAGCGATTCGTTCCACTTCAGCTGCATGGTCGCGGTAAGCAGGTTCACGGCGGTTCTCTCGGTTCGGGTTCAGGCAAGCGCAAGGCTCAAAGCGCTCAGTCCTTCTTCTTGAACATGCGCATCATGCGCTCGGTCACGGCAAAGCCGCCCACCACGTTGATCATGGCCAGCGCGCATGCCAGCATGCCGAAGATGGTGGACGCCCCAAACGGGGCCTCGGCGCTGACCTTGGCGACATACATCGCGCCCAGAATCGTGATGCCCGAAATCGCGTTGCTGCCGCTCATCAGCGGCGTATGCAGCGTCGGCGGCACCTTGGAGATGAGCTGAAAGCCCGCAAAGCAGGCCAGCACGAAGACGTAGATTTCCAGCAGGATGAAGGCGTTCATTTTCTCGCTCCGGCGCTGGCTGGCGCCTTGTTCGGCCTCAGGACTTGGCGGCTTGCGCTGCTTCCGGCGCTGCGGCGACAGGTGCCGCAGGCAGTTTCAGCGCCTCACGCACCTTGGGGTGCAACACTTCGCCGCTGTGCGTGATCAGCGCGCCGGGGTAGGCCTGGCCCTCCTTGGTCTTGCCGCCGCCCACGATGTCGTCGGCCAGGTCCCAGCCAAAGACGCCCTTCTTCGTCGCGTCGCTCAGGACGTTCTGCACGTTCTTGGCGTACTGGTCGCTGGCGTGAACCGGCAGGGTATTGGCCAGGGCCAGCTCGCCCACCAGCGTGATGCCATGCTTGACCACGGTCTTGCCAGGCTCGGTCAGCTCGCAGTTGCCGCCGCGCTCGGCGGCGAGGTCAACGATGACGCTGCCGGGCCGCATGGCCTGGACGACGTCGGCGCCGATGAGTTTGGGGGCGGGGCGATAGGGAATCAGGGCCGTGGTGATAATGGCGTCGGCGGCCACCAGGTGGGCGCGCAGCACCTCGGCCTGCTTGCGCTTGAACTCCTCGCTCTGCTCTTTGGCATAGCCGCCCACGGCGCTGAGGTTTTCTTCCGACTTCACCTCGATGTAGCTGGCGCCCAGGGACTGCACCTGCTCCTTGACTTCGGGGCGCACGTCAGAGACTTCAACGATGGCTCCCAGACGCTTGGCCGTGGCGATGGCCTGCAGGCCGGCCACGCCCGCGCCGATGATGACCACCTTGGCCGGCCGTATCGTGCCCGCGGCCGTCATTTGCATGGGGAAAATCTTGGGCAGGTGCATCGCCGCCAGCAGGACGGCCTTGTAACCCGCCAGGGAAGCCTGGCTGGTCAGGGCGTCGTCCTTCTGGGCGCGCGTCGTGCGCGGCACGGCATCCATGGCAAAGGCCGAGATCTTGCGCTCGGCCAGCAGCTTGACCAGCTCGAGGTTGTCCAGCGGCCACAGGAAGGAGACGATGCTGGCGCCTTCCTTCATCTGGCTGACCTGCGAGGCCATGGGCACTGAAAGCTGGGCGATGATATCGGCGGCGGCCCAGGCCTTTGCGGCGTCGGCTTCGATGGCGGCGCCGGCCTGGCTGTACTCGGTGTCGGGATAGAACGCGCCGGCGCCCGCGCCCTGTTCGATGGTCACGGAGTGCCCCTCCTTGACCAGCCGCTTGACGGTGTCAGGCGTGGCAGCGACGCGGCGCTCGCCGGCCGGGAATTCCTTGGGAAAGAAGATGGACGCCATGGCGCCTCCGAACCAGCCCGCGAAGAAGAACCAGAGCGTAGAGCTATATTCCCGGACGCGGCATCACTCAAGCCCCAAGGCCGTTTTGGCGACTCCTGTAGAGCAAGCAATGTGAGGCTGAGTTGAAAGCGAAGGAGAGTTCAACGAGCATTGACTTCAACGCGTGAAAGAGGACCAGCCATGAAAACGGTGTTGCCATTTCTTGCCGCCGGAATACTCATCGCCAGCGGGGGTCTTGCCTATGTCACTTTGGGCCAAATTTCCAACGCCGCGCCGGAGAATCTGCTTGCCGGAAATGACAAGCCAGGATTCCGCGCGGAGTGGATCGCCCAGGGAGGCGACCTCAATGCAAGCGGCTACGTGCCCGGCAAGCTTGGTGACCAGCGCTTTGGCGACGCGGCTTGGACCTTCTCAGTGACGGGAATGCGGGCCCCTTCGGACTTCGTGGTCTCGGGCGGCAAGGCCTACTTCTTTGCGCCGACCAAAAACCGCAATGGTGTCGAATTGAACGGCATCGTCGCGGTGGATGTCGCCACCGGCAAGACGGATTGGGCATGGAATGACCGCGCCGGCTACTGCCTGATCGGCATCAACAAGGGTTATCTGTACGCGATCGTCGGCGAAGAACAAACGCGCCAGTTGATCAGCGTCGCGCTCAAGGATGGCAAGGCCAAGTGGCGCAAAGACCTGCAATCGGTGGGCAAGGACTCTTTCCTCACCAGTAAAGGTGTGCTGTGGTACGACGGTAACTTTCACCTCAGCAGTTTTGAAAAGGGTGACGCGGCATGGGACGCCATGCCCATGTTGATTCCGGATATAGCTTTTGCGGTGACCGGCGAGGACATATGCCTCGTGGGTTCGGCGCCCGGAAAAGGTGTTCAAATGGCGCTGATCAACGGCAAGAGCGGGAAGGACATCTCTTCCTTCACTTTGCCCGATGGGCCGCGCGGCGGAAGCTCGGCCGGAATCTGGTGCAGCGGCGGCAAGTTCATTTACGGTTCTAGAGGCGACGAACTGGTTTGCGCCGACCCCAAAAAAGGGGCGCTGACGGTGCGGAAGACAGGCATCTTCCCGAGTCGCCCAGCGTACACCGCAAACACCGTGTATGCATTCGATGGCGGTTTGCTGCGTTCATTCAAGCCTGACACACTGGATCAGATCGCGGAATTCGACGCCACTTCGGTGAAAGCACCGCCGGAGGGGCGCAAGGTCACCCCGATGTTTGGCCAACCGGTCGTCACGGACGACTCGATTTTCGCCGGGACAGAAAACAGCACACTTGTGTTAAGCCGCGACAAACTGACGGTTTTACAGGAGATCAGTTCAGGCACGTTGCCGGTCGTTGCGGGCAACGCGCTCTTCACATGGAAGCCAGTTGACGCCAATCTTCAGCTCGAGAATGGCCCAACGCTGGTTGCTTCAAAGTGGACGCTGAGCTGCCACCTGATGCGCGCCGAGACCAAGTAGGCGCAAGGCAGGGTCAGCGCTTGGTGATGATCTCCAGCTTGGGAGTGCTTTTCTTGAGCCGATCAAGCGCGGTCTGCGTCACCACTGTTTCGAAGATCTTCAGGGTTTCCAGGTTCGTCAGCTTGGCAAGCGAGTCCACACACTTGTCGGTAACGTTGGTAATCGAAATGTCCAGGTACTTCAGCGTCTTGATGGCGCATAGTGCCGCGACTTCGTCATCGCCTATGCTGAAGTTGCCCATCATCTCAAGCCTCTCCAGGGTCAGCGTGGCGATGGCCTTGTAGCCCTCCAGTGTGATCAGCTGGACGCCCGCACCGAGATCCAGGTGCTTCAAGGTCTTGATCTGCGCGATCGATTTCGCCGCCTCATCATCAATGTAAACGCATCCGACCAGCACAAGGGATTGCAGCTTCGTAGACGCCAAATAGCCGACGCCGGTGGATGTCAGGCTGTTGCAACTGCGCAAGTCGAGCTCTTCGAGGTTGGGAATCTGTGCGATGTCCGCCATCGCGTCATCCTGCTTCGCAAAATTGCCAAGCCTCAACGACTTGAGCCTGATCGCTTCTTTGAACGGTTTGAAGCATTTCTCGGTCAGTGATTGCGAAGGAGACAAGTTGAACCGGCGCAGCGACTTGATCTTGGCGATCTGAGCAATCGATGCATCGGTGCACTCGGCGGAAAGAACCGTTACGAATTCAAGGTTTTCCAGTGCGGCCAACTCGTCGAACGCCGTTCCCTTAAAGCCACTTTCATAAGCGCACTGTCCGTCAACTTCGAGTTCGCGAAGTTGCTTGAGTTCCTTGATTCCGATCAATGCCCCGTCCGAGGCTGGCCGCAGGTTCAGCGAGTAAAGACGAGGGGCAACACTTTTCAACCCCTCAACCAGATTTCCGTCGCCCTCGGGATTGGCGTGAATCCACTCACCCTCGTTTAGCTTGACTTTCTCGGTGCTGACGGGCGCCCACTTGAGCTGCTCAGTACCCGGTTTCCCAACAAGCAACCTTTTCCTGACTTCCGCCGGAACCTCAAACTCAATAGCAGGCGCCTTTGCGAGATCTTCCGTGGTCTGGCAAGCCAGAGCGGAGCCAAATGCGATCGAAACGAAGGCCAACGCAATCAAAATGACAGGAGGCTGATAGGTGAGTAGAAAAGGGCGATCAGTCATGTTCCCTCCATAGTTTGGCACCGAAGCGCAGGCTACGAACTCGGCCCCAATTGTCACACGTCGCATGTGAACCGTCACACCAGTTCGATCATCTTGCCCTGCGGGTGTTTCAAGAGGCGGTCGAGCCACATGTTGGTGATCTTCTCCTGCAGGCTGTTGATGCGCAGGCGCGAATTGAGATTCGCGAAATCGACTTTGTCCAGCTCCTGGTCCTGGTTGAAGCAGGAGAACACCGGAGCTGTCTCTTTCCCCGTGACCGGATCAACGTGCTTCTGCAGGCACTGGGCGCAGATTTCCTTCATCATGCACTGCATCGTCGAGTTGATCGAGCCAATCGCCACGTGGCCTTCCTTGAGGAAGGGCTTCATCACGCCATGCCGCGCGTCTTTGACGGCCGCCATCATGCGATCAGAGCCAATGGCGATGATGCGGTCGATCTTTTTCGTATCGAACAGGCGCTCGCCCAGCTTGCCCTCGGCGTAATTGCAGAACGACTGCACGATGTTGCCCACGAACGTCAGGTCCTGCTTGCGGCGCGGCTTGATGCCCGGCGCGACATCGACGCTCCAGATGACCTGGTCGGTGCTGCGTTCAACCTCATCCTGCTTGTAGAGGTCTTGCGGTTTCTTGTAGCCGGCGAAATAGAGCACCTTGTTGCCGGCGTTTTTCATGGCCTGTGCGATGGAGAACAGCACCGCGTTGCCAAGCCCGCCGCCGAAGAGACAAACGGTTTCGCCCTTCGGAATCTCAGTGGGGGTGCCGGTGGGGCCC
Organism: Planctomycetota bacterium; assembly: GCA_019186845.1. Lineage (GTDB taxonomy): Bacteria > Planctomycetota > UBA8742 > UBA2392 > UBA2392 > UBA2392. The sequence continues at coordinate 78,680 of JABARW010000018.1, read as the reverse complement.
ATGAGCACCACGGGCTCGCCGGGCTTGAGTGCCGCCATAAGCCTTGAGCTGCCGCCCATTTCGAGCACGATGGTGCTCAGCAGGCCCGCCTTCTTGTCCATCCAGGCGCCTGTGAGCGCGAGGCCCTCCGTCGCCAGGCGTGTGCCGTCGACGACAGGCGCGAAGGTTTCAAAGTTCTGCAGACGGTAGAACTGGCCGGGTTCGAAGTGCCGCGCCGCCATGGGCGCTTTGACGATCACCTCAACGATAGTCGGCGTCAGGCGAACCACCTTGTGCACCTTCGGGCGCAGCTGCTCGTCAAGTTTCGCCTTGAGCGCCACCCATTCGGCGTCACGCGCAGCCTGCGCCTTGCTTGACGTGTCAAGACCTGCCAGCCGCGGCTTGAACAAGGCCGCGACGTGCCCAAAGCCGTCCTTGGCGCTGGCCATGGCTTTGACCACGTTGCCCTCGTAGAGCGGGTGGTTGTCGCCATAGATGCTGATGGTCCGGCCTTGGTCGTCGAGGTAACTCGTGAAGAACGCGCCTTCGGCCCTGCCGCCCTCGGCGGGCGTGAGCGTGATTTTGCCGCCCTCGAGCCTGGCGGTGTGCGCCTGATAAAACGAGTTGTCAGCGTCCATCTTGAACGTGCCGGCGTGCTCGCGCTCGTAGATCACGTTGGGGCTGGTGCCGGCGGCCACCATGAGCGAGCGGCAGGCGAGCGTCTTGCGCTCGCCAATGTCGCCGAACTTGCCGTCGGGCTTGGTGCCCTGAACGGCAAAGATGACTTCCTTGAGCGCGCCGTTGCCATCGACCACGGCTTCGAGGGGGCTGAGGTGCTCGGCAAAGCCGATGCCCTCCTCCAGCGCCTTGATGATTTCCTCGTGATTGAGGCGATAGGCCGGCGCATCCTTCATGCCCTTGCGGTAGCACAGCGTCACGCCGCCCCACTTGCGCACGAGCTTGACGAAGTCGGGCTGCTCGCCGGCCGTGGCCGCGCGTTCGCGCTCGGCCTTGATTTCAGCAAAGTGGGCCTGGAACTCGGCGAGGATTTCCTTGTCCTCGCCCTGCAGCCATGAGTCCACGCTGGTTTTGCCGTTCTCGCGGCACAGCGTCTCATAGCGCTCGATGTGCTTTTCGACCTGCACGGGATAATAGGCGAGCAACTCCGTTGCGGTGTCAATGCCCGTCAGGCCGCCGCCGATGACCAGCGCGGGCAGGCGCACTTGCAGGTTCGAGAGATTGTCGCGTTTGCTGGCACCCGTCAGCTGCAGGGCCATGAGGAAGTCGCTGGCTTTGCGGATGCCGCGGCAGAGGTTGTTCTTGATGTTGATGATGGTCGGCTTGCCCGCGCCCGTGGCAATGGCGATGTGGTCAAAGCCCAGTTCCCAGGCATCGTCAATGGAAACGGTTCCGCCAAAGCGGGTGCCGCCAAAGAGTGCCAGCGCGTCGCGGCGCATGAGCGTGATTTGCAGCAGATAGAGGAAGTTCTTGTCCCAGCGCACGGTGATGCCGTATTCGCTCACGCCGCCAAAGCCCGTGAAGATGCGCTTGTCCAGTTCCTGCTCGATCTCTTCGTAACGCTTGATTGCGCGGATGCCCTTGCCGTCGTGGCCGGTGATGTCGGCGGGCGGCGGCTCGATCTTGAGGCCGTCAATGGCGGCAACGCCAAAGCCCTCGTTCATCAGGTGGTGCGAAAGCGTGTAACCTGCGGGGCCCATGCCTACCACAAGCGTTTTCAGCCCGTTGTAAGGCAGCGCATAGGGCCGCTTGCGGTTGAGGGGGTTGAAGCGGGTCAGCAACCCGAAGATCTCGACGCCGAAGTCCATGCGCAACACGTCAATCAGAGCGCCGGTTTCTGCCTGCGGAATGTTGACCGGGTCCTGTGTTTGATAGATGCACGACTTCATGCAGTCGTTGCAGATGCGGTGGCCCGTTCCGGGGCACATCGGGTTGTCAATGCAGATCAGCGCCAGGGCGCCAATGCTGTCGCCCTGGCGGCGCAGGGCGTGCATCTCGGAGATTTTTTCCTCCAGCGGGCAGCCCTCGAGCGATATGCCCACTTTGTTGCTCTTGAAGCCGCTCGCGTCCTTCAGGCCTTTGCTGCAGGAGTCTTTGTCGCGGTCGTGGCAGAGGATGCAGTAATCGACTTCATAGCCCACCTCGCGCTCGCTGTAGCGCTTGTCGGTGAGCTTGAAACCGTCTCTGCGGCGCAGGTGTTCCTCGGGCCCGTAGTGCTTCTGCGGAAAGGCGGGGTCGGGCTTGATGCTGTGCACCAGCTTGTCGTAGTTCATCGGCTGGGGGATTTTCAGCGTGCTCCAGCCCCGGGTGGCCTTGCGACCTTCCTCTGTGTGCAGGCAGCTCTTGAGCCACAGTTCGCAGCGCAGCGCCACGGCCTTGGCCAGCGCTTCGTCGCTGTCGGCGCCGGCAAACCAGGCATGGCCCTTGGCCGCTTCACGCAGCTTCTTCAGGTTCTGCTTCTGAGCATCCGTCAGCGGCACGGGCTTGGCCGCGCGCACCGACGCCGCCAGCGCTTCTTCCAGCTCAGAGGCCGCGGCCGCGAGGCGCAGGGAAGACAACTCTTCGTCGCCCGCAATGGCTCCAAGTCCCAGGGCCGCGGAAATGAAACTCAGGATGCCGCGCGTGGCGCCCAGGGGTTCGGCCTTTTCGTCTTTCTTGAGACGGGCGCAGCGGCGCATCACAAAGGCGCGCACGCGACCCAGGGCGCGTTCATCGGCGGCGCGGGCGAACAGCTTGTCGCGCTGGGCCTGCACGCGGAACAGCTCGCCCACGAAATCACCAAGCTGCGGCGCGACATCGACCAGCAGGTTGGACTCCTCGACGGGGCTGAGGCTGGCCCCCGCGCGGTAGGACTCAAAGCGGGCGCTCAATGCGGCGTCCCGTGCCTTGACCTGGGCGCGAAAGGCCTGGTCCAGCGCTGCCAGCCGCGCGGGCTGGAAGAGGTCATGGAAGGTGAAACCGTCGATGCCGAGAGAGAAGTTGCGCGAAGTTGCGCCGTTGCCCGCTTGCATGTTGCCGCTCCGAGGAATGTGGCCGCGCCCCGCCTTGCCCGCGGCGCGGGGATGATAGCGGGGTGCGGCGCGGCAAGCGACTAGGCGTTTTCAAGCTGTGACAAATCAGGCGGTGGCGACGGCGATGTAATTGGCCAGCCCGTAGCCCGCCATGAGCGCCCAGAAGCAGATGCGGTCAAGCCACTTGGCGGCCTGCACTTTGTCCCGATAGTAGAAACGCAACGAGAGGATGGATTCAAACAGCGACAGGAAAATGAACCCGACGGAAATCATGTTCACCTTGTCGCTCAGCGTGAGCAGGTTGGTCGGCGGCAGCGCGGCATTGACCACGTAGGAGCTGGCGGCGGCGGCGAAGATGGCGCCCACGCCCAGGCCAAATCGCGGGTCGAGGTCCGTCGGTTTAATGAGCAGTGCGATAAAGCCGATGATGACCGAGAGGTAGATGCTCCAGAACAGCTTGAAGAGGTAGCCCAGACCCGGCCGCTGGAGTTCCATCTCGAAGACGAAGCGCGAATAGCTTGTCTCTTTGCCGGGAGGCAGGCGGCTGTCGCCGTAGTTGGTGGAGTAGGTGTGGCGCTTGACCAGGGCGCGGGAGGCCGTGAGGTTCCAGCCGGGGGTGCGCACGGCGGGGTCCACCTGCGAGTTCACGGTGTCCGCCTCAAAGCGCGTCAGGTGTTCCTCGTTCTTGGTGTCCTCCAGCTCGATGGTCAGGACGTGGTCATCGAGGGGAAAGCGGGTGACGTCAAAGTACTTCTTGATGCGCGCGATGATGCGCACCGCGGCATAGGTGTCGCCGTTGCCAAGTTCGTCCATCTGGTCGGCGATGCGGTCTTCAATGATGCCGCCGATGATCTCGAAGTTGTCCAGGGGCTTGTATTGCTCGGCCTCGGGCTTGTGCTTGTCCGACTTGAAGCGAAACCAGACCCAGAAGTCGACGACATACTCGTTCTGGATCATCTCGATGGACTTCACCTGATTGACGTAAATGCCGACGCTGACCTTGCGCACCTCGCCCGGCGGCGGGGCCGCGTTGGCGGCCTCGCGCACGTCAAAGGAGCGGGGGGCTGGGCCTTCGGCGCTGACGCGGCTGACCGCGACGAACGTAACTCCCAGCAGGGCAATCAAGAACAGGACCGCAAGCCTCGGGCGGCCGCGCAGGCAGGTCAGCATGTGAGTGTTCCAGCAGTGGTTGGCCGCCGATTTTTCAAGCCGTGACGTTGAATGTCAACGCTTACTCTTCTTCATCACTGCGCGGCTTGCGCCAGCCGGCACGCCTGGCCGCCCGCTCAGCCTTGAGGCGGGCGCGCAGGTCGGCCTCGTGAACGATGTCGTGGGCGCGGCGGGCGACTTCGCCCATATCCGCCAGCTTCTGGAGCACGGCATAGTCGAGTTCGTCCGGACGCAAGCCGGGGTTGCCGCCGGCGGCAACAATCCAAGCCTCGGCCTGCTTTGCATTCACGCCCAGCGCGTTGCCCAGCGCGTTAGCCGCGCGCTTGCGCCGGTGCGTGAAGAACACATGCACCAGCTGGCGCAGGCGGGCGTAGGCCGCGGAGTCCGGGCGGCGGGCCGGCCGCAGTTCAACCAAAGCGCTGGCCACGGTGGGGCGCGGCCAGAACACGGAGGCGGGCACCTTGCGGATGATGCGGGCGTCTGCGAACTGGGCGCGCAGCAGCGAAAGAATGCCGTAGGCCGCGTTGCCCGGGCGAGCGCAGAGTTTTTCTCCGACTTCATACTGGACCATCACGACCAGGCGCTCAAAAGGCAGGGCGCTTTCGAGCAGGGCCATGATGATGGGACCTGCGGCGTTATAGGGCAGATTGGAGACGCACTTGAGTCGCCCCAGCCTAGGAGGCCGGGCGGCCGGCACGACGCTGCGCTCAAAGTCCGACTCCTCGACGTGAAACAGCCCGTGGCTGAGGTAGGCGTGAAGCAGACCCTCGAGTGCCTGATGGAGGCGGCCCTCGGCCGTCAGGGCATCTCCCTGCAGCAGCACGACATTCTCGCGCAAGGCAAGAAACTCGCGGGCCACGTCAAACATGCCGCGATCAAGCTCCAGGGCGACCACCAGCCCCGCCTCATCGGCCAAAGCCTGCGTCAGGCCCGCCGAACCCGGCCCGACTTCGAGCACGCAGTCGCCCAGGTCCACCTCGGCGTCGCGCACGATGGCCCGCAGCATGTTCGTATCGACCAGAAAGTTCTGGCCCATGCGCTTGTGGGGGCGGATGCCGTGGCTGGCGAGCGCGGCTCTGATTTCGGCGAGTCTTTGCACGGCGACTGTTTAGCAATCAGAGCCCCCCCGGTCACGAGGGGGCCGGACAATCCGGCACGAAAGACGCCAACTCGACCCTGTCTCAGCCCCAAGGCCGGCTTTGCCGGCGGGCGCCGATGACTACCGGGCGGGCAATGCAATGTGCTTGAGGAGCAGGTCCTGGAACTCCGGCTCGTCGGGCAGCGGCACATGCACTGTGCTGCGCGCGATTTTCTCGGCGCGCGTGCGCGCGCTAAGCGAAGCCGCGACCATGCATGCGCCGAGACCCGCGCTGTTGCCGGCCACCTCGATTCTCTCGCGCGGCATGTCGGGGATCAGGCCAATGGCAATCGCGCTTTCGACGTCCAGGTAGCTGCCAAAGCCGCCCGCGAGAATGACCTTGTCGGGTTCGCGCCCGAACTTCTTGAGCATGAGTTCCTCGCCCGTGGCCAGCGCGGCCTTGGCCAGCTGCAGCTCGCGCACGTCCTTTTGCGTGAACACGATGTCCTGGTTGGCCAGAAAGATGACGCCGTCGGGGCTGACCGCCTCGGCCCTGGGGCCTACGAGCAGGACTTCGCGCATGCCCTGGGCGTTCTCGCGCACGAAGCGGCCCTCAAGCAGCTTGCCGTCCTGGTCGCACATGCCCGCGCGCCACAGGGAGGCCAGGCAGTCAATGATACCGCTTCCGCAGATGCCCACGGGCGTCTGATTGCCGATGGTGGTCAGCACCGTGCGTGTTTTGTCCGGCACCCACTGCACGCTGTCAATGGCGCCGCGCGATGCGCGCATGCCAAATTGCATCTGCCCGCCCTCAAAGGCCGGGCCCGTCGGAGTCGAGCCCACCAGCAGTTTTCCGCGCCCGCCGCACACGATCTCGGCGTTGGTGCCGATGTCCATGAGCATGGCCAGACCGTCGAATGCGTCCAGGCCTTCGGCCAGAATCGCCGCCACGTTGTCGCCCCCGATGAAGCCCGCTTCGAGGGGGAACACGTAAACCTCGGCGTCAGAAACGCTTGACAGGTCAAGATCACAGCCCTTGAGCAGCTGCGGCTGAACGCTTTCAGGCTCAAAGGGGTGGCTGCCCAGGCGCAGGACATCCCAGCCCATGAACAGGGACTGAATCACGCTGTTGCCGCACAGGGCCACGCTGGCAATCGTGCGTTTGCCGGCCTGGCGCGCCAGGAGTTCAAGCACCGCGTTGACGTCTTCGCGCGCCAGCCGCTTGAGAAGGCTGGCGCCATCCTGGTAGCGCTCGGTATGGGAAACGCGGGTGAGAATGTCGCCGCCAAAGGGAATCTGGCTGTTCTCGCGCGAGGCCTGGGCCACGATCTCGCCTGAGTCCAGATCGACGAGATAGCCCGCCAGCGTGGTGCTGCCCATGTCCACGGCGGCAACGGGAGAGCCGCGCGGCAGGTCCGGACGGTCGACGCTGATTTTCCGGCCCTTGAGCTGCTTGCGCACCAGCGTGCGCGCCTGGCTGACGCGCGGCATGGCCTCGATCACGAGGTCGCCCATGACGCAGCCTCGGCAGGCCAGGTGCAGGCCCTCGCCGCCGACCATTTCATGGGGGGCCACCGGCGCGCCCGTGGAGGCATCCACGAGGCGCGCGGGGTCTGAGGCCATCATCTTCTCGGGGAAGGGGCCCTTGCAGACGCGCACACGGCACTGCTTGCAGGAGCCGTTGCCGCCGCAGGAACTGTCAATGTGCACCCCAACGCGCTGCGCCAGACGCAGCAGATTCTCGCCCGGCGAGGCGTTGACGACCTTATCGGCATTTTTGAACCAGACGCGAAATCCGCGCATGGCGGGATGCTAGCTTTTGCGCGCGGAGCAGACAGGCGTTGGCGTTCAGGCCAGCCAGGCCGTGAGCTGCCGCCCCTTGGACTGAATGTGCAGCAGCTCGCGCGGGCTGAGGTCCTGCGAGGCCATGTGCTCCAGACCCGTGACGCTGATGCCCGAAGCCGACAGCAGCCCCATGACGACCGGTGGCAGCACGCTCGACAGGCGGGTGGCCTCCGTGGCCGGAAGCGCCAGCCTCATGCGGGGTTCACCGTCGTTTGCCAGAATCAGGTAGAAGTGTCGCGCGCTCATGGCCAGGGCTCCTTCGCCGGCCATGGTAGCATTGGCGCGAAACATAAAAACAATAAAAGAAGCAGATTATCTAAACCTGACCCCAAGGCTGAACTGGGAGTTGTAGATCATGCTGAACTCCCGGTTCGTTGGCAGGTAAAGCTGAAACGACGCCTCAAAGTAAATGCCGAGCTGGTCCGAGATCTCGAACGTGCTTGAGCGCAAGATGAACTCCAGCCCGTTGGTCATGCCGCCGGCGCCGCGATAACTCACGTTATTGAAAGGGCGCCAGAGCATCAGCGTCACGATGCGATAGGCCTCATCAAGAAAGAACCACTCAAAGCCAATGCCGGTGCCTGTGCCAAACGTGATGAACTGGTCCCAGTCCACGCGGTCGCGGTCCTTGATGCGATCCAGCGTGCCGAGCTGATCGTCCTGGTAGTCCGTGTCGTAGGCCCTTATTTCCGTGCGCCGGAAGGCGAAGAAACCCTGCACTTCCTGCACAAACCACAAGTACCGCCAGCGCACGGCATATTCAAAGCGCAGATTGATGCTCATCTTCTGCTGGTCGTCCGCCCCCAGATAGTTGCGCGTGAACGGCAGCACCTGCAGTTCATGGGTGTGGTGGCGAGGCTGGTTGTGAATACCAAAGGCGATGTCCACGCGGGGCGTGAAGTTCATGCGCCACTCGGGCCGGAAGCGGTACTCAATGCTGGCCTGGGCCCCCAGCCCCAGAAAGTCGAAGCTCTTGGCCCAGGAGGAACTCCAGGAGTTATCAAGGCCGCGAACGTCGGTGATGCTGTAGCTGCGCGTCGTATAGAAGACGGCCCAGGTGACACCGATTTCCTTGACGCCGACTTCGCGAAACTTGGGCGTTTCGCTGTCGTGGCGTGCCGGTTCGCCGCCGCCGCGCCGGATTTCGAAGGCGGGCCAGGCATCACGGGGTTGGGGCTTGGGGTCGGTGAGGGTGAGCCGGGATAAATCGAGCTCGCGCGCGCTCAGAGCGGAGCAGGCGCCAAGAGCCAGAATTATCAGAAAAAGGCGTGTCATCGTCCCTCTTGCGCCCGGCCGTGAAAGCGAGGCAGTCTAGGGGCAAAGGTGGGGGAATCAAGCGGTGTCGGGGGCGGGGTTTCTGTTTCGTGGTTCGGGCGAGGCCTCAACGGCAGAACAATGGCCGCGCTTGGCAAGCCCGCACCCCTCAGTTGTCAAAGAACTCCGGGTTCTGCCAGCTTGGGCTTACGCGACGTCGGCCGTCGCGCCCTTGACCCCGGTCGCGAAAACAGCCTCCGCCACGGGCGTGGCTCCCTGGCCTGACTTCGCCTCGGCAAAGTTCGGCTCGCCTCGCTCTTTGTGCTCGCGCTCCTGACCCTTGAGCATGATCGCCGTGGCCACCACGACTTCGCAGCGCCGCTGCAGCTCGTTGCGCTCGGCGCGCAGGGCCGTGAGCTGGCGCGAGGCGTTGCACAGCGTGGCCGCGCTGACGACGCGGCGCCTGGCCTGCTGGGGCGCCTCGTCGCCCTTGGCGTCGAGCAGGGCCTGCTTGTGTTTGATGTCGAGCGCGCGATCAAGGCGGGCTTCCTCGATCACGAGGATCAAAGCCTCCATCTGCAGGTCAATCTGGTGGCCGCCCTGACGCTCGAACTCGGCGCTCAGCATGGCGCGCAGGCGCTCGGCGGGGGCGCCGCCCTCGCTGAGGATGCGGAAGACCAGTTCGTGGGCCCCTTCCTCAATTTCGGCCTGGCGCGAGGCTTCAAGGTCGAGGGGCTCGGCAGTGCGGTACCTGCGGTTGCTCATGGCGTTCTCCTGAGGGGCCGCGAAATGCGGCCTTCAGGAGCTGCGACTTTCGGACACAGGTACCGCCAGAAATTTGCAGGAAAGGCGCAAACCCCGCGCCCAACGCAAGTTGCGCAGGCCGACGAAGCGGCCGGAGTTGCCCAAGACCTCGGCCCCGGGGCGGACTGCTAGCGCTGCTGTTCGTGAATGAGCAGATCGAGGGGGGCAAAACCGGCCATCCGCGACCGCAGGTCAGCCCCCTGCTCGGCCAAAAGGGCGGGGGAGGCGCGCCGCAGGTAGAGCTTGACACGTGCGGCCGTGGCCCCGGCCAGGGTGAATTCAAAGACGCGAGGCTGGTCTGGCCAGAGACGGCTGTCTTGGACCTGGGCCGTGGCGCGCCAGAAAGGCACCGACCATTGCGGCTCGCCCCCCTTGGCGCCCTGCAACGCGGCGGGCAGCGAAGGCCCGCCGAATTTGCGCCCGATTACGGCACCCGCCTGAGCCTGGCCGTCGAGCCACTCCTCGCGCGGGAGCAGGTTGCCGGCCTCGGGAGTCCCCGGGCCGACGGGTTCGACCACCAGCAGCAGGCGCTTGAGCCCGTGACCCGTGGGAATGGCGTGGCCTGCGCCCCTGTTCTCAAGCGTGACCGTGACCTGCAGCGAATCTCCCGTGCGGCGCGTAACCATGTGCATGGCGATGGCCTCGCGCATGAACGCGGCATCTTCGCTGCCTGCAAAGCGGTGCTTGTGAACCTCGGACAGGGGCCTGAAGCGCGTTCCGGCCGAGGCAATCTCCGTGCCGCGGTTCTTGCGGTCGTCGCCTCTGACATCATCAAGGGTGTAGGCCGGCATATGGCAGGACTGGCACTCGCGGTAGTCGGGCCCCGGCCTGGCAAAGCGTGTCTGGCGCCATTCGCTGTAGGTGCCCTGACCCAGAATGCCATTATCGAGGGTGTGCTCGTGGCAGCCAGCGCAAAGGGCCCCTGTCTGGAACAGCGGGTTGTAGCTCGCGCCCATGAACAGGTAGCTGACGTCGGGGAGGGGACCAAAGACATGCTTCACGTTGCCGGGCACCCGCTCATCGGCCGAGTTGGGCCGGTGCATGCGGATGGAGCCCGCGAGGCCGGGTTTCTCGGGGTTGGGAACGGCACCGATCTTGTGGCAGAAATCGCAGTGATTGCCCTCTTGGTGGACGCCCTTGGCATCCAGCAGCGTGGTGCCCGCCAGGTGAAAGTCCGTCAGGGCTGAGGCCAGGCTGGGCGAGTGGCAGGGGGTGCAGTCGTCGCGTGTCTGGCCGGCGGCCAGGGCGCTGGGGCGGGCGTCCTGTTCGAACGCGTTGCGCACCAGCGGGTTGCGCGCCATGGTGGCGTGGCGCGAGACTTTCCATTCATCGAAGGTCTGGCGGTGGCAGTTGCCGCACTGCAGGTGTTTGCCGGCGTCATAGCTCGAATTGGGCTCGGTGGCGGGGGGCTGCGGCTTTGGCCAGACGTACTCGTACTCGCGATAGTCGCGCGGGTCGAGGGGGCGCAGCACGATGGTGGCCAGGGCCGCGCGAGACTTCGGCGCGCCGGGCCCCACGGCCGTGAACGCGCTTTCGCGGTCCAGCGTGATGGCTCCGTTGAAGTAGCCCAGCTTCCCGGCCGCCACGAGCGTGAGCTGCTCGATGCGCTCGAGGCTCAGCTTGAAGAAGCCGCGCGCGTCGGTGGTAGTCTCGATCTCGCCCCGGGCCCTGCGCTTGACAGCCGCGCCCGCGATGCCGCGGCCCTCTTCGTCGACGACGCGGCCCCACAGTGTGTAGGGGCGGCCTTCGGGCGCCTGGCGTGTTTCCTCGTACGTAAGCACGCGGCCTTCGAGGGGCCGGTCTTCAGTGTAGGGCCAGAGGGCCGCCTCGCCTTCCTCCACGGCGGATTCGCCAAAGGGCAGCGTGTCGTGATAATAGCGCACGAAGATGCGCCGGCGGTCCTGGCTGAACTCGAGCCAGGCCCCGCCGCCGTTGGAGATGCCGCGCGTGAGGTCGAGGCAGGACCAGATGGTGAACCAGCGGCCGTCATCCAGGCGGCGGCCTTCACCCACGGCTGACCAGGCCCCGCCGCCGCGCTGCTCGTCGCTGCCCCAGCTCACGTAATGGATGCGGTTGCCGCGCACCTGAACATCCAGGGCATAGCGGAAGCGGCCAAAGGCGTAGCGCTGGTGCCAGTCGGGTGGGCCGAGGCTGGAAGTTTCGGAGGGGCGCGTGGCCCCGGTCTGGGCGTCAAAGGCGAAGAAATCATAGCGCGGGGCGCGGGGCCAGGCGCGCAGGTGGGCGCTCCACTCGGCGAGGCGGGCGTAGTCGATGGGGTCGTAACTCGATTGATAGTGGGGCACACGCGGGTCAAGCCAGATGACCAGCGCCAGCAGCGGCAGAAGGGCGAAGAAGCCGATGGTTGCAGCCTTGTTCACCGCGGCAATGTAGCTTCGAAGTCGCGGGCTACAAAACCTGCCCCGAATTAGAGCAGGTAAAGTGAAAGCCTTGGGCAATCTGGCCCAAATACCCTGCAACACCACAATCAGGGGGGAAGCATGAAGCGCTTGCTGATGGTCACTTTTGCGGCATTCTTTCTGGCCGGCTGCGGGCAGTCCGACCCCAGGGTGGGGGCTTTGGAAACGAAACTCGCGGCAGCAGACGCGCGCCTGGCCGAGCTGGAGACGCAGGGGCAGAGCCAGACCCAGGAGCTGAAGTCCGCGCGGGCCGAGTTGGCCGCTCTGAAGCAGGGCCAGGACAAACTCGATCGCAAGCTCGCCGACTTGCCGCCGCCCGTCACGCTCGCCGATGTTCAGGCGGCCGTGGCCGCCGCCCTGGAAAAGCGCGCCGCCGTGCCGGCCGACCCGGCAAAGCCGCCAGAGAAAGCCGCGCCCGAGCCCGGTGCGGAGGCCAAGCCCGCGCTGCCCGCCGATGCCAAGGCCAAGGCGGAGGAAGCCAAGCGCAAGCTGGCCGACCTGCTGCCCGGCTATTACGCCAACCTGGGAGATCCGCAGACGCGCCAGAAGGTCAACGACCTGCTGTGGGAGACCGACGCCGAAACGCGCAAGGAAGTGGTGGCCAAGCTCAAGGCGCTGGTGGCCGACGAACCCGAGAACAAGCATCTGCGCCTGGCCCTGGCCGAGGCCATGACCTCCACGTTTCGCGACGTCAAGCAGGGGCTGGAGCAGGGCATCCTGGCCTCGAACATCATGAAGGAGGCCAAGAAGGCGCAGTTGATTGATCCGGACTATTATGACGCTCTGCATTTTGTCGCGGTGTTCAAGGCCAACTATCCGCCCGGCTTCTCCGAGTTCGAGGGCGCCAAAGCCGACCTCGACAAGGCCCTTTCCATGCAGGCCAAGATGACCTGGGAGGCCCGCTTCACGGAGATTTACGAGGCCTATGGCAAGTGGTACCTGGTTCAGAAAAAGTACGATGACGCTCTGGCCATCACCCAGGCGGGCCTGGACAAGGATGCCCGCGCCGAGAACCTGATTGCTTTGAAGCAGCGCATTGAAGAGGCGCGCAAGTAGGCGCCCATTACGGGAGTGCACGGCTATGGATAGCAAGACTCTGGCCCTGGGGGTGGTGATCGGGCTTGCGGTGGGTTTGGCCGGCGGCTGGGTGCTCAAGCCCGCGCCCGATCCGCAGAAGCAGGACGTGCCCTCGCGCCCCCGCGAGCGCGCCGGCGAAAAAACCGAGGTGCCCACGGGGCCCAAGGCCCTTTACACGGGCGATGACATCGACGCGGCCAGGGCCGACGAGCGCGCCAAGGCCAAGGCCGGCCAGGATGCCGCCGTGGAAAAGGCCACCGAAGCCCTGCGCCGCGAGAAGAAGGAACTCGCCAGCCGTCTGGAGCAGGCGGAGAAGGATCTGGCCGAGGCGCAGGCAGCCAAGGCCCCGCCCGAGCCGCCCAAGCCCGGCAAGGACCCGCTGGTGAAGTTCGGCAAGCATGCGGACATGGTTGAGATTCGTGAGGCCAAGTGGGACGAACTGGCCGAGACCTCGGGCAAGATGCGCCTGCTGCTGGAAAAGCTCATGAAGGCCCACGCCGAGGGCAAAGAGCCGGACCCCGCGGACAGGCAGGAGATCATGGCGCTCAACCGCGTCCTGCAGGGCCACGCCATCAAGGTCCTGCGCAAGCTGCCCACCCATGCCTCGGGTAACGGCGAATACACCCACCCCATCAGCCTGGCCAACTTGATGGCCAACGCGCTCAAGGGTGCCGGCAAGCCGCTGACCGAGGCCCAGCTCAAGCGCATGGCCGAACTGGGAGAAGACTACGAGGCCGCCTGGGAAAAGGCGCAGGCCGGCTACACCGAGCAGACGCTCAAGCTCGAGAAGCTCATCGACGAGCTGGAACTCAAGCACCGCTTTTATGACGGCTGCGTCGGCCTGATGGCCGCCGATCAGCGGGCCGTGATCGTGAACGAGGAATGGCAGCACGTGGTGGGCATCGACCTTTACTCGCCCGCGCTGATGCTGTCGTTGAACGTGCGGCCGCTGCTCAAGGCCTCGCGTGAAGAACTGCGGGCCGAGGCCCTGGCCCAGATGTCGCGCGGCTGGAAAATCGAGGCGGCGGCACTCGAGGGGCAGGCCTTCCTGGTGGACAACTGGCTGACGGAGCTGGGCGATTTTCTCAACCCGGTGAGCCAGTCCGCCGCGGAGGTCTTTCGCTCAACGGAGGCCCTGGTCCTGGGCCGCGCCCAGATCAAGTTCATGAAGGAGCTGATCCTGGCCCTGAATCTGGCCGGTGATTCCCTCAAGCTCGTGCGCGGCGACGACGACGTGGTTTATCCCCGCGTCGTGCAGGCGAAGTAGCTGCGCTTTGCATTGCGGCGCGAAGCAGAATAGACTTCGGCGAACCCAGGGGAAATTTCATGGCCGACGAACCCGCCAAGCCCGCTGACAGCAAGCCTGCCGCCAACGCTGATGTGCCCGTTTCGCAGGCTTTGAAACAGGTGCGGCCTGCCATGCCCGAGCGCATCGTTATCCATCCTTGGCCCAAGATCGTACTGGCCTGGCCCCTGGCCCTGACATCCATCGTGTTCTACTTCCTCGGCGGCGGCTGGTGGAAGGACCCGGGGCCGCTCATTGATCCTTCCGCCCTTGGCTGGTGGTGGATGTTCGTTTTCTTCTTCAACCTGCTGGTGCAGACCTTTGACTTCGGGCGCGGCAACGTCATTGCCACGTTCGCCACTACGGCGGTCATCCTGCTGGGGCTCTATGTGTACGAATTGCAGAGCCAGACGGCGGTGTACGGCGCGATTTACCAGTTCTTCCGAGACGCCAACCTCGCCCTGCACCCCAATTTCTACCTGTGCATCTTCGCGATATTCGGCGTGCTCTTTCTGTTCGCCTTTCTGGCCACGCGCTTTGATTACTGGGTGCTGGAGCCCAATCGGCTGATGCACAAGCACGGCCTGCTGGGCGATGAGCGCCAGTACGCCACCCTGCAGATGAGCGTGGAGAAGGAAATCCCCGACCTGCTGGAATGGGTGATTTTCGGCGGCGGCCGCCTCATCTTCAAGCCGGGCCCCGGCGCCGACGCCCACAAGACCCTGATCGTGGATAACGTGTTCCGCGTCAACTACGTTGAACGCCGCGTCCGCGAATTCCTGGGTTCCATCAAGGTCGACGAAGATCGCAGCAAGTAGCTGTCAGAGCCCCTGGAAGACCTCGAACTTGCGGGCTTCCGCCGCGAGGTCGGGTCTCAGTTCGACGGCCCGCTTGAGATGCCTGGAAGCCTCGGCGCGCCGGCCCAGGTTGGCCTTGGCCAGCGCCAGGTTGAAGTGCGCCCCCGCGCTCTTTTCATCCAGGGCCAGCGCCTTGAGGTAGGCCCCTTCGCTTTCCTGCCAGCGCCTGGCGCCCAGCAGCAGAAAGCCGTAGTTGATCCACCACTGCGCCTTGCCGGGTTCCGACTTTGCCGCCTGCTCGGCTGCGCGCAGTGCGCGGTCATGGTCGCCAATCTGGTCGTAGCAGCCTGCCATCAGCGACCAGGCATCGGCCCACTGCGGCTTGAGTTCCAGTGCCTCGGTTGCGAACACCAGCGCCGACGTGAAATCCGCCATGCGCGCGGCTTCCACGGCGTCATTAAAGGCTTCATCGGGCGTGCGTTTGTGCGCCTCGCCGCCCGGCGTCAGCTCCATGATGGTATCGGCGGAGGGCAGCTCGCGGAAAATGGCGCTCTGGGGCCGCGTCGAGCGGCCGGCGCTGGACAGCCGCCAGCTCGTGGCCTTGGGCCTTGGCCCCATCATGCGCTCGGCCATGACCAGGTCGTCGGGCGTCGTCACCTTGAAGTTGCCGGCGTCTCCCGTGACCACGGCGCAGGCGATGCCCGCGCGTTCGAGCAGGGCCGCGTCGTCCGTGACATCTTCCTTGCCAAAGCGAGCAAAGGCGCCAAGCAGGTCCTTGCGGCGCGCGGCCTGGGGCGTCTGGGCGGCCCACAGGTGTTTGCGGTCCACCGTGCCCACGATGCGGCCCGCGTCATCCACGCGCTTGAGTGTGTCCTTGACCGGCAGCGCCAGGATGGCGGCGCCGCTTTGGCGCGCCTGGGCCATGACCGCCTCCACATGGTCGCGCCGCACGAAAGGCCGTGCCGCGTCATGTACCAGCACGAACTCGCCAAGGCGACAGGCCGCCAGTCCGTTGTGCACGCTGTCCTGGCGGCGCGCGCCCCCGGCAACGAAACGCGTGACGCCCAGGGCGCGCAGGGTGTCCAGCAGTTCGCCGCCGCCCTTGACCGATGCCAGCTCCACGCTCTGCGCCGGGGTCCCCGTGAGCCGGGCGATTTCATCCTGCGGAAGCACGATGACGGTCTCGACGATGCCGCGCACGCCGGCAAAGGCGCGGCAGGTGTGTTCGAGCATGGGGCGGCCGCCGATTTCAAGGAAGGGCTTCTTGGTCGCGCTCTGCATGCGCGTGCCCATGCCTCCGGCGACGATGATGAGGGAGAATTCGGACATGGGGGCAGTTTAGGTCGGCTTGAGGCCCGCGTCACGCCCGACTCCTGGCGGCGTTCACAGGACCTTTGAGATGCTTGACTCGCGCGCGCGCTTTGACCATTCTCGGGGCGCAAACCGGGAGGCAAGCCATGGGACAGATCACGCGCGTCAAGGCCCGCGAAGTGCTGGACAGCCGCGGCAATCCGACGATTGAAGTCGATGTTTACACCAACACGGGCGCGCGCGGGCGCGCCATTGTTCCTTCCGGGGCAAGCACCGGCGCCCACGAGGCCCTGGAGCTGCGCGATCAGGATGCCCGCTTCGGCGGCAAGGGCGTGCTGCTGGCCGTGCGCCACGTCGAGCACAACATCGCCCCGGCTGTCAAAGGCATGGACGTGACCCAGCAGAGTGAAATCGACTC
This sequence comes from Planctomycetota bacterium, assembly GCA_019186845.1. Lineage (GTDB taxonomy): Bacteria > Planctomycetota > UBA8742 > UBA2392 > UBA2392 > UBA2392. The sequence continues at coordinate 62,216 of JABARW010000018.1, read as the reverse complement.
CGCCATGCTCAAGCTCGACGGCACCGAGAACAAGAGCAAGCTGGGCGCCAACGCGATTTTGGGCGTGAGCCTCGCTGTGGCGCGGGCCGCGGCGGAGAGCGTGCATCTGCCGCTTTACCGCTATCTCGGCGGCGTGCAGGCCACGGCTTTGCCCGTGCCGCTGATGAACGTGCTCAACGGTGGCGCCCACGCCGACAACAACCTGGACATCCAGGAGTTCATGCTGGTGCCCCACGGTTTTGTCAGCTTCAGTGAGGCTCTGCGCGCGGGCGCCGAAGTGTTCCACGCGCTCAAGAAGCTGCTCAAGGAAAAGAAGCTCGCGACGGCCGTGGGCGACGAAGGCGGCTTTGCACCCGACCTCGAAAGCGACGCCGAGGGCCTTCAGCTGCTCTCCGACGCCATTGACAGGGCGGGCTACAAGGCCGGCAAGCAGATCAGTCTGGCACTGGACGTGGCGGCCACCGAGTTCTTCAAGGACGGCAAGTACGAGTTCGGCGGCGGGCGCAAGAGCAGCGGCGAGATGATCGACTATTACGAAAAGCTCGCGGCCAGGCACCCCATCGTGAGCATCGAAGACGGCCTGAGCGAGGATGACTGGGCCGGCTGGGCCGAACTCACCAAACGTCTGGGCTCCAGGGTGCAGATCGTCGGAGACGACCTGTTTGTCACCAACCCGCAGCGCCTTTCAGACGGCATAGCCAAACGCGCGGCCAACGCCATTCTGGTCAAGCTCAACCAGATCGGCTCGCTCACGGAGACCCTGGCCTGCATCCACATGGCGCAGCAGCATCAGTTCGGCACCATCATCAGCCATCGCAGCGGTGAGAGCGAAGATGTCGTCATCGCCGACCTTGCCGTGGCCATCAACGCGGGCCAGATCAAGACCGGAAGCCTCTGCCGCACCGACCGCGTCGCCAAGTACAACCAGCTTCTGCGCATTGAGGAGGAACTGGAGCGCGCGGCGCACTTTGCGGGCAAAGACGGCCGCTTTGCCCGCTGACCTGGCCCGCCTGGAGAGTCCATGCCCTACATCAAGCAGGAGGAGCGCGCCAGGCTCGACGCAGCCATCGACGCCCTGGCCGCCGCCTTGCCGCGCGAGAAGTTCGCCGGGCACCTGAACTACGTGGTTTCGCGGCTCTGCGCCGCGCTGCTGGAGCCGCGCTCCTACGCGCGCATGAACGAGCTGGTGGGGGCCCTGGAGTGCGCCAAGCTCGAACTCTATCGGCGCGTGGCCGCGCCCTATGAAGACGCCAAGGCGCTTGAGAACGGCGATGTCTATCCCTGACTTCGCTGAATGTCAGCGATTCTCGGCGAGGAGTTTGAGCGCGTCTTCTTTCCAGCGCTCAAACTCGAACTCGTGGCCCTGGGGCGCCCGGGCCTCGGGCGCCAGCAGATACTTCTGAAGGCGCTCGCGCGCCTGGGCGGCAAACTCCGGCTTTTCGCGGTCCTTGGCCCAGGCGAACTCCATCTCTGCCGCACACAGGTGATTCTCCGGCCAGTCCGGTGCTTTGGCCAGGGCCGCTTCGAGCTGCTTTCGGGCGTTGCGCAACGAGCCGATGCTGGTGGGCGGTGCCGGCGCGCGCAGCAGGAGCATGCCGTAAACGCGATGGGCGCCGCCGTAGGCGACATCGGCGCCGCTTTCGATGATTCTCTTGCAGCTCTCTTCAATCTTCGTGACAGCGTCCAGGCCGTAGCTGTTGTCGTTTTCGCCCAGGCGGCCGCTGAGCACCGCGAAGTAGAACAGCCCTTCCGTGCCCGCGGGCTTGACCTTGAGGGCCGTCTGCGCGTAACGCAGGCCGGCCTTGGAGAACTCGACGCGGTCGGTCTTTTGGCCGGCATAGGCCGCCAGCCACGCGCAACTGCGGGCACCCTGCCAGAGCGTGTCGTAGTCGTCGCTCTTGAGCGTCATGGCATGGTCGAAGCGCGAGACGCTGTTGCGCAGGCGTTCTTCGTTTCGGGGTTGCGCTTCGTAGAGGTCACGGCCTTCGGCCACCAGCCGACCGTAGTCTTCGACTTTGTCCGGAGTCAGGGGGCCCGTGGTCTTGAAAGTATCTTCGGGCACGCTCTGGCAGGAGCTGCATACGCCCAGCACCAGCCCCATGAGCACCAGCAAGGCGCCCAAGCCCATGTTGGCCCAGAAGCGGCGGCGGCGCATCAGGTCAAAGGCGGATTGGGTGTGGGTCAGCGTCATGGGGCCTACTGGTAACGGGCGGCTGCGGCTTCGAGCCGCTTTTTGTCGGGGGCGGGAAAGGTGGCGGTCTGAAGCAGTTCGCCAAGCTTTTTGCCCTCGGGCGTCTTGTCGAGTTCCGCCAGCACCTTGATCGTGGCGTCCCGGTGTTTGCCCAGGCGGCCATCCACCTCCACGACCAGGTCCTGGGGCAGCAATTCGCTTGTGATTCCCGCGACCAGAGCCTTGAGGTCCGCGTCGTCCTGGAAGACCTTCAGGCTCACGCGGTCCAGCAGGATGAAGTCCGGCGCGCTTTTGGGCTCGTCTACAAACAGGTAGCCCGCGTCGGCGAGGTTGTCGTAATGGACCCACTGCACGGGCTTGGCGCCCTGGGGCCTTGGCAGCACGACCTTGTCGAGCCAGTCGAGGTCGGCGTCGAGCGTCGTGGCAACCTTCTTGCCTTCGGGGTACTTCTCGGCCTTCACGTTGCCCACCAGCGTGTACTGTTCGCCGTTGAATCCGCCGCGCCGCGCTTCGGCCAGGGCCGTCAGCTTCAGGCTGTCCTTGTGCTTGAAGTAAAAGCCGGGGCTGACGATGGCCAGGGCCGTGGGGTTCTTGTCGTCCTTGAGCAGGGTCAGGGTGTCGTCGGGCTTGTTGCGCACGCCGCGCCGCGCGAACTTCGCATCCTTGACCTGATCGCTCAGGTGTTTGGCCAGCTTGTCAATGGCCTCGCCAGCCTGCTTGTCGTTGGCGTTGACTTCGCCCAACTTGAAAACGCTGAGACCCAGATCGGGACTCTTGGCCTCCTGGGCCTGCGAAACGCCCACGCCCAGCAGGAAAACCGCGGCAATCACCAGCGAGTAGAAGACGCGCATGCTCTCTCCGGCCCTGGCACTTACTCTATCATAACGCGAATCGGCCTTGGGCATTCCGCCGGATTTACGGCAATCAGACGCGCTTGCCGCGTGCGTTGAACCAGCCCAGCACGACCGGCACCACGAAGAAGGCCACAAGCATCGAGGCAAAGGTCCCGACGGTAAGAATGGCGCCAAGGCTGATGACGCCGCGGTGGTGGGCGATCATCATCGTGCCAAAGCCCAGGGCCGTGGTGAGCGAGCACAGCACGCAGGCGCCGCGCGTCTGGCGCAGGGTGCGCACGGGGTCACCGTGGCGCTGGCTGTGCACGAGGTAGACGCCGGCGTCCACCGTGGTGCCGATCAAAATGGGCACGGCAAAGAAGTTGGCGAAGTTGAACTTCAGGCCGCTGAACACCATGACACCGCCGAGCATGGCAAGCCCTCCCATCAGGGGCAGCAGCGAAATCAGCGTGGCCAGGGGGCGCCGCAGGTCCAGCGCGATCAGCGTGAGTATGACCAACGCCGCGTAAAGCACACTGCGCACGAAGCCGTTGACGATGATATCCGCCGACTCCTGAATCTGGATCGTGACACCCGTGGCCTCGGGGTCGATGGCCAGCAGCAGGCGGTTGAATTCGCGGGCGTTCTCGTGGTCCCACATGTCCTTGCGCGGGTAGATGTACAGGGCGTAGAGGGGGCGGCCGTCTTCCAGGTGGCCCACGTAGCGGTTGCGCATGACTTCGGGCAGCGTCTGGGGCGTGACGGGGGGCGGTGATGCGTCACGCTTGAGGTCGGAGAGCGCCTTGCGCAGGGCGCCGCAGAAGCCTGGCTCCACTTCGGCCAGGCGCCGCGAGACCCCCTCGGGCGACAGGCGGCAAAGCTCCACGAGGGCCGCCGCCTGGTCGGCCGCGGGGCCAAAGGCGCGCCCAAAGTTCTCGCCGCGCCCGGCCAGGGTGCGCAGCCCCGCCTGCAGGGTCCTGGCCGCGCTTTGCACGGCCCGCGCGTCGCTGGGCTGGTTCTGGCCGGCGAAGCTGGCAGGCAGGGCGGCATCCAGTCGCGCGAGCAGGGCCCGGCTCTGTGCTTCGTGTTCCGGGATGATGGTTTCCAGGCCACGGATCACGCCCTGCTCGACGAGCGGCAGGAAGCGATCATGCAGGGCGCGGATCTCCTCGGGGCGTTCTCGCAGGCTGACGGCATAGCTGGCGCGCTGGTCATGGCGCACCAGCAATTGCTCCCAATGCACGGCTTCGCTCGAGGGGTCGTTGAGCGAGAGCAGGTCGTAGTCAAAGGGCGTCCAGCCGTGAGTGACCGCCCAGGAGACCGAGGCGACCCCGGCGAGGATGGCGGCCAGGATGACCGCCGCGGCGCCCCGCTGAAGGGGCGTGGTGCGCTGCGGAAGGGGGTGCAGGGCCTCTTCTAGAGTGCGCGCGCGCATGACCTCGCGCAGGTTGCGGTCGCCCTCATCGAGGCGGCGGCGGTCATAAAGCACCAGCATCGCGGGCAGGACCACCAGCATCGACAGCAGACAGAACAGAATGCCCACGCCGCAGATCAGGCCAAGCTCCGCCAGGCCCAGGAAGTCGGTCAGCATGGCCGTGGCCAGCGCGGCTGCCGTGGTCACCGCCCCGGTCACCGTGCCCGCGCCGATTTCGGCGTAGCAGTCGTAGAGAGCCTCGCGCACCGAGAGGCCTCGCCCCAGGCCGTGGCGGTAGTGGTTGAGCACATGGATGGCGAAATCAATGCCCAGGCCGATGAGCACCACGCCAAACACCATGGCAAAAATGTTGAGGTGCCCCAGGGCCAGCGTGGTGAAGCCCATGGTCCAGCACAGGGCCAGCACCAGCGAAAACACTCCCAGGGCGGGCCGCACCAGCCCGCGAAACCAGAGCGCGAACAAAAGGGCGACCGAAAGCAGCGCGAGGATGGTGGCGTTGGTCATGTCGCGGTTGCTGGTTTCCATTTCGTCGCTGTAGATGGCCGGGCGGCCCGTGAGCCCCAGGGACAGGCCCGGGTGCTCGCGCTGCACTTCAGCCAGCACGCCACGCGCAAAGGCCATGGGTTCCTTGACCTGGTTCAGCGCCGCGTGGTCCTTGGCCGGCAGGAGGAGCACAAAGAGCATGCGCCCTTCCCACGTGAAGAAGTAGCCATCGGTGTCGAGGTTGGGGTCGCTGCTGTTGAATGCGAAGAGCCCGCCGGGCGCCTGGGCCGGCTTTGCGGGATCCAGAGATTCGCAAAGCGACTTGATCAGCGACGTCAGTTCGGCGCCGGCGCGGGCCAGCTGTTCGCCGCTGAGCTCGCTCACGCTGCCCTGGTCGATGTTCTCGCGCAGGCCGCGCAGCAGGCCGGGGATGCCGGGTTCCTGGGCCACGCGGGCAATCAGGGGCCTGGCGGCTTCCACCTGGACTGCCGTGGCTTCAAGGTCTTTGAGCGGCATGTACAGCATGCGCGTGCCGCCGAAACTATCAGGGTCCACGCGCTCCATCACGCGGGGAAACAGCTCGGGGCGCGCGCGCAGCGCCCGGGCCACCTTGGCGGCGGCCTGCTTCATTTCGGCGCGCTGCGCTGCCGAAGGCTGCGGCGGATCGAAGTCAGGGTTGTTGACGGGCCCCGGTGCGGGCGTGATGCAGAGCAGCATCAGTTCCTGGTCGCCAAAGGCCGCGTTGAAGCGCAGGAAGCGTTTGTTGAACTCGGCCTCGGGGTCCACCAGAGCGTTGCGATCAGTGATGAAGGAAAGGCGGGTGATCGAGAGCCAGACGGACAAGCCGGCCAGCAGCAGGGCCGCGAGCACGATCCACAGGGCGCGCCGACACACAAAGGCGGCCAGGCCCAGCAGCACGCGCTGGCGCATGCCCGGGCGCGGCGGTTCAGGGACTGCGTTGGAGTGGCTTTGGGTGCTGGCCATGGTGCAACACTCAATTTAGCAGGGTGGCCCCCGAGTCCAATTGCGAAGCGGGCGAGGCGCCCATACTCTGGAGGGCATGAAGAAGGCATTTGTCACCGGCGCCAGCGGTTTCATCGGCTCGGCCGTGGTGCGGGAACTGCTGGAAGACGGTGTCGAAGTGCGCGTGCTGATGCGCGCCAACGCCGATCACCGCGCCATCAAGGGCCTGAGCGTCGAGGTCGTGACCGGCGACGTGAACGACCCCAAGGCGCTGGGGCGCGGGCTGGTGGGCTGCGATGCCTGCTTTCACGTGGCGGGCATGAACCAGCTTTACCTGCGCCGCCACGAGGTCAAACACATCTACGACGCCAATGAGAAAGGCGCCGAACTCGTCACCAAAACGGCCGCCCTGGCGGGCTGCAGCGTCATCGTGCACACCTCCAGCGTGGTCACCGTGGGCAAGCCTCCGCGTGGGGAAGCGCGCCTGCCCCACGAGCAGGACTTTCCGCGGCTGGACGAACTGGCTGTGCATTACGCGCGCAGCAAGTTTCTGGGCGAGCAGCGGGTGCTCAGGCTGGCGCAGGAGGGCGCCCCCGTGGTTATCGTGAACCCTGCCGCGCCCATGGGCCCCTTTGACGTCAAGCCCACGCCGACGGGCCGCGTCGTACTCGACTTCCTGCTGCGCAAGATGCCGGGCTATATGGAGACAGGCCTGAATGTCATTGACGTGCAGGATTGCGCCCGCGGGCACATTCTCGCCGCGCAGAAGGGCAAGAAGGGCGAGCGCTACATCCTGGCTCACATCAACGCGAGTATCCGCGAGATTTTCGAGACGCTGGCCGACATCACCGGCCTGCCCGCGCCCCGCTTCAAAGTGCCTAAGACAGTTGCATTGACCGCGGCCTTCTTCAGCGAGCTCAAGGCCAAGGTAACCGGCAAGGCGCCGCAGGTGCCCCTGGCGGGCGTGCGCATGGCGCTGAAGCCCATGTTCTACGACAACTCCCGCGCCCTGCGCGAGCTGGGCATGCCCACACGCTCGCTGCGCGAAACTCTGCGACGCGCCGCCGCCTGGTATGTCGAGCACGGCTATGCCCCGGCGCCTCCGAAGTCGCCGGGTTCATGGCAGGAGACGGCACAGGCGCTTAAAGAGAAAGAGCCGGCCTGAGGGCCGGCTCCTTCGTATGGGCCTGTGCATCAGCGGCGCGGCGGAATGATGCTGTCACGCTCGACCGTGGCTTTGTCTTCTTCCTTCCTGGGCTGCGCGGCTGGCTTGGCATCGACCTGTTCGCCCCAGGCGGGAAGGAGCACTTCTTCGCCGCCCTTGAGCCGGTCACTCCAGGGCAAGTTGGGGTTGGCCTCGACAATCATGCGGAAGAGGCTGCGCGAGCCGTAGTACTCGATGGCCAGAGAGAAAGCCGTGTCGCCGGCCTCGGCTTTGACGGTGCGCTGGGGGAAGCCCTTGGCTTCGGCCTTTGGCTTCTCGGCCTCGGCCTCCACTACCGCGCCCGGGCCGTTGGGCACGCGGATGACCTGGCCCACGCGGATCTTGTTGGCCGTGGCCGGGGTCAGCCCTTCGTTGAGCTTGTAGATGTCTTCAAGCTTGCAGCCGTACTTCTTGGCGATCTTGGCCAGCATGTCGCCGGGCTGAACCTTGTACTCAATGATGGCAGGCTTGGCCGGTTCCCTGGCCGGCTCGGCCTTGGGCTGTGCGGGCGTGGGGCTCACGGCTGGCGTCGGTGTGGCCTCCGGCGTCACTTTGGGCAGACCCATGGAGCCCGGCAGCGACGTGGCGGGGTTGACCGCGACATCCATCTTGACGGGTGTTTCCTTCTTCTTGGGTGCGGCTTCCGGCGCGGCGTCTTCGCCGCCCGGAACAAACAGCGCAGCAGCAAGCAGTCCCACGAGCAGCAGCCCGCCCGCGGCAATCAGCAGAGAAATCCGGCCCTTGGTCAACATGCGTCCCTCCTTGTGCGTCGTCTTGCGTGGTAACGCTGGGTGATGCCGCGGCGACCCCCAGCTCAAGCGCCGCGGAGTCCAGCGGTAATCAGCATTCGGCAGGGCGCGGCGAGAGACTTTGCAGAAAAAGGGGAAGTAGTTTTTACCGGACGCAGGGTGCCGCTCAAAGAAAAGCGGGCGCCCCAAGGGGCGCCCGCTGATGGTACGGCGGGTTTACTACTCCTTGAACTCAACCAGCTCCATCTTGGTTGATTTGGTCTCCATCTTTACGAGCAGCCCCGGGTACTTCTTGCTGATCCAGGACTTGGACTGCTCGGTGGTAGTCACAATGCACTCGAACTCGCCGGCTTCAATCTTGATGGTCTCGGTGGTGGTTTCAACCTTGGGCACATTGCCCGGCTGGCCGGCCTTGGGAACGCGGAACTCAATTTTGCTCGTGGTGCCCGGCATGCCCGCCATGGGCTTGCGGTCCTTGTCCAGGATGGTCGTCTTGATTTCGGCGTGGTCGTCAGCGACCTTCACGACCTCGGTCTGCACGTAGCTGATGATGGGATCCATGCCCTCGATGGTCGTGATGCTCTTGACCGTCCAGGAGCGGCCTTCCTTGGTGTAGAGGGCAAAGGCGCTCTTGTCGATTTCGCCGCCGGCGGGCGTTTCCTTGGGGCCTTCCTTCGGACCTTCTTTGGGGCCCTCTTTGGGCGTCTCTTCGCCGCCAACGTCGTAGCTCTTGCGCATGAGGGCGAGGAATTCGTCCCTCGTGACTTTGCCGTCGCCGTTGGTGTCGTACTGGTCGAAGTCGCCCTGGTCTTCGGCGTCCAGCTCATCCTTGCTGATGGCGCCGTCCTTGTTCTTGTCGTACTTCACCATCTCCGTGTCCCACGAGTAGCCGAAGATCAGGTCCACGTCGTGGCGGGTGAGCTTGGTTTCCTCGCCCTTGTCCACTTTCTTGAAGTAGGCGCTGACTTCTTCCTTCGTGGCCGCACTGTCATCGTTGGCGTCTGACAGGGCAAAGGTGTAGACGTCCATGACGTAGGCGTACTTCTCCCACAGCTTGGAGAGCTTCTCTTCGTCTTCACCGGCCTCTGCCAGTGCCTTGTCGCGCTCGAGCCAGAGCTTCTTGATTTCTTCCAGCGAAATCTTGCCGTCGCTGTTGGTGTCGCAGGTCTTGAAGTAGCCCTCAATGTACTCCTTCATGTCATCGCCACCGCCTTCGCCGCCCATCTGGGCCGAGACGACGGAAGGTGCAGCGCAAATGCCCGAAAGCAGCAGGCCCAGCCAGAAGCGGTTCATTCGTTTCTCCAGTAAAGAATTGGCCCTGCAGGGCCATTGCCCCATGCGTGCAAGTGTTACGTGCGCAAACCAGCAAACAAGCCGACAAACTCCAATTCCAACCAAAACTTACCAACTGCCCAATTCCCGGCGCAGGTCTGCCTACTCCTTGAACTCTACGAGTTCCCAAGTGCCGCCCTTGCCCTTCTCGCCCAGGCGCGCCCTCACCAGCAGGCCCGGGTACTTCGCCGAGTACCACAACTGGCGATCCTGGCCGTCTACCTTCACGTCGTAGACCACGCACTCCATCAGGCCAAAGGCCGTCTTGCGCCGCTCTGTCCGGTTTTTGCGCGCCCCGGCGGGCGGTTGAATCCAGGGGCTCGAAGCGTCTCCAAAGTCGACCCGGGCGACCTCCTGCTTGCCCTTGACGGGCTTGCGCGCGGCATCCAGCTCGGTCACCTTCAGCTCCGCGCCTTCGGCCTCCACTTTGGTGACCTCGTAGCGGCGGTAGACCTCGCCCGAGGGAGACTGCTCGCGGATCAGCCAGCTTCGCCTGGACTTGAACAGGGCAAAGCCCGGCTCCGCCGGCGGCTCTTCTTCGGCCTTGGGAGGTTCCTTCTCGCCCTTTTTGCCGCCTTTCTTGGGTGGGGGCGGGGGCTCGTCTTCCTTGAAGGCATCAAACTCGACGAGGTCCTCCCTGCCAAAGCCGGCCTCGACCTTGACCACGAGGCCCGGGTAGCGGGTGCTGCGGAAGTAGCGCGAGGGCGGATTGCCGCTGGACCAGAGTTCGCACTCAAACGTCAGGCCCGCCGCCTTCACGTTTTCCGTGCCCAGCATCGTCGCGCCGCCGGGCGCGGCAAAGGGGTAGATGTCAGGCTTGAAGTCGACCCGGTATTCGCTGGGTTCAACACCCTTTGGCACCTTCTTGTTCTGGTCCAGGCGCAGGGAGGAGCAGAGCGCGTAGGTTTCATGGACCTCGAGCACTTCGTGGCGCGCATAGCCAATGTCCAGGTTGCCGTCTCCGCTGGAAACAGGGGTGCTCTTGGTGGTCCAGGTGCGGCCTGCCACCTGATAGAGTCGAAAGCTGGTCTCCTGCTTGCCCTGAGCCAGGGCCGTGTGAGACAGGCAGCAGAGCAACAGAATCAATAACGTGACGCGCATGGCAGCCTCCCGCCCATCACTTGAACTCAATCAGTTCTGACCCGCCCTCGGCGCCGTTTTCGCCGATGAGCGTGCGCACCACCAGGCCCGGCAGGTCTTGCGCCATCCAGAGCTGCACTTCGCGCCCCTGGTCATCCTTGAAGCGGTAAACCACACAGCTCATGACGCCGGCAGCCGTCTTGCGTTTCTCCAGCCGCAGTTTCGTCGCGCCCAAGGGCGGCTCGATGAATTCGCGCCCCTCATCTGAGAAGGGTACGACTTTCTCCTGGGGCTTGGCGTCTTTCAGGGGCTTCTTGCTCTCGTTCAGCGGAGTAATCTTGAGTTCGGCGCCCTTGGCCGTGGGCTTTGAGACCTCGTATTTCATGTGGCCGTGGTGGTTGACTCCGCCCTTGATGGAGAGCGTCTTGATCAGCCAGCTCCGTTTCTGCTTATAGAGCGAGAAGTCAAGCTCGCCCTCTCTGGCCGCGGCCTTCCTGGGCGGCGCGGTGTCCGTGCTGAAGCGCTCGAACTCTATCACCTCAGATGAGCCGCTGTTGCCCGTCATGCGCACGACCAGCGAAGGATACTCCTTACTCACCCAGATACGCGTGTTGTCCAGGGCGCCCGCATACTGGATGCAGTCAAACTTGCCGGCCGCCACCGTGATGCTTTCTTCCTTTACCTTGTTGCAGCCTATGGGCGTGCCGAACATGACGTTGTCGGCGTCAAATCGCACCTCCACGTTGGCCGGTGTGTCGTCCTTGCGCGGCGCGCCCGAAGCATCCATGGCCGTGTGGCGCACGATGGCGCGGTCCTCGAGCACCTCCAGCACTTCATAGCCGAACCACTTGTCAAAGCGGTCCGCCCCTTCGGAGGTGGGGCTGGTCACGCGTTTGACCTTCCACTTGCGGCCCGCCACCTCATACAGCTTGAACAGGGGCAGCAGCTCGCCGCTGTCATCGCGGCAGGGCTTGATGTCGCGTTTGGCGCGCGGCTTGTCATCCTCGCCCTGAACTTTGGGCTGGGCGTGGGTGGCCTGGGCGAACCCGCACAACAACGCCACCACGACGGCTGCTGGTATGAGTCGTGTCAAGGTTTGCTCCGGTTGCCGGCCCAGAACCGCATTGTCGCAGTTGGGCCTGGCCCGTCAATGGCCGGAGAGCCAGGCAAGGGTGCGGCTGAGGCCCACTTGCAGGGGGGTGGCAGCCTGAAAGTCCATCCAGGATTTCGCGCGGCTTACATCCGCCTGGGAAAGGCGGACATCGCCGCGTCGCTCGCCTTCGTGGCGCACGCGAGGCCGGCGGCCCGCCAGCTCGCCAATCAGCGCCACCAGGCGGTTGATGGTGACGCACTCGCCGCTGGCCACGTTTACCGGCGCGCCGTCAAAGCGTCGCTTCGCTTCCAAAGCCGCCGCCACGCTCAGGGCGGCGTCCTCCACGTACAGGAAGTCGCGGGTTTGCTCGCCGTCGCCATAGATGGTGACTTCCTCGTCGCGCAGGATGCGGCGGCAGAACTGTGGAATGGCGGCGGCGTAAGTGGCGTCCGGCCGCTGGCCGGGACCATAAATGTTGAAAAACCGCAGACAAACAGCGTCGAGGCCCGGGGCCGCCTGCCGCAAGTGAACTTCGCTGGCGAGCTTGGCCTGGGCATAGGGGCTCTTGGGCGCCAGCGGCGAATCCTCCTGGACGGGGGGCTTGCCGGCGTCTCCATAAACGCTGGAACTGCTCGCGAACACAAAGCGACTGATGCCCCGGGCCGATGCCGCGCGGATCAGATCCAGCGTGGATTGCTCGGTGTCGCGCCGGGCCTGGTCAGGGTCGGCCAGGGAACGCGGCACAGACGAAAACGCCGCCAGATGCACGACAGCGCTCGCGCCGCGGCACGCCAACTCGGCGCCGGCCGCCGTTGAGACGTCGGCTTCGATGATTTCGGCGCCGGGCAAGGGCTCTCGGCTGCCCGCCGAGAAGTTGTCCACGGCGCGAATGGTCCAGCCGCGGCGGCCAAGGGCCGCGCAGACGTGCCTTCCCAGAAATCCGGCAGCGCCGGTGATGAGCGCGACTTGCTTCTGCACCCCGGCGAGATTAGCAGCCTGCAGGGAAAGGGAAACCCGCGGCAGTCAAAGGCTGTAGCGCGGGGGGCGAGGCGGGCCCAAAATCCGCAGAGGCTGCGGCGCCGTCAGCCGCGCCTGCGCAAGAACCTCAATATAGCCCTGTGCGGCGTGCTGCCAGGTCAGGGTCTCGGCGCGGCAGGTCAGGGCGATGCTTTGCGCGGTCCATGGGGGCGTGCCGCGTCGTATGGCCAATTGGTCGGCGAGGGCCGCCACGAGGTCAGGCAGGACAAGGTCTTCATCCACGTCGGCCGCGCCCCGCAGAGGCACAAGCCGCACGCCGCGCCCATGCTCGGTGGCGAGGACTTCAGGAACTCCCCCGGCTTGGCTGGCCACGATGGGCAGGCCCGCCGCCATGGCCTCAAGAAAGGCGTTGCCGCAGGCCTCAAAGTAGATGGGGAAGAGGCAGAAGAAATCTGCCTGACCGTACAAGGCATCCAACTCGCCGCGGTCGACCAGCCCCGCCAGTTTCACTTTCGAGGTCAGCCCCAGTCGCGTGATGTCGCGCTCAAGGTGGGCGCGTTCTTTGCCATCGCCGGCAATCAGCAAGGTCCAGGGCTGGCGCTTGAGCTCAGCCAGGGCGCGGATCACCAGGTGGTGCCCCTTGGTCCGTCGCAGCATGCCCACGCTGAGAATCATCGGCTCGCGGTGCGCGCTCTGGGGCCCGCTGGGTCGCCCGGGCGTGCAACCATTGAAGATGCCTCGCGCCAGGCCCGGCACCTCACTGCCCAGGCGAGCAAACCACGCCTTGCACGCGGCAGGTGAGAGGGCGATGAAGCCGTTGCATTGCTCCGTGAGGCGTCTTGCCAGGCTGAATTTGGGATGCCCGACGGCTTCGCCCAGGTAGCTGCGGGGGTTGAGCACGTAGGGCACGCCGCTTTGGGCACGAAAGCGCAGGGCCGCCGCCCCGGCCTCAAGCCCCATGGCCAGGACGGCGTCGATGGGGCTTTGCGCGTGCAGGCGCGCCAGTTCACGAGCAAAGAACCGCGGCCGGCCCAGGCGAACCGGCAGCCAGCGCCATGCGTATCGCCTCAGGCATGCCGGCCCGCTGCCGGTCCAGGCTTCGTCTTCGTTGCGGGGCGCCATGCCAATGAGGCTGACGCGATGGCCCTGCTGCTCCATGGCGCGGGCCAGTTCAAGGCAGGCCTTGCGCGGACCGCTGGGCCGCTTGTGGAAATGCTCACTCAGGAAAACGACGTGCATGCTCTGATGTTGCCGCGGGACCCATCGCGACTATATTACGCGCGGGGGTTCTGCACCCATCAATCGAGACCAACATGCCCGAAGCCAGCATCGCCGAACGCGCGCTCGCCACCGCCCAAACCAGCGTACGCCTCAAGATCAAGCGGCAGGACGGCCCGACCTCCAAGAGCTACTGGGAGGAGTTCACCGTTCCTTACGCCAAGAACATGAACGTGATTTCGGCGCTTCAGCAGGTGCAGCGCAACCCCAAGACGGCCGGCGGCAAGGAGACGGCTCCCGTGGTGTGGGAGTGCAACTGCCTCGAAGAGGTCTGCGGCGCCTGCACCATGAACATCAACGGGCGCGTGCGCCAGGCCTGCAGCGCGCTGATTGATGACCCCACGGTCGGCCGCGAAATCACCCTCGAACCCATGGAGAAGTTTCCCGTCAAGCGCGACCTGTGGGTGGACCGCCAGCGCATATTCAAGGACCTCAAGAAGTCCAAGGCCTGGATCAACATTGACGGCACCCACGACCTCGGTCCCGGCCCCCGCTACAGCGAAAAGACCCAGGAGTGGCGCTACAAGCTCTCCGAGTGCATGAGTTGCGGCTGCTGCATGGAGGCTTGCCCCCAGTACACCAAGGAAGGCAACTTCATCGGCGCGGCTGTGATCGGTCAGGTCGTGCTGTTCAACGACCATCCCAGCGGCAAAATGCACGCCCATGATCGCATCGAGGCAACCATGGGCCCCGGCGGCCTGACGGAGTGCGGCAACGCGCAGAACTGTGTTGAGGTCTGCCCCAAGCACATCCCCCTGACGGAAGCCATCGCCAACTTGGGCCGTCAGCACACACTGCATATGCTGCGCAAGCTCTTCGGCGGCGCCAAGAGCTGAACCAGCCTCGGCCTTCAGCGCCCGCGGCGGCCAAGTTCGCGGGCCACGAAGGCTTCATAGTCGGCCGGCGTGTTGACCTCATAGCCGCGGTATTCGCTAAGGAAGGCGGCGATCTTTACGCCGTTTTCCAGGGCGCGAAGCTGCTCAAGGCTTTCGGCCTTCTCCAGCGGCGTCTGGGCCATTTTCGCGTACTTCTGCAGGAACTTCGGCCTGAAGGCATAGAGCCCCACATGCTTGAGATAGCGGGGCTGGCCGTCTTCTCGGCGGCCATCGGCCGGCAGTTCAGAGTGCTCGCGGAAAAAGGGCACGGGACTGCGAGAGAAATAGAGCGCAAAGCCCTTTCTGTCCGTCACCACCTTCACAAATCCGGGCTCTGACAACGGCACGCCCGCGGGCCATGGCGTCACGATCGTGCCCATCTGCGCTGCGCGCATTTTCTTCATGCCCGCGACCAGGGCGGTAAGGGGCACGGGACTCATTTCAGGCTCGTCGCCCTGTACGTTGATGACCAGCGTGGCCCTGGGGAACTTGCGGGCCGCCTGCGCCACGCGGTCAGTTCCGCTCTGGCAGTCAGGGGAGGTCATGACGGCCTCTCCGCCAAAGCCGCGAACCACGCGGGCGACTTCTTCGGCATCAGTCGCGACCACCACCTTGTCGATAAGCTTGCAGGCTTTGGCCCCTTCATAGACGTGTTGCACGAGGGGCTTGCCGGTCTTGTTGAGGAGGACCTTGCGCGGCAGTCGCGTGGACGCCAGGCGCGCAGGAATCACGGCGAGTACGTGGCTCATGGCGGCGATGCTATTGCCCGCTTTGCCAATTGCCACGCTCAGTTAAGGAGGGAACATGACATTACTTTTTGTCGAGTACGTGCCCCATGTGCTTATGGGGTTGGGTGTGTTGATTTTCGCGGCCGTGGCACTGGACTTTGCCTGGGCCAAACTCAAGCGGGCTTCCCAGCGCCTCGCACGTATCTCCCGCGACATGAAAGACTCCGGCCGGGGACTGGTGGGAAAGCCAGAGCCTCTGGGTGCGGTGACAGTCGTAAGCGATTGCTTGAAGCCTGAAGTTCAGAATGACATTTGTTCTAATAGAGAAGAAGTTACCCATGAATCCGGTCTGGCCGTTGCTATCATGCAAGCTAACGTTGCAGGTGAAATTGGAGTTGAGTCTCCGGCCATACTGCCCCTGGGCGCTGATACCGAGCGCTGCGAGCCCGTTGCGGAGATCATACAAAGTGTTGGGCTGGTCGGCGGCGAAGTGGAAACGCCCACAATGCCCAGCACAGAAGCAGAAGCGGTCGGCCATGGGCTTATTGCGCGGGCCATGGGCGAGTTGCAGCAGTTGCGCCTGCTTAAAGGAAGCAGCCGCGCTGTGGCGGCGGTGGATGAAGCGGTGGTTGCGTCGCGCGAACCCTCGGTGCGCATTGTGGATACTGTGGTGCCGGGCAGCGAGCGGCGTGTAGCGATGTGATGGTTGCCCCGACGACGCAAGACCGGTCGCCTTGGGGCGACCGGTTTGTGTTGAGTGCCATGGAAGAGTCAACGGCGACCATTCAGTCCAACCTGCTGCAGGTCCATTTCCAGAACGGGATGGACGGGCAGTACGTGCTTGACCCTGTGGCCGATGTCTTCGTGAAGGTCAACCCGGCGTTTTGCGAGCTGGTGGGCTATACAGCCGAGCAGCTCGTCGAAAACAAGACGCCCCTGGCCACCTCCTCCCTGATCCACCCGGACGACCGTGTGCTGGTATCCACCCAGCGCGGCCAGGCTTCGCGGCCCGGTGAGCGCGGCTCGCTGCGCTTTCGCGTGGTGCTGCCTGACGGCGAGGTGCGCACGCTCGAGATCTGCTATTCGGTGGTGAATTACCTCGGGCGCATCCTGCACGTGGGCAGCGCGCGCGACGTCAGCGAGCAGGTCAAGCTTGAGAACAAACTGCGCAGCGAGAGCGAGTACAACCGCGAACTTTCTCTGGAGGCTCAGCGCGCGGCCAAGGAGAACCAGAAGAAGAACATCGAGATCGCGGAGGCAAATACACGCATCATCGCTCTGGCTGAGGTGCTGCGCGCCGTGCCCGTGCTCACCAAGCGGCTGCTGGAAATCGAGCAGATCAGTGATGTGTTCAAGGAAGCGGCCCTGACCATGGTCAATGAGGCCGGGTTTTCCAACTGCGCCGTGCTGCTCAAGAACCGCGAGGGCGAACTTGAGGTGCGCTATGCGCATCCCTTCCGCGCCACCACGAAGATCCAGACCAACCTGAACACGCTCTACGGCAACGTGATGAGCGGCGTGCAGGCCCTGGCCATCGACGAAACCGGCAGCCACATCGCGCCCATCAAGGCCGGCAACGAGATTCGCGGCCTGCTGCACGTGGGTCTGCCCAAGAGCCTGGCGCGCTTCTACAAGAACCACAGCATGGTGGCACAGTCCATCAAGGACCTCGTCATCACCATTGCAGACTTTCTCGGACTGGTCATTTCCAACCGCGAGAACCTCGAGCGCATCACGCTGGCCAGCCGCACCGACAACCTGACGGGGTTGTTCAACCGCAGGGTCTTCGAGGAAAACCTGACGCTTGAGTTCAGGCGCGCCCTGCGCTACCAGCGCGATCTCTCGCTGCTGATGCTGGACATCGACCACTTCAAGAAGGTCAACGACAGCTACGGCCACCAGCAGGGCGATGCCGTGCTGGCCGCCGTGGGCGCTCTGATGAAGGCGAGCTTCCGCGACCTGGACTCCGTGTGCCGTTACGGTGGCGAGGAGCTGTGTGCCATCCTGCCTGAAACCATGGGTGAGGCTGCGCGTTCCAAGGCCGAATATCTGCGCCGCAAGATCGAAGAACTGGAATTGCCGCTGGTGTCCGACGAAGGCAAGTCAATGAAGGTCACCGTCTCCATCGGCGTGGCCTATGTAACCAAGACGACCATCAGCGAAGACCAGCTTTTGCGCGAGGCAGACACGGCGCTTTACGAGTGCAAGGCGGGGGGCCGAAACCGCGTGGTCATGGCCCGTCCCACCTGAACTTCTAAAGACTTGCCGGGCAATTGACGAAGGGCATTGCGCCAGCGGCGACACGAGCCATGCCCACCCTGACGGCTTTTCTCAACTTCTCTCTGGGCGTCACGCTGCTGATTGCCCTGTGCTACATCCTGCGCGAATGCTGGCTGCGCGCCCTGCCGCCGCGCCTGCTGGCCTATCTGATTGCTCCGGGCGTGGCCCTGCATGAGCTTTCCCACGCCGCCGGCTGCCTGCTGACCGGCGCCAAAATCCACAAGATCACCCTGTTTCGTGACGACGGCAGCGGGGAGGTCAGGCACGGCCCGCCCAAACTGCGTTATCCGGGGGACGTCATCATTTCGCTGGCGCCCCTGGCAGGCTGCACCCTGGCGTTCTGGCTGCTGGGCTGGTCTCTGGGCGGAGCCATGAATTTCTATCGCGTGACGGCCTCGGGCACGACGCCGCAGACCTTCGATTTCGTCATGCAGCTGTTCACGCTTGTGTACCACGACCTCGAGCTGGCGCTCACCACGGCAGCCTGGACGGATGTGCGAACCTACCTGTTTCTCTACTTTTCCATGTGCATTTCCATGGCCTTGGCGCCGTCAAGGCAGGACTTGAAGAACTGCGCGGTGGGTCTGCTCGTGCTGTGCGGAATGGCGCTGATCATGCACCTGATCGTAGATCGCCTGCTGGGGGCGCGTGGCGGGCCCGTGTTTGAGCTGATTGCCAATCTGCTCGTGAAGCTGCACTATCCGCTGGCCATCGTGGCCCTGTCATTCCTGCTCTGCGCGGTGGTGTATGTGGCGGGCATGCCTTTTCGCGGCCGCCGCTGACGGGTCATGCCTGATGGGCCTTCAGGGCCTGCTCCAGGGTGCGTTTGAGGGCGTCGCGGGCACTCTGCGGGCGCAAAATGGTGGCGTGTTCGCCAAAGCTCATCACAAAGCCCACGGCCCAGGTTTCGTTGAACAGAGGCAGCTTCAGGACGACGCGCCCGTTGGCTTTGGCGGTCACTTCAACGTCGGGCAATTGGCCGTATTCCTCAAGCACGTCGGGCCCGGCTTCACGGCTGAACTCGACCATGAGCGTCTCGAACTGCCGGCCGCGCATGGCGGGCTCCATGCGGCCCGCCTTGCTGCGGACCGGGACGGCTTCCGTGAAGACTTCATCCAGCATCTGCGCATGGCGGATGCGGTCCACGCGAAAGTGGCGGGTGGCCCCGGCCAGTTCGCACAGGGCAAGCAGGTAGAAGTGGGATCCGGACTCCACTATGCGGTAGGGGTGGACGCGGCGGCGCGAAAGCGTGCCGCGATGGGCCGAGAAGTACTCCAGCTCCACTACGCGCCGTTCTTCGCCGGCGCGGGCCAGCCGCCCGATCATCTCGCGCATGCGCTCGGTGCGGCGGGGAAGAATGAAGCCGCGCTCGCGCCTTGAGAGCTCCCGGGCGGCCTGGCCGTGAAGGCTCTCGGCCAGCGCCGCGGCAAGTTCGTCGATCTGGCGGCGGGTGGGGCCGTCGGCGGCCTGGGCGTAGTGCTCCAGGGCGTACTTCAGGGCCAGGGCTTCCTGGGGCGTGAAGTTGGGCGGACGTTTGAAGTGATCGGCGGAGTAGAGGGTAATCAGGCCGTTTTCCCCGGGGCCTGAAGTGGCATAGCCGATGTAGTCGCTGGGTGTGTAGGGGTGGACGCCCACCATCATCAGGGCGTTCATGTCCTTGAGCAGTTCCTGGGGCGTGCGGTGCGTGGCGCGCGCTGCCTCTCCCAGAGAGATCCGGGGGTGCGAGGCCAGGAAGCTGGCCAGTGAAACCAGCCGGGCCACCTCGCTCATGCCAGCCTCCCCAGGGCTGTGTGAACCCAGTTCAGCGTCTGTTCGCGCAGGGCTTTGGGCGCGATGATTTCCCAGTGGCCGGCGAACTCGCCCAGATAGCGCATCAGCTCAAAGGGATAGGCGCGTTCGAGGTGCAGCACCACGCCGCCGCCCGCGGCGGGCTCGATGCGGTGAAGGCCGGAAAACTCGTTCTCAATGATGAAGGCGACGTCGGCGTCAAAGCGCACTTGCACTTCGCAAAATGCCCCGGCCCCGGCGCCGAAAATGTCGGATGAAAAGCTTCGCTCCGCGTCAAAGCCCGCCGGGATTTCGTATTCACCCACGCGGCTGTCGGGCGCGAAGCTGACTTTGCCGCGAATGCGCGAGAGCTTGAACGTGCGTTCGCCCTTGCGCTCCGGATCGTAGGCAATGAGGTACCAGCCGCCGCGCCGCGTCACGAGGGCGTACGGGGCCACCTGGCGGCGCGACTCTTCGCGCCGGCGGCTGCCGTAATTGAAGCGGATGCGCCGGCGCTCGAGCAGCGCCAGGCCGATGACGTCGAGGTGTCTGGCCTCGGCCGGGCGGCGGTGCAGGGAGCGGCGCAGAATGCCCGGGGGCAGTTCGTCGGGCAGGGCGTCAATGCCGGATCCGGCCTGCAATTTGACCAGCGCGCGCGAAAGGTGCTCCGTCAGGGGGCCCGCACCGCCTTCGTCGAGGTAGCTGACGCCCACACGGTAAAGCAGCACGCGCTGCTCGGGCGTCAGGCGCAGGGCGGGCAGAAGGCAGCGGCCGCGGTCGATGGCGTAGGTGCGGGTGCCTTCTTCGCCCGTGGTGGCGGTGACGAGGAGCCCGACTTCCTGAAGTTCCTTGATGTCGCGTTCGAGGCGCTTCTGCAGCGAGCGGCGTGAGAGGCCGTCGTCGTAGCCGGCGATGGTCGAAATCCGCTGCCAGTCAATGCCATCACGCGCCTTGAGCAAGGCGCTGATGAGGTTCAACTGCCGTTCGTTTCGTGAAATCTCCCCGGCCATGCATCCCCCCGCCCAGGCTTCCGGGCGGGGCCAAGTTTACCAAGGCCTGCGACAGGAATCAGCGCTGTGCGAAAACCCCGACAAAAAGCGGAATTCCGGCGCTCAGGGTGCCTTGCGGCCCAGTTCGACCTCGGCCTCGGCCGGGTCTCCCGGCCTGGCGGGCGTTTCGGCCTTGATGGCATCGCTGGACAGGTCGACTTCCTTGCTGACCGCGGCGTCCTCGCGCGCCGCGCGGCGCGCATTGCGGATTTTGTAGAAAGCCACCACAACGACCAGCAGCACGGCGCCGCCCGCCAGAACCCCGGTGCTGAGCTGCTTGGAGAGGTTGTCGGCGTACTCGCGACCGTGAATGGCAATCAGGGCGCCCAGGGTCAACCAGATGGGAATGCTGCACATGCAGGCGCAGAAATCGACCAGGGCGAACTTCCACCACTTGATCTTCATGGTCCCGGCCATCACGAACGTCACAAAGCGCACGCCCGCCACCAGGCGGCCGAAGAACACGGCCCACAGCCCGTAGTTGTCAAACCAGCCCTGCACGCGGGCCAGTCGCTTGTCGGTGATCATTTTCTTGACGAACTTGAAGCGATCACGAACGCCCAGGCCCCAGCGATAGCCCATGCCCCAGGCCACGAGGTCGCCGATCACGTTGCTGATCGAGCACAGCACCAGCACCGGCAGGTAGTAGTACCAGACAAACTCCCCGCCCGAAGAAAGCCACGTCGTAAACCCGGCCAGCATCAGCCAGATGTCTTCGGGGGTGGGCAGGCCAAAGCCCGTGGAAATCAGGACAAAGACGATCAGCGCCCAGATCTGGAAACGATGTTCGGCGTTCCAGGTCGGGTCATAGAGCTTGTTGATGAAGGCGTTGACCCAACCCGGGTCCTCGGCGGCCTTGGAAGCCCCCTCGCCGGCTGTGTTGGCCGCCGGCGTCACCGCGAGAAACAGCTTGGTCAGTAGGTTGAGCACGGGAGTCAGTCGTGGTGGTCTTCGGGGAGGGCCGCCGTCAGCACGCCCTCGCCGGTGAGCCAGCTTCCGCCGCGGAAATCCGTGGCGAACTGGGGCTCGGCCAGCCGCAGGGCCACCTGCGGCTCAGTCTGGAGCAGAACCGTCGCGTGGTCGATGCTCTGCCAGGTGCGGCCAAGAAAGCGCATGACATCGCCAAGCCCCGCTTGCCGCGTGAGCGTGAGGCCGGGCGTGCCGGGCTCGGCGTAGTCCACCTTGCCGCGGGCCACCAGCGTCAGGGCCACGGGGTATTCGGCGCCCGATTTCCAGACTTCGCGGGCTTCATCGCAGTCATGCTCGACCAGTGCCTTCATGCGCCTGCCGTCGAGCAAGAACGTCAGGCTGCCGGGCTTGGCGCCGCCGGGAACATAGCTCTCGATTTTGACGGGGTGGACCATTAGTGCCTGAAGTGCCTCATGCCGGTGAACACCATGGCAATGCCGTGCTTGTCGCAGGCCTGGATGACCTCTTCGTCGCGCACGCTGCCGCCGGGCTGAATGATGGCCGCAATGCCGGCGGCCGCCGCCAGCTCGATGGAATCGGCGAACGGAAAGAACGCGTCACTGGCCAGCACGGCGCCCCGCGCCTTTTCTCCGGCGCGCTCGAGCGCGTGCTTGGTGGAGTCCACGCGGTTGGTCTGGCCTGCGCCGTAACCAAGCAGGGACTTGTGCCGCGCCACAACGATGGCGTTGCTCTTGAAGTGCTTGCAGAAGGTCCATGCGTAGAACAGCTCGTCCATGATGCGGTTGTCGGGCGGAGTCTTGGTGACGACCTTCATCTCGGCGGGCTGCACACGGCGCACGTCAAGGTGCTGGACCAGCATGCCGCCCGAGACCGCGCGATACTCCAGGGGCACGGGCGAAGTCGGCAGGGTGCTTGCCTTGATAAGCCGGATGCTCTTGCGCCACTTCTTGCCGCTCTTGTTCACTACTTCATCCATGGCCCGTGCCTCGAAGTCCGGCGCCACAATGGCCTCAATGAATTTTTCCCCCTCGAGAAGCTGCTGTGCCGTCGCCAGGTCAAAGGGACGGTTCAGGCCCACGATGCCGCCGAAGGCCGACACCGGGTCGCAGGCGTAGGCGCGCGAAAAAGCCTCGGCCGCGCTGGCGCCGGCGGCCGCCCCGCAGGGGTTGGTGTGCTTGATGATGACTGCGAAGTGCTCGCGGTCAAACTCGCCCGCCACGCGCAGGGCCGCGTCGAGGTCCAGCAGGTTGTTGTAGCTCAGCTCCTTGCCCGCCAGTTGCTCCAGCCCGCCCAGGGCCTGGGCAAAGCGCCCCGTGCGATAAAACGCGGCTTCCTGGTGGGGGTTCTCGCCGTAGCGCAGACTCTGGTTCAAGGTCAGGGCGACGAGCTTGCGCGCGGGGAAGCTGCCGCCGTCGTCATCAAGGTATTCGGAGATGGCGTGGTCGTACCACGCCGTCATGCGGAAGGCCTTGGCGCAAAGCCGGCGCCGTGTGGCCAGGCCCAAGGCGCCCTGCTGAGACTGGAGTTCGGCCGCCAGGGCCTCGTAGTCGCCGGGGTCGGTCACGACGGCGACGGCCTCGTGGTTCTTGGCCGCGCTGCGCACCATGGAGGGCCCGCCGATGTCGATGTTCTCGATGGCGTCTTCGCGCGAGACTCCCGGTTTGGCCACCGTCGCCTCGAAGGGATAGAGGTTGACGATGACCATGTCGATCATGCCAATCCCGTGCTTCTGGGCCGCCTGTTGGTGTTCCTTCAGGTCGCGGCGGGCCAGCAGGCCGCCATGGACCTTGGGGTGAAGGGTCTTGACCCGGCCGTCCATCATTTCTGGAAAGCCGGTGTAATCGGAGACGTCGATAACCTTGAGCCCCGCCTCGCGCAGGACTTTTGCGGTGCCACCCGTGGAGAGCAGCTCACAGCCGAACTGCGCCAGCTTCTGCGCGAAAGAAACGATGCCGGTTTTGTCCGAGACGCTGATCAGGGCGCGCTTGATTGCCACACGGTCCATCGATCACTCCATCAGTCGAGCGTCTGCTTCTAGCAAGGGAAGGCGGTCAAGGGAACGAGAACCGCAACCGGCGTGCTCAGGGCTTGCGCGTTCGGCCCGAGCGCCGCCGCGGCTTGCCCTCATCTTCACGCCGCTTCTGGGTGCGGCGCGGCGGCTGCTCCGGCGTGGATTTCACGATGCGCACGGTGTCTCGGTCACGGGAGGACTTCTGCTGGTGACGCTCGGCAATGGCCGCCTCCAGCCGCTGCTGGTAGCGCGGAGGCAGCTCCACGACAGTGGGGGGCAGTGCCGAATCTTTGCCGCCTGCCGCCTCGGCCGGCAGGGGGGCGGGGGCGGTCTGGGCCGGGGGAGCCGCAGGCGCGGAGTGCTTTTGCTTGACGGCCTCGCGCTGCTGGGGCGTCAGGGCCAGAACCTCCGAGGCGCTGCGTACCTGGTTGCGGCCGTTCTTCTTGGCCATGTAGAGCGCTTCATCGGCCAGGCTGACGAGTTCGGCCGCGCTTTGGGCATGAACTGGGAAAGTGGCAACGCCGAAGCTTGCCGTAACGCCCAGGCGTTCACCCTTGGGGCCGGCCACGACGACCTTGCGCGCGACGCCGGCGCAGGTGCGCTCCGCGAGGTCAATGGCATGTTCGAGGCTGGTGTGAGGCAGCAGCAGGGCGAATTCTTCACCGCCGTAGCGCGCGGCGAGGTCGGTGACGCGCACGCCGGCCGTGAGGACCTGCGCGGTCTGGCGCAGCACGTTGTCACCGGTCTGGTGGCCGTAGCTGTCGTTGAATTTCTTGAAGTGGTCGATGTCGAGCATGACCACGCTCAGGGGCTGGCCGTAGCGGCGGGCGCGCTCGATTTCCGCGCGCAGGGTCTCCTGGAAGTGGCCGTGGTTGTAAAGGCCAGTCAGGCTGTCTTTCTGGGCTCGCGCGAGAACGTTCTGGAAAATCAGGCCGTTGTTGATGGCCAGCGCGGCCTGGCTGGCGAACATCTTGAGCATGTTCAGGCGCTCGGGCGAAAAGCGCCGGGGGCGGCTGGAGGAATCGACAATGACCACGCCAATTGCGTCCTGATCCGTCTTCAGCGGCGCGGCGGCAAAGCATGTCATCGGGAAATGCTCGGCCAGCGTCGGGTGCAGGTGAAGGTGTTCGAGCCCCTGTTCGGAGCAGGTTTCGTGTGTGACGGGCTCGCCCGTGCGCAGGGCGTGAATCATGAGGCTGTCGGGGGAGTCGAGAGGCACCTTCACCCGCTTGACCTTTTCGGTCAGGGCGCCCCAGCGGCGATGCAGGACCGGGAAGGCCGACTCCAGCATCTTGTCCAGGGGGCCGTCATGTGTGGTGAGCGAACGCCAGATGCCCTCGGCCGTGTCCAGCCCCAGGGAATCCACGGCAACTCGCCCCAGCAGGTGCTCGCGGTCCTGGTCGCACACGAGGATGAGGGCCTTGTCGTAGCCGCCGCCGGCCTCGCTGGTCAGGGCGCTGGCGATGATGACGAAGGCCTTCTCGAGATCCATCGTTTTGCGCAGGGCATTGCTGACGGCGTGCAGGGTCTTGAGGTCTTCGTTGTGGCGGGCCAGGCGCTTGCGCAGCTTGAAGCGTTCGGTCACGTCCAGGCCGATCATGGATACCCCGGCCAGCTTGCCGTTGTCGCCCACGATGGGGTCAATCTGAAAATCGAAAGTGAAGCGCTTGCCCCGGGCGTGGTCGTAGATTTCGACGTCTTTGACCTCCGTGGGAATGCCCATGGCAATGGCCCGCTCGCAGGCCCTGCAGTCGGCGATTTCAGAGAGGTCGGGCAGGGCGTCAAAGCAGGGGCGGCCGAGCACCTGGTCAAAGCGCTTGCCCAGGGCGCGCTCGGCGGCGGCGTTGAAGCGCACGATGCGCAGTTCCTCGTCCAGCACCAGGGCGACCAGGGACATCTGGTCATAGATGCGCTTTGCGGGGGGGCCGCCGATTTCAATCGTGCGCGTGGCCTTGGCCAGGTCTTCGGGAGCGGCCTTGACGACCTTCTGTGTGTCTTCACCCGTCGGCATCCCCCTGAGTTTACCAGAGATAACGACCCCTTTCCTGACGTTTGACCAAAAAGAACGCCCAAAGAACCGGCCCAAAACGCGGGAAGCCGCCCTGCAGGCGGCTTCCCGGTCATGCGTGCGGCACGGTCAGGGCCGGTACGACTTGAGGCTCTCTTCCAGCCACGCGGCAAAGGCGTCCGGCGTGATGGACGCAACATTCTGGGGCCGGTCATAGCGCGAGACGAGCTTGCCTTCCGCGTCGACCACGGCGTACTGGGGCAGGGCTGAGCTGAACTTCAGACCCTTCAGCACGGCTTCGCCCTCACTGCCGCGCTCCACCCACATCTCGGCAAACACAAACTTGTCATTCAGCACACGGCTGACTTTGGGGCTGTGGAGAATGTTCTCCTCAACCCACAGGCAGTCCTTTCACGCAGGGCCCGTGAAGTCGATGAAGATCGGCCTTTGCGTCTTGGCGGCTTCGGATTTGGCCTGGTCCATGGACTTGACGGGTGGCTTGAGATGGTCGCCGCCTTCGCCGCCACCCTTGCCGCCAAATGCCGAGGGGGCGTCCTTGGCGCCGGGTGGTATGACGGCTCCGAAGTTGCCCAGCGGGGCGCCAAACAGCATGGGCAGCATGAAGGCCGCCAGGCAGAAGAAAGCCAGGGCAAAGATGGCGCGGAACACCCCAATCTGCTCAACGCGGTCATGGTCATGGGGGAGCCGGAACAGGCCAAAGAGGTACAGGCCCGCCGCCACGGAACAGGCCACCCACACGGCAATGACCAGATTCTTGGAGAAGATCTCCGGGGCAGAGCCCCGAAGCGCCAGCTCGGCAAACCCCAGGTAGGCAAAGGCCAGGGCCAGCTCGATGAGGCCAAACACCACCTTGATGGCGTTCATCCAGCCACCGGACTTGGGCAGTTGTTTGATCAGCGCGGGGAACTGGCCCATGATGAAAATAGGCAGGGCCATGCCTGACGCGTAGGCGAACATCCCCAAGGCGGGCATGATGACATCGCCCGAAGCCGCGCGGGCCAGCACAAAGGCCGCAAAGGGCCCCGTGCAGGAGAACGAAATCAGTGTGAACGAGGTGCCGCTGATCATCGCGGCGACATAGCCCTTGCCCGCCTTGTTGGCTTGGAACTGGGCCTGACCCGCCTTGGAAGTAAGGAAGGTGGGCATGCGCAGTTCAAACAGCCCGAGGAAACTCAGGGCCAGCACAATGAACAGGATGCCGAGGCCCAGGTTGAGCCACCAGCTGCGCGCGATATCTCCGGCGCCGGAAGCTCCCAGCAGCAGGGACGCCAGCACTCCAATCGATGTAAAGCTCACAAGGATGACGCCGCAGTAGATGCCGGCCGTGATCAATGGCGGACGCTTCTGCTCCGCCTGCTTGACGAAGAAGCCGATGGTCAGGGGCAGTACGGGCAAAACGCAGGGTGTCAGCAGCGTGATCAAGCCGACGACGAAGGCCTCCAGAAGAAACTTCCACAGGGCCGTGAATGACGTGGGCCCCTCATCTTCGGCCTGAGCATCACCCTGCTGGGCGGCGGGCGGCTTGTCCGCGGCGGGTTTGGGCTGAGGCTTGGGCTCGACGGGCTTGTCGCCGGTTACGCCCTTGGCGCTCATTTCCTCCAGGAACTTCACGAAGGCCGAGGGGGGCAAGCCGTTGTCATCGTCGCCGTTGGGTTCCGGGCCCAGGGTGGCATGGATGCCGCCCAGGGCCTTTTCGTTGTGGTCCAGCACCACGTAATAGGGGATCGTAGGATCTTCAGGATCCTTGTACTTGGCGTAGAGTTCGTTGATGCGTGAGTCCTTGATGTCCGTCTTCAGGCCCACCACAACAAACTTCGCCAGCAGCTCTTTGACTTTCGGCAGCGTGAAGACCTCACGCTCCATGCGGCGGCATGCAGTTCAGTACTCGCCGTTGAAGTCAATCAGCAAAAGCTTGCCCTGCTTGCGCGCCTCGGCGATGGCGAAATCATAGCTGACATAAAACCCGTGGTCGTCCTTCTCGCCCGAAGGCCCGGCCTTCTCCTGCTGCGACTTGATGAAGTCCTTGAGGGCCTTGTTCAGCTCCTCGTTGGCCTTGCGGATGGCTTCGAGGTCCTTCTTATGGGACCCGAGCTCCTGGGCCAGGGCTTCGACTTTATCTTCGAGGCGTTTGAGCGCCTCGCTGTCGCCCCCGCCTGGCGTGGCTCGGGGCGCATCAAAGACGTCAAGGCTGGCGCTGAACTCTCCGCTGCGATCAGTGCAGCCCTTCTCGTCGCAGACCTGGGCCTCGTAGCTGCCCGAGACTTTCAGGGCGCCTTTGGACGCGAGCGGCACCTTGAAGTTGTACACAATCTCGAAGGTCCCGCTGAGTTCGTACTCGACCCAGGAAAGGTCCTTGGGGTCGGGGTGGCCCTCGTGATACTTCGGCCACTGGGCCTCTCCCACCTCCGTGAGGCCCGAAAGCTCGCTGAACTTGACGCTGATGGGTTTGCTGTAACCCGGGTTGTCCTTGTGGTAGGCGTGAAATCCCTTGTCTACCTCGAACTGGAGGCGCAGCTTCACCTCGCCGCCGGGGACTGCCTTGCCTTCTTTGGGGTCTACCGGCTCCAGGACGGCCTTGGCGCGAATCAGCTCGGCCTGCGCGCCCAGCGTGGAGGCCAGCAGCAAGAGCACCAGCCCGAGGGAAATCTGCTTCATCCGGTCACCTGGTCAGGCTTTAGAAGTACCCATGTTAACGTGCATTGCCGCCCGCGCCCCACAGTTTTCCTTGTGCGGCGCTTGCATGCTCAAGGCAAGCCGCTATCGTCCCATAGCTCCGGTAACGGAACGTTATCCGTAAGGGCAGTATTCCGTCATACTTGCGCTTTGCGGCTCGACGCCACCTATGCGCTATCTATTGGTCCTGATTGATGGCCTGGCTGACCTGCCCCAGAGCGAACTGGGCGGCAAGACCCCCCTTGAGGCCGCCAATACCCCCGCCATCGACAAGCTGGCCCTGGCCGGCCGACTCGGGACCATCCGCACCGTGCCCAAGGGTCAGGCACCCGAAACCCTGGCCGCTCTTTTCACCATCCTGGGCTATCCGCCGGGGCCTTACCTCACGGGGCGCGGCTACTACGAGGCGCTGGCTTCGGGCATTGTGCTGGCTGATGGCGAATGGGCGTTTCGCTTGCAGTTCGTGACCGTGGCTGATGGAAAGATCGTGGATACGAGGGCCGGCGGCCTCACGGACGACGAAGGTGCCGCGCTGCTGAAGGCGCTCGAGGGCCATTTCAACAATCCGAAGTTGCGCTTCATCAAGGGACATGGCCACAACCATCTGCTGGTGGTGGAAGGCACGGATTTTGAAGGTTCCACGACGGTCAATCCCTTCAACGTGCTGAACCTGCCGACGGCAGAAGGCATGCCAGAGGGCCCCGGCAGCGAGGTGCTTCGCAAGCTGATTGAAGATGCCCCGCTGGTGCTGGCCAAGCACGAGATCAACCGCATTCGCCTGGACCTCAAGCAGAATCCGGCCAACGCCATATGGCCCTGGGGCGGGGGCACGGCCGTGGATGTGCCGGGCTTCCAGAAGACCTTCGGGCTCGAGGCCACACTGGTTTCCTATTCGCCCCTGTTCCGCGGAGTGGCGGTGGCGGCGGGTATTCAGGTGGTTGCGCCGGGCGGCGCCGTGATTCCGCGGCTGGCGGACCCCAGCGGCCGCCTCAAACGCGTAGAGGTGGACAACCTGGAGTCGCGGGCCAGCGAGACGGAGGAGATCAAGCGGATTTGCGACTCCACGCTCTCGGCGCTCAAGCAGGACGGGCTGGTAATGGCCCATTTCAGCTACCCCGACGAGCACAGCCACCGGGGCGACACGCCGGGCAAGGTCAAGAGCATCGAGTTGATTGATCGCTACTTTTTCAAGCCCGTGCTCAAGGTCCTGGACAAGGCCACCGACGTGCGCCTGACCGTCGTTCCCACGCTCATGAGCCGCGTGGACAACCGCCAGCACGACGACCGGCCGGTGCCCTTCATGATGTGGGGCCCGGGCGTCGAAAGCCGCTCGCAATTGACCCTGACTGAAGCCAACGCCGAGGGCGCGGGCATCAAGATTGACGATGGAACGCGGCTCATCGACTACGTCATGAACGGGCTGTAGCCCGGGGCTTTGAGGCCGTGCCCATGACCGGATGTGGCGGCGCGCCTTGACCGTTCTTCCACAGTCTGGTTCAATAACCCGCTTGACCCCGAAGCAAGAAGGGACGCGGGCTGCACCCCGAACACAAGCGTCCATGCCTGGAGTTTTCCACCCATGCGGAACCTGATTTTGGCCGCCCTGGCCGTTGCCCTGGTGTTCCTGGCCGGCTGCCAGGACAACGAAGCGAGGCTTCAGAACGCCAAGTTGCAGGCGGAACTTGAGAACCTCAAGAAGCAGGGCGGCAACGAAGACCTGACCAAGCTGCTGTTGGCCCAGCAGCAGAAGGGCGGCGGCGAGTCCCTGGATGAAGTGAACCGCAAGCTCAACAGCATCAGCGGTGACATCGCGACGGGCCTCAAGAACCTCGAAAAGTCGCAGGAAGAGGCGGCCAAGGCCCAGAGCAAGCGCACCGACGAGCTGGAAACCAAGCTCAGGAAGGTGGACGAGCTGCAGAGTGCGCTCGTGGCTCTCAAGGCCATGATCGAGACGCTGGAGGGCAAGGTCAAGAACGTCGACCCCAACCAGGTCCTCGATATCCAGAAGAAGCTGCTCGAAACGGAAGCCGCCCTGCGGACCGAGCAGGAGTCCCACAAGAAGGCGCAGGCAGACCTCAAGGCCGAGCAGGAACGCTCGCTGCTGACGGCCGACGAAGTCTCCCGGCTGCGCGCCGAACTGTCCGAGTTGAAGTCCAGCGCCACCGTCGAAAGCAACCGCAAATTGCGCGACAAGGTGACCCAGCTTGAAATGGATCTGCAGAACGCCACATCCGACCGCGACAACATCAAGAAACAGTACGACGACCTGATCGAACAGTTGCGCAAGGGCGGCGCCAAGCTTCCCGAGGGCACGGAAACGCCCAAGGATCCCAAGGTCGAGCAGCCTCCCCGCGAGGGTGTCTATTCCTTTGAGGGCACAGTGGCGGCGGTGACCGGCGGCGGCAAGCCCGGCGAAGCCAGCAACGTGCTGGTGAACCCCGTGAGCGGCGATGCCCCGCCCGAGGGCTCGGAGCTGATTGTGCTCAACGAGAAGGGCGAAACCATCTGCCGCCTGAAAGTGCTGCGCCACTTCTTCAAGAAGGACGACGCTTCCAAGCTGGACCAGATTGGCTGCAAGACGGTGAACCAGAAGATTGACAACCCGGTCATCAAGGGCTACCGCGCCGTCTACGTGAAAACCGCGCCGGACGCAGGGGCCAGCGGCAACTGATGCGACCCAAGAACTGACAGGGGCGGCCTCCGGCCGCCCCTGTCAGTTAACCAGCAGGGAAATCTGACCGCTTCGGTGCAGGTAAAGAATCAACCCTGCCACCATGGCCGCCGCAATCAGCGAGCTCAGCAGCACAATCAGGAAGAGCGCCAGGGGGCTGAAGGTCTGCTGTTCGACTTTGTCCTCCGTGCGCTGCAGGCGGTGGCTGACTTCGCGCACCAGCTCCGAGATTTCCATGAGCTGGGCCACGGCCAGGGGCGGCCCCGGAGGGGGGGTAAGCGAGGGGTCGCCCTTGGGCAGGTCCTCGACGATGCGCGGGTCTTTCACGCGGTGAGTGGGCTTGTCGGTGTCGCGAGCCGTGGGCGGGCCCATTGCCGCCGCGCCCTCTTCATGTATGCGGGCCGTCTTGGCCTGAAGGCGGCGTTCTTCAGCGGTGTCCGTCAGGGGCGGTTCGGGCTCGGGCTCATAGGGCATCAGGGGGCGGCTGCCGTAGCGTTTGACGGGACCCCGGGGGTTGTTCTTCACGAAGTTTACGGGGTCTTCCTCGGCGGCGCGCAGGTCGGCCAGGACATCGTCCATGCTCTGGTAACGGTCATCGGCCTTGATCTCCATCATCTTGCCGATGATGTAAGCCAGCCAGTCCGGCATGTCGCGGTTGATGTAGCTGGGCGGAACGATTTCGCCCGAGCGCTGCTGCTCGAGGATGTCCATGATGTTGGACCCCTCCACATGGCGCTGTCCCGTGATCAGGTAATACAGCGTGGCGCCGAACGAATAGACGTCGCTGCGCTGGTCGAGTTGTTTGCCGCTGACCTGCTCGGGGCTCATGTAATGGGGCGTGCCCACCACCATGCCGGTGCGCGTCATGCTCACATCAATCTCTTCGCCGTACAGCCGCGCCAGGCCGAAGTCCACGAGTTTCATGATGTTGTGGCGTTCGGAGTAGAGAATGTTGTCGGGCTTGAGGTCCCGGTGGATGACGCCGCGCGAGTGGGCGTAAGCCAGGGCATCGCCGATCTCGCGCAGGATGCGCACGCCGAAATCCCAGGTGATACGCCGCCCCGCGCCGATTTCATGGTCCAGAGGCAGGCCGTCGATGTACTCCATGATGATGGCCGAGCCGCGCGGGAACTTGAGCAGGTCATGGACCTTGACGATGCGCGGATGATCGAGTTCCTTGAGCAGCATCACCTCGTGCTCGACGCGCTCAGCCATGCGCATGCCGGGCTTGAGTTCGGTGCGTATGTCCTTGACCGCGACGATCTTGCCCTTCTGGCGCGGGTCGCGGCATAGATAGACCACGGCCATGCCGCCTTTGCCCAGCTGCAGGATCACGTCAAAGCGCTTGGTGATCTCGGGGCTGGGCGGGATTTCCTCCTCGTCGAGGTTCAGGTTGGCCAGGGCGCGTTCGGCGGTGTCCTGCCTTGTGCCGGACGTGGCGGAGTCGCTGGTGGTCTCGGGGAAGTCGTCTTCCGGGCGCGGCGGCGGCTCGGCGCGAAAGCCGCTGGGCGACCGGCCCTTGGGTCTTGACGTGTCAATATCCGCTGTTTCGAGGGGCGGCTCGGCGGTGACCTCCAGCACGGCATTGGCGGATTCTGGCGAGAACTCGATCTTTTTCTGGCCTGGTGCCGGCGCCTTGATTTCCGTGGAGGGCGGCGGGGGCGCCGGAATGTCCACCTGCACGGGGTGCAGCAGGTTGGCCGAATCCGTCTGCACCGGCTCCAGGGCCGCGGCGGACTCAACTTTGACGGGCACTGAATCCGTGGCGGTGCGGGCCGCGATGGGCAGAACGGGACGCTGCTTGGGTGGTGAAACGCCGCGCGGGGGCTCCACGGCCTCGCGCGGCCGGGTGCCCGAGTTGTCCCATCCGGGAGCGCGCATGGGGCTGGCGGTGCCCGGCTTGGAGTTCGGGGGCAGGTGACCGGTGGCCGGCGCACGAGCCGCAGGGGGCGGCACGCGGGTTTCGCTGGCGCTGTCGTCGGGCGCGTCGGGGTCCAGCTCCGGTACAAGGTCCGGAGACGCCGCGGGCGGGCCCGACGGCAGGGGGTCAACCTCGTCACGGTTCTGTCGCTGCGACGCCACGGGAAGTCCCTTTGGTGCCAAGTCTAGCGAAGGGGCCAGGCCGGCGAAAGCCAAGCCTTGGCCCGTTGAAAAGCCACTTGCCGGCCGGGTGAAGTTTCGTTGCGCCTGTGTAGGATGGGGCGGGCCCCGAATTCAGACGAAGCAGGAGAGACCATGTTGCGACGTTTCGCCTTGAGGCTTGGCGCGCTGGCGCTGCTCGCCGGCCTTTTCAGTTCTGCGGGATACCTGGTGGGCGCTCAAGGGGCCGAGAAACCCGCTGACAAGCCCAAGACCACGCTCAAAGTCAATGAAGTCGCACGGGTGGGAAACCGCATCGTCACTGCGGAACAGCTCATCGCCCGCATCTACGACTTCGAGGCGCTGATTCCCGATGAGCGCTACAAGGTCCTGACCAAGTCCGTAGATTATCTCGTGCACGTCAACCTCCTGGACCTGGAAGCCGAGCGCATCGGCTGCGAGATCAAGAAGCTGGAAATCGATCTCGAGGTCAAGCGCCAGGTTTCCGAGATGAAGAAGCAGGTGCAGGACCGCTACGGAGGCGCCGTGCCGTGGGAGGAGTGGCTCAAGAGCCAGAACCTCACGCAGGAGCGCCTGGAGGCCTACCTGGGCTCGCGCGCCCGCATTATTCTGCTCAAGCGCCTGATCGTGAACTACTTCGAGACTTCGACGGAGAGCTACGACCTCGCCCACATCCTCTGCAAGACCCAGGCGACGGCCCAGGACGTCTGGGTGCGGCTGCAGCGGGGCGCCAACTGGGACGATCTGGCGGTGAAGGAAAGCCAGGACATCGGTTCGGCCAACCTGGGCGGCAAGCTGCCGCGGCATTACAAGGGTGACGGACTGGCCGCAGAAGTGGCGGATGCCGCCTATGCCTTGAAGGACGGGGAGTATTCCAAGCCCGTGAAGAGCGCCTATGGCTGGCACATCGTGAAGCGCAACAAGACAAACCTGGCCAACACCGCGAAGTTTTTTGACCGCCGACCCGAGTTTCTGGCGTTTCCGGACGTCGATGACGACCGCTTTGGCCGCTGGGTGCGGGTGGTCATGTCGCGCGGGGTTTACACCATGGAGTTCAGGGTGCCCGGCGTTCACTGCGAGCCGGACAAATAGGGGCGACGCAAAATTCAAATTGAGAAATGCAAAAAGGGCGGCAGCGTGTAGCCTTGGGCGCGGCCTTCCATTTCGAGTCTTGATTTCCGACGCCGTCCACTAGACGACCATGACGCCTGATTCATCCAACCCTGAAGCGGACACGCCGGAAGACCGCGAGTCCGCCGGGGCCGATGACGCGACCCAGGTGGGGGACTCCCTGTCGGCCTCTTTCATGCCGCCGGATGCCATGGCCGCGCGCATCGAGGCCCTGCTGTTTGTGCACGGCAAGCCCATTTCAGCGCGCCGTATCGCTGACCTGCTGGAAGTCCCCAGCGTCATTCCCGTCAAGCAGTGCCTGTCTCTGCTGGCCAAGCGCTACGATGATCTGGGCTCGGCCTTTTCGCTGCAGGAATTGGCCCAGGGCTACCAGCTCACCACACGTCCCGAGCATGACACACTGCTCAACAAGCTGGTTCGCGAGCGCGAGGCGCAAAAGCTCAGCCCTGCCGTGCTGGAGTGTCTGGCGGTCATTGCCTACAAGCAGCCCATTTCGCGCCTCGACATCGAGAGCATTCGCGGTTCCTCCAGCGACCACCTCGTGCGCGCCCTGCTTGAGCGCGGCCTCATCCAGGTGACCGAGCGCGACAAGAACCGTGGCAATGCCGCTCTGTATGGCACCACCGGCGAGTTCCTGCGCGCCTTTGGCTTGAAGTCTCTCAGTGAGCTGCCGCGCCAGCAGGATTTGGCCTCTCTTGCCGCTGCGCAGGAAGGCGCGGGCGAGGCCGAGGTGGACGAAGTGCAGGTGCAGGACCCTGATAAGCCGCAGTAGCGCGGCCAGGGGACTGCCCGGACGACTCATGGCTTCCAAGGTTGCACCAGATGATACTTTCCTGCTGCGGGGCGCCGACGGCGAGGAAATCGCGGGCGATCTCTACCTCCCCGCGGGCGAGGGCTCGCCGCCGCTGGTGCTGATTCTGCACGGATTCAAGGGCTTCAAGCACTGGGGCTTCTTCCCCACGCTGGCGCGAGGCTTTGCCGACAACGGCATCGCGGCGGCCGCCGTGAGCCTTTCCCATTGCGGCGTTCACGGCGACACCGACCTGTTCAACCGTCTCGACCTCTTCGAGCGGGACACCTGGGGCAAGCGCCTGTTTGACCTGCGCCAGGTGGTGGAGGCTGCCGCGCGGGGCCTGCTGACGGACAAATGTGAGCTGGACCGCGCGCGCATGGGCCTGTTTGGGCACTCCATGGGCGGCGGGCTGAGCGTGCTCTATGCTGCGCGCGATCCGCGTATCCGTGCCCTGGTCACGCTGGCGGCCATTTCCACGCCCAATCGCTTTCCGCCCGCCGAGGTCGAAGCGAACCTCAAGGCCTACGGTCACATGAAGCTGACCAACGCGCGCACGGGTCAGGAAATGCGCGTGGGCCGGCCTTTTTTCGAGGAAGTCAGCTCAAATCCCGAGGCCTTTGACATCCACCGCGCGGCCTCCCGCCTCGAGGTGCCCTGGCTTCTGATTCATGGCGTCGATGACCAGAGCGTCGCCTTCGAAGAGTCTTTGGCGCTGCTTGAGGCCGCCAACAGCAACGGTCTGAGGGGCGCCAACACCCGCCTGCTTTCGATTGAAAACACGGACCACGTGCTGGGCACCCAGCACCCTTTCCGCCGTCGCACGGCGGAGTTTGTACAGGCCGTGGATGCGGCCCTGGACTTCTTTAACAAGCATCTGTAGCGGGCCGCCGGAGTGGTTTCAGCTGCGGCCCGCGGGCTGGGTCATTCAAACAGAGGGCGGGCGCGCTCATCGTCCCGCAGAATCTGCAGGGGCGAACCCGGGTCGGAAAACTCGAGGTCCAGCATGGCCTTGCCGCGCTCGGGGTGCTCTGCGAGCAGCTTCTCCATGTCCTCGATGGCTTCATCAATGCGGGCATCGAGGCAGAGGGCGCGCAGCAGCCAAAGGCCCGCCGAGGCCCGCCCGGCGTCAAAAGCCTGTGTGAACTCGGGTACGGAGAGCTCGACATCGCCCGATTGATAGAGCACGCGGCCGCGAAGTTCGTGCAGCGCGGGATCCTGGGGAGCCCGGGACACGGCTTCATTCACGCCGTCGAGCGCCGCCTGGAACTCTCCGAGTTCCAGGGAACAGGAAGCGAAGTTCTGGATGAGGGCCAGGTTTTGCGGCAGGGCCTCGAGCGCCTTCAGCAGAAGAGGGCGGGCTTCGTCAAAGCGCATTTCGCGCATGTGTTCGACAGCCAGAGCGTTGATGGCCAGGGCGTAGGCCTCGGCTTCGACCTCAACGGGTCCCTGGCGCGACCATCGGTACTGCCACAGGTCCGCCAGTGGAGACACCAAGCCGCGCTCGGCGAAGGCCTCGCCGAGCACGAGCATGGTCTGGCTGTCGCAGTCGGCGGCGAGTTCGCGGGCGAGCAGACGGGCGTGGGGCACCTCGTGCGCGTCCAGCGCGAGAATCACAGCGGCCACGGGGTGGTCGAAATCCATGGGGGCATTTTCCGCTGAGCCGCCGGCGTTGTCGATGGCCGGCAATCGCCCTCAGGTCGTAGCGAAGTAGGCCTTGTGGGCTTCGAGGTCCCCGGGCTTCTTCGGGGCGGGCTTTTCGCGCCCAAAGGGGCTGATCTCGCGCAGGCGCCTGACGATCTTGACCGTGCTGTCTACCAGCGCTCCTACCTCGGCCGCTGTCGTGTAGCGCGAGAGCGAAAAGCGCACGCTGCCATGGATGGCCGTGAACGGCACGCCCATGGCGCGGAGCACGTGGCTTGTTTCCAGGCTGCCCGACTCGCAGGCGCTGCCGGAACTGGCGGCGACCCCCGCGGCATCCAGCATCAGCAGGACGGCCTCGGCTTCAACGAACTCAAAGCCCACGTTGAGCGTGTTACACAGGCGGGACTGCTCGTCGCCATTGACGATGACGTTATCGAGCTTTGCCAGCAGGCCGGACTGCAGCATGTCACGCAGCTCGGTCTGGCGCTTGATGTCGGCGTCGAGGTGTTCGTTGATGCAGCGGGCTGCCGCCCCCATGCTGACAATGCCGGGCACGTTTTCTGTGCCGGCGCGGCGGCCGCGCTCCTGGTTGCCTCCGCGTATCAGGGGCCGATAGGAGGTACCCTTTCGCACGAAGAGTGCGCCGCAGCCGGGCAGGGCGTGGAATTTGTGGCCTGAAACGGCGAGGTAGTCGATGGCGGCCTGCGCCTTCATGTCGAGTTTCAGCTTGCCGGGGCATTGCACGGCATCAACCACGAACATGGCCCCCGCGCGCTTGGCCATGTCGCCGATTTCGGCGACGGGTGCCACGACGCCGGTTTCATTGTTCGCCCACAGCGTCGCGATCAGGGCCGTTTCATGGCCCACTTCGTGATTCAGTTGGGCGAGGTCGAGGCGTCCGAAACGGTCCACGTTGATTTCCGTGATGCGATAGCCCTTGCGCGCCAGGGGCCGCACCACGTTTGACACCGCCGAATGCTCGACTTTGGAAATGATGATCTGCTTGCGCGTGGGCAGGGCGTCCAGCGCGTTTTCAATGGCCGTGTTCAGGCCCTCGGTGCCGCCCGAGTTGAAGATGATCTCTCCTGTCTCGCAGCCCAGCATGAGGGCGACTTGCTCGCGCGCCTTTTCCACGGCGTGCAGGATGCGGCCTCCCGCGTTATGCGCCGAGCTGGGGTTGCCCACCAGCTCGCCCAGGAAGGGTTCAAGGGCGGCGCGGGCTTCGGGCGCCAGCTTCGTGGTGGCGTTATTGTCAAAGTACAGGAGGTCGGCCATGGAAGTCCGCGGTCAGCGCATGGGCGGTGCGTGCAACTCCTGCCCGTGCTCGGTGATGTCAATGACCTCAATAGCGGGGTCCACCAGTTCGCGCAACTTGTCTTCCACGAAGTAGCGCATGGTGGCCGTGCTGCTGCTGCAACTGACGCAGTGGCCGCCGAGCTTGACGCGCACCGTGGCGCCCTCCACGCTCACTAGTTCCATGTCGCCGCCATCCATGGCCAGGCCCGGCCGCACCTCACGGTCCAGCACCTCCTGAATCAGCGCTGCGCGCTGCAAGTCCGAGATGCCGCCCGCGGGCTGGGCCTTGCGCGCATTGTCGCGGGCCGTGCGGATGCGCTCTTCTTCGGCTGCGCGGGCGCGCTCGGCGCGGGCGCGTGCCAGCAGGTTTTCAATGTCCGCGTGGCACGAGTTGCAGTCACCGCCGGCCTTGGTGTGGTGGGTGACTTCGGCAATGGTGCTCAGGTGGTGGTCGCGAATCGCGCGCTCGATACGGCCGTGACTTACATTGAAGCAGCGGCAGACGATGCGTGCGGACTGCCCGTCTTCGTCCAGCGTTTCAAGGCGCCGGTACTTGGCATAGGCGTCTTCCAGCGCCTCCATGCCCATGACCGGCGCATGCATGCGCTCCTGCGGCACACCATCGAGGTAGGCCGCGATGTCCCGCGTGCTCAGGCGTACGGCCTCATCGACGTGCTTACCCTTGATCATTTCGGTCAGGGCGCTGCTGGTCGCAATGGCGGTCGGGCTGCCGAAGGCCTGGAAGCGGGCTTCTTCAATCACATCCTGCGAATTAATGCGCAGGTAAAGGCGAAACGCGTCTCCGGTGGCGAGCGAGCCGGCCTCGCCAATTACGGTGGCGTCCTCGAGTTCGCCGGCATTGCGCGGATGCAGGAAATGATCGCGGATCTTCTCGGAGTACTGCATGGCCTCGATTCGTCGCCCTGTTGCCCTGACTGCCGACTATACGATTTGGACTGAATCAGTCCAAGATGCCCATTCTGTGTCGGCGCGGCCAACAAAAACTAGACTGGGTCCGCGGGGCAGGAGTAACCATGGGCGAGCGACTCAAGGACAAGCGGGTTCTGATCACGGGAGGCGGCACGGGCATCGGCCGCGCCATCGCGGAGGCTTTCGTGGCTGAGGGCGCGCGCGTGGTCATTTGCGGGCGTCGGCCGGGTCCCCTGCAGCAAGCCGTCGAGGCTCTGCATCACGTCACGCCGCACGCCCATTTCGTGGAGTGTGACGTCACCGACCCCGAAGACGTGAAGGCCCTGGCGGCCCGCACCAGCTCACTGCTGGGCGGGCTTGATGTGCTGGTCAATAACGCGGGCCTGTTTGAGCCCGGCACGCTCGAGACCACGGAATTGAAGATCTGGGATCGCGTGTTCAACACCAATCTTCGCGGTGCCTTTCTCGTCACCCAAGCCTGCCTGCCCATGCTGCTGGCGCGCCGCGGAAGCTGCGTACTCAGTGTTTCAGCGGCCCACGGCAAGGCCGCCGACGCAGACAAGCTGGCCTATTCAGCCAGCAAGGCCGCCCTGGCCATGTTCTCCCGTTGCTGCGCCGTGGACTTTGGCGACAAGGGTCTGCGCTTCAATACGATTTCACCCAGCGTGGTGGACACGCCGCTCCAAGATCGCAGCAAGGCCGAACTGGGCATTCACGAGTGGCGCTCGCAGATGGCATTCCTGCATCCGCTGACGAATGTGGGCATGCCGCGCGACGTCGCCCTGGCCGCAGTCTACCTGGCCAGTGACGAGGCCTCGTTTCTCACGGGCATGGACTTGCCCGTCGACGGGGGCATGACGGCCAAGTAGGCGGCTACACCAACTCGACGCTGAGGGCCACGGCATTGCCGCCCCCCAGGCAGAGCCCGGCGAGGCCCCGCTTGAGGTTGCGCCCCTTCAACGCGTGAAGCAGCGTTACGAGAATGCGGCAGCCGGAGGCTCCGATGGGGTGCCCCAGGGCCACGGCGCCGCCATGGATGTTGAGCCGCGCCGGGTCAATCTTGAGTTCGCGCTGCAGGGCAATGGCCGCGACGCCGAAGGCCTCGTTCAGTTCGATCAGGTCAAAGTGGCCGATATTGACACCGGTCTTGCTCAAGAGGCTCTTGACCGCTTCTCTGGGCGCCATCATGACCCACTTGGGTTCGAGGCCGCCCGTGGCATAGCCCGTGATACGCGCCAGGGGTTTGAGCCCGAGCCGATGGGCCTCATCTTCCGCGCACACGATGACTCCGGCCGCGCCGTCATTGACGCTGGGGGCGTTGCC
The DNA here is from genome assembly GCA_019186845.1 of Planctomycetota bacterium. Taxonomy (GTDB): domain Bacteria; phylum Planctomycetota; class UBA8742; order UBA2392; family UBA2392; genus UBA2392. The sequence continues at coordinate 22,370 of JABARW010000018.1, read as the reverse complement.
GGCGGTCACGGTGCCCCCTTCGGGCTTGAAGGCCGGCTTGAGCTTGCTCAGGGCTTCCACGGTCGTATCACGGCGCGGGCCCTCGTCCGTATCTACGAGGGTGACTTCACCCTTCTTGCCCTTGAGTTCTAGGGGAGTGATTTCCGCCTTGAAGGCGCCCTGGTCAATGGCCTTGAGGGCCTTCATGTGGCTTTCGCAGGCGAACTTGTCCTGCTCGGCGCGGCTGATGCCGTATTCGCCCGCGACCAGTTCGGCCGTCATGCCCATATGGAAGTCGTTGTATTTGTCCCACAGGCCGTCGTGAATCATGGCGTCAATGGCCTGACCGTGTCCCAGGCGCAGGCCATTGCGCACGCCGGGCAGAAGGTAGGGCGTATTGCTCATGCTCTCAAAGCCGCCCGCGATGATGCAGCTGGCGTCGCCCAAGCGAATGGCCTGGGCGGCCAGGGCCACGCTCTTGAGGCCGCTGCCGCAGACCTTGTTGATGGTCATGGCGCCCACCTTGGGCGGCACACCACCGTGCAGCGCCGCCTGGCGCGCGGGGTTCTGGCCCAGGCCTGCCTGAAGCACGTTGCCCATGATCACTTCGTCGACGCGTTCAGGGTCGAGCTTGCTCTTAGCCAGTAGCGCCTTCACCACGTGGGCGCCCAGCCTGGGGGCCTCAAACGAACTCAGGGATCCCTGAAACTTCCCGATGGGCGTGCGCAGCGCTTCGCAGATGACGGCGGTCTTCATGGCCATGTCCTTTGTCGGTTTCCAATTCTCCAGGCTGCAAGCTATATCCTGACGGGCTGTCGCGCTACCTTACCGGGCCGTTGGAAGGGGCGTTTTCAGCAGTTCATTGTAGGGTTTTCAGGGGATGTATGCTTGCTTGCGGCTCCAGTGCCCGCGGAATCTGAAACGGCTTCATGCCCAGCAACGCTGACATTACACGCCAGACCTACGAGCGCGCCGCGGCCGCCCTTTTGAACCAGTTTGATCCGCGTCCGGCTGCGGGCCTCACGCACCACGCGCGGCTGCTCTATCAATACGTAGGGCGCCCTTCCATTCGCTGCTTGGTGATGGGGGGCACCGCTGCCGCGCTGCTTCACGAACTGGGTGAGCAGGGGGCCTATGCGGTAGGCATGGACTTCAGTCGGGTCGCCCTGTCGCACCTGCGAAAAGAGGCGCCCCTGGCTCCGCTGGTCTGCGCGGACATGAGGCACCTGCCCTTCACCCGCAGCGGCTTTGACGCCATCTTCGCCGATGCCCTGCTGGGTCACATAGAACGGCGAGAGTTTGACGACACAGTCCGCGGCCTGCGCGACGCGCTCCGTCCCGGCGGCGTGCTGGGTGTCAGGCTGAAAATCGGCAGCGGCGAGGGGCTGGAAACCCACAAGTCCGGCGCGGGCAAGGTGTGGCGCGGCTATTGGCAGCCCAGTGAGTTCATCGAGCGCCTTTACGCGCTGGATTTTGACCTGCGCCACGAGCAGGACGTGCTGCCCGGCCGCCAGACCTTCCTGATTCTGCGCCGGGAGTATTGACCGGCCAAAGCGCAAACATGCGGCCCTACCCGCCGGAGGCCGCGACCACCGTAACCTGCCGCAGGGGCGTGTACTGCCCGAACCATTGGACGTTTTCCTGCACCATGCGCCATTGCATGTTGTACTGGCCGGCAGTCGCGGGGGCTCGAACGTTGAAGGTGAACGTATAGCTTTCGCCGGGACGCACCTCGACGCCTGCGGCAATGTTGACGCGCGAGATGTTCCAGGTGTTGTTGTCCTGCGGCGCCTGGGAGCCCAGTCGCCAGGCGTTGGCGCCCGTGGAGTTCCAGGTCGTGGAGCCGGAGTTGCGCATCGTGACGCTGACTTCATACTCCTGCCCGGCCGTCATGGATGCGGGGCAACTGAAAGAGACCATCTGGGCGTAGTTGCCCTGGATGTCGTCGCGCAGCTGCACCGCCAGCGCGATGCCCGTCGTGCCCTGGGGCACCGGGTTGCCCGTGGTGTCCAAGCGGCGGTAAAGCGTGCTCTGGGGCACGTAGAAGTGGTACATCCCGGCGGGAACCGTAAGCGAGAAGCTGCCGGCTGAATTGCTCTGGGTCTGGAACAGGTTGCCGTCTTTGCCCTCAACGCCGGTGGGTTCGATGTGGGCGCGCACGAAGGCCTCGGGCACGGGCGCACCGGTCTGGGCATCGACGACCTGGCCTGATAACTGATAGGCCGGCTCCAGACTCAAGGTCACTTCCCGCGAGGGCGTTTCGCGAAGGTTGTCGAAGTTGACGTAGCCGATGCGGCTGCCGTGCAGGGCCACGACCTGATAGTTGCGCTGCCAGTGGAAGTTGATCACTTTCACGCCGTTGGCGTCGGTCGTGCCGATATCGAAGTGGACCTTCCAGTCGTCGGGGTTGCTGCTGTCGTTTTCATTGCGGTAGATGTGGCAGCGCGCGCCCGGCTGTGGCTGGCCGTTGTTCATCACGATAATGCGGATTTCGTTGGCGCTGATGAGCTGGATCTGAAGCAGGTCCGGATCGCGCCCCTGAATATTGATTGCCTTCTGTTCGAGGTAGTAGCTGGTCTTGAAGGCGCTGATCACATAATCGCCTTCCTTCAACTGGCCGAACTCGAAGTAGCCATGGATGTCCGTCGTGGCGCTCTGGGCCCACTTGTTATCGGGGTCCTTGGACAGGCCTACGCCCTCCAGACCGTTGCCCTGGCTGTCCTTGACGTAGCCCTTGATCATGAAGGCGCGCTCGAGCCTCACCTCGACGGTCTCGCCGTCCTTCACCTGGGCCAGGGCCTGGTGGTTGAGGGTGGCCGTGAAGTAGCGGGGATGGACAAAGGTGACCTCATAGCTCACGCCGTTGAGCAGCTTGCTTTGCGTTTCCAGCCGGCCGTCGGGGATATCCACGGGGAAGGCATAGGGCTTGGGCATTTCAATGCCGGCGGGAGGCGCGCCGAACACCGGGTTGATGGTCACGACGACGGCTGTCGCCGTTTCGGCCGGCACCGTGATGATGCGCAGCGTGATGGTGCGGTCAAACTTGGCCTCGAATGGGTCGCACTCGAAGATGACGGCTTCGCTGGCGCCAAGCTTCAGCCTCAGCTTGCGCTCCGCCGGCAGGTAATAGAAGGCCTTGCCGTCGGTCGTGAACAGCGGCAGTTGGCGAAGCTGCCCGTCTTCAATGGGATACTGGTTGACGACCTTCAGGCTGTGCTCGCCCGCGTCGAGCGCGGCGATTGAAAAGTTGCCCTCGGCGTCGGTGCTGGCCACGGGCTTGCCATTCAGGGCCAGGGTGACTTTCTCAATGCCTCCTCCGCCCCGGACGCGAACCTGGCCGGTGATGGCTGCCGCGGTCGTGAGCTTGAGTTGCACGGGGCCGGCCTCCGTCTCCGGCGCGACCTTGACCTGGGCCACCTCGCTGCTCAGACCGTCTTGGGTGTGAGCGATGAGGCGGGCTACTCCCTGGCCAAACCCCGCAAAGCTGAAGTTGCCCTCGCCGTCGACGTTAGATTCGGCGCTGAAGATTTCCTCGCGGCCCTCCATGTAGCGGCACGTAACGCGGGCCTCCATGACCGGCTTGCCCTTTTCATTGACCACCACGCCTTTGAGCGTGCCTTCGCGTGAGAGCTCGATCTTCACGTTGCGGTCGTTGGCTAGGACCTGTCGCGAAAGAGGCGCATAGCCCGCGGCCGTGATGCGCAGGTGAATGTCGTTGGAGTAAATGCGGTCCTTCACAAGATCGAAGATGAAGCGCCCGTCGCTGTCCGTTTCCACCCCCAGGCGCTCGTGAACGCTGGTGACCGTCGCGCCGGCGATGCCTTTGCCCGATTTGTCGGTCACGACGCCCTCGATGCCCTGCGCCGGCTCGAGCACGATGCTGACTTCGCGCTCGTCACGCTTAAAGTCGAACACCTGGCTCAGGTAGGGGGCATAGCCGCTGTGCTTTACGGCGAACTGATAGAGGTAATCGTTGGCCACCTTCAGCTGGAACTCGCCCAGACTGTCCGCCACGACCGTGAAGCCGTTGGCCGGATTGGCGCTGACCCCCTGGCGCGAAGATTGCCGCACCTCGATGCGCACGCTGGCGGCGTTGCCGCCGCGCTTGAGGCGGCACTTGCCGGAGACGCGCACGGCGCTGGAGAGTTTCAGCGCGACCTCACTGCCCCTGGGATCGAGGGCGGGGACGGCGACAGTTTCAAACAGGTCGGCGTAGCCGGGGGCGGTGACGACTACGCTGGATGAGGTCAGGCGGGCAACGCCCATATCGGCCACGCCCTCGGTCTTGAATCCCAAACCCGGCAACCTATGGAGTTCGCCTTCCTTCCAGACCGCAATGCCGTGCTTGTTCGTGCGTTTGACCGCTTGCGCCATGCCGGGCAGCAGACGGATCTCGCCGCCCTCGCTTTCGAGGTTGGTTTCGCGCATCGGAAAATACACACTGGCGCCAATCACCGGCCGGTCATCGGCGCGGTCGGTCACCCGGATGATCAGGTGGCCCTTGGCCGGACCCGATATCTCTTCGGGGTCAACAACCTCCGCCGCTTCATCGGCGCCGGGCACTTTTCCGCGACTGTCTGCGGGGCGGGGCTCCGAAGCCTCCTGGCCCTGGCCCGCGGGGTTGGATGTTTTGACCCCGTCCTGTGGCCGGGGCTGGCCAGGCCGGGCTTCATCAAGCCCCTCTTCTTCAAAGAGATCACTGTTGCGGGAATGCCTCGACGCGGAGTCTTCCCCGGGCCGCAGGGGGCGGCCGCGTTCGCCCGGCGGCGAAATAATCACCACTCCTGCGGCAATCAGCACCAGAACCACGACGGCCAATGCCGCCAGAATGACGTTGCGGCGGCCGGCAGATGGGTCGCGCTTTTCCGGCATGCGTCTCCCAAGCGATGGGGTTCTCAAAGGCAGTCTAGTGCGCGTCAGATGCACTACCAATACGAATCATCGGGCATCCCGGTTCCAGAAGAATTCCGGCCGCCGGACTCTTACCCCGCCCCTGCTCACCCCTTGCCAGCGGGGCGTTCCTCGCTACAGTTGCGCGTCCAATTTTCCGCCCGCCAAGGAGGGCCGGAAGCGCGGCAGGCCATGAGGCCCTGTCGTCCGGTTCCGCGGGGGCCAGAGCGAGAGACCCATGCAGGCTGACATCCATCCGAAAGTGCACCTCTGCGAAGTGAGCTGCACCTGCGGCAACAAGTTCCACATCATGTACAAGAAGGAAACGCTGAGCGTTGACATCTGCAGCGGCTGCCACCCGTTCTACACGGGCACGCAGAAGTTCGTGGACAGCGCCGGCCGCGTGGATGCCTTCACCAAGCGTTTCGCCTGGGACAAGGACAAGGCCAAGGTCAAGGCCACCCAGAAGCTGGACGTCAAGAAAGTGGCCGCGCCCAAGGAAGACCTCAAGACGGCGCTGGAGCGCAAGCGCCTGCTGGGCGCCAACCGCGAAGTGATCATTCCGGTGGAGGAGAAGGAAGAGAAGAAGGGCCGCGGCGGCCCCGGTGGCGGAGGCCGTGGTCGCGGACGTTAGCCCGGTGAAATCGAGCGTGGCGGGGCGCAAGCCCGGCCACGCTTTTCATTTGGCTGACGTAAGGAATCATTGCGGGAGCAGGTCATGGTTGTCCTTGAAATGCTGAAAAAGCGCGCAGCGCGCTATGCGGAGCTGACCAAATCCATTGAAGACCCCGCCGTCTATGGCAACCAGGCGCTCTTCAAGGAAGTCCAGCGCGAGCGCGGCCAGCTCAAGGAGCTGGCGGAGGTTTGCGATCGACTGAGCAAGCTCGAGGCCCAGATCAAAGGCGACGAGGAGATTATCGCTGACAAGTCCGGCGACGCCGAAATGCGCGCCATGGCCGAGGAAGAGCTCAAGGAACTCAAGCCCCAGTTCGCCCGGCTGGCCGAGGAAGCCGAAGACATGCTGGTGCTCGAGGACGCCAGCGACAGCCGCAACTGTATCCTTGAAATCCGCGGCGCCGAAGGCGGTGACGAAGCCACGCTGTTTGCCCGTGAGCTGATGGAGACCTACGCGCGCTTTTGCGCCCAGCACAAGTTCAAGCTCGTGGTGATGGATGAAGTGGAGAGCGAAGTCGGCGGCGTGAAGTCCGGCACCTACTCGATCACCGGCGACAACGTATGGAAATGGTTCAAGTACGAGGCCGGCGGACACCGCGTGCAGCGCGTTCCCGCGACGGAAACGCAGGGCCGCATTCACACCTCGCTGGCCACCGTGGCCGTGCTGCCCGAGGTGGAAGAGGTGGATATCAAGATCAATGAGGCCGATCTCGACATCCAGGCTGCGCGCTCCGGCGGCCCCGGCGGCCAGAACGTGAACAAGACGGCTTCCCGCTGCCAGATGCGGCACATTCCCACGGGTATCTTCGTGGATTGCCAGATGACGCCCAGCTTTCACAAGAACAAGGACGAGGCGCTGCGCATTCTGCGGGCCAAGCTTTACGAGCGCGAGCAGGAACGTATCGCCGCTGAACGAAAAGAAGCCCGCAGCGTGATTGGCTCAGGAAAGCGCGGCGAGAAGATCCGCACCTACAACTTCCCGCAAAACCGCTGCACTGACCATCGCTGCAACGAGAACTTCGGCCTTGAGCAGGTCATGGAAGGACGCCTGGACGAGGTGATCTTCGCCCTGCGCAAGTGGGAACGAGCCGAACGGCTCAAGGAGATGGCCAAGCAGGCCTGAGCGGGCGCGCGAAGTTTGGAACGGTGCCCACTGGCAATTTAAGCGCCGCGCTTCACAATAACGGCTCAACTTCACCAACAGACAGGGGCGGCCATGAGCGGCGGCTATAACCAGAATCCTTATCAGCAGGGCGGTCAGGGCGGTTACGGGCAGCAACCTCAGGGCTATGGCCAGCAACCGGCCGGTTACGGGCAGCCCGGCGCCTACCCGCCCGGCTACGGCCCGCAGCAGGGTTACGGCCAGCCTCAGGCCTATGGCCAGCCCTTTGGCTACGGTGCGCCACCCGTGCCCCAGGGCATTCCCGGTACTGTGATTGCCGGCTTCATTCTCTCGCTGTTCATCTGTCCGCTGGTCGGCGTCATCCTGTGCGGTGTGGGGCTGGGTGAGGCCAAGCGCCGCAACGCCGGCGTCGGCCTGGCTTATGCCGGCATCATCATCGGCCTGATCTGGATCGTGCTGGGCATAGTCATCAACGTGGCCGGCGCGGCAGTGCGCTAGCAGCTACCGTCAATTCTCCTCGACGAAGCCCGGGAAACCGGGCTTCTGCCACACCCGCGCATTGCCGCTGGCCTTCATGGCCTCCAGTTCGGGTTCGAAGAAGAAGCGGTCCTCGCCAAAGGCGGGCTTCAGATCATCCAGCCAAGCGGCGTTTTCATCGTAAGCGGCAAAGAAGATACGGCCGGACCACTGCGGGTTGCGTCCCTGCAGGAACTTGAGCACGAAGACCTTCTGACCCTGAATCTCCGTGACGCCGTCGACAACCACCTTGCCCGGCGTGCAGCTCATGGAGGGGCCGCGTACGGTGCGTCCCAGGCCGCTGACGGTGGCGTAGGCCTTCTGGAAGATGTCGAGGCAGCGGGCCAGCGGCACTTTGAAATACTCCTTGGGGCCGGTGTCGCGCTCCACGAACATGTAGTAGGGAATGGCGTTGTGGCGGATCTGCTCGCGCCACATTTCCGACCAGCAGCGCCAGTCGTCGTTCACGTGTCGGATCAGGGGCGCCTGGCAGCGCACCGTGGCGTTGGCGTTGGCCAGGCGAGCCAGGGCCTCGCGCGCGATGTCCGTCTGCAGTTCGCGCGGGTGGCTGAAGTGCGCCATGATGGCCATGTTCTTGCCGCTGCGGTCCACCTGTTCGAAGAGCCTGAGCAGGTCGTCGGAGTCGGGATCATTGACGAAACGATAGGGCCAGTAGGCCACGGACTTCGTGCCGATGCGGATGCTGAGCAGGTGTCTGATGTTTAGCAGGGGCTCCACATACTGGCGCAAAACCTTTGAGTTCATCACCAGGGGGTCACCGCCGGTGAAGAGCACACTGGTGATTTCCGGGTGCTGCTCGACGTAGCGGACCAGGGTCTGGGGGCTGCCGCTGGCGAACTTGAGATCTTCGATGCCGACAAACTGCGCCCAACGGAAGCAGTAGGTGCAGTAGGCGTGGCAGGTTTGCCCGGCCTGGGGGAAGAACAGTACGGTTTCGCGGTACTTGTGCTGCATGCCGGCCACGGGTTCGCCGTCCATCTCCGGTACGTTGAGCTGCTTCTGTCCGGCCGGGTGCGGGTTCATGCGATGCTGGATCTCGCGCGCGGCTTTGAGGATGCGAGGGCGAGGCGCGCCGGACGCGATCAGGGCCCGCATGGAAGCGAGGTCCTGGGGATGCAGCATGCCCGGCTGCGGAAACACGAGCTGAAAGATGGGATCGGCCGGAATGTTGGACCAGTCAATGAGTTCTTCAAGCACGTAGTTGTTGACGCGAAAGGGCAGCACGGAAGCCACGGCCTTCATGGACAGCACGAAGTCCGGATCCAGGTGCTGCAACTGCGGAATGCGGCTGATGTCGAGCTGGGTGATGATACGAAACGGCCGGGACTGAAGCGTGGCAGTCATAGTGATCTCCTTTCGCGCCGCCCTGGCGGCGCCGACGAAACAGCCCCGGGGGATCAGGCCCCAAAGCTCACGGCGGTTGTCGTTCCCTGGGCCGGTCCTGCGGAGCGGTCGTGGGCCCTGTTGCGGCCCTTCCGCGCGACTCGGCCTACATCACACAGGCCTGAAGGTGGCCTGATATCAGCTTTTGCGGGCAGCCGGTGCTGCGAGGTGCGCGCCGGGGCTGCCAGCCGAAGTGTAAGCAGGCGGGGTTCGCCGCACAAACACAACAGGCCGCGAACAGAATTTTTTTTTGCGGGGCTTGAAGCCGCCGCGGAGAATTCTTCAAAGGACTTCATGACTTCCTCACGCCAGCCCGCAACCGACGTTCACCTCAACCTCAACGTGCGCGGCATGAAGCCCTCGGCCACCGTCGCGATCAATGAGCGCAGCGACGCCATACGGCAGGAGGGGCGGCAGGTTTTCAAGCTGGGGCTGGGGCAGTCTCCCTTTCCCGTGCCGGCGCCTATTGTCGAGGAGTTGCGCGCCAACGCCTTCCAGAAGGATTACCTTCCGGTCAAAGGACTGCCCGCCCTGCGCGAGGCCGTGGCCGAGTATCACAGGCGGCGCCAGGGTGTGCAGGGCACGGCCGACAACGTGCTCATCGGGCCCGGCAGCAAGGAGCTGATGTTCCTGCTTCAGCTTGTGTTTTATGGCGACATCCTGATTCCGACGCCGGCTTGGGTGAGCTATGCGCCACAGGCCCGCATTATCGGGCGCAACATCCACTGGCTCCACACCGGCCGCGAGGATGGCTATCGCCTTACGCCGGCCCAACTGGCTGAGCATTGCGAAAGCGACCCCAAGCGCCCCCGGGTGCTGATCCTGAACTACCCCAGCAACCCCACGGGTCTCACCTACAGCCCAACGGAACTGGAGCAGCTTGCGGCCGTGGCGCGTCAGTATCGGCTGGTGCTGCTGTCGGACGAAATCTACGGCGAGCTGCAGTTTGACGGTCTGCACGTCAGCGTGGCGCGCCATTACCCCGAGGGCACCATCATCAGTTCCGGGCTGTCCAAATGGTGCGGGGCCGGCGGCTGGCGGCTGGGCACGTTCATGTTTCCGCGCGACCTGGGCTGGCTTCAGAATGCCATGTCCAGCGTCGGCAGCGAGACTTACACGGCCACCAGCGCGCCAATCCAGTTCGCCGCCGTGCGGGCTTTTCGCGGCGGCACAGACATCGAGGAATACCTCGTGCTGGCGCGCCGTGTACTCAGCGCCCTGGGCCACTGGTGCGCGGCCAGGCTCAGCGACGCCGGCGCGGCTGTACCCAGCCCGCAGGGCGCGTTTTACCTGTTTCCGGAATTCTCGGCCCTGCGCGACAAGCTGCGGGCGCGCAAAATCAGGCATTCAGCCCAGCTCTGCGAGCGCCTGTTGCAGGAAACCGGCGTGGCGATTCTGCCCGGTAGCGAATTTGGCCGCGCGCCCGATGAGTTGTCGGCGCGCCTGGCCTACGTGGATTTCGACGGTGCCCGCGCGCTTGCCGCGGCGCGGGAATGGGGCGCCGAGCGCGCCCTGGACGAGACTTTCCTCAAGGCCGTGGCGCCCAACGTGACGACGGCAATCCTGCGCATGGCCGAGTGGCTGGCGGCCTGAAGCCAGGTCAGATCTGGCCGCGCTCGCGCCAGGCCTGGGCGCGTGCCATCAGTTCCTGGATCAGTGGGTCTTTGGCGTCCGTGTAGGCAAGGCGGCTGTGACCGTGTTCCATGGCCATCTTGCGCTTGAGCTCGCCGTAGGCCTTGGCCCAGTCCGGGTGAGCCCGCAGGTAATCGCGGAACAGCAAGTGGTCCTTCCAGAAGGCCCCGCCGACGAGCGCGACATGGATGTGGTGCGTGCGGGCCAGGCCGGTGTCCTTGCGGAAGAACAGCCGCCCCTGAATCGAGGCCTCGCCGCGGTAAACGTAACCCAGACGCGCCAGAGCCCGTACCAGCTGCACGTGCAGGGGGTGGCCCGCGGGTTCAATGACCTTGTCCAGTTCCGGGTTCCAGGGTTCTTCTCTTGACACGTCAAGAATTGCCGGATTGGAAACGCCCAGCAGGATGTCCAGCACGGGCTTGGCGGCGAGTCCCGGGACGGCCGTGCTTCCGATGTGCTCGATCAATTCGATCACGTCCACGGGGGCCAGCAAGGCGAGCAGCCGGCAGCGCTCTTCTTCGAAGGCGCGGGGCCAGCGCGGGTTGTAAGGCACCACTTCGACGATCGTGGTCATGGGCCCATGTTCGGTTCAGGGGCGCGCGGGCGCAATCCTCAAGCTTTGCGCGCGCCGCCGCGCACTGTTCCGCCCTTCATGTCCTGAATGAGCTGCTTCTGGCGCTCGCTCAGCGGTTCAGGCAGGGCCAGGCGCACCACGGCGTAAAAGTCGCCCCGCCGGCCGTCCTGCTCCAGCCCAAGGCCCCGCATGCGCAGCCTGGCTCCCGACACCGTGTTCGGCGGCACGTTCAGCGTGGCTGTGCCATCCAGTGTGTGAAGCTCCACGGGCCCTCCCTCCAGGGCTTCCCAGGGTGCCAGCGGCAAGTCGGCTTCAATGTCCTGGCCGCGTCGGCGGTAGGTGTCGTCGGACTCCAGCACCAGCGTCAGGTAAAGGTCTCCCGCGGGGCCGCCGTCGTCGTCGGGATCGCCCAGGCCCCTGAGCCTCAGCTTCATGCCGTCCTGAATGGCGCGCGGCAGGGTCACCTCGACGGTCTGGCGCCTGCGCACACTGCCCAGTCCGGCGCAGGCGGGGCACACATGGTCATCATCCAGGGTGCCGGCGCCGCCGCAGGAGGGGCAGGCCACGGCGGTGGAAAGTTCAAAGGCCCGCTTGCCGCCCGCGACAGCCTGGCCGATGCCCAGACGCAGTTCCGCGTGGGCGTCGTGGCCGCGCCGGGCCCTGGTGGCCCGCGCAGCGCGCGACCCTCCGAAGCGGCCCATCACGTCCTCACCGAACATGCTGGCGAAGAAGTCCGAAAAGCCCCCCTGGCCGAACACGCTGGCAAACTCCTCGGGTGACACGGGGCGGCCACGCGCGCCGGGCGGCGGTGTAAATTCCTGCCCGTGCTCCCAGTGCTGGCCAAACTGGTCGTACTTGCGGCGCTTGGCCGGATCGAGCAGCACTTCCTTGGCTTCGTTGATCTGTTTGAAGCGGGCCTCGGCATCGGCGCGAGACGCCCCCTGGTGGCGATCGGGGTGCCACTTCAGGGCCAGCTTGGTGTAGGCCTTCTTGATTTCGTCTTCGCTGGCGTTGCGGGAAACGCCCAGCACTTCGTAATAGTCCTGGAACTTCATGGTCGTGCCTGACTGAACCGCCGGATTCTAAAACGGCGAGGCGGGCCGCCTTGTTCCCGCCCGATGTATCAGATCTCAAGCCTGCAGAGAGTGGCTGCCGGGAGAAAGGTCGTGGGTTTCCGTGCGCTCGGAGGTTCGCACCCGCAGCTTGAGGGGGACGTCGGTCATGACTTCGAGTTTGCGCCGGGCAGCCCCCACAGCCTGGGCCTCGATCATCACGCTGCCGCCGTTGAAGGGGTAGCCCTCCACGCTGAAGGCGTCGCGCAGGCGCAGGTGGAGCTGCAGCTCGCCCTTGCCCGCATGGGGCCGCAAGCCCACCAGGTAGGTCAAGGCGATGTGCACCATCAAGGCCGCCGTCAGCGAGGCGTTGGCGCCCGTGGCGCCGTCTGCCTGCGACACGGGCTGGTCACGGTCGGGGTCATAGGCCAGGAACAGCTCGTGAGTGTCCGCCAGCACGCGGGACACGCGCGCCAGATGGTCTTCCGCGTTGAAATCCGCCTGGGCCCCTCGCTCAAGTGCGTGCAGCGCTTCGTAGCCGATCACGTTGAAATCGCTTCGCGCCACCCCCAGGGGCCGGCCGTCGCGGCCACGATACTCGCGCTCGCTGGCCGAAAGCGTGCTGTAGGGGTGGGCGCGCTCAAACTTCGTCACGTCGGACAAGGCGCCAATCTGCCGCTCCGCACGCGCCATGGGGGCCACCGTCGAGATAATCGCCCAGAAGCTGGCCAGCGAGCGCACTCCCAGCCGCGTTCCCTTTTCGTCCAGGTCGAAATACCAGCCGTCGCCATCGCTCCAGAGCAGGGCGTTGATCTTTGAAGAAAGGTCACGCATGGCCCATTCAAAGCGCGCTGCCAGCTCGCGCTCGCCCAGTTCATGGGCGATGTCCATCAGGCAGCGGGCGTGAAGCGCCTGCAGGCAGGAGGCATCCACCCAGCTGGCCTTGATGGCCCCATCGGCGTTGAACTTTCCGCCCATCCAGAATCGGGAAGTGACGCCCAGGCGGTAGGCCTCGGGGGTGCCGGCGTAGAGCCCGTTGGGCAGGCGCTGGTGTTGCTCGCGCCAGTCAAAGTCGGAGGCGAGCAAGGGCAGGGCGTGGGCGAGGCGCTCGCGGTTGCCGCGCGCGCGATACAACTCCCACTCCGCAAAGCTCAGCAGCGGGGCAGATGCCCGCTCTTCGCCGGCCCAGGCCCCCGTTTCTGTGCTGAGTGATGCAGGCACGAAGCCCTCGCGATCCAGGGCGACGAGAAAGGCGTTGGTGGGGGCAAAGAAGCCCTCGCGGGCAAAGCGCAGGCCCAAGGTCGCGAAGGCTGCGTCCCAGGCATCGACGCGGCCGGCCGTGAGTCCTTTGAGTACGGGCGCCCTGAGCTTGTTCTGGGGCCCCGGCGGAAGCACCAGGGCATTGAGAGCTTCTGTGGCGTGGCGATAGGGCTGGAGGAGTCGCGCGCGATCGCCTTTGATGTTGATGTTCGGAAAGTGAAGAGTCATGGAATGGAGGGCACGTTAACGGCGTTAGCGGGATTGCTCAAAGGATTGCGCGCCAACCCGAGGGACAATCGCGCGCTTTGATTGTAACGAAAATTTGTTTTCATTACATTGGAATGTTGGACAAGGCTTGTCTATTATCCATGGCGTGCTACGGTTCGCTTCCTGAACGGCACGGATTGGCAGTTGATCCAGGCTCTTTCGTGACACTCCCGCCCCGCGGGACAAACGTAGAAAGGCATTAACCGTGACCACACCCTCTCGCGACGATTTCTTTGAGGAAGACCAGCTGTTTTCCGAGACCTGCGGCGCCATTGGGGGCGTCGTGGACATCGGCGCCATCAAGCCGGGGGACGAATTGGCCCCCCTGGTCACGGGCATGCTTCGCGGGCTGGGTGAAGATCCCTCGCGCGAGGGGTTGCTCAAGACGCCCCGCCGTGTCGAGGCGGCCATGCGCTACCTCACCAAGGGGTACAGTGAAGACCTGAGTGAAATCGTCAATGGCGCGCTGTTCGACAGTTCGAATGAAGACATCGTGCTGGTGAAGGACATCGACATCTTCAGTCTCTGCGAGCACCACCTGTTGCCCTTCTACGGCAAAGCCCACATTGCCTACATCCCTTCGGGCAAGGTCATTGGCATCTCCAAGTTGCCCCGCATCGCCGACATGTTTGCCCGCCGCCTCCAGATCCAGGAGAACCTTACCCAGCAGATCGCCGATGCGCTTGACAAAGTGCTCGCGCCGCGCGGCGTGGCTGTTGTGGTCGAAGCCGCGCACATGTGCATGGTGATGCGCGGCGTGCAGAAAGTGGGTGCCATGACAGTGACCCGTGCTTTGACGGGCCTGTTCAAGACGGACTCGCGGCTGCGCCGCGAACTCTCGTCGATGCTGGGTAAGCCCACGACCTGAGTCTCAGCAGACACCGCCGCAAGCAAGTCTTCGTCCTGGGGCGAGGACTTTGGCATCTTTGGATATTATCTGCCATTTTTTTCAGCTAACGTATCCTGTATCATACGAGTTAGTCGTTGTGTGGTTACTAGAACCCAGGCGCCTCAGAACTGCGCATAGCATCGGCAGCGAGGATCTCCGAGCATGCACCGTTTGACTCCGGATTTCCGCCGGCTGTTCGAGGCATCGCCCAGCCCCATGCTGGTCTTGTCGCCGGGGTTCCACATTGATGCAGTCAACGAGGCCTACCTTCAGGCGACCATGACCACGCGCCAGGGCATCCTTGGCCGCCCGCTGTTTGAAGTTTTTCCCGACAATCCGGAAGTCCCCTTTCTGGACGGCACTCGCAACCTGCGCGCCTCGCTGGAGCGCGTAATCCATTCTCGTGCGCCGGACACCATGGCTGTCCAGCGCTATGACATCCGCCGTCCGGAGTCAGCAGGCGGCGGCTTTGAAGAGCGCTATTGGAGCCCCCTGAACGTTCCCGTCTTCGATGAGCACGGGAAGGTGGCCTGGATCATTCACCGCGTCGAGGATGTGACGGAGCTGGTGCGGCTGAAACTGGAAAGCGAACGACAGACCCGCACCACCGAAGAATTGAAGCTTCGTACCCGGCGCGTCGAACAGGACCTCGTCGCAAAAGCCAGGGAACTGCTTCTGGCAAACGAGAGGCTGAAGGAAGCCCATGACAGTCTGGAACGCATGCGCAGTCAGGAACTGCAGGCCATTGCCGCACACCACGATGCTGAAATCCAGGACCGTGACAGGCGTTTCCGGGCTGCCATCGAGGCCAGCCTCGACGGCTTTGATTTGATGGAGGCGGTGAGAGACGGGCAAAACCGCATCGTAGACTTCCGCATCGTTCAGGTGAACGCGGCCATCGAGCAACTGGTGGGGATGAAGCGCGAGCAGCTGGAAGGCCGGCTGGTCTGCGATGTTTTCCCGGTCACCCGCACCGGTGGTTTCCTTGACCGCTACATTGAGGTCGTCGAGACGCGCAAGCCCTGGACGGCGGAATTCGCCATCGACGCCGACAACATCCATGCCAAGTGGCTGCAACAACAGGTGGTGGCTGTGGGCGACGGTGTGGCAGTGTTCACACGCAACATCACGGAGCAAAAGCACATTGAGGCCCAGTTGCGTCACTCCCAGAAGATGGAGAGCATCGGCCTGCTGGCCGGGGGTGTGGCCCACGACTTTAACAACCTGCTGACTGTGATTATCGGCTATGCCAACCTGCTGTCCGACCAGCCAGCGGTTTCGTCGGACCCGCGCATGTCCAATGCGCTGCGCAGCATCATGTCCGCCGGCACAAGGGCGGCGGAGCTCACAGGACAGCTGCTCACGTTTGCGCGACGCCAGATTGTGCAACCCCGCAGGGTCAACCTGCAGGAGTTGATCCCCGAGGCCGAGCGCATGCTCAACCGCATCATCGGCGAGGACATCGAGCTCAAGACCTACAAGTCGCAGAACCTGTGGTCGGTGTTCATCGACCCCGGCCAGGTCAACCAGATCATCATGAATCTGGCCGTGAACGCCCGTGACGCCATGCCGCGCGGGGGCAAGCTGATTATCGAAACGGGCAATGTCGTGCTTTCTCCGGAGTACACGCGCAATCTCAGCGATGTCGCCCCCGGCGAGTATGTCATGCTGGCCGTCAGCGACACCGGCCACGGCATGTCCGAGAGCGTGCGGCAACGCGTGTTCGAGCCGTTCTTTACTACGAAGGAAGTGGGCAAAGGCACGGGCCTGGGGCTGGCCACGGTCTATGGCATCGTCAAGCAGGCCCGGGGCCACGTGACCTGTTACAGCGAGGTCAACACGGGGACGACCTTCAAGGTCTATCTCCCGCGCGCCGGAGACGAAGCTTCGCCGGGCGAGGCGCGCGTGGAGGCCAGCGGAACGCGCGGAAACGAGGTGGTGCTCATCGTGGAGGACGAGACCATGGTGCGCGAGTTCGCGGCCCAGAGCCTGAGCGAGCTGGGTTATGTCGTTCATACGGCGGCCCAGGCCCAGGATGCTCTGGACAAAGTGGCTTCCCTGCAGGGGCCCCTGCACCTGCTCTTGACGGATGTGGTCATGCCGGGCATCAGCGGCAAGCAACTGGCCCAGATTCTCCAGGGGCAGCGGCCGGGATTGAAGGTGCTCTACTCTTCGGGCTACACCCCCAACGTGATCGTGCATCACGGCGTGCTGGACCGCGGGGTGCAGTTCCTGCCCAAGCCGTATTCGCCCCACGAACTTGCCGCGAAGGTGAGGCAGGTCCTTGATTGGCCGGGAGCCTGAGGGAGGTGCGGCAGTCCACGCACTTCTGCTGTCGCGTGCGGCTCGTGTTGCTAACCTTCGCGCCATGGATTGGGCGACAGCGGAGGCTTACATACGGGAGTACGGTTATTGGGCCGTGATGTTCGGCACCATGGCCGACCACTCGGGCCTGACCATGTTTGTGATTGTGGGCGGGGCCTTGGCCTCACGCATCGAGGGGTTCTGGCTTGGAGGCGTGATTCTGGCGGGCGCAGCCGGAAGCCTGACGTCGGATGTCACCCTGTTTCTGATCGGGCGCTGGCGTGCAAGCTGGCTCGACCGTTTGGTCAAGAGTGAAAAGAACAAGGCAAGGCTGGCCCTTCTGACCGAGGGCATGAACAGCTACGCCCTGCCCTTTCTGGTGCTCGGCCGCTTCATCCCGTGGTTTGGGCGCTTTGTGCCTGCGGCGGCGGGTTTGCGCCACGTGGGACTGGTGAGGACCATCCTGTCCTGCGCGCTGGGGGCCCTGCTGGGCGGAACGATGTACGGCTTCATGGGCTACTACGCGGCCGAGAGTGTGTCCTGGTTCGAAGAATACAGCGCCTGGATTCTGGTGGGTACTCTGGTGCTCAGCTTTCCCGTGGCTGCGGTCGTCGCCCGGCGGTTCGATGCCCTGGTCGAGCAGAGGCTGCAGCGCGCGGTAGACCGCAAGCGAGCCACCCAAGCCCTGATCTCAAAACCTCCTAGTCCGCCTTGATCACGCGCGGCACGAAGATGGCCACATCCTCCATGATCTTCGACCGCTGGGCTTCCCCCGGTGCCAGCAGCGCCAGCATTTCAGTCTGCAGCGCGACCGTGGCCTTGCATGCCGCCGCGGCCTGCTCAAACGTGTAGTTGCGCAGGCTGTGGGCAGGGACCGGAGACAAAATGCCGCCGACTGCCGCGAGCCAGCCATCCAGCGCCGGCCCTAACTGTCCCGTCTGGGCCTCGGTGAGCGTGTAGCGCTTGGCCAGCACCTCAGAGAGCTTGCCGCGCAGTTCGTCGGCGCTGTTGGCGCTGATGACCGGCGAAGTATGAATCAGCATGAGCGTGGCGCAGTGGAGGTCCAGGCCGGCGATCTTGAACACCTTGGGTTCCACGGCCACGGCATACTGGGCTGCGTTGAGCACGCCGAGCATGGAGTCGCGGAAGGCTCCCTTCAGCAGGAACTCGTCAGTGATCTTCTGGCTGCGCAGCGTGTTGGCGCCGTAGCTTTCGCGCAGTTGCTTGAAGCGCGCGTCAAACTCCTCGCCCAGCCGGTTTATCTCCGCCACCTGACGCTCGTCCAGGGGCTGGCCGGCAAGCTTCAGGGTGGTCGCCAGCAAGTTGGTGCTGGAGATGGGATGGGTCAGTTCACCGTTGTGCTGGGCCGCCGTGGGCAGGCGGCGGATGGTGCGATACTCGTACTTGCGCACCCGCTCCGTGTTCTCCTGCAGTTTGAAGTAGACTTCATCCGGGGCCCGTTCACCCTTGAGCTGGTACTCGCGGATCGTCACGAGGCAGCGCTGTACCTCGGCGTCGGCCTCTGCCATTTCCTTCCAGTCCGCCTCGCGGATGGCATCAAGCTGTCCTGCTTCGCCAAACGTGAAGGTAGGGCCCCGCAGCGCTTCGGCTTCCTTGTAGGGAGCAAGTTCGGCTTGCGCCTTCTCCGCTTCCCGCTTCAAGCGGTCGCGCTCGGCTTCCAGCGTGCCGGCGCGTTGCTTGAGGTTTGCCGCTTCGGCACGGGCCTCGTCGCGCTCCTTTTCCGCGGCCCGCAGCGCTGCGTCCTGCACCGGGGCTTCGTCCTGTCGGGCACCGGCTGGTCGCAACACGCCCGGGCTTGCCGGGGAGCAGGCGGCACCGTCACGGGCCGCCCGCTCTCCCGGCGCGGGCGATGCCCAGTGGCCGTTGACCGCCACTCCGCCCGCAAACCCGACACCCAGAGCCACCGCCAGACCCGCAGCCGCCATCAGCTTCTTTGCCACAATTGCTCCTCCCAGGGCGGCTCCCGCCGCCGGTACCGCCGCCGCCGAGGCGGCAGACTTCCATAGTGCCAGTGCGTTTTCCCATCCCTGCGGCGGCACGCCCGCCGGCAGTAATGCGAGATAACTCGAAATCGACTGATCATCCCGCTGTAGTCGCCGCCGCAGCTTCTCCTTGCCGCGCGCCACTTGGGCGGAAAGCGTCTTCTCGGGGATGCCCAACGCCTCTGCGGCGCGGGCGTGGGTCAGTCCCGAAATCTGCGTGAGCACGATGGCCTCGCGTTCCGCCAGGGGCAGTTCGTCGAGGGCCCGCTGCAACGCCTCGTGAGACTCCTGCTGTTCCAAGACAGACTCCGGTTGGGCGGCGCGGCCAAGTTCCGGCGGCCGCTCCTGGGGTTGGGGGCGCTTCTTGCGCCTCAGATTTCGCGCCTCATTCACTACGACCACAGCAAACCATGGCCAGGGATCGCCCGGCGGCAGGCGCTCGGGGTGGCGCGCTGCCACCACGAAAGCCTGCTGCACGGCATCAAAGGCCTCGTGGGCGTCGCGCAGCGTGTGCCAGGCCAGGCGCCATGCGCGCTCGGCGCAGGCGTTGCACAAGGCGTTCAGCTTCGCCTGTTCCTTCGTCATGGGTATCCGGTCCCGCCCCTGGCCCCATTAAGCGTCACAGCCACACGTTTCCCCTGATGGAATCCGGCACTAGATTGCATCCGGTCCGTTCAACAGGGGAGCCGCCTTGGCCTAACTCTGCTCTGTCGAGCTGGTGACCGGCGCCTCCAGCGGCATCGGTCGCGCCCTGGCGCTTAATTTGTCGCGGCGCGGCTGCATGGTCGGCCGCGTGGAAGAGCCCGCCTTTGCCGGCGCCAACGGCGCTTGGCACCTGGCGCAGGGCATGCCCGCCGAGTTCTGGAACCAGTTTAAAGGGTAGTGAGTGGGCGTTTTGCCCGCGAGAAGGCGGGCACAGTCGCGCCAAGACGTTGCTATTGGCGGAAGTCGAACGTTTCGGCGTCGACCTCGATAGTGATGGTGGGCTCGCTTTCCGTCAACTTCAAGCCATTGAGCGCCTTCCAAGACGCGCCGTTTCGCGGGCCGATGAAGCCGGAATAGGTGCGGCCGAGGGGCAAGCCGCTGAATACGACCTCCGACGAGTCAAGAAAGCGCGGCCCTCGACGTCCGCCGCCCCTGCCGCCCGCGACGACCAGATTCGCTTGAGGTTCAAGGCGAGCGACTTTGTCGAAATTCTTGATCTTGATGCGAATCTCGCCGCGCGCAGAGCGCAAGACGATGATGCCGATGTCGTTGTTCACTCCCTGCGCCAGGACAAACTTGACCGTCTCAGGCTCATAGCCGTCGGCCTCGATACGCAGTTCAACCTCCCCTGCGGGGCATCCCTCAAGTGTTGCCCTGCCGGCGGCATCGGAAACAGCAAGCCAGCCCGCTTGCGGCGTGGCGGGAAAGTCAACCCAGCGGGCAAGGCCGTGGCAAAGCGCGGCGCCGGGCAGCTTCTTGCCGGTTTCGTCCTGAACCGTGGCTGTCACGCTCGCGCCCTTGACACAGGGCAGTTCGACTTTGCGCTCCTCGCCTACGTCCAGCGTAAAGATCTCCGATTCCCAAGCCCACGTTCCTCCAGTCAGCACCACCTTGTATTCGCCGGGGTAGAGCAGGCTGGTTTCCTTCTGGAAGCGCAGATTGTAACCACTGCTGAAGTTGTGAGGTGATATTTGAATAACCTGCGCGACGGCCTTGCCCAGCTTCTCCCAGTCTCCGGCAAAAATGATTTTGGCGCTGGCCTGCCGCGGCTTGGCCTTGGGTATGGTCAAGGAGAAATGCGCATCGGGTTTCAGTTCTGCGGCGAAAATCGTGTGCGAAAGCTGTCCATAGCCTGCCCGGCCGGGGGAGGCCTGGCAGATCAGGTCAAGATCGCCCGGGACTCCCGCGATCCTGTAAATGCCATCTTGAAACTGTTCGGGGGCCGGGCCTCCGGAACTGTGAATACCGAGGGGAACGCCCGGCGCGCCGAAAGCGGACATGAACGTGGCGACAGGACTGGACTGCACCAGCAGCGGGCCTTTGTACGGCTGGTGGTCCTCGAAGCGGATTTCAATCGAGATTGCAATGGCGGGCCGAACCGTCAGCCTTTTCAGCGAACTGTCGATTTCAAACCTGGCGACACGTTCAGGCAGGTACCACTGGTCGGAGGTCACGGACACCTCCAGCCGCGCTCCCTCTTCGTGAATGTGAACGCGGCATCGGCCAAGTTCGTCTGTCATCACCGGCCCAGCGCGCAGGTAGGCGCCGTCGCTGACGCGCACGACAATGTAAGCGAGCGCCAGCCGCGGCACAGGGCGGTCCTGGGGGTCGCAGGCTTCAATTTCGACAAACGCTTTGGCCTCGCCGAGCGTGATTTCGACGTTGCCCGACTGCTCCACCACGAGCCACGGGGAAGCGCCGAATCGTCCCTGGGATTGCGCCGAGAGCCGGATCTTGGAGCCCTGGCGCAATAGGGGCACTTGGGGAGCATCCTTGTCCGTTCCCCGCAGCCAGCCATCCAGCGAGGGGAAGCCCGCCAATGCCATAAGCGCCAGCCAGTTCATGGTGTCGGTTTCACCCGCGAAATCGACGCTTGCGGTCGCGTCCGTGACGGGTTGGCCCTGTGCGTCGCGCGCATGGATTGTCAGACACTCAGTTTGCTTCAATTCGAGTGAAATGAAGTCGGCTTGCTCGCCGGCAACCTGACAAACCGGGAGACGTGAACGTTGGGAATGACGCGCCCGGGCCAACCCAGGTCTCTCGATCCCAGGTGGGCCCAGGCAACGAGCGACGCGCCCGCCGGTATTGGCCCGGCGAAAACAAAGACACCGTCTTTGATCCGCTCGGCCGCAAATGAGCTCGCACCGTCCTTCAGGGCCAGCACCGAGCACTTTGCCACGGCGTCAGGCGTCCCGCTTACGCGTACTTCAAGCCGTTTGGGGTTTTGGCCCGGCTTGGAGATAACGACGGGAAGCGTCGAGGTGGTGTTGTCCATCGGTGGCGGCAACTGCGGGGCGTCGCCGCTGCTCCACGCCACCCATTGCGTTACCCACAGGCCCACAACCACGGCCAGTGCGGTCAGCGCGAGGAAAATCAGCAGCGATTTGCGTGGGGATGTCACTTGGGTTCTCGGGCGGGGCGCGAGGGGCGCCTATGCGTTGTCAATGCCGTCAAAGAAGTACTGACGGATCGACACAGGGTTCTGAGGGTCGTCGTCATCCCACGATTCCATGTACACCTTCCAGTAGTTCGTCGTCGGTGTTGGGCTGCCCAGAGGGGTATAGGACTCATGTACAACGTTCACCAAGGCGTGGCCTTGGTCTACATCGACGTTCATGTAAACGCGCGCGTACTCCTGATACAGCAGTTGGAAGTTC
The DNA here is from genome assembly GCA_019186845.1 of Planctomycetota bacterium. Classification (GTDB taxonomy): domain Bacteria; phylum Planctomycetota; class UBA8742; order UBA2392; family UBA2392; genus UBA2392. Next base: position 440 of record JABARW010000018.1, on the reverse strand, counting down.
AGCGCACCCACCCTCCCGACGTTCGAAACAGCGCAGACGCTTGAAGCAGTGCCCTTCAAGTGCGGCACCAGCGCAATGTTGGGAGCATCCGTCATTCTCATTTCCGTGCCATGCCCGGGCCAGGAAACTCCAATGCTGTCCGTCGCGGCATAGTTGCCGCTGCCGCGCTGGCTTTATGACTGGGTGGTGGCTCAGGGGCCGGTGCACGCGAAATCCTGAGAGGTTGTCACAGGACTTCGGGCTGATTCGTCAATCATGGCGGAACGAGGAGACAGCCATGGCACGAATTGAGGGAGTGAGAAAGCCGCGCGGCCTTTACCAGCGGCTGCTGTTCTGGATGGTGAAACGGCGTTTTGGGCGGGTGATGGAGCCATTGCGAGTGATGTGCCTGCACCCGCAGGTGCTTTCCGCCAACGCGGCGCTGGAGTTGAAACTGGAAA
>JABARW010000012.1 GCA_019186845.1 Planctomycetota bacterium | reverse complement strand
GCTGTTGGGAACGTCGCCACGGGCGCGGAAGCGGCCCGGCAGGGCGGATTGCGGCGGAAGGTCGAGGGCTTCTTCGCCGTCGTTGTCGTGGTCGTCGGGCCAGGCATTGACGCCCACAAATCCGCATGCGGCGCCAAGGAGGGCGAGGAGCAGCAGGGGCAGGCAAGACGCGCGCTTCGGGTCCATGGTTGCTTTCTTTACTTCAAACCGTGATTATCGGCCAATCTGAACACGAGGCAACCCATGGCCAACGAAAAGCTGGAAGCCGCCATCAACGACTACTACCAGGGCAATGCCAAAGCTGCCGAGGTGGTGCTGAGGCAGATGAGCCCCAACCCCGACCGGGTGGAGATGCCGGGCAATCTGGCGCCGCTGGATGAGGCCCTGTGGCATGAAATCGCGGGCAACCTGGCACTCGACGGCGGCGACGCGACAAGCGCCGTGCGGCACTTCGAGAAAATGATCGAGCGCGAGCAGGCCGGCGGCGGAGACAAGAACGGGCTGGCCAACTCGTATTGCCGGCTGGGCGAGGCGCAGGCGGCGGCGGGCCAGCTCCAGAACGCGGTCATCAGCTTCAACAAGGCCGTGGACCTGAAGGAGGCAATCCAGGCGCCGCCCGCCTCACGCGTGAACCTGTTCTTCCGTTATGGCGAGGCCCTGCTGCTGGGCGACAAGCACGAAGACGCGGCGGAGTGGTTCCGCAAGGCCCTGGCGGTGGCGGAGGCGGCCAACAGCGATGATGAAGCCAGGGCGCACCTGTGGTTTCACCTGGGGCGGGCGCTGAAGCCGCTGGCGGCGCAACTGGACGGCTCGCTGAAGTTTCAGGAGGCCGTGGCGGGGGTGCAGCAGGCGCAGACGGGGAAGTCGCAGGCAGCAGACCCCGCGCTGAAGAAGCGCCTGGCCGACTGGAACGCGGAAGGCGAAAAGGCCTTCAACAACGCCCTCAAGTTCGCGGAGAAGGCGGGCATGCCGCTTGCGAAACGGGTGCAGATGCAGCGCGGCCTGGCCGAGATGCTGTACGTCGCGGGCAAGCCCATGCCCAGCGTGATGGCGCGGCGCAAGGCCATCAAGATGGCTGAGGACGCCCACGAAGACCCCCTGGTGGTTTCGCACCTGCAGCACGGGCTGGGGGAATCGCTCTCGCAACTCAACCAGCATGAGGAGGCGATCAAGGCCTTTCAGGCCTCGGTCAAAGGCAAGGAGAAGGGCAAGGCCGACCCGCACATCCTGGCAAAGAGCTGGTTTGGGCTGGGGGAGGCCTATGCGGTGGCCGGCCGCAAGAAGGAAGCCGAGGAGGCTTTCCGCAAGGCCGTGGAGTTCGAAGAGAAGAGCGAAGTGAAGGATGACGGCAAGGCAGACCGTCTGAGCAAGTACCATCACGCCCTGGGCACCTTCCTGGATTCCATCGGCAGGAAGGACGAAGCGAAAAAGTACCTGGAAAGGGCCGAGGGCTGAAGCAACGACAGGACCGCGCACCACAGCGAACAGAAGCAAAGCGGCGGCGCAGGGATTGCGCCGCCGGTTCTTTTCGGCATTCCCAGACAACAGATCAGGCCTTCTTCCTGGAGCCCTGTGTTTTCCGCGGTGAACGCGCTGGCTTTTCCTTCTTCGCGGGCTTGGCGCCGGCCCTCGGCTTCTCGCGGTCGTTCTGGGCCAGGCGAGCGAAGTACTCCTTCATGGGTTTGAAGTAGTAGTCCTCCCAGCCCTGCCGGTACTTGGGCCCGTCGCCCGGCGGCAGGGCGGTGTGTTTGAGCGTCAACCTGCACGCGGCGCCGACGGCCTCGAGTGTGATCTCCACGCGCGAGTCCGGCGCGCCGGGCGGGAACTCGCTGGTGCGCCACTCCTGCACGATGCGCTGGTTCGCGGCAAGTTCGCGCGTGGTGCCTTCGATGTAGCCATCCCAGGCGCTGAACAGGCCTCCGACGCGGCCGTCAACGCCGGCATCGCTGCCGGTCATGTCGCCGTGCTTTCTTGAGTCAAGCCATGCTTCGTACACGGCCCTGGGTGAGGCGGGAATCGTGGCGCTTATCGTGAACGAGTCGGGCATGGAGTCAGGCTCCGTTGGAAGGCGCGTGTGAGCGCCAGAGCCAGGGCGAGCAGGGCCAGGGCCAGCCCCGGCTGCGTGCCCTCGGCGCTGAGGCAGCCGCCGCCCGCGCTGCCGCCGCTGTCGGGGCCGGGCGTCTGCACCACGTTGAACGTGAACTGCTGGGTGTCGGTGCCGCCGCCGCTGACCTGCACCGTAAACGTGTAACTGCCCGGCGTCGTGGGCGTGCCGCTGAGCGCGGCTGCCGCCGCCGTGCTTGACGTGTCAAGTGTCAGGCCCGGAGGCAGCGTCCCGCTCGCCAGGCTCCAGCTGTAGGGTCCGCTGCCGCCCGAGCAGGCAATGTTGACCGAGTAGGGAACGCCGACCTGGGCTGCCAGCGAGGGGCTGGTCACGATGGTCGGCGGCGCGGGAGAGGCGCCCGTGGCCCCGGTGCCGATGATGCCCGCCGGCGGAGGCGTGGGCAAAGCCGTGCCGCCGGTTTCGTCGGCGCCGATGTCAAAGATGCCGCTGCGCGTGTTGCCGTCGTAGTCATCGGCAAAGCCGGCGATTGTCGTGCCCGCGTCAATGCAGGGGCTGGTGCCGAGCAGGTGCCAGTCCGCGCCGACCTGCGGGTCGCCTTCGGTCGAGCTGGCGTCCGTGCCGCTGGCGCCCTTCCAGCCCGCGAGATTGAGGCCGTACTGCCCCGTGGGCTCCCACCAGTAAACAGCCGCGCCGCCTGTCTTGTAGTAGCGGTTGTGGCTCATGGTCAGCGTGCCGGCGTGGGAGTTGTTGCCCATGAAGAGCATGGGCCGCGCGCTGGCGCTGCCCAGCACGATGATGTTGTTGCGGATCTCGCAGTCGCGGCAGGGCGTGGTCACGCTGCCGCCGCCCGGCAGCGAGAGGGTGCTGCTGGCAAAGCGGATGCCGCCGTTCTGCGACTTGGCCACGTTGATCATCGTGTTGTTGTAGACGCGGGCGCGCAGCGCGGCCTCAAGGTCGATGCCGCTGCCCTCGCAGTTTTCGATGATGTTGTTGCGCGCGATGCAGTCGCGGCAGCCGTAGTACTCGGGGTTGGCCGTGGTGTCATAGAAGGCGGGGTCGCTGCTCTGAGCCAGGGAGATGCCCTTGCCGCCGCAGTTGCGGATCAGGCAGCGCTCGATGATGGAGCCGATGCTGCCGCCCTTGGGGTAAAGCCCGTTGGTGGCGATGTCGTGGATGTAGCAGTCCTGCACGAGCATGGTGTCGCCGTTGACGTTGTCGATACCCTCGGCGTTGCTGGGGTCGCGCAGGCCGGAGTTATAGATCTCGCAGCGGCGGATGGTCACGTTGTCGGCGCCGGGAATCTTCACGCAGTCGCGGCCGCTGCCGTGGATGCGGCAGTCTTCAACGAGAGCGGGCCCGGCGTCAATCTTCACGCAGTAGTAGTAGCCGCCGACGATTTCCAGGCGGCGCGCCGTGCAGCCGCTGCCGGCGAAATAGAGCGTGACGTCCTGACCGCTGGTGCCGTTGGGCAGCACAATCGTGGCCCACTCGCCGGCGTAGCTCTGCACGGTCAGGTTGTTGCGCGTCATGTACACTCCGCCCGTGTAGGTGCCGGCGCGCAGAATCAGGGTGTCGCCGTGGTTGCTTTGCGTGTGGGCATAGGCCAGCGTCTGAAAAGGCGCACCGAGCGTTCCGCCGCCGGGAGTGTCGCTTCCCGTGGGCGAGAGGTAGATGTCGGCGGCGCAGAGCGGACTGCAGAGCAGGACCATGAGGAGCGGCAGGCGCATGGACTCTCCCAGGGCAGGTTGGGGGCGAGTTTACACGGGCAGGAAGTGCTGTGACAAAAATAGAATGGCCAAAATCGCCGAATTCGCTGTCGCGCCCCCGGCCGCTTCCTAGCTTGAACCCGTGCGCCAGACTTTCTGGCGGATGTTCGAGCAGCCGAAGCCCCGTGCATCGAGTTTTGTTCGAAGTTTGAAGAGCGCCGGGTTTTCCCGGCTGAGAATGCCGCATCGCCACGGCGAGCGGAAAGAGGAAAAGGTGTATGGCTACAGGTAACGTGAAGTGGTTCAACGATGCCAAGGGTTACGGATTCATCACGCAGGACGGCGGCGGCCCCGACGTCTTCGTGCACTACTCCGCGATCAAGAGCGACGGCTTCCGTTCACTCAAGGAAGGCGCGAAGGTTTCCTTCGAAGTGGGCAAGGGCGAAAAAGGCCTTGCCGCGCAGAACGTCACGGTTCTCTAGCAGACCGTGAGGCAGCCAGCGGCGGCGCGTAAGCGCCGCCGCTTTGCATTTGGCGCGTAAGCGCCGCCGCTTTGCATTTGGCGCGTAAGCGCCGCCTTGCATTTGGGCGCAAACGCCCATAGGGCGTTCTGTGCAGATAGTGATAAGACTCCAGATTTGCCATGGCGCGGCTTGGCGGCGTTGATAACATACTGGTGTTCGCGTTAGCTCCGCGGATCAGGCAGGCGCCGCTGCGAGGTGCAGTGGAGTGCGTCCTGTGGAATATCCGGTGCCCAGTGCAGCGCGTTTGCTTTCACGGCGCCGGCGCAACGAGCCGCCAGGCGGGCTGATTCGGCGGCATAAGGAAATGTGGTTATGGCTACAGGTACTGTGAAGTGGTTCAACGACGCCAAGGGTTTTGGTTTCATCACGCAGGATGGCGGCGGGCCGGATGTGTTCGTTCACTACTCGGCTATCAAGCAGGAAGGCTTCAAGTCGCTCAAGGAAGGCCAGAAGGTCACCTTTGACGTCACTCAGGGCCAGAAGGGCGTGGCCGCTGCGAACGTCAAGATCGCCTAGCGAAATCCCTACAATCGTTGATGGACTTGGCGCGCGTTGACCGAACGCGCGCCCAAGTCTATCGTTTAATCCTCAGCCGCCCGTTCCTGCGGTCCTTGAGCGTGTGCCTTCATGCCCCAGCAACTGGCCCGAAAACTCGCCGAGCAGCTCCAGCGGGCCCTTGTCGGCAAGCCTGAGGTCGTGCGCATGCTGCTCACGGGGCTCATTGCCCGCGGCCATGTGCTCATTGAAGACCTGCCCGGTCTGGGCAAGACCACCCTGGCCCGTGCGCTTGCCCAGGCCGTCAACTGCCGCTTTTCGCGCGTTCAGTTCACGCCCGACCTGTTGCCGACGGACATCATCGGCACCTCCATCTTCCACCAGCGCGACGGCAGCTTCGAGTTCCGCGAAGGCCCCATTTTCGCCAACATCGTGCTGGCCGATGAAATCAACCGCGCCACGCCGCGCACCCAGAGCGCTCTGCTCGAGGCCATGAGCGAGCACCAGGTCTCGGCCGAAGGGACCACGCGCAAACTGCCCGAGCCATTCTTCGTCATCGCCACCCAGAACCCCGCCGAGCACGCCGGCACCTACCCGCTGCCGGAAAGCCAGATCGACCGCTTCATGCTCAAGTTCGAGGTCGGCTATCCCACCGTGGCGGACGAAAAACGCATCCTGTTCGAACACGCCCAGAGCAGCACCCTGGCGGCCGTGCAGCAGGTGCTCACGCGTGACGACGTGCTCAGGATGCAGGAAGCCGCCAAGCTCGTGCGCGTCGACCCCGCCATCGCCGACTACATCCTCGAGATCGTCCAGGAAACCCGCAACAACGCCAAGCTCGTGGCCGGCGTCAGTCCGCGCGGCAGCGTGGCGCTGTTCCGCGCCTCCCAGGCTCTGGCCATGATCGAAGGGCGCGATTTTGTGGTGCCTGACGACGTCAAGGCCCTGGCTGTGCCCGTGCTGGCCCATCGCATCGTCGAGCGCGCCAGCTTTGACCGGCGCGGCGGCAAGAGCGGCCAGGACGTGATCCGCCGTATTCTGGGCAAAGTGGCAGTCAACGCTTGACGGTCTTTTTGCGCGCCTTCTTGCGGGGTGCCTTGGCCGCCAGCGCCGTCCCCGCGCACCAGCCGCTGGCCAGCGCGAAGTGAATGTTCATCTCGGCGCTGGGCGCATCCACATCCAGCATCTCGCCGACCACATGCAGGCCTGCGATGCTCCGGCACTCAAACGTCCGCGGGTTCACCTCGCGCACGTTCACGCCGCCCCGGCTGCCTTCTGCCGCGCGCCAGCCCAGGCTCTGGGTCACCGTCAGGCCCGTGTCTGTCAGCAGCCCCTCCAGCCGTTTGCGCTGCGACTCACTCAGGCGGTTGACGCGCCAGCGGGGGTTGATGTCCGCTACGCGGCAGAGCTCCACGGCCAGGCGGCGCGGCAGCATGCGGTCCAGCGCGTCAGGCGCGAGCATGCGCGTGTGCTGGCCCAGCGTGCGGAACAGCCACTGGGCCACGTCCTCGGGCCCCAGTTCCGGGTAGAAGTTGAGCCGCAGGCAGACCTCGCCGCGGGCGCAGGCTTCTTCGTCAACGTCGCGGCTGAGCGCGGCAATGGCCGGGCCAACCAGAGCGCCCGCCGTGAACAGGACGAGGCCTTCGGCCTCGCGCAGCAGCCGGCCCTCCTGCATCAGGCTGGCGCGACATTCCATCCACAGGCCGGGAAGCCTGAAGGGCCAGATTTCGCGGGTACGCAGGCCCACCAGAGCTGGGCGCGGCGGCTCAACGGCAAGTCCGAGGTGGCGCGCGAACTTGAAGCCGGATTCTGTGGCGCCCAGTTGCGGGAAGTGGGGACCGCCCAGGGCCAGCACAAGGTGCCGGGCATGGTAATCGCCGCGCGAGGTCTGCACGTCAAAGCCGCCTGGTTTTGCATTGACGCGAAGGATGCTCGTGTCGCAGTGGATCTGGGCTGAGGCACGTTCGGCGGCGACGACCAGGGCCACGGCGGCATCAACGCCGCTTCTGGAGGCGGGCAGCCAGCGGCCTTCTTCCTCGATGAGTTCGACCTCAAGGGAGCGAAAGAAGCGGCGCAACGCCGCGAGATCGAATGCCTCCAGGGCGTCGGAGGCAAAGCGCTCGTGGCGGCCGCGCAGGTGCTCGTGGGAGATGTCGGACCGGCTGAGGCTGCCCAGGCCGCGGCGCAGCATGGCGAACTTGCGGGCGGGCAGGCTGTTGCGTTCGAGTACCGCCACTTTCAGACCGGCCTTGGCGGCCTGCAGCGCGGCCATGAGGCCGGAAGGGCCGGCCCCGGCCACAACAAGGTCAAAGATGCGGGAGTCGGGGCGGTCGGACTTCACTGGCATCGGCCCGTCAGCGGCCGAGGATGGTCATCAGTTCGAGGCTGCCGAACTTCAGGTAGGCGCCGACAAAGGCGGCATAAAGGGCCACGGCCACGACCGAAAAAACCAGACCCTGGCTGATGCCGGCACGGTCGGAGTAGGTCTTCTCGACGAACGGAAAGATGATGCCAAAGCCGGCCAGGAACATGGTCAGAACGTACAGCAGCATGCTGCGCGATGACAGGATGCTCTGCGAAGACAGCAGGCCCGAGCCGTACAGCCCGCCCCAGACCAACGCCAGAATGATGTTGGCAATCCCGATGAAGAACGTGATGGACTTGCCGGATTCTTCTACGCGTGCCAAGGCCGCCCCCTTCGTTCAGGACTTGCGAATTTACAGCCGCGCGACAAGACACTAGCTCCATGTCAGGCCGGCGGCAACTCATAGCGAAAACTGGTTTGCTGTCCGGGAGCCTCTTCTACACCTGCCGTGATTGAAGACAAGTGCCTATGTTCACCCCGCTTGCGCAACACGTCATAGACGCCTTGCGCGAGGTAGGTGGCCAGCAGTTCCGTTGAGGTGTTGGGCAGGTCCAGCACCAGGGTGTCCGAGGCCGGGAAACTGAAGCGGCTGCCGTCACGATATTCCGCCAGCACGTTTTCTCCCTCGCGCCACACCTTCAGGTGCGGGGACTGAGAGGGCAGCAGCGTTTTGTGGTCGAGGTCGTCGCACAGCTTTTTGATCAGGGGCTTGAACGTGATGTAGTCCAGCAGGTAGTGGCCCGGCCCCAGCTCACCCTCCACTTCGACCCAGGCCCAGTAATTGTGGCCGTGCAGGGGCTCGCGCGAGCCGTCAGCGAAGATCAGGAAGTGGGCGCAGGAGAAGTTGAAGTATTCCTTCTCCACGCGCAGGGTGTAGCGGGATTTGCGTTCTTGGCTCATCGTGAGGTCTTGAGCGCCGGAGTCTGCAGGGGCCTGCCGCCTGTCAGTCGCTCCGGTTCTCGTCCGCTCCGGTATTCTAGAACTGCCGCAGGAACCTCAGGTCATTGCTGGTGAACCAGCGGATGTCGCCAATGCCGTGCCGCAGCATGGCCATGCGCTCCACGCCCATGCCAAACGCAAAGCCGGTGACCTTCGCCGGATCATAGCCCACGGCGCGCAGCACGTTGGGGTCCACCATGCCGCACCCCAGCACCTCAAGCCAGGGCTTGCGCAGGTGTTTGAACATGGCGCAGTCGATGTCCACCTCCGCGCTGACTTCCGTGAACGGGAAGTAGTGGGGCCGAAAGCGCATGCGTGTGTCAGCGCCGAAGTATTCCTTCACGAACAGCTCCAGCACCGACTTCAGGTCGCCAAACGTCAGGCCCTGCTCGATGGCCAGGCCCTCGATCTGGTGGAACATGAAGTGATGCGTGGCGTCCACCGTGTCCGGGCGGTACACGCGGCCGGGCGCAATCACCCGCACCTTGGCGTCGCTGCCCTCGGCTTTGGCCGTCTCCATGGCGCGAATCTGGATGGTGCTTGTCTGCGAGCGCAGCAGCATGGGAACCGGCTGTGGCGCGGCATCGGGCTGCGTGAACTGGAGGTAGAAGTTGTTGTCCAGCTCGCGGGCGGGGTGGCCCGCGGGAATGTTCAGGGCGTCGAAGTTGTGGAACTCGTCCTCGACCTCCGGGCCCTCGGCCAATGCAAAGCCGAGGCGGTTGAAGATGCCCACGATTTCATCGATGGTCTGCGTAATCACGTGGGCGTGCCCGAGTTCGCGCCGTGTGCCGGGTTTGGTGATGTCAATGGCGTCCGCCGGCAGGGGCCGGGCATCGCCCAGGCGCGCCTTGGCGCGCTCGAAGGCCTCTTCCAGGGCCTTGTTCAGGCCGTTGGCGGCCTTGCCGAACTCGCCGCGCTGCTCCTTGGGCACTTCCTTGACTGCGCCCAAGGCTGCCTTGGCCAGCCCCTTGGGGCCCACAAACCTGAGGCGCGCGGCCTCCAGCGCCTGGGGCGAGTCCGCGGAGTCGAAGGCGGCCAGGCCCTCGGCCAGCAGGTTGCTGATGTAGACGACGTCCATGGGCATAGGGAGGTCAGAGGTAAGAAGTCGGGAGCGATAAGTAAAGGCCAAAGCCTCCAGCGCGGGCAAGGCTTGCCATTGTCCCTTGGCACCTGAATTCGTCTATACTCCGGCTGTGGCTGACCTCAATCTCCGTGCCTTCCTTCAGGACCTGCGGCAACATGCGCGGGCCTTTGCCGTGCTGGCCTACGTTGCCCTGGCGCTGACGCTGTGCGAGTATCTGTTCCTTTCCACGCGCATGATTGCCTGGTTTCCCGAGGCCGCGGCCACCCTGGCCCCGGCGGGGGTCTTTGGCTCCTTCGAGCGCGCGGCCCTCATGGGCTACCCCGAGCGCGGGCCCTGGTGGGGGGTGCTGGTGCCCCAGGCCTGGTGGACGGGGGGCACCCTGCTGCTCTGGGTCGTGGTGCCCTTCACGGCCTGCCGCTTCGCCGGCTATTCGTTTGCTGATCTGGGCCTTGGCGCGCGCGGCTTTGTTTCAAAGCTCTGGCTTTACGGGCTGCTGTTCCTGGTCATGGTGCCGGGCGTGCTCTGGGCGGCCACGCAGGAGGGGTTCCTGCAGACTTATCCATTCCTCAAGCCGCAGCACTGCGCGCGCTGGTGCTGGCTGGTGCTGGCCTGCTATTGGGGCATCTATGCGCTGCAGTTCGTGGCCGTGGAGTTCTTCTTTCGCGGCTTCGTGGTCTTCGTGCTGGAGAAGGATTTTGGCCCGGGCGCCATTGCCGTGATGGTGGTGCCCTACTGCATGATCCACTACCATAAGCCCCTGCCGGAGGCCCTGGGGGCCATCGTGGCGGGGGTGGTGCTGGGCTGGCTGGCGCTCAGGACGCGCAGCATCTGGGGCGGCGTCTTGCTGCACGTGGCAGTGGCCCTGTCGATGGACGCCCTGGCCCTCTGGCGCGCCGCTGCCTTCCCGCAGTCCTGGTTCTAGTGTAATTGGACCCGGCCGGGCCAGGCAGGCACTGCGCCCGGCAACTACCCAATGCCCATCCTTCGCCTCTACAACCTCCAGGTCGCACTTGACGCTGACATGCCGCGCGAGTTGCAGCGTCAAGCTGCCGAGCGTCTGGGCATGGACAAGCCGGGCCTGGTCAAACTCGTCAAGCGCGGAATCGACGCCCGCGAGCGGCCGCCCCTTTTCAACTGCACGGTGGACGTCGAACTTCCGCCCGAGTTCGACAGCGAAGATGCCCTCAGGCGCCTGGGCGAAAATGCCCGTCTGGCCCCCGCTGCGCCGTCGCTGACCTGCGATGCCCGCGGCCAGGAGCCCCTGCGCGGCCGCGTGGTCGTCGTGGGCTCGGGGCCCGCCGGCGGATTTGCCGCCTGGGTGCTGGCCCTCAATGGCTACAAGCCGCTGCTCATCGAGCGCGGCCAGCCCGCCCTGGCCCGCCTCAAGCGCATCGGTCTGTTCAACGCGCGCCGCGTCGATCTCGACCCAGAAGACAACGCGCTGTTCGGCGAGGGCGGCGCCGGCAGCTTCTCTGACGGCAAGCTCTACACCAGCAACCGCGACCCTTTCATTCTCCGCGTGCTGGAAACCTTCGTGGACTGCGGCGCCCCCGAGCGCATTCTTGTGGATGCTGCGCCCCACGTGGGTACGGATGTGCTGTCGCGCGTAGTCGTGTCCATGCGCTCGCGCATCGAGGCCATGGGGGGCGAGGTGCGCTTTGGCGCGAGGCTCACCGGCGTGGAGCTGGCCGACGGCCGGCTGCGCGCCATTGAAATCAACGGCGCGCGGCAGGAGTGCGGGGCCCTGGTGCTGGCCGTGGGCCACAGCGCGCGCGACACCTATGAGATGCTGCTGGCCCGCGGCGTGGCTTTGCAGGCCAAGCCTTTCCAGATGGGAGTGCGCATCGAGCACCCCCAGTCGTTCATCGACCGTGCGCAACTGGGCCGCTTTGCGCGCGACAGCCGCCTCACCCCCGCCAGCTACGACCTCGCCTGCCGCGCGCCGGGCGCGCCGGAACTGTTCAGCTTCTGCATGTGCCCCGGGGGCATCACGATTGCGGCGGTCAGCGAGCGCGGCTGTCTGAACACCAACGGCATGAGCTTTTCGGTGCAGGCCAGCGGCTTTGCCAACAGCGCGCTGGTGACGACCTTCGATCCTTCCGAGTTCGGTCAGGCGCCCCTGGCCGGCATCGAGTTTCAGCGCCGCTACGAGCGGCTGGCCTTTGAGGCGGGCGGGAGCGACTACACCTGTCCGGCCCAACCGGTGAGCCATTTCCTGCGCCTGTTGAATTCGCCCCGGCCGCTCAAGGGCACCTATGCGCGCGGTCGCCGCTATATAGAGCTTGCGCCGCTGCTGCCCGAAAAGCTGGTGCGCGCCCTGCGGGCTAACCTGCCCCTGTTTGACAAGCGCATCCACGGGTTTATCAGCGATCAGGCGGTGCTGCACGCCATCGAAGCCCGGGCCGCTTCTCCGGTGCGCATCGTGCGCGACCGCGACTCACGCCAGAGTGTCAACGCGGCCAACATTTACCCCGCGGGCGAGGGTGCGGGCTACGCCGGCGGCATCGTCAGCGCCGCCTGCGACGGCATTCACAGTGCCCTGGCCCTGTGCGGAAAATTTGCGCCGCCCTGACCAAGCTCCTCTACGCCGGCTGGGACACCATGTGAAAGAGTTCGACCTTGACGGGCGCGGCCAGCAGCGCCTCGCGCGCCTTGGCCCAGGCCCGCATGTGGGGAGATTCGGCGTGGGCGCGCAGGGCCTCGCCGCTTTCCCAGTTCTCGTAGAACACGAAGGTGCAGGCGTCCTTCAGGGAAACGTGCAGATCGTAGTTGATGCAGCCCTTTTCGCGGCGCGTGGCGGCCACGAGCTTGTCGAGTTCGCGGCGCACTTCGCCAACCCGGCCGGACTTCGCGGTGATGGTGGCTATGACGGTGAGCATGGGGACTCCCGGGAGAATTTACCGCCAGTCTATGAAACCGAAGTCAATAGCGTAGAGGGTCATGTTGTACAGGGTGTGACAGAGAATGCCGGGCCACAGGCGCCGCGTCAGCCAGTACAGCAGGCCAAACACCAGGCCCAGCAGCGAGGTCACCAGAACGTGGCCCGCGCCGCCGTACATGTGATAGCAGCCAAACAGAACGGCCGGGGCGACCAGGGCCACGAACCACGACTGCGTCAACTGCCCCAGGCGCCGCATGAGGTAGCCGCGCATGGCAAGTTCTTCAGCGAGGCTGTTGAGCAGCAGCGCCACCCCGAGCACGGCCATTTCAAGTCCCGTGGGCGCCGGCGGCTGCTCTTCAGGCATGGGGGGAGTCTCATAGAGCCCATAAAAGTGCGTCAGTGCCCGGACATAGATTTCAAAGAGGATCAGGAAGGCGATGAAGCCCACGACGAGGTCCAAGATGATGCGCGGCCGGCCCAGGCCAAAGGCAGCAAAGCCCTCGCCGCTCTTCCACACCACAAAGGCAAGGAATGCAAAGGCTCCGAAACTGGAAGCGGCCTGGTTGATTTCGCTCAGCAGCAGCGAGCCGGCCGGGGAGTCGCTCTGAGCCAGCAGCGTCGCGGCGGAGGCCAGCGCCGGAAGCCAGAACACGGCCAGCACGGCCGCCACTTCGAGCACCAGAGCGCGCCGCGCCGGGCCCTCGACGGGCAAGCCGGCGAAGCGCTCCATGGCCGAGGGTGACGAAGGCGGCGGCTGTGGCGGGGATTGCGGTTGTGGGTGGGGCAGGTAGTCGCCGTCGAAGAAGTTGCGCCCGCTATCCAGCCAGCTTCGCCAGCGCCCTACGCGCACACCGTCCTCAAACCGGCCTTCCTCAGCCTTCACGCCATTTTGGTGCCAGCGCGTATAGGAACCGTGGTTGACCTCGCTGCCGTCGGCCTCCACTCGCACGCTGCGCTCGGCCTCCAGGGAGCCGTTTGGGTAGAAGTCCTGCCGTTTTTCGAGGCGCGGCTCGCTCATGGCCCGGACTCGATCAGCTCGCGGGCCACGCGGCAGACCTTGAGCTGGTAGGCCTTCTTGCGCTCCATGTCCCACTCGCCCGGCACTTCGACGGTCAGGGTGGGCACGCCGTACTCGAAGTAGGCGTAGGCCGCCAGGGAATAAACTTTGAAGGATTTCTGCCAGGCCAGCATCTGCGAGGTGGGCTTGATCAGCCCGTCCTCGCCCTTGACGGGTCCCCAGGCCGGGGCCGGGTCCCAGGCATATTCGTCGCGCAGGGCCTCGATGATGCGCCGGCCGATGTCGCTTTTGGGGCCGTTTTGAATCAGGTAGGGGCCCTTGGCACCCGTGGGGTCTTCGTGCAGGTCCAGCAGCAGGTCCGGCCTGTTGGCGCTGAGGAAGTCATGGACGGCCTTGACCTGCGCCACCGTGGCATCGCCGAATAGACGGTTCAGGTCGCGGCCGTCTTCCATTTCGCGCTTGTTGTTCTGGATGCCCCAGGGGTTGCAGGGCCCGAACACGACAAAGCCGTCGGCCGACAGAGTTTCCTGCACGAGGTATCCGCTGGGCTCGTTGCCGTGCACACCCGTGGTGACTACCACGCGCCGCGTAAACTTCCTGGGCGCCTTCTCCGGTGCTTTCTCTTGGGGTTGTTCGGTGGCCTCAAGCGCGGGGCTGCAGGCCGCGACGGGGCTCTCGGGGGCCGGGCTGCGGGCCGGTCCCACGCAGGCGCCGAGCACAAGCGTCAAGGCCAATAGCAGGCAGGTTTTCATGGCTTTCAGGCGCGGCCCTGGGGTCTTGCCGCAAACAGGCGCGTCACGTGGCGCGCAAAACGCTGCAGGTTGATAGTGCCGGAGTCCAGGGCGTCCTGCTTGCGCGCGCCAAAGCGCGAAATCTCGAAGGCCGCCGTCACTCCCGCTATCTCCAGTTCAGGTACGACGCTGCCGGCCAGCACCACGCAGGGCACCCCCGCGCGCCCGCAGAACCGGGCCACTTCGCACACAATCTTGCCGTCGGGCGTCTGCTCGTCGTAGCTGCCCTCGCCCGTGATGACCAGCGCCGTGTTCTCCAGCAGCTTGTCAAAACCCAGCAGCTCAAGCACGGCGCGCGAGCCCGCCTGCAACCTGCCGCCAAGCAGGGTGGAGATGCCAAAGCCCAAGCCCCCGGCCGCGCCGCTGCCTTCGTCCTGGGGGTCGGCCTTGGGGTTGATCTGCTTGACCATCTCAGCCAGCAGGGCCAGGCCCAGTTCCAGTTTGTCCACGGCGCCGGTGGTGCCGCCCTTTTGAATCACGTACTTGCGGGTGGCGCCGCTTGGCCCGATCAGACCCATGTTCACGTCACACAGGGCTGTGACTTCCACTTTACGCATGCGCTTGTCGAGGCCCGAGGCGTCAATGGCGCTGATGCGCGTCAGGCCGTCGCCTGTCAGCCTCGGGAGCTCGCCCTTGCCGCTCATGAAGCGCACGCCCAGCGCCTGGGCCATGCCCGCCCCGCCGTCACTGGTGGCCGATCCGCCCAGGCCGATGACCACGCGGCTCACGCCTTCGTCCAGAGCGCGCGCCACCAGTTGCCCCACGCCAAACGTCGAGGTGTGGAGGGGGTTGCGTTCGTGCTCCTGAAGCCGCCACAGCCCGCAGGCCTGGGCCGACTCCACCAGGGCCGCCTTGCGCGAGGCATCCAGCGCGATTTCGGCATCCACCTCCCGCCCCAGGGCGTCGAGCACGCGGCACTTCACCCGCAGCGGAAAGGCCTTGGCCAGCGCGTCCAGCGTGCCCTCGCCGCCGTCGGAAAGCGGCAGCTCGACGACTTCCGCCTGCCGCGCGGCATCGCGCACGCCGCGGGCAATGGCGGCGGCGGCCTGCCTGGCGTCGCAGCAGTGTTTGAACTTGTCCGGGGCGGCCAGGATGCGCATGGGTGGCCGTGGTCAGGCGACTTCGCGCATGAGGTAGAACACACGGCGCGAGTTGTCGTGGGAGACGGGCTCGCTGAGTACGGTGACCAGCTTCCAGCCCTGGAGGCCGTAGTTACGCAGCATCATGGTTTCGGCTTCACCTCCGGAAAAACCGGGGTTGGCGCGGTCTTCGGGGTGGCGCTCGTGGGCGCTGACGATGCGTTCAATGACGAGATATTCGATGGCCATGGCACTCTCCGGCGGGTGAACGCCACCATGCTAACTCGCGACCGGCCAAGGGTTAGGCGGAAATGCGCGGAAAGTCAAAGTGCGGGGTCAGCCCTTGACCTCGCCCACCAGCTTCTCCAGCGCTTCTAGGTAGGCAAAGAGCGCGTGGCAGCCGGCGACGGTGATCGTGTAGGTCGTCTTCGAGCGGCCGCCCAGCATGCCCTTGGCGGCCTCAATGTAGCCCGCCTGCTCCAGTTTGGCCGTGTGAGCCGAGAGGTTGCCGTCTGTGGTGCCGGTCAATGCCTTGAGCTCCGTGAAGCTCAACTCGCCCTGGGAGCCCAGCGCCGACAGGATGGCCAGCCTGGCCCGCTCATGGATCAGGGGGTCCAGGTCCAGCGCGGCATGGGGCTTGAGACGTTCGGAGACCTTACCAGCCATAGCGCACTCCCACCCAGATGCCCAGCAAAAGGTGCCCCGCGCCAAACGTGCCCGTAAACAGCATGGTGTCAAGGGAGCTGGCGGGAGGAAAGAGCGCCAGCGCGCCGCAGAAGAGAGTCCACAGGCCCAGGAACTTCACGCTGGTGACGGAGTGGCGCGAGGCTGCCACCAGTGCCGCGCTGGAGCACAACATTCAGACTGAGAAAATCAGGTCCAGGCGCTGGTGTACCAGCAGGCCCAGGGTCAGCACGCCGCCCACAAACAGGGCCGCCAACATGGCACAGACCAGCAGCTCGCCGAGGCGCGCGGCGAGGGGCTGGCCGTCGAGGCGGGCGCGCAACATCATGCCAGCGAGGTTCAGGGCCACGGTGATAATCAGAGTGGCGCCCCAGAGCAGCGCCAGGGCCTCGAGGGTGGCGCCCTCAAGCTTGAGGCGCGCAGCCGGGGTGGCAGCGCCGAGGTTAGAGGTAATGCCAATGGCGACGAAGGCCAGCAGGCCGGAAAGCAGCAGCGCCACGCCGGAAACGGAGGTCAGCCGCGCGTTGTTCTCAAGCGCGAGGCGAATCTGGCGCAGGTCGGTGACGGTGGCCGAATCGGGCATGAAGAAAGTCTAGCGGCCGCCCCGACTCCGGCAAGCATCGTTACCCCAAGCGGGGCCCAGATGCGACTTCGGGGTCAAAGCCGTTGGACAGCGAACCTGCACCGGATCTGTGAAAGGCGGTGCGTCGCTTGGTGCCGCGTTATGCCCGCGGTCAACCGGTTCCTGCGCGCCGCTTTGTCTATCAGGCATGTGGCACTGTGCGTCCAATTGGGGCGCAAACGGTGAGCCTCAGAAATGCCGGCGCGAAGGGTCAGACTTCGGCGTCGCCCTTGTTTGGCGCGAGGTAGAGCACCTGGTGGCGCAGGTCGTCGGCCTCCAGCGAGGCGCGCAGGCCCGGCAGAAACTCCGGCCCGTAGAAGTCCAGATAGTGCAGCAGGCTCACGACATGCTGCTGGGGCTGGCCCACGGGCAGCATGTAATGAAACAGCTTCGCCAGTTGGCGCCGGTTGATCTCTTCCTCGCGCTGGGCCTCCGCCACCGCCCGCTGCCGCAGCCGGTCGCAGCCCATGTCGAAGTTGTCCAGGCCGCGCTTGACGTCGGCCACGGGCGCAAATCCCAGCTCATTGAGGCTCAGCTCGGCGCGAAGCATGGCGCCCAGCACCCCCTCCTTGAAGCGCGAAAACACGGCCGACAAATCCCGCGGCAGGTGCCGCAGGGCCAGGGCCTCGGGCTTTGCCTCCCGCGCCAGCACCTCTTCAGCGCTGATGCCGAACTTGGTCAGCCACTGCTCGACCTTGCCCTCGACCATCGTGGCGCTGATAGAAGGATAAGAAAGCGGCGGGGCCTTGGCCGAAGGGCCCGTCATGCCGTCGCGGATCACGCCCAACAGCGGAATCTGCCCGCCCAGGCGCTCCAGCCGCTTCTCAAACGTCTCCTGCTCGCCGCCCAGGGCCGCATGGGGTGCCAGCAGGGCCAGGCCGTCGTCTTCAAACAGCCGCAGCAGCAGCCGCGCCTTGAAGCGGTCGGCGTCTTCGCTGGCGGCGCGCGCGAGCTGGTCGATGAGCCAGGCGGAAAAGCCCGTGCCGGGCAGGGTGGTGCGCAGGCGTTCGAGGTAGGCCTGGGGGTCGCCGCCGGTGAAATTGATGTCCTCGAGGTCGCCCGAGCGCTGCACGATGGCGCTGCCGCCGGCTTCAGCCTCATCGGTGGCCGAAAGCACGGGCCAGGCCAGCACGGCCACGTTCTCAACCTGGCGCTTGCGCAGCAGTTTGGCCAGTTGCAGGCCCGTCAACAGGCGCAGAACTTCATCCATGCGCGGAGCCGCGGCCCCCTTGAGCAGGGGCACCACGATGGCAAGGCTGTCACGCCTTTGCACCGCGCGCATGGACTCTACGTGGCGCCGACCGCCCCCGGCCTGTCGCACCCATTCGAGCCAGGTGTCGTCGTTCAGGGGGGCAACTCGCTGCCGCTCCAGTTTGCGGGCAAGCGCCACAAAGGCCGCGAAAACCCGCGAGGGCAGCTTGGTGCGGCGGCGTGAAAGACGCGCCAACGTGCTGGCGCGCGAGCCACTGCCGCGCACAGCCGTGAGGGGGAGTCTTTCGACGCGATAGGCCATAGCCCTACCTGTGGTTCCGCCGGTACGCGGGAGCAGGTGCACCCGCCGAGCGCCATCTTATAAACGCGGGGGACCACCGCTGACATCTACAAGAATTGGCGGCCTTGATAATCAGTCGTAAACCGTTTCTATTGCGCTATTTACGCATGCGCCGAAAATCCGGCGCGAGTGGAAGCAGAGAGGGAAAGCCGCCTCTTCGCATAACTTACTTGAGCACAATGGTTTATGGAATTGGATCGCGGCTGTCACGGCAGCCGGGGGTTGCGTCTGGGTCTTCTCGAATCGGTGAAGAAAAGTTCTCGGAAGTCCGGCAAGTTGTCATGAGCGGGGTATATTCACTGGGCAACCCCGATTGCCCGCCCCTCCGGACAATCATGCCAGTCAAACTTCGTGGTTCTCTGTTGATACTCGCTGTAGCCGCGCTCCTTTGCATCCACTGGACGGTTCGTGCCGCAGACAAGCCCGAGGCTCTGGGCGAGCCTGTGGCGTCTGAGGCCGAGGTCAAGGAAGCCCGGGCCCTGCTGGACAAGGCCGATCGCAAGCAATTGGCGGTCATCAGCGGCCTGCGCTATCTGCTGCGCAGCCAGTTCGAAGACGACATCTTTGAGGGCCGCTGGCGCGAGATGGCGCCCATTGCGCCCTTTGACGGCTCCCTGGAGGGCCCCCTGGACCTCGCCGAGCAACTGCGGCTCTGGGCCGTCCTTGAGACGGGGCTGGCCCGCAGCCCCTCCATGGATCAGGCCTTCAAGCGTCTGGCCGCGACCCCGGTGCCGGAGGTCAAGCACGAGCTGGCCCCCGTGGGCCTTTACCTGCTGGTCACCCGTTCGGCCCTGGCGCGGCTCACGGGCGCTGAGAGCGGCAAGCTGCTGGAGAATGCGCGCAAGGCGGCGGCGGCGGCCAAGTCCGCTACGAACGCCTGCGCGCCGCAATCGTACTGGGCTTCGGATTCCCTGGTGACAGTGGAGTGGTACGCCAACCACTTCTGGCGCGCGGTGGTGAATCGCTGCACGGCGGACATTGGTCTGGGCGCGGAATACAGGCAGTGGGGCCGCGACCTTGACTTTCTCAATCGCGTGTTCGTGGAAGGGCTGGGGTGGGTCTGCCAGCGCAAACAGGGGGCGCATGTTGACGAAGACCTGCACGCCAACCTGCTGGCCATGGCGGCCTTCGGCCTTGCGGCGGGTGCGCCCGCGGGGCAGTTCGGCAAGTCGGACCTCAAGGAAATCGAGGTGGCCCAGACGCGCATGCCCGCCGTGCTGGCCCGCCTGGAATCGACCTATGCGCAAGAACCCCTGCACGGCGGCCGTCTGGCCCTGGTGCAGGCCTTTGGGGCGGCTCCCAAGGACCACAAGGACCCCGTGGGCTGGCGCAACGCCCTGAACCTCAAGAGCCGCGAGACGCTGCTGTCCATGCCTTCGCGGGCGTTTGCGACCAACTTGCCCTATGCATTCAGCTTCAACGCGCCTCAGGGCGCCGTGGACCCCCTCGCGGTCATTGCCGAGGCGGCTTTGGGGCTGGCGGCGGAGTGCGGCGGCTTTGTGCGCGCGAGCGAAGGCCCCCTGACGAAGATGGGCCTGCCCGAAGTCGGACGGCTGATTCATGCGCTGGCGCTGGTGGAAGCCGCTCAGGCGCCCAGAGAGCGCCCCCTGCCCCCGGCGCTGGCCAAGGCCAAGGCGGCGCTGGCCAAGGCCCGCGAGTTTCTGGTGAAGATCCAGAACCCCGACGGCAGTTTCGGCCCTGAAAAGAGCGCGGGCGGCAAGCTTGGCACGGGCCCGCAGTGCCTGGCCCTGCTGGCGCTGCTGCACGCGGGGGAGCCCCGCGAAAGCCAGGCGGTCAAGCGCGCGATGAAGTATCTCGAGGGCGAGAACTACTCCATGCGCTATGAAACTTACGAGGCCAGCGTGCAGCTCATGCTGCTGGAGAAGTACTTCGAGAAAGAGCTCATCGAGGCCGGAATGTACGAGGTCACCAACATGACCGAGTACAACCGCGCGCGCGACAAGGTCGTGGGGTTGATGCCCAGGTCTTACCGCGAACTGGCCCGCAGCCGCGCCAAGCTGATTCAGTCCAAGCGCCAGTTCGAGCTGGATGGCTTTGATTACGCCTGCGGCGGCATGCCTCGCCCCGCGCCCAAGCCCAAGACGCCACCGCCCTCGACGCCGGGGGCCCTGCCGCCGCCACGCAAGAACCCGAACCCCGCGCCGGCGCGTCCGGTTTCAGGAGAGCGGCGTCCCAAGCCCTGGAACCCGCAGTCAGGCTGGGACAACTCCAACAGCCAGTTCGCCATGCTGGGGCTCAAGGCGGCCTGCATGCTGGCCATTGACGTGCCCATCAGTTTCTTCCGCAACGAGGTGGAACGGCTCATCGGCGACGCCGAGGAAGACCACGAACTGCCGCACATGCCCCTGCAGCGCCCCTGGAAGGTGCCGCCGCCGCCGGCGGCCAAGCGGGGCCCCAAGTCTTCCGTGGCGCCGCAGGAGACAGCCCACCCCTACAAGTTTCAGTACCGGCCGGACTGGAGCAGCTACCTCGAAGAGAAGAAAACAGACGCCGACAGCGGTTCCTTTGGCTGCACGGCGGGCTGCCTTTCCTCAATGGCCTTGTGCTTTGACGAACTCAAGCTGCGAGGCGAGTGGGGCAAGGAGGAGATGGACGCCGAGCTGGAAAAGTTCTCCGATCACGTGCTCTGGGGCGGCCTGGGCTGGCTGGCCCAGCGCTTCCTCAAGCCCTCGGCCAAGTATTCCAATCGCTGGCACGACGAACTGACGGCCCCGGCCTCGGCCAGCGTGGACGGCGTCGGGTTCTACTACGACGCCTGGTCTCTGGAGCGTGCCTGCGTCATGACCGGCGCGGTAGTGCTGGCCGGGGGCGTGAACTGGTACGAAGTCCTCGTGGACATGATCTGCGAGCGCCAGCTTGGAAACGGCTCCTGGGGCCTGATGACGGGCGTGCCACAGGCCCGCGACGCGCGCAACAACCCCATTCCTGCCCCGGCGCAGGAGCGCGGCAGTGTCGCTTTGGTGAACACGGCCTTTGCGGTGCTGACACTGGCCAAGGCGGCGCCGACGGTGCTTTCGCCCTCGCGGCGCGGGCCCCAGGCGGCTCCCCGCATTACGCCTTCACCCAGGGGGCCGTCGTCCAGCCCCGGGGAGGGCAAGCCCGATCCGGGCGACCCCAGGAAGGGCCCGGCCACTGGCCAGTAGCAGGGTTGTTCCGGATGGGTCAATGGGTAGTTGGCTTGTAACCTGAATCCCCGCGGTGCTTTCTCCGGGCGGCTGAACGTGAATATGCGCATCCTTTCCATGACGATGATGGCGGGCGTCCTGCTACTGGCGGCCATGGCGGCCCCCGTGGACGCACAGAAGGCCAGGCGCGCCCAGGCCCAGGAAAAGCCGGCCGAGAATCCGGCCCCCGAAAAGCCCGCCGAGACCAAGCCCGTCGAACTCGATAAAGAAGAAGTAAACGAGGCCCGGGCCCTGGCCGCCGGACTGCCGGCGCGCGAGCGCGCCCTGCTTGATGCCCTGCGTTTTCTCACGCGCCCGGAGTTTCAGGAGGAACTCCTGCGCGGCCGCAAGCACCGCGTCTGCATACTGGAACCCCTGGAGGTCTCCAAGCCCGGCCCCATGCTGATCACCGAGGCCCTGCGCCTCTGGGCCGTGCTGGAAAGCGGCATGCCCCTCTCTCCCCCCGTGGAAGACCAGGTGCGCCGCCTGCGCACTTCGCCCCTGGCCAAGCCCGACAATTCCCTGGCCGAAGTGGCGGTGCATCTGGCGGTGCTGCGCGCGGCTTTGAGCCGGCCGGCCATGGGCGAGCGCGGCCTGCTGCTGGAGCGCGCGGGCGAACTCTGCAAGCTCATGGACAGCGCCAAGGACGCCTGCAGCACGACTTCGGTCCATGTGGTCCAGGGCGCACTGATGGCTCCCTGGTTTGCCAACCAGTTCTGGCGGGCCCTGGGTCTGCGCTGCGCGGCCGCCATGGGCGTGGCGGTGGACGGCAAGCAGTGGTCGCGCGACCTGGACGCTTTGGGCCGCGCTTACAGCGCCCCCAACGGTTACACCTCGCAGAAGAACCGTGCCGTCTACAGCGTCAGCCTTGACCTGCACAGCAACCTGTTCTCCCTGGCGGCCTTGGCGCTGGCGGCAAGCGCCCCGGAGACCCTGCTTTCGAAGTCCGACATCAAGGCAGCCAACAGCCAGCTCAGCCGCGCCCCGGCCATTCTCAAACGCTTGCAGGACACCTACGTGATGGGGGTGGGGCCCTTCGCCGGGGCCCGGCTCCTGCCTGTGGTCCTCATGGGCCAGCTCGCAGCACCGCAGGGGCTGACGGCCGGGGCCTGGGTGGCCAGCCTGACGGACGCCGCCACCCGGAGCCAGGGGGCCAGTGGCAACTTCACGGCCACCGAAAATCTGGCCAAGGACCTGGGCTTGGCCGACAGCCGCACCGGCAATGATCCCGCCGGTGTGGCCGTTGAAACGGCGTTGCTGGCGGTGGCTTTCAGCGGCGGGCCTCTGGAGGGCGCCAAGCCTCTGGCCGACCGTGGGCTCATGGAAACGGGTATGGCCATGCACGCCCTGGCCCTGGTGGAGGCTGCCGCCGCCCGCGTCTACGGAGGTGACCCGGCCGACATGGTCAACCAGGCCATCGATTCCGGCGTCGCCTACCTGCGCACGGTCCAGCAGCCTGACGGCTCTTTCAAGGGCAGCCACGACAACTACTGCGGCCAGGCGGCGCTGTGCCTGCTGGCCATGCTGCACGGCGGCCTGCCCCGCACGGACAAGTCCATCGTTCAGGGCATGGCCTACCTGGACAGCAAGAAGTGGATGGTCAGCAGCTATCCCTACGAGTGCGGCATCATGCTCATGCTGCTGCAGAAGTATTTCGAGAAGGAAGCCCAGGAGGCCGGGGTGCTCACGGCCGTGACGGCCGAAGGCTACCGCCGCGCGCGCCAGACACTGCGCAGTTCCCTGCCCGCGGACCGCGTGCGGCTCATTGACCAGCTCGTGAAGAATCTCGATGCATCATTCTCGCCGAGCACCGATTGCTACCAGTATTCGCCCCGCAACCAGGCCGGCAATTCTGGCGGCGACAACTCCTGCACGCAGTACGCCATGCTGGGTTACCGGGCGGCCAGCCTGCTGGGGGCTGAAGTCAGCGCAGAGACTTTCAAGCGCGAGGTGCGGCGGCTGCTTGAGAATTACCAGGACTACACCAAGCTCAAACCCGTGCCCTACGAGTCGGAGGACAGCGCCGGCCGCAAGACCGGCACCAGGAATACAGTGCAGCCCGGCGGCTGGGGTTACAGCCCGGGCAAGAGTCTGCCGGTGCTGCAGTTTGCGGCGGCGGGCGTGGGCACGTTGGCCCTGTGCCTCGACGAGCTGCGGCTGCGCGGCGAGATGCAGCCCGAGATGGAAGACAACATCGAGCGTCGCATCCACGGGGCGCTGGTGTTCATGGCCGAAAAGTACGTCACGACGGACACCGGCATTTACGACGGTATTGGCTCGCTTGAACAATCCAGCGACGGCAGCGGCGCCTATTACAACCTCTATTCCGTCGAGCGCGGCTGCTCCCTGGCCCGGGTGCGCATGCTCAACGGCGCCGTAGACTGGTACAGACTGGGCGCCAACCTGCTCATCGACGCCCAGCAGGACGACGGCAGTTGGGGCCGCACAGGCTACATGGGCCGCCAGACCTCGCCCCAGCTCGTCAATACCTGCATGGCCATCCTGTTCCTGAAGCGGGCCAGCCTGCCCGTGCTCACGGAACACCGCAATCGTGAGAAGAACCCGCCGCCTCAGGAGCCCGGCAAGAAGGAAGGCCCCATCACGGGTGAGCCGAAGAAGAAGGAGTAGGCCCGGCGCTGCGTGCCAAGGCGTCGCGGCACCGGGCGGCGTTTAGCGCACGCTCAAGACTTGGCTGATCTGCTCGACGGCCTGCCACAGGCTGCTGACCTGGACGTCGCCCAGTCCCTTGTTGTAGCCGCTGGGCAGGGAGAAGGTCAGAAGGTCCTTGTGGGCGTCCTTGGCGGCCTGGTGGTCGATGTCGGCATCTCCGACCATGAAGCTGTTGGCCAGGTCGATGCCAAACTCCTCGGCGGCGCGGCGCAGCATGCCGCCTTTGGGCTTGCGACAGTCACAATCGCGGGTGAAGGGCCCTTGGCCCTCGCTGGGGTGGTGGGGGCAGTAGTAGAAGGCGTCAATGCGTGCCCCCGCGGCCTTGGCCAGCTGCAGGGCGACTTCGGCGTTGACCCGGCGCACCTGCTGTTCAGTCACCAGGCCCCGCGCCACGGCGCTCTGGTTGGTGACGACCACGGCCAGCAGGCCCATCTCATTGATGCGGGTGACGGCGCGCGCCACGTTCTCGATGAGTTCAATGCGCGCGGGATCGCCGCAGTAGCCGACCTGCTTGTTCAGGGTGCCGTCGCGATCCAGAAACACGGCCCGTCTGGGGAATGCCGCCATGAGGGCCGGAGGTTAACAAATGGCGGGTGATTCGGGCTTGAAATCGCGCCAACACTCGCTAGGACTACGCGGCGCAAAACCATCGCGAGGCCATACCGCCATGATGAAAGACCATATTTTCCTGAAACTCGGCAGCGTCAAGGATGCCGAGGCCGACGCGATCATCAGTGAGATCAACAACGACCTCATCTTCTCGGCCGAAAACTCCTGTTCTCTGGGGCCCGACGTCGACTATGAGATCGTCCGCCAGTGCCTGGCGATCGGAAAGTTGGACCTGGGCGACGCTGTCACGACGGACGCCGGCAACCTCAAGGCACGCTGGGTCATTCATGCCGCCAGCATGGACTACGATGAGCACAGCACCGAAGACAGCATCGTCAGTTCCATGCGCGCCGCCCTCAACCGCGCCAATGAAATCGGCGCGCGCACCGTGGCCGTGCCGCCCATTGGCGTGGCCACCAGCGAGATTCCGGTCAAGCGCGTGGCGGAGCTGCTTCTCTCCGAGTGCCTGCGCCACAACGACCGCGAAAGCAGTGTGGAGGAGGCAACCTTCTACCTGCCCAACGCCCAGATGATGCGCATCTTCGAGGAGTGCCTCAAGCAGATCTGATCCCGGGCAGCGCCCGGCATATCTCTCGTCTCCCGTGGCCGCTTCGGGGGACGCAATCCGGACGCGGCTTGCGGAATCCGTCATGGACATTCGTGAGTCGATTCTCGACTGCATCGGCCACACGCCGATGGTGAAGCTTTCCCGCTACTCGCGGGGCCTCTCCTGCAACCTTCTGGGCAAGCTGGACCAGCGCAATCCCGGCGGCAGCGTCAAGGACCGCATCGGCATTGCCATGATCCGCGACGCCGAGCAAAGGGGCCTGATCAAGCCCGGCGGCACCCTGACCGAGGGCACGGCCGGCAACACGGGCCTGGGCCTGGCCATTGCCGCCAACGTGCTGGGCTACAAGTGCGTCTTCTGCCTGCCGGACAAAATGAGCAAGGAGAAGATCGACCTGCTCCGCGCCTATGGCGCCAAGGTCATCGTCACGCCCACTGCCGTAGGTAAGGAAGACCCCCGCCACTACCTCAATGTGGCCAAACGCATCGCCAAAGAAACGCCCAACGGCCTGTATGTGGGCCAGTTCGAAAACCCGGCCAACCCCAAAGTTCACTACGAGACGACCGCCCGCGAAATCTGGGACCAGACGGACGGCAAGATCACCCACTTCTTCGCCGGCGCCGGAACGGGCGGCACCATCAACGGCGTGGCCCGCTTCCTCAAGGAGAACAACCCCAAGGTCAAGGTCATCCTCTGCGACCCCATGGGCAGCTACTACCTGCACTACTTCCGCGACAAGAACGCTGTTGCGCCCAACCGGCAATACACCGTCGAGGGTGTGGGCCTCGACTACGTGCCCAAGACCATGGACTTCACCCACATCGACGACGTGGTTGAGGTCAGCGACAAGGAGGCCTATGCCGCGGCGCGCAAGCTCACGCGCATCGAGGGCATTTTCACCGGCGGCAGCACGGGCATGACCCTGGCCGGGGCCACCAAGTGGGTCAAGCTCAACGCGCCGGCCTCCAGCGCCCTGCCCGTCGTGTTTCTCTGCGACGTCGGCGACCGCTACCTGTCCAAGATGTACAACGATGACTGGATGCGCGACACCGGCATGCTCGACGAGACGGACCTCTCCGCGGGCGAGGTGCTCTCCAGCCACGGCCGCAAGCAGCAGCTCATCACCACCACGCCGGACGCCAAACTCTCCGACGTGTTCAAGCAGATTAAGAGCATGGACCTCAGCCAGATCCCCGTGCTTGACAACGGCCAGCCTGTGGGTGCCCTCTACGACCACGAAGTCATCGAGCTGCTGCTCAAGGGTCGCAAGCTGACGGAGATCACCGTGCGCGAGGTCATGGGCGAGCCCTTGCCCATCGTGCATGAAGACACCGCCGGCACGGACTTGCTGGCCCTGTTCGAGTCCGGCAAGCCGGCCGCGCTCGTAAGAAAGGCCAGCGGGGACTGGGGCATCATCACCAAGACCGACCTGCTGGCGGCCCTCTGAGCCTTCTGCAGTGTCGCAGCGGCAAACCGGGAAGCGCGGCATGGCCGCGCTTCCTTTGTTATTGTGACATGTCCCCAGAAGGGGCCAAGGAAGGGCCTGCAAAGCACCCGTTGCGGCGTGTCCTGAAGCGAGGTCACCATGAAGAGAGCGGCATTTGCGCTGTGTCTGGCGTTGCTGGTGCAGGCTTCGGTGGTGGCGCAGGCCGCCTTCGACTTCGAGACCGAGCGGCAGAAAGTGCTCGAGCTTCTGGCCGATGAACACACCGATATCGGGCGCGAGTTCGCCAAGGCCACAATCTATTCCGATGCCCGCTTTCATTTCGGTCGCGCTGTGGTGCTCGTGCGGGAATTCGACAAGGCCATGAAGGCTCAGGGCTATGAGAAGAAGGACGGCCGCTGGGTGCTCAACGCCAAGGACGCCCTGCCCCAGAAGGACGGCCTTTCC
This sequence comes from Planctomycetota bacterium, assembly GCA_019186845.1. Classification (GTDB taxonomy): domain Bacteria; phylum Planctomycetota; class UBA8742; order UBA2392; family UBA2392; genus UBA2392. The sequence continues at coordinate 79,337 of JABARW010000012.1, read as the reverse complement.
GGCGACAAGCTCACGGCCGAACGCGAGCGCCTGGGCAAGAAGCGCGACGCGGCCTACAAGCGACTTGCCGACAAGATCCGCGCCGCGGCCCGGCGGGCGCGTGACGCCCAGGCCGCCGAGGACGCGCTGGCGCTGGAGAGCTTTCTGAATTACTACGCGCCCGACGACGCCGAGGCGCGCAAGGCGCGCGGCCACGTGAAGGTCGGCGAGGAATGGGGACCGTCCTTTGCCAAAGCCGCGCGCGAAACGGGCGCCAGACATCTGCAGGAGGCGGGTGAAGGCGAAAAGGTTGCCGAAGAAGACCCCCAGGGCAAGGTGATCGGGGCCAGGTTGTGGTTGCGCAAGGGGACGCACACCGTGGCCCGTGCCGTGGAGAGCGACGAACGCGCCGCGCGCCTGCACCGGGTGCTGGAGGGCATCATCCTGCTCAGCCGCGACACGCTGAAGATCGAGGGCCCGGTGTTCAATGGGCGGCAGTTCACGGGCACGGTGGTGCAGCGCCAGGAACACTATCTCGCCATGGTGGAAAAACTCTCCGGCAAGGCCGGTTCAGACCTTGAACTGGCGCGCAAGCTGGCAGGCAGCTCGCAGAAGGACCCCTGGGGCTTCTTCTGCCGCGAAAGCGGTTGGCCCAGCGGCGACGACATGCTGGGCAATACCGTCGCCATCAATGTGCTCTACTCCTGCCGCGGCGGCGGCAGTGAACCCTGGATCAACACGGGCTTCTCCTACCTGATGACGGGGCGGCTGCTGGGCACCACGAACACCGTGCGCTACACGGTCAAGGAAGAAGGCCAGACGGCCGTCGGCGGCGGCGCCGAGGAGCCGGACCTCAAGAAGAAGTCGGAGGGTCCCCAGAAGCTGCGCGCCCTGGCGCTGTTTCAGGCCCAGACGCGCACGGACGCTTCCCTTCGGTCCCTGGCCGTGCTGGACCTCAACTCCCTGAACATGGAGCACGCAGCCAAGGCCTTTTCCTTCTTCGAGTTCCTGTTCGAGAAGCACCCGGACAAGGCCCGGCAGTGGCTCAAACTCAAGCCGGGCCAGAAGGTCGCTGAAATTGCCAACCTGGAGAAAGCTCTGGGCCTTGGCGTTGACGAGCTGGACAATCAGTGGCGCCGCTGGGTGCTGACCACCTATTGACCTCTGGCCACCGCCGGGACATCGCCATGTGCCGAAGCATCAAAACGCTCTTCAACTTCGAGCCGCCCGCCACCGAAGAAGAGATCCGCGCGGCTTCGCTGCAATTCGTGCGCAAGCTTTCAGGTTTCGCGCAGCCGTCGCGGGCCAATGATGCAACGTTTGCGCAGGCTGTGGATGAAGTCGCGACCGCGGCAAGAAAGCTGATTCGATCGCTGAAAACCCAAGCTTCGCCGCGCAATCGCGAAGTCGAAGCGGCCAAAGCCCGCGAGCGCGCGAAGCTGCGTTTCCAGGCCTAGGGGCGCAGCATGCTGTGCCCCTACCCCCCGCTGAGCGCCTGCACGATGGAGATTTCGTCGTCGGGGTTCAGTGGGCGCTTGAGGCTGAATTCCTGCTCACCGTTGACGAAGATGCGCATGTGCGGGCGCACGCGGTCTTGCTCGTCGATCATGCGGAAGCGGATGCCGGGGAACTGCCGCTCGAGGTCCAGCAGCATCTCGCCCAGCGTAGAGCCCCGCGCCTCGACGTTCTTTCTGCGCGTATAGGAAACCAAAGGGCTGGGGATTAGAACTTGCATGGCGGATGAATCCGCAGGGGCGCAGGATGCTGCGCCCCTGCAACGAACCATTTATATCTCAGCCGTCTCGAGGGCATAAATATGCGGCAGGTTGCGCGCGATGCACTCCCACTTCTTGCCTTCGTCGCGGCTCATCCAAAGTTCACCTTGCGTGTTGCCGAAATACAGGCCCACGGGATCGCGCGAATCGGCGCACATCGCCTGGCGTTTCACCGTCCACCAGGCCTGCTCGCGCGGCATGCCCTTGTCCTGGCGCTGCCAGGTCTTGCCCCCGTTGCGCGTGACAAACACGGCGGGCTTGCCGTCGGGGCTCGTGCGGGGCCAGACTCCGCTGCCATCCATGGGAAAGACCCAGCAGGTGTTTTCGTCGCGCGGATGCACGACCATGGGGAAGCCTACGTCGCCGACGCTTTTGGGCATGGCGCGGCCGATGCGCGTCCACTTCTTGGCCGGCCGGTCGATGCGGTAGATGCCGCAATGGTTCTGCTGATAGAGCCGGTCAGGGTTGGACGGGCACATGCGCACGCAGTGGGGGTCGTGGAACATGGGGTTGGCGATGTCAAAGCCGAAGCCCTCAACGACTTCCATGCCGTCGATCAGCGGCGTCCAGGTTTTGCCCTGGTCGAGCGACTCATGCACGCCGCCGCCGCTCATGCCGAAGTAGAGGTGGTTTCTGTCGCGCGGGTCCACGATGATTGAGTGCAGCTTCGGGCCGTCGGGCGTGCCGTCCTGCTCCGTGCCAAACCAGGGGCGCATGGTGGTGTTGTCGTTCACGCCGGGTAAAGGCTCCCAGGTCACGCCGCCGTCGTTGCTTCGGAACAGGCCCTGCGGCGAAGTGCCGGCATACCAGGCGTCGGGTTCATTGGCGTGGCAGGGAGTGAGCCAGAACGTGTGTTTGACTGAGCGCCCGTTCTCGCCTTCGGAAACCTTCGGGAAGGCCGGCGGTTTTCGGGCTTCCTTCCACGATTTGCCGAAATCGGTCGAGCGGAAAATCGTCGGGCCCAGGTGGCCCGTCGAGGCCGCGGCCAGCAGCGTCTTGCCGTCGCGCAAGTCCAGCACCATGTGGTGAACCGTATGTCCCAAAAAGTGCGGCCCGTTCACGGCCCACTTCCGGCGCGAAGAATCGCTGGCGTAAATCCACGCGCCCTTGCGCGTTGAAACAAGCACCGCCACGCCCTTCGACCGGGGCGCGGCCTTCTTCGCTGCTTTCTTCATGGTCATGGCTTCCTCAGGGTTACTTGAATTCGACCAGGCTCGCAAACCCGCCCACCCACATACGCTTGAGGTCAAAGGGCATCTTCCTGCCCTCCATGGCCGCCGCCATGCGCGGGTCGTTCATGACCTTGGCGTTGACCTTGTCGCGAGCCGCACGGGACTTGTAAACGATGAACGCAAAGATGACCGTCTCGTCCTTGCGGCACTTGAGCAAGTCCGCGTACGAGTTGCCGCAGCCCGGCGAGGCCTTGAGATCCTCGCCCGCGCACTCTTTGTAGTCGAGAGCGCCATGGTCGCGCCAAACCTTGCAGGCCACGCCTGCAATTTCCTTGTAGGCCTTCAGGTTCTTCTTCTTGATCACCAGCAAAAAGCCGTCCACGTAGCTCAAAGGTCACCTCCGGGCCGGAGAGTCTGCCTCGTTCAATGTAGAACGTCCAGCCTGTGACTTCAGGGAGCCGCCTCAGGCGATGTTGAGCTGAAGCTTGGCGGCTTCGCTCATCATGTCCTTGTTCCACGGCGGCTGCCACACCAGGTTGACCTTGGCGTTGTTCACGCCGGGCGTGGCCTTGATCTTGTTCTGGACTTCGCCCGGCAGGCTGCCGGCAACGGGGCAGGCGGGGCTGGTAAGCGTCATGATGACTTCAACGTTCGCCTGCAGGTCCACGCTGATGTTGTAGACCATGCCCAGCTCATAGATGTTGACGGGGATCTCGGGGTCGAAGATGGTCTTCATTACTGCGATCACGCGCTCTTTCAGGTTGCGCGCTTCCACCAGCGTCAGGGGCCGCCCCGGTGCAGGCGGCGCTTCCGGCGCGGGAGCACTCAGAGCGTCAGGAGCCTGCGCCGGTGCCACGGAGTGAACCGGCCCCCCGGCCTGGGCCACCAGCGCCGCCGCCCCTACGGGCTGGGGCGTGTCTGATTTCGTGTCTGCCATGATGATTCCCGATTGCTTCGCGTGTGCCGATTCACGTGTCGCGTGCCAGATTCCTATGACCCGGGACACGCGACACGCGACCCGGGACGGTTTCACTTACGCAAACATCTTGCGCACCTTCTGTAATCCCTCCGCCAGCGCGTCGATTTCTTCTCTGGTGTTGTACATGGCAAAGCTGGCGCGCGCCGTGGCCGCCACCTTGAAGCGGTCCATCACCGGCTGCGCGCAGTGGTGGCCCGTGCGCACCGCAATGCCGAACTGGTCGAGGATCATGGCCGCGTCGGTTGCGTGAATCCCGTCGAGCACGAACGAAATCACGCCCGCCTTCTCGTGCGCGGTGCCGATGATGCGCAGGCCGGGAATTTCGCCCAGCTTGCCGGTGCCGTAGAGCAGCAATTCGTGCTCGTGAGCGGCGATGCTGGAAAGGCCCACGCCCATGACATATTCGAGCGCGATGCCAAGCGCGATGCCGTCGGCGATGCTGGGCGTGCCGGCCTCGAACCTGGCGGGTATCTCGGCGTACTCGGTTTTCGCAAAGGTTACGCTCTTGATCATGTCGCCTCCGCCCTGCCACGGAGGCATTTTCTCCAGGAGCTCAGCGCGGCCATACAGCGCACCCACGCCGCTGGGGCCGTAGACCTTGTGGCCCGAGAATGCATAGAAATCGCAGCCAAGCGCCCGCACATCGACGGCCAGGTGCGGCACGGCCTGAGCCCCATCAATGACGGTGACGATGCCGCGCTGTTTGCAGGCGGCGGTCATGCGGGCCACGGGGTTGATGGTGCCCAGCGCATTGGAAACGTGCGAAAAGGCGGCGAGCTTCACGCGCGGTGTAAGCAGCCTTTCGAATTCCTCGAAGGGCACCTCGCCGGCGTCGTTGATGGCCGCCACCTTGAGCCTGGCGCCCTTTTCCTCACACAGCATCTGCCAGGGCACGATGTTGCTGTGGTGTTCGAGGCCCGTAATCACGACTTCGTCGCCGGCCTTGACGTTGGCGCGGCCCCAGCTCTGCATCACGAGATTGATGCTCTCGGTGGTGCCGCGGGTGAAGACGATCTCCCGTGAATCGCCCGCATTCAAGAATCGCTGCACGATGCGTCGGGCGTTTTCGTAGCGCTCCGTGGCCTGCTGGGAAAGTTCATGCACGGCGCGGTGAATGTTGGCGTATTCGTTGGCGTAGAAGTCGCGCAGGCCGTTGATGACGCAATTCGGCTTTTGCGCGCTGGCCGCGTTGTCCAGGTAGACCAGCGGCCGCCCGTTGACCTTGCGGGCCAGAATGGGGAACTCCGCGCGGATGGCCGCGAGGTCCCATCTGGCTGACACTTCCGGCGATGACTGGACTCGACTCATTTCATCCACCGATGGACATTCCGGTTTGCGCCGGCGCCCCGGGTTCCGTGTCTTTCAGTGACCGGCCCGTCGGCCTGGTCAACTCCCGCGGGTCGCTGAATCGCGCCTGAACCACTCTGGCCAGCCTTTCGCGCAAGGCCGGGTGCCTGGCGGCCTCAATGAGCTCGGCGCAAAAGGCGTAGGTCAGCAGCGAGCGGGCCTGGGCCTGACTCAGGCCGCGCGAACGCAGGAAGAACAGCGCTTCTTCATCGAGGCGGCCGCTGGTGGCGCCGTGGCTGCACTGGACGTCGTCGGCGTAGATTTCGAGCTGGGGCTTGGTGTCGATCTGCGCGTCGTCGCTCAAGAGCAGGTTATTGTTCTGCTGCTGGGCGTTGGTCTTCTGGGCCCCGGGGCGCACCACGACCTTGCCCGAGAACACGCCGCGGGATTTTTCGTCCAGCACGCCGCGGAACAGCTGGCGCGAGGTGCAAAGCGGGCCGGCGTGCTCGACTTCGAGGTGCTGGTCCAGGTGCTGGCGGCCGCGGCCCAAAAACAGGCCGCTGAGGCTGGCGTTTGCGCCCTCGCCCTCCAGCACGCAGCGCAGGTTGTTGCGCGTCAGCGCCGCTCCAAGCGAGAACACCCGCGATTCAAGCTCGGCACCTCGCCCGACTTTGGCCGTGAGCTGGACGATCTGCGACCCTGCGTCGTCTTCCGGCTGCAACAGGGTGTGCGCCAGGTGCGCGCGCTCATTCACGACGACCTCGGTGACATGATTGCACAGGCCGGGGCAGTCGCCCAGGCGCGCATGAATCTCGACCACGGACGCGCGGCTGCCCTCCTCCAGCACGAGCAGGGAGCGGGGCTGCACCAGGGCGGGCTGGCGCCCCACGGCGATGTAGAGCAGCTGCAGGGGCTGATCGAGGGCATGTCCCCGTTCAAGGTGAAGCAGCGCCCCGTCTTCAAAGAAGGCCATGTTCAGGGCTGCCAGGGCGTCCGTTGAAATGTCCGCGTGGCGGCCCAGGTGGGCCTGGACGACGGCCGCGCCGGCCCTGTCATCGAGGGTCCGGCTGAGGGAGCTGTAACGCAGGCCCGCGGCCAGCCGCCCCTGCGTGGAAAGTCGCGTGCACAGCCGGCCGTTGATGAAGACGAGGCGGGGCGAGTCCATGCCCGCCGCCAGCAGCGGCGCGATGTCCACGAGCCTCAGGTGTGCGCCGCAGGAAGGGTCTGGCACCCGCCAGGCCTGCTTGAGCAGGGGCGCGAGCGAAGTGTAGCGCCATTCCTCATGGCGGATCGTGGGCAGGCCCAGGGAGCGGTAGGCTTCGAGGCCCTCGGCGCGCAGTACATGAAGCCAGGCGGGCCCGGCCGAGCCGCGGGAGGCTTCGTAGGCGGCGAGGAGAACGTCGGATGTTGCAAGCGTTTCGTTCATGGTGTGTTCGCGTGCCAGGGCCCCTGCCCCGGGGACGGGGGACCCAGGCCCCGGCGCCTAAACCTTCACGCTGCCCGGGTTGGCGGCCGCGAGTTCTTCTTCGATCCAGCCATAGCCCTTCTTCTCAAGCTCCAGGGCCAGTTCCTTGGGGCCGCTCTTGGCAATGCGGCCGTTGAAGAGCACATGCACGAAGTCGGGCACGATGTAATCCAGCAGGCGCTGATAGTGGGTGACCACGACAAAGCCGCGCTCCTTTGAGCGCAGGGAGTTGACGCCGTGGGCCACGATTTTCAGGGCGTCAATGTCCAGCCCGCTGTCGGTTTCGTCCAGCAGGCCCAGGGCGGGCTCCAGCAGCAGCATCTGGAGAATCTCGTTGCGCTTCTTCTCGCCGCCGGAAAACCCTTCATTGATCGGGCGAGATAGCAGCGTGGGGTCAACGTCAACCAGCCTGGCCTTGGCCTTGACCAGCTCGAGAAACGGCGCCGCTTCCATCTCCGGCTGGCCGCGGTGCTTTCGGTGGGCGTTGAGCGCGGCACGCAGGAAGTAGGTGTTGCTCACGCCGGGAATTTCGAGCGGATACTGGAAGGCGAGGAATACGCCCTCGCGCGCGCGGATTTCGGGCTCAAGGGCGAGCAGGTCTTTGCCTTTGTAGAGCACGGAGCCCGCCGTGACCTGATAGGCCTCGTGGCCGGCCAGCACCTTGGTGAGTGTGCTCTTGCCGCTGCCGTTGGGGCCCATGATGGCGTGCACTTCGCCGGCATTGACGGTCAGGGAAAGGCCGTGGAGGATTTCGTTACCCTCAACGGAAACATGGAGGTTTTTGATTTCAAGTAACGGGGTTGGCATGCGTCCGGTCTCTGTTTCTTTGTCCGCGTCGTCTCGAGGTTTCAGGAGGGGGCCCTGGAACATCGACCCTGTTTCTATCCCACCGCGCCTTCGAGTTTCAGTCCCAGCAGCTTCTGCGCTTCAACGGCGAATTCCATGGGCAGCTCGCTGAGCACCTGCTTGCAAAAGCCGTTCACGATCAGGTTCACGGCGTCTTCCTCGCTGATGCCGCGCTGGCGGAAGAAGAAAATCTGGTCGTCGGAAATCTTGCTGGTGCTGGCCTCGTGCTCGACCACGGCGCTGGAGTTCTGGCTTTCAATATAGGGGAATGTGTGCGCCCCGCACTGATCGCCCAGCAGCAGGCTGTCGCACTGGCTGAAGTTGCGGGCGCCCATTGCGCTCTTGAGAATCTTCACCAGCCCGCGGTAGCTCTGGTCGCCGTGCCCGGCGCTGATGCCCTTGCTGACGATGGTGCTCTTCGTGTTTTTGCCGATGTGGATCATCTTGGTGCCGGTGTCGGCGAGCTGGCGGTCGCGTGTCATGGCCACGCTGTAGAACTCGCCCACGCTGTTGTCGCCCTTGAGGACGCACGACGGATACTTCCAGGTAATCGCGCTGCCGGTTTCCACCTGCGTCCAGGAGATGCGCGCGTTCTTGTGCGCGATGCCTCGCTTGGTGACGAAGTTGTAGATGCCGCCCTTGCCGTCCTTGTCGCCGGGATACCAGTTCTGGACGGTGGAATACTTGATGGTGGCGTGGTCGAGCGCCACGAGTTCGACCACGGCGGCGTGCAGCTGGTTTTCATCGCGTTGGGGCGCCGTGCAGCCTTCGAGATAGCTGACGTAGGCGCCTTCATCGGCGATGATCAGAGTGCGTTCAAATTGCCCGGTGCCCGCGGTGTTGATTCTGAAGTAGGTGCTCAGCTCCATGGGGCAGCGCACGCCCCGGGGGATGTAGCAGAAGCTGCCGTCAGAGAACACGGCGCTGTTGAGTGCCGCAAAGTAGTTGTCCGTAAACGGCACGACCGAGCCCAGATACTTCTGCACAAGGTCCGGATGCTCACGGATGGCCTCGCTCATGGAGCAGAAGATGATGCCCTGTTCCTTCAGAGTGGCCTGAAAGGTCGTCTTGACACTGACGCTGTCGAACACGGCATCGACAGCAATGGCAGGGGCGGGGCTGGCGCTCGTGGCGCTGTCGAGGCCGCCTGCGACGCCGGCGAGGCGCTTTTGCTCATCGAGCGAGATGCCCAGCTTCTCAAAAGTGGCCAGCAGCTCAGGGTCCACCTGCTCGAGGCTTTCGAGCTGCTTCTTGGGCTTGGGCGAGGAGTAGTAGATGATCTTCTGGTAGTCGATGGGCGGGTACTTGGGCTTTTGCCAGCTGGGCTCGGCCATGGTCAGCCAGTGGCGATAGGCCTTGAGCCGCCACTGCAGCATGAACTCGGGCTCCTGCTTTCTGGCCGAAATGAAGCGGATGATCTCCTCGTTCAGGCCGGGCGGAGCCTGGTCGGCCTCGATGTCGGTCACGAAGCCGTACTTGTATTCCTGCTCTGCCAGCGTCTGGAGTTCTTTGTCGGACATAGCGTTGTCGCGTCGAGGCTAAGGCCAAAGGCCATGGGGGGCAAGGCCAAACTGGACAAAACTAGTCCAATTAGAAGATTACCACAGTCAGGATAGCATGGAAGAACCCTGCGGTCTGCGTCCGGCCCTTCGCAGGGCGGGTCCTTCGTGGTAAGCCATGGCCATGAACATCGCCGACAAACAGGCCCAGATCATTGCCGAGTTCGAGAAGCTGACCGACTGGGAGGCGCGCTACCAGCGCATCATCGAAATGGGCAAGGCCATGGCCCCCATGCCCGAGCCTTACAAGACGGAGAAGAACAAGGTCAAGGGTTGCCAGAGCACGGTGTGGCTGCACGCGGAGCTGGAGGGCAACCAGGTGCGTTTTTGGGGAGACAGCGACGCGGTGATTGTGCGGGGGTTGGTAGCCTTGGTGCTGAAGGTCTATTCGGAGGAAACGCCGTCGGCGATTCTGGCCACGGCCCCTGATTTCGTGGCAAAGACGGGCTTGGCCTCCCATCTTTCGCAGACGCGGGCCAACGGCCTGGCGGCGATGATCAAGCAGATCAAGAACTACGCCCTGGCGTTTGATTTCCTGCTCAAGAAGCGGGCGGGGGGAACGAGTTCCTGACGAACGCGCGTCAGCAACTTGGGCACAATCCCTAGGGTGCGGTGCTCCTGCGGGCACCAGAATTATCCACTTTTTCATAAATATTGTGTGCGCAATTGCCCGATACACACCCTGTTGGGTGTTATCATACGTTGTGGAGAAACCGGTCGTTGAGTTCCTGACAGGCTCATGTTCAGGGCCTGTGGCTGTGGTGGACAAGCGTTGAAAACATCTGAAACACCGCGGCTGGTGTGAACATGATTCTGACACCCAATATTTTGCGGTCTAGCCTTGACGGGCCACTTTCGCAATGTATCTTCCCTCACGCTGGCGCGGGGGTCACCAGCGGCTGTCCAACTTCGACCAATAGACTACCAGCCATAGAGTGCAGCGGCCCACTGGGGGCCTTGACTTCATTTCGCCTTCACCCGACTTCTCGGCCTGCTGGCTTCGAATCTCCCGCGCCCATTTTCATCCGAAGACCGATTTCCCGGCAAATAGCCGAACAGGGAGAGCTTTCACAATGGAGAATAGAACCCGCGATGCGCGCGAGGGCGCGCAGGCATCCTCTCGTCGTAAGCGCACCGGCAACACCGGCCGCCGCGAGACCAAAACCGTGAACCATGCCATGGCAAACGTTACCTGCCCCAGCGGCCTAAGCTTCACCCGCCTCTTCACCAAGCCCGGCGAAGATGTTTACGCCACGGTGAAGTACGCCCGCCGCTCCTGCAAGATCACCAACCCCGATGGCAGCGTCGTATTCTCCATGGACGGCGCCGAAATACCCGCCGACTGGAGCCAGCTCGCCACCGACATCATGGTCAGCAAGTACTTCCGCAAGGCTCAGGTGCCCCAGTTCGCCGAAGGCGTCGACCCCCTGCGCGGCAAGCCCCTGACCGACGAAGAAGGCAACATCAAGTACGGTCCCGAGCGCAGCGCGCGCCAGGTGGTGCACCGTCTGGCGGGCTGCTGGCGTTACTGGGGCGAGAAGTACGGCTACTTCCGCACCAGCGAGGACGCCCAGGCCTTCTATGACGAGCTGGCCTACATGCTGCTGCACCAGATGTGCGCGCCCAACAGCCCGCAGTGGTTCAACACGGGCCTGAACTGGGCCTACGGCATCACGGGCCCCAGCCAGGGCCACTATTACGTCGACCCTGAAACCGACGTGATGACCAAGTCCACCGACAGCTACACCCGGCCCCAGCCCCACGCCTGCTTCATCCAGGCCGTGCGCGACGACCTCGTGGGCGAGGGCGGCATCATGGACCTCTGGACGCGCGAGGCGCGCCTCTTCAAATACGGCAGCGGCACGGGCACCAACTTCTCCCAGCTGCGCGGCGAGGGCGAACCCCTCTCCGGCGGCGGCCAGAGTTCGGGCCTCATGAGCTTCCTGCGCGTGGGCGACCGCGCGGCCGGGGCCATCAAGTCCGGCGGCACGACGCGCCGCGCCGCCAAGATGGTCTGCCTGGACCTCGACCACCCGGATGTCGAACAGTTCATCAACTGGAAGGTCAATGAAGAGAAGAAGGTCGCGGCCCTGATTGCCGCCGGCTACGACAGCGATTTCAACGGCGAGGCCTACGCCACTGTCAGCGGCCAGAACAGCAACAACAGCGTGCGCGTGCCGCGCGAGTTCATTGATTCGGTGCGCAAGGACGGTGACTGGCACCTGCGCTGGCGCACGGACAAGAACCACATTGCCAAGACGGTGAAGGCCAAGGACCTGTGGCAGCAGATTGCCTTTGCCGCCTGGGCCTGCGCCGATCCCGGCGTGCAGTACGACACCATCATCAACGATTGGCACACCTGCCCGGCTTCGGGGCGTATCAACGCCTCCAACCCCTGCAGTGAGTACATGTTCCTCGATGACACGGCCTGCAACCTGGCGTCCCTGAACCTGACTAAGTTCTTCGATGTCAAGACCGGCAAGTTCGACCTGCCGGCCGTCAAGCACGCCGTGCGCCTGTGGACCACCGTGCTCGAGATCAGCGTGGCCATGGCCCAGTATCCCAGCGAGGCCATCGCGCGAGGCAGCCACGAGTTCCGCACCCTGGGCCTGGGTTATGCCAACCTCGGCACCTGCCTGATGCTCAGCGGCGTGCCCTATGATTCGGCCGAGGCGCGCGCCATCTGCGGCGCCGTCACCTCCCTCATGACCGGCGAAAGCTACGCCACCAGTGCCGAGCTGGCGGCCGCCCACGGTCCCTTCCCGCGCTACAAGGAAAACTCCAAGCACATGCTGCGCGTGATGCGCAACCACCGCCGCGCGGCCTACAATGCCAGGCCCGAGGAGTACGAGGGCCTGAGCGTGGCGCCCGTCGGCATTGACAGCGAGTACTGCCCTGACGACCTGCTCAAGGGCGCCCGCGACGCCTGGGACCGCGCGGTGGAACTCGGCAAGCAGTTCGGCTACCGCAACGCCCAGACCACGGTGATCGCGCCGACGGGTACCATTGGCCTGCTGATGGACTGCGACACCACGGGCATCGAGCCCGACTTTGCGCTGGTGAAGTTCAAGAAGCTGGCCGGCGGCGGCTACTTCAAGATCGTCAACCAGAGTGTGGAGCCCGCCCTGCGCCAGCTGGGTTACGATGAAAAGCAGTCCCGGGCCATCATCCAGTACATTGTGGGTTCTCTCAGCCTCAAGGGCGCGCCGGTTATCAACGAAGCCTCGCTCAAGCAGAAGGGCTTCACGGACGTTGACCTCTCGCGGGTGGAGAGCGCCCTGCACGGCGCTCTGGAACTCAAGCAGGCCCTCTCGCCCTGGGTACTGGGCGAAGAGGCCCTCAAGCGCCTGGGCATGGACGTGGAGGCCAGCCGCAAGAAGGGCTTCAACCTGGCCGTCGCCCTGGGTTTCTCGCAGCAGGATTACCTGGAGGCCAACGACTTCATCTGCGGCCGCCAGACCATCGAGGGCGCGCCCTACCTCAAGGCTGAGCACCTGCCGGTGTTCGACTGCGCCAACCGCTGCGGGCCTAAGGGCCAGCGCTTCATCCACTACATGGGCCACGTCAAGATGATGGCCGCGGCCCAGCCCTTTGTTTCCGGCGCCATTTCCAAGACCATCAACATGCCCAACGAGGTCAGCGTCGAAGACGTGAAGGAGGCCTACCTCAAGTCCTACGACCTGGGGCTCAAGGCGGTCGCCCTGTATCGCGACGGCTGCAAGCTCTCCCAGCCCTTGAGCGTTTCGAAGAAGGAAGAGAAGGCCGAACCTGCCAAGGCCGAAATCAAGCTGCCGCCCACGGACACCCAGCCCGTGGAAATCATGCAAAAGGCCCAGCCCGCCACGCTGCTCAACCGCAAGCCCATGCCCAAGCACCGGCGCGGCAGCACCTATGAGGTCAAGATCGGCGGGCAGAAGATGTACCTGCGCACGGGCGAGTACGAGAATGGCCAGTTGGGCGAGATCTTCCTGGATATGAGCAAGGAAGGCGCCACCCTGCGCAGCATTCTCAACTGTTTTGCCATTGCCGTGTCCAAGGGCCTGCAATACGGCGTGCCCCTGGACGAGTTCGTGAACACCTTCATCTTCTCGCGCTTTGAGCCCCAGGGCATCGTCAGCGGCCATCCGTACATCAAGACGGCCACAAGCGTGGTGGACCTGGTGTTCCGCATCCTGGGCTACCAGTACGGCGGCCGCACGGACTTCCTGCACATCAAGCCCGAGGATTCGGCCCGGGCCGCCGAGGGCCCGGCCCTGCTGGCGGACAAGGGTGTGGGGGCAGACCTGGGCGTGGCGGGCGACGCCAACCCCGATCAGCAGGAGATTGACTTCAACCCTAAGACGCCCGCCGCGAGCGCTGCCAGCGCGGCGGGAGAAGTTTCCCAGCCCCGTCCCGAAGTCCGGGCGGGGGAAGTGCGGAGCGCGGCAGGGCCCGTATCGGCGCCCAAGGCTGCCAGGCCCTCGCTGCTGAAGAGCGCCAAACCGGGCAACGCCTTGAGCGAGCACCTGGAAAGCATGATGGGTGATGCGCCCATGTGCGACGTGTGCGGGCACATCACGGTGAGAAACGGCGCCTGCTACAAGTGTTTGAACTGCGGCAACAGCATGGGCTGCAGTTGATTCTGAGGGCGGTACCGCCCATTGAACTGCCCCCGCGATCACGCGGGGGCAGTGTCTTTGGCGCATTCAAGGCCGCCTGGGGCCTAGGTCGAAGGCAGCTGCGGCGGAGGGGTCGGCACGCGGGTGTCTTCGGGCGTGTCAGCGGGCGGCGGCGGGGGTTGGGTCTTCCTGCCGCGCAGGCTGGCCTTGATGCCGTCGGCCACCACGTAGAAGGCCGGCACTACCAGCAGGCTGAGCACCGTTGCCACCGAGATGCCGCCAATCACGCTCAGGGCCATGGGGCGGCGCACCTCGCCGCCGGGCCCCAGCGCCAGAGAGGCCGGCAGGGCGGCCATGAGCGTGGCGAAACTGGTCATCAGAATCGGGCGCAGGCGCACGGGGCCCGCCTTGAGCATGGCCTCGCGCGCGTTCAGGCCCGTGGCGCGCAGTTGCGTGGCGTAGTCCACCAGAATGATCGAGTTCTTCTTCACAATGCCCATCAGCAGCAGGATGCCGATCATGCTGAAAATGTTCAGCGTCAGGCCTCCGCTCCACAGCGCCAATGCCGCGCCCGCCATGGACAGCGGCAGGATGGTGAGCACGGTGACGGGGTGCAGGAAGCTGTTGAACTGGCTGGCCAGGACCATGTAGGCGACGAGCACGCCCAGCAGCATGGCGAAGATCAGGCTCTGCATGCTCTGCTGGAAGGCGACGCTGGCGCCGCCGGGCACGGCGCGGTAGGGCTTGGGCAGCTCATCGCCGAACTGGCGTACCTTGGCCAGCGCGTCGCTCTGGGCATAGCCGGGTGCGATGTTGGCAAACACGGAAATGGCGCGCTCGCGGTCGCGGCGGATGATGCTCTGCAGCACCGGCCGTTCCTCGTAGCGCACCAGTTGAGAGAGGCGCACAAGCTCGCCCTGGGCGTTGCGCACGTGCAGCGCCGAGATGTCCTCGGGGCGCGAAGGCCGCTTCGAGAGCTTGAGGCGGATGTCCAGGCGCCGGCCGCTGCTGGAAAACTTGCCCACGCGCACACCGCCAATCGTGGCGTTGATGGTGCCCGCCAGGTCCTCCATGCTCACGCCGAGGTCGGCCGCCTTCTCTCGGTCCGGCACCACGCGCAGCTCGGGCAGGCCCACCTGGTAGTCCGTGTCGAGGTCCACCACCATGCCCGTTTCGGCCAGCTTCTCGCGCATCTGCCCCGAGTATTCGACCAGCTTCTCGAAATCCGGGCCGCGCACGGAAAACTCGACTGGAAAGCCGCGCTGGCTGGTGAAGCCCTGCTGGGAGAGGTCCTGCACCACGGCCTTGAGGCCGGCAATGGCGTTGAGCTCGCGCCGGAGTTCGGCGGCGATTTCGTTCTGGGTTTTGGCGCGGCGGCTGGGCGGCACCATGGTCACGAACAGCACGCCGGTGTTGACGCCCGAGCCGCCAAAGCCGCCGACGGAGCCAAAGCAGCGGGCGATTTCAGGCTTGGACAGCACGATGGTCTCGGCGCGGGCAAAGAGCACGTCGGTTTCGCTGAGGTCGCTGCCCACGGCGGTCTGCAGGCGGATCATCAGGCGGCTCTGGTCCTGGCTGGGCACGAACTCGGCCTGCAGCGAAGACAGCAGCCAGAGGCTGCCCGCAAACAGCGCGGCGGCCATCAGCAGAACCAGCCAGGAAGCCCTGAGCCCGAGCTGAAGCACGCGGGCATAGGCGCCCTTGAGCAGGTCAAAGCCCCGGTCAATGATCCGCGGAGCCTGGGCGGCGGAATGCATGTTCACCATCTGGGCGCAGCGCGCGGGCGCCAGGGTCACGGCCTCGAGGTAGCTCAGCATCACGGCCAGGGAGAGCGTGACGCCGAACTGGAGGAAGAACTTGCCGATCACGCCCTCCATGAACACCACAGGCACAAATATGGCGATGACGGCCACGGTGGCGGCCAGGGCGGCGAAGGTGATTTCGGCCGTGCCTTCACGTGAGGCGCGCACGGGAGGCTTGCCCTCCTCGGCGTGGCGGAAGATATTTTCCATGACCATGATGGCGTCGTCCACGACGATGCCCACGGCCAGCGCCAGGGCCAGCAGCGTGAAGGTGTTCAGCGTGAAGCCCAGGAAGTAGATGATGGCCACCGTGCCCAGCAGCGACATGGGAATGGCCAGGATCACGTTGAGCGTGCTGGACAGCGAACCCAGGAAAATCCAGCACACCAGCGCCGTCAGGATCACGGCCAGCACGATTTCAAACTCGATTTCGTGCACGCTTTCTTCAATGAACTGGGTGCTGTCGAAGTTGACGGCCAGTTCCATGTCCTTGTCCAGGGTAGGCTGGATTTCGGCCATGGCGGCCTTGACCGACTGCGCGACCTCGACGGCGTTGGCGCCGCGCTGCTTGCGGATGCCGATGCCCTGGGCCGGTGTGCCGTTGACGCGCGAAAGGCGCCGCTCGTCCTCAAAGCCGTCCTCGACGTCGCACACCTGGTGCAGGTAGACGGGCCGGCCCTCGACCTGCGCCACGGTGATATTGCGCAAGGACTCCAGGTCCAGAGCCTCGCCCATGATGCGCACGCTGACCTCGCGCCCTACGGTCTGGAGCTGGCCCGCCGGCATCTCCACGTGCTGGCGCGACAGCGCCCGGATCACGTCAGACACCACCAGCCCGCGCTTGTCCAGCTCGTCAGCCTTGACCCAGATTCGGATGTTGCGTTCCAGGTAACCGCCCAGGGTGATTTCGCCCACGCCCGGCAGCGTCTGCAGCTTCTCCTTGATGCGGTACTTCACGGTGTCCGAGAGCACCGCGCGCGAGTAGGGCCCCGAGAGCCCGATCCACATGATGGGCTGGTCTTCGGGGTTCGTCTTGCTCACCGTCGGCTCGTCAATGTCCCGCGGCAGGCGCCGGCGCGACTGGGCTATCTTCGTCTGAACGTCCTGCAGCGCGGCATCGACATTGCGCGAAAGCTCCAGCTCGATGGTGATGTTGGCGCTGCCCTGCCGCGCCGTGGAGGTCACGGACTTGATGCCCTGCACCTGCGTGACGGCCTCTTCGATGATCTCGACGACGTCCTGCTCCACGGCCTCGGGCGAAGCGCCTTCCCAGTTCACGCTCACGGAAATGGTGGGGAAGTCGACGTCTGGAAACTGGGACACGCCGATGCGCGAGGCCGCGACCAGACCAAACACGATCGTGGCGGCCATGATCATCCAGGCCAGCACGGGTTTGCGAATGCAGATTTCCGTGATGTTCATGGCCTATTTGTCCTGGGGCTGCACGGGTTCGTCGATTTTCACGGCGACTCCGTCTTTCAGGGCTTCAGCGCCGCGCACTACCAGTTTCTCGCCGGGTTTGACGCCTTCGCGCACCTCGACGCGGCCGTCCTCCGTGCGCAGGCCCAGGGTCAGAAGGCGCATGCGCGCCTGGCCGTTTTCGACCACAAAGGCCACAAAGCCGCGCTCGGTGGGGCGCACGGCCGTCTGGGGGATGGCGGGGGCGTTGTCGCGCGAGCCCGTGACGATGCGGATGCGCGCGAAGGTTCCCGGCCGCACGCGCTCGCGGTCCTCCGCTGCGACTTCCGCGATGACCTCGACCATGCGCGAGCGCGACGAAGCCGAGGCCGCGATATGGGTGAGGCTGGCCTGCAGGGGCTTGTCCACGTCGGTGACGGTGAAGGTTGCCTGCTGCCCCTGCTTGAGGCTGCGGGCCTCGTCTTCATCGACGGTGAAGCGAAGCAGCAATGGGTCGCGGCGCAGCAGCGTGGCAATCAGCGCGCCGGGCTGTACGTAGGCCCCGCTTTGCACACTGCGGGACTGGATGATGCCCGCCATGGGTGCCGTGGCGTAGGCGTCACGCAAGTTGAGCTGGGCAGTCTTGACGTCGGCTGTGGCCTGAGAGACGTCGGCCTTGGTGCTGTTGACGCGGTTGCGCCAGCTTTCGACTTCGTCGGGGCTGAAAATGCCCGGCGTCTGGCGGTTGGCTTCTTCACGGCGCTTGAGGCCGGCCTGGGCATCCTTGTGCGAGGCGTCGGCCTTGTCGAGGCGGGCCTGGGCGGCTTCGAGTTCGTTCCGGTAGCGCTGGGGTTCGATTTCCACGAGCACGTCGCCGGTCTTGACCTCCTGTCCCTCCCGGAAGTTGACTTTCTCAATCACCCCGCGCACGCGAGCCGTCACGAGCACCTGCTCGAAGGCCTCCACACTGCCCGTCGAGGTGATGGCGTACTCCACGACTCCACCCTGGACTTCCAGTACCTGAACCGGGAACACCGGCTTGCGACCGCCCTTTTGGGCATCCTGGCCGCCGCCTTGGCCGCAGGCTGTCAGAAGTAACGCTAGGAGAATCAGGGCGGTCAGTCGCATGGCAGTTCCAGAGGAGCGAATTCAAGGGTTGGCGATAATACGCCCACGCTGAACGTTCTCTTCCCAAAACCCGCCGGTCGCCGCGCCTGACAGATTTCTGGCAGGGGGCCCGCTCAACGCAATTTTTGGTCACCACCCGCTTGATTTGCGCGCCCAGATTATCCGCCGGCGCAGGCCCAAGGTGCCATGCCGCGCTGCATTATTGATATGGAACAATTTGTCGAAGATGCCATTATCTCTGGCCGACAGGCACCCCCGTTGAGGATGCCTGAAATCCACATCCGGGCCCTGCCAATGATGCCCGGCGTCGTTCAACAGGAATGCCTATGAAACGCGGCGGCACGCTGCTGTTCCTCAAGGAAGGTCTCAAACACTACCGCGAGTGCGGCACGCTGCTGCCCAGCAGCCCCAAGCTGGCCAAGGCCATCACCAATGCCGTGCCGCCGCTCAAGCCGGACGACGTCCTGATTGAGCTGGGGGCGGGCACGGGAGTGGTCACGCGCGAACTTAGGGCGCGTTTTCCCAAGAACCGGCTGATCATCATCGAGATCAACGGGGCGTTCGTGAAAAAGCTGCGCCACGAGTTTCCGGATGTTGAGATCGTCGAGGCCTGTGCCTCGACCATGTTGCGCATCCTCAAGGAACGCGGCATCTCAAACCAGCGCGTGGCGGCGGTGGTCAGCGGCATTCCCTTTGTCAGCATTCCCGATGAACTGAAGCCCAGGATCTGGGGTGCCATGGCCGAGGTGCTGGAGCCGGGCAAGCCCTATATCCAGTTCTCGTACATCGCGGCCTACTGGACCAAGAAGCGCGTGCCGGGCTTTGAGCGCGACAAGCGCAAGCGCGTCTGGACGAACATTCCGCCGGCCAATGTGTTCACCTTCAAGCGCCAGGCGGCGCCGCAGGAAAGCCGCAAGACCGCGCACGCGCGCTGATCGCGCCGGGAGGCCCTATGGGTCTGGCCGTGAGCAAGGACCTTCAGCCTCCCCGTGATTTCCGCGCCGTGTGCATTACCGTGGCCCGCGAAGTCACCGCCGCCACCATTCCCTATGTGCAGGCCCTGGCGGAGAGCATGGGGCTACCGCGTTTTCCCGGCCATCGCATCCTGCACGCGTCGCAGGTGGAGCAGTGCGATTCGTCGGCCGTCGCGGCCATGATGACAATCATGCGCGGGGCGCAATCCATGGGGTATGAGTTCGTCGTCTGCAACCCTTCGCCCATCGTGCGGCGTTACCTTGAGATTTACGGTGCTGCCACTTATCTGCAGGGCCGCATCCTCTATTCCGACGACAGCGGCTTTCTGCGCACGTCTCTGATGCCCTTTGTGCCGCCCTATGTGCCCGCACCGCGCGGCCGCTGGGATATCTATGAAAACGGCCGGGTTCGGTCGCTCATCCCCGCGGCCGAGGGTGCCGTGGACATCGCCCCCGTGGACCTGAGCCAGTACGCCATTCCCACGGTGCGCGAGGTGGTTCACCAGGGCGGCAAGACCCGGGTGCTGGCCCGTGTACCCAAGCAGCACGAGGCCTTCCTGCAGGTTTCGCGCTACAGGTTCAACAACGAGGAAGCGGCCGGCAAACTGGACATGCTCAACCGCCTCCATGACTGGTACCGCGCCAAGGGCTTTGATTTCCGCGGCCTCTATCTCTGGCAGGCCGAGCATCATCCCGGCGAGCTGACCTGCGTGCTGGCCTTCCGCGACCGAGCCCACTTCGACCAGTTCCAGACCCTGCTCAAGGTGGATCTGGGCTGGATGGAACTCGCCAAGCCCCTGGGCGAGCCCAGCGTCGAGTTCCATCGCCTGTTCTGACGGCGCCCTACTCGCCGAAATAGGCCCGGGTCACCGCGGCCTCCAGGGCATTCAGCAGGGAGGGGTCGGCCCCTTTCTTGGCCTGCAGTGCCTGGCTGATCCTGATGATCTCGTCGTACACCGACTTTGCCGCCCGCCTTGAAGGCACGGGCAACGCCCGCAGAGCCGCAATCTTGATCTGGGGGAAGGCGCGCTGCCGCGCGTCACGAAAGCTGTTGCGGTACAGCCTGGCCACGTACTCGCTGTTGAGCACGCCAATCAGGTAGTCGTCGTCGTGGTCAGGCGCGCCAAAGCAGGCCAGCACGCTGTTGCGGAACAGGGTAAAGGGATGGTGCCTGGCCGCGATGGGCCGGTTTGCTGTCTGTCGCAGCAGGATGCGAGCGGCGGCGTAGCGCTCAGGCGGTGCCATGCGCGCGTAATGCCCCGTGCCCTGGAAGTTGGGCTTGCGCATGAACAGGCGCGGCATGTCCAGGGCAAAGGGCCGCACATCCTTGCCCTCGCGCACGGGCAGGGCGCCGGGCTCAGCCTTGTCTGTCAGGAGCAGATCCGCCGCATTGCCGGTGTGGATGCCGATATCGCCAAAGCTGTCCGGCGGCAGGGGCTGGTGCCGCATGGAAGCCCTGATGGTCAGCCCGACGTCAGCCCGGGCTTCCCAGGGCTCACCCGAAATGTCGCCCTTGCCTGCTGCAAAGACAAACAGGCCACAGGGCTCCGTCACGCCCGCAAAGGCATTCTCGCCCAGATCCACTATGCGCTCGACGCTGACCAGTTGGGCCAGGGCACGGCGCAGGGGGGCGTAGCCTTCGAGGTCCGCCACCTGATAAGGAAGCAGAATGCCGATGCGTCCGCCCTGCCGCTTCATGAGCCTTGCGCTCTGCTCGGCGAAGGCCGTGTGCGTGGCGGGCCAGCCTGCAAACGCGCCGAATTTCTTCGCATACAGCGCCCGCAGCATGGGGTCGATTTCCTGCGCCTGCCGGCCGGAAAAGCTCTTCCAGGGCGGGTTGGCAAGCACCACGTCAAACACTTCGCGTTCATCCGAAAGCAGGCCGTCTCGGCAGGAGACCAGGCTCGCCACCCGCGCGCCCAGGCACTTGCCCGCGGCCTGAAGCACGTGGCGCGCGCCCTCGGCGATGCCGCGCTCGATTTCCCAGCCGTGTAGTTTTCCGCCCAGCAGGGGCGCAACCCAGCTGGGCCGTTCCTTCATGGAGTATTCCAGGGCACCCAGCAGGAGGGCCCCGGCCCCGCAGGCGGGGTCGAGGATCACGGGAACCGTGCCGTGGGGGAAACGCTGGAGCACTTCGGTGGCCACGCGCAAAGCCACATCGCGCGGCGTGAAGAAGGCGCCCAGCGTGCCGCGCATGACCTGGGGAACGCCGCGGGCCACGCGCTCATGTTCCTGCCATGCCGGTGTCAGGTCAGCCATGGGAACCAGAATAGGCCGCGCTCGCGGCTAGCGGTACTGCCTGTTGAGATTGTTCGCCGGGCCGGCCAGTTCGGCCACTACACGCTCGCGCGTGGGAAACCCGACCATTGTCCAGACCAGCAGCGGCAGAAAACCCGGCAGGGCCAGCAGGGGCTTTCCTTCCATCATGGTGACCACGCCGGCCAGGATGGCCGCGCCCTCGGCCAAGGCCGTGACAACCACCGTTCTCCCGCGCAGGCGCGCCAGCTTGAGCTGCACGTCAGGCTCGGCGGCAATGGCCGCACTGTGTTGGCGGTGTACCGCGAACATGGGCGCCAGGATGGCCACGGAGAAGGCCCACATGACCAGGCGCAGGATTTCAAAAGGGCTCTGGCTGCCGTCGGCCGGGGGCGGAGTCAAGGGCCCCAGAAAGCTGGCAACAGCCATCAAAAGCACGGGGGCCACTGACATGGCCAGGAAGACGACTGTCATGCCGCGCAGGTTTTGATCTAGATCGGGGGGCAGGTCGTTCATGGCGGCCAGTATAGAGCGTGCGCGAGAATTTAAGGAATCTTCATAATCGCTTTATCCGGGGTTCACCGCCTGCACCTAGTGTCTGCGGCAACAAATGGGAACCACTTACGGAGATCGCGCAATGAATATGAACAAGGGACTCTTGCTGGCGGGCGTGGCCGCGCTGGCGCTGGGTGTGAGTACGTTCGGCTTTTCGGCCAGGGCCGCCCGGGCGGACGTGAAGATTGAAGAAGCGATCGAAAAGTACAAGCCTGTGGCCGGCGTGTCGGGCACGCTGTCAAGCGTGGGTTCAGATACCCTGAACAACCTGATGACTTTCTGGTCCGAGGGTTTCAAGAAGCACTACCCGAACGTGACCTTTGCCGTCGAGGGCAAGGGTTCGAGCACGGCCCCGCCGGCGCTGATTGACGGCACGGCGGACATCGGCCCCATGTCACGCGAGATGAAGGCCGAAGAAATCAAGAAGTTCGAAGACAAGTTCGGCTACAAGCCCAGCTTGGTGGGCGTGGCCGTCGATGCGCTTGCGGTGTTCGTCCACAAGGACAACCCCATCAAGGGCCTGTCCCTGCCGCAGGTGGATGCGATTTTCTCGGCCAACCGCAAGGGCGGCTACAAGGAAGACATCACCAAGTGGGGCCAGGTGGGCCTGGAGGGCGAGTGGGCCAACTTGAGCATCACGCTTTACGGCCGCAACAGCGCCTCGGGCACCTACGGCTTCTTCAAGGAGAACGCCCTGTACAAGGGCGACTTCAAGAGCACGGTCAAGGAGCAGCCGGGTTCGAGCACGGTGGTTCAGCTCATCAGCGAAGACCGCTCGGCGGCCGGTTACTCCGGCATCGGATACAAGACGGCGGGCGTGAAGACCGTGCCGATCTCCAAGAAGGACGGTGCGGAAGCCTTCGATGCGACGCCGGAGAACTGCTACAGCGGCAAGTATCCGCTGTCGCGCTTCCTGTGGATTTACTTCAACCGCGCGCCGGGCAAGGAAGTAAGCCCCGTGGTCAAGGAGTTCCTGAGCTTCATCCTCAGCCGTGAAGGCCAGGAGATCGTCCTCAAGGACGGCTTTATCCCCCTGACCAAGAAGATGATTGACAAGAACCGCGAAGTTCTGAAGTAAGCAGCGTTCAGGTGTGATGGGTGCGGGGCGTTCAGGCTCCGCACCCGTTGCTTCCCCCGCTCCGGCGCCCCATGGCTGAAGACACTCGGCAGATTGCGAAACTTTCCAAGGCCAAGGTGCATTGGTCGGTGCACGTCATCGACAAAAGCACCAACATCGGAATCCGCATCGGCGGCCTGCTGGTGATTTTCGCGGTGCTGGGCCTGGTGTTCTTCATTTTCAGCCAGGTCCTGCCCCTGTTCCAGGACTCGGAGCACGGCGAGTTCGAGAGCCGGGCGCAGGCCGACGCGGCCAGACCCGTGGCCCTGCACGCCGACGAGTACCGCCGCGTGGCCCTGCGCATCAATGAAGACGCCCGCCTGCAGCTTCACGCCGTGCCCACGGGCGAGGTCATGTCGTCCTGGAAGCTCCCCGAGGCCAAGGACGCGCGCATTACCTCGGCCCACATCTCCCTGCGGCCCTACACCCATGTCACGGTGGCGGGCATCCAGAACGTGCCGCGCTATTCGCTCACGCTGGGACTTTCCGACGGCCGCGTCCTGCAGGGTTACGTGAGTTACGTGCATGGCTTCAAGCGCTTTGGCCTAAACCAGGACCCCGAGTCCTGGCGCAAGCTGAAGATGCCCGAGAAGCAGGAGATGTCCAAACCCGACTATCTCCCCGAGGTGCTCATCGACCGCGAGAAGGACGACTCCGGCGAGCAACTCTGGCTCGTTGAGCACCTCAACGAGTTCGGATTTTATCGCCGCGTGCGAGCAATCGTCGCCATTGAGCGCGAGCTGGAACTTGCCACCGGCGGCGAGGCTGTGACCCGCGTCTACTCGTCGCTGCACAAGGCGCCGCCAGATGCCGAGCGCGAGGCGCTGACGGCCGCGATTACGGAAAAGGGCCGCACCCTGCTGCTGCTGGAGAAGCTTGAAGTCAACGCCATGACTGACGAGCTGCAGGCCGAGGCCCTGTTCAGCGCCGATGTGACGGCGGACGTCAAGGGCAAGCCCCTCCACTTGGCCTGCCACGAACTTCAGACGGAAGCCTGGGTAGGGACTGAAGAGGGCCTGCTTTATTTGTTCCGGCGCGCTGAGGGTTCGGGCGGGCAGCCGCTGCTGGCGCGCCCGGCGGACTATCCGGCCGTCGATGTCTTCAGTTTCCACACCGAAGAGGACCGCAAGTGGGGTGAGACCGTAGCGGCCATGCGCGAGGATCAGGATTTGGGCGCGCCTGCCGGGTCCCTGCGCCTCACGGCCCTGGACTATTTGCTGGGCGGCACATCGCTGCTGGTGGGCGACAGCCACGGCGGCGTCCAGAGCTGGTTTGCCGTGCGCGAGACTCCGGAGGACAACAACCCCCGCCTGCGCCGCATTCATGTGCATGAGCCGGGCACCGGGGCGATTCTCGGTTTCTGCGCCTGCGAGGCCAACAAGAGCTTTGCCGTCTGGGACGAGGGCGGCAGCGTGCGCGGTATCCACAACACCAGCGAGCGCGTGATCTTCGAGGAGCGCGTGGCGGCCCCCGGCGCGAAGAAGGTCTACTATGCGGGCAACGCGGGCGGCACGCTGGCGCTGGACGCTTCAGGCAAGCTGCGGCACTGGTGGGTCGATGCCCGTCACGCCGAAGTCAGCTTCAAGGCCTTGTTCGGGCGGATCTGGTACGAGGGCTTCATGGGGCCCAAGTACGAGTGGCAGACCTCCAGCGGCACCGACGATGTTGAACCGAAGTACAGCCTCATGCCCCTGGTGATCGGCTCGCTCAAGGGCGGCCTCTATGCGCTTTTGTTCGCCATACCCCTGGCCGTGCTCGGCGCGATCTACACCAGCGAATTCATGCACCGCAACGTGCGCGCCGTAGTCAAGCCCACCATGGAGGTCATGGCCAGCCTGCCCAGCGTGGTGCTCGGCTTTCTGGGGGCGCTTTACTTTGCGCCCATGGCAGCCCCCATCATGCCGACACTGCTGGCCGGCCTCGTGATCTGTCCGGGCCTGTTCATGTTCTTTGGCTGGGTGTGGCAGCAGTTGCCGCCGACCTTTACGGGGCGCGTCGGCCCGCGTTTGACGCTGGTTATCCTGCTGGCCTTGCTGCTGGTGGGGGCCTTTGCCGCCACGGTGGCGGGGCCGCGGGCCGAAGCCCTCCTGTTTCCCGCCACGGAGGGCGCCGACCCGGCCCTGCTCGACCCCAAGACCTTCCTGCCCATGAGCGAGGAGGCCGCGCGCAAACTCGACGCCGGCAATTTCCGCATCTGGACCAACGGCGGCGCCGAGCTGGCGCGGGAAACCGCCACGCCCCAGGGCCCGCTGCCCAAAGGCTGGTGGATTCCCGGCGGTCACAACCTCTTCAAGGCCCTGATGTGGCTGCCCTTTGCCCTGCTGGCCGCGTGGTGCCTGCGCTCCCTGGCAGCCGTTGTGTTTGGCGGCAGTGGCTTTTGGCGCGAGTGGCGCGGCCTGCGCCCCGGAGGCAACCCCCTGACGGCCCTGCGCCACCGCATCGCAGGAAACAGCCGCACCGGCGTATGGCCGGTGATGGTCGACATCTCGTTCTCGCTGGGGTTTGCCGCCGTGGCCGGGCTGCTCGGGCTTGGGCTCTCTTGGCTGCTTGCGCCGGGCATCGAAGGCCTGCTGTTCAGCTACAACCATCCCACCGCCGGGCGCGTAGCGGACTTCCGCCGCTTCCTGACCGGCCCCGAAGGATGGAAATTCAACCAGACCAACTCGCTCATCGTCGGTTTCTCCATGGGGTTTGCGGTCATCCCCATCATTTATTCCATCGCCGAGGACGCGCTCTCGACCGTGCCCAACCAGTTGCGCGCGGCCAGCCTGGCCTGCGGCGCTTCACGCTGGCAGACGACCATTACCGTGGTGGCGCCCGCCGCCGCCAGCGGCATCTTCTCGGCCATTGTGATCGGGCTGGGGCGCGCGCTGGGTGAAACCATGATTGTGGTGATGGCCGCGGGCGGCACCCCCGTGATGGATCTGGAGCCCTTGAGCGGCTTTCGAAGTCTCTCGGCGGCCATCGCCATTGAAATGCCCGAGGCCCCGCACGGCGGCACCCTCTACCGCACCCTGTTCCTGGGCGGCCTGCTGCTGTTTGCCGTGACCTTTGTGATCAGCACCCTGGCCGAACTTGTGCGCATGAGGCTGCGCAGGAAACTCTCGAGGATGTAGCCCCATGGCCCAGAGCTCCCCTGCAGTTTCCGGAAGTCCCAAGCCCGCACGCCAGAGGCGCGTGCAGAAAGGCGAGCCTTTCGTCTGGCTTTCGGGCGGCGCCATCATGACCGGCATCGTGCTCATCGTGCTGGTCGTGGGGCTGATTGTGTACGAGGGCAGCCGCACCTTCTGGCCCCGCGACCTTGAGGTCATCGCGCTGGGCGAATCACGCTTCTTGCTCCAGACCTCCGACGGTCGGCAGGCCTTCCTGGACGCCGAAGACCGCCTGCTGCTGCCCCAGGGCGAGGGCTATACCTACGCCGATGGCCGCCGATACGCATTGACGCTGCCGCCGCGCAAGGCGGGCATCGCCGACTTCCGCCGCGCCCCCGGGACCTTCGGGGGCCTCAAGTGGCAGCTCACGGGCGCAGGCGGAGTGCTCAAAAATCCGGACGGCGCCCCCGTCACGCCCGAGCAATATCTCCAGGATGCCAAGGCCTTCGCCTCGCCCTACCGTGTGGTGGACGAAAGCGGCGGGTTCACTCCCGCCGAGATGCTGCTGGGCGATGATCGCTTCCGTGACCATGTCATGCTTCTGGGGGCCGTGCGCGCCGAGCGCCCGCTTGACCTGCGCGATTTGCCCCGCAAGGCCGACGGTACGCCCTGGCAGGCCTACGAAATCGACGCCGAGCCCACGGAGCTTCTGGTGCGACAGGGCAACAAAGGCGAGGGCCTGCAGCCTGACAGCATGTATTTCCGCTGGGTGAAGACCAACGTGCCGGACGTGGAAGGCTACCGGCGCGGCAACCCCGGCGGATACGAGGCCTATGTGCTGGGGCGGACCTTGGCGCGGCATGTGTGCGAGATTGAGCGCCTGGAGAAGGGGGTGCTGGTCGGCTATGTCGTGGAAGTAAAGGAAGGCGAGAAGACCCTGGCATCGATCGACAAAGACGGCCTTGAGCGCGTGTGGGAGGTGTTTCTCGAGCAGCAGCAAGCCATGCACGCCGAGTATCTGCGGCGTGTGGAAATCGAGAAGGACGATATCGGCGACGTGAACCATGAGATCAAGCAGCTGGAGCTTCAGGTCGCGCGCATCCGCCATGACTTCCGCAAGTCCGGCGAGATGGTTACCGCCATCGAGAAACTCCAAGAGGCCTACACGGCCTGGTCGCGCCTCGAGCCGCCCTCCAGGCCGGACACGAAGCCCGAAGAGTACGCCCGGGCCTGCGGCAAGTGGCGCGACCAGCTCCTTGCGGCTCTGGAGGCATGGGACAAGGAAGTCGCGAGCTACAAGCTTGACGAGGGACCGCGGGCCGTTCTGGCGGAGGCCCGCAAGGCCCAGGAGCAACGCGCCGACCTGCAGAGCGGAGCGTACTCAAGGCTCCGCCTGGAGGTGACGAGGCTGCGCGAGCACGAGAAATCCGTGACCTATACGCTGCGCGCCCTCAACGGCCAGACGGCCGTTCTGCCCGTGGCCCAGGTAGTGCGCGCGATATTGCCCAACGAACTGGGCTTCTTCGGCAAGCTGGGTGTCTACCTGGACCGCTTCTGGGAGTTTCTGTGGGAGAACCCGCGTGAGTCGAACACGGAAGGCGGCATCTTTCCGGTTATCGTCGGCACCCTGCTCATGACCCTTCTGATGAGCCTGGCCGTGGTGCCCTTTGGCGTCATAGCCGCGCTTTACCTGCGGGAGTACGCCCGGCAGGGCCCGCTGGTGTCTGCGGTGCGCATTGCCGTCAACAACCTGGCGGGGGTGCCCAGTATCGTGTTCGGCATTTTTGGGCTGGGTTTCTTCTGCGTGATCATGGGCGGAACGATGGACAGCCTGTTCTATCCCGAGAGGCTGCCCAGCCCGACCTTCGGCGGCGGCGGGCTGATGTGGGCCTCGCTGACCCTGGCGCTCATGACTGTGCCCGTGGTGATCGTGGCCACGGAAGAGGCCCTGATTGCCGTGCCTTCAAGCCAGCGCGAGGCCAGCCTGGCGGCGGGTGCGTCGCGTTTCCAGACGGTTTGGCGGGTGATTCTGCCCCAGGCCATGCCCGGCATCCTCACGGGCATGATCCTGGCCATGGCGCGCGGCGCGGGCGAGGTGGCCCCGCTGATGCTCGTGGGCGTGGTGAAGTCGGCCGAGACGCTGCCCGTGGACGGCAATTTCCCGTTCATCCACCTCGAGCGCAAGTTCATGCACCTGGGCTTTCACATCTATGACGTCGGATTCCAGAGCCCCGACATCGACAACACCAAACCTCTGGTCTTCACGACCACGCTGGTGCTGATTCTGGTCATTGCCGCGCTGAACATTGTCGCCATTCGCATGCGCAATCGGTTGCGCAAGCGTCTGTCCTCGAGCCACGTGTAAAATGAAGAACAAGGAGCAGGAAATGGCTAACATGACCGCCCCCGACACTCTGGCAGACGGGGTAAAGGCTGACTCTCGCGGAGCTGTGCGCGTGACCACGCAGGACACCGGCAAGCTGGAAAAGCCTGAGGCCCTCGAGACGATTGTCCGCATCGAGAATTTCAACCTGTTCTACGGCAAGCATCACGCCCTGAAGAACATCAATCTCGACATTCCCAAGAACCGTGTGACCGCGCTGATTGGACCCTCCGGCTGCGGCAAGAGCACGCTTCTGCGCAGCATCAACCGCATGAATGACCTGATTGACGGCATCAGCTATCAGGGTTCGATTTATCTCGGCGGCAACGACATTTACGCGCCGGATCAGGATGTGATTGCCCTGCGCAAGCACTGCGGCATGGTGTTCCAGAAGACCAACCCCTTCCCCAAGTCCATCTTCGAGAACGTAATTTACCCCAACCGCATCAGCGGCGAGCGCAACCGCAGAAAACTCGCCGAGATTGTCGAGCGCTGCCTCAAGCGTACCGCCCTGTGGGATGAGGTCAGCCATCGCCTGCACGACAACGCCACCGCGCTTTCCGGCGGCCAGCAGCAGCGCCTGTGCATCGCGCGCGGCATCGCCAACGAGCCTGACGTGCTGCTGATGGATGAACCATGCAGCGCCCTGGACCCCATTGCCACGGCCAAGATTGAAGAGCTGATTCTTGATCTGCGCGAGAACTACACCGTGGTCATCGTGACCCACAACATGCAGCAGGCGGCGCGCGTGGCCGACTACACGGCCTTCATGTACCTCGGAGAAATTGTCGAGTTCGGCGCCACCAGCGAGATGTTCCTCAAGCCCCGCCTCAAGCAGACGGAAGACTACATCACCGGCCGCTTCGGCTAGCCGATGGCCGAAAACGGTCCCTGCGGCGGCCGCTCAGGGTCGCGTACAACGCAAGCGGCACGGCCAGGGGCCGTGCCGCTTGAGGTTGTGGCCGCGTCTTACTGCTTGGTGTCTTCCGCGGGGCTTTCCTTGGGGGCCGGGGCTTTGGGGGTGTCGGTGGAGCGGCTGATCTTGCGTACGATCTTGATCTTGCCGCCGCCCGGCAGGTCCTTCTCGATGACTTCTTCAATGTCTTCGGCGCCGTCCTCAAGCTGCTTGCGGATGCGCTCTTCCAATTCCTTCTCAAGCTTGGCGATCTCCTCCTTCAGCTTGCGCACAGACTCAGGCAACTCGGCGCCATGGTCGGACTTCCCGTCAGCCTTGCCCTCGGCCTGGCCTTCGCGGGACTCGACACTGCGCGTCTTGCGCACGGTACGGCGAACGACTTTCGTGCCGTCGGGCAGGGTCTCGACCACGGTTTCGTCGATGTCGCCCTCGGCGCTGTCTCCGTTGTCCGCCTTGCCGCCTTCGCGGGCCTTTTCCAGCTCCTTCTTGATGCGCTCGAAGATCTCCTGGTTCTCCTTGCGGAACTTCTCCAGGGCTTCCCTGACTTCGGCGGGAAGGTCTTTACCCAGGGCCTCTTTGATGGCCTCGTCCATCTCCTTCTCGACCTTCTCCCTGGCTTCATCAGCGCCCTTGGGCGCCTCCTGGGCCGCAAGCGGGCAGGCGCCCAGCAGACCCGCCGCCAGCATTGCAATCAGCAGCTTCATGTTCGTTCCTCGCAAGGGTTGTTCGGGGTTCCTTCACAGGCTCTACCGGCCGATCCTTGCCTTCGTTACACGGAATTGCCGCAGCGCCACCGGTCTTGGGCGTGGAGCCGTTTGAGGTCGCCTGCGGCTTGCATGGTGAGCCTGCTGCACACCCTGCGCGAAGATGTCGGTGCTATTTTTCGAGGGCCGTCTTGAGGTCGTTGAGCCCGCGCTCAAAGTAGGGGCCAATCATGCCCGGCATGGCCACGGCGAACCACTTGCCAATGAAGTCCTCGTTGCGTCCGTGCATGGCCCAGGTCACCTTCACCATGCCGCCTCCGGCGTCTGAATAGGTGATGGTGCCCTTGCTGAAGTACTTGTCGTCAAAGGCCATGTCGTATTCAACGCCCTTTTCCGGATCGCAGGACGTAAAGGTGACCTTGCCGTTGCCGTCTTTGCCCGTCCAGTGCTGGTGGGCGCCCACGCCGGTATCCTTGACGATGGTGGTCGAGATCGTCGGGTCTTCCCTGGTCCAGGGCTGCCACTTGGGCCAGTTCTTGAGCTCGCCGCACATGGCGTGAACGTCATCCATGTCGGCCTTGACGGTTACGCTGCGCGAGACTTCGTATTTGCCGTCGAGCACAAAGAAAGTCACGCCCATCACGCCGGCCACGGCCAGCAGTACCAGCAGCACAAAGGCCTTGAAGAACTTTCCCAGCAGCGAGCCGGATTTCTTGGGTTCTGCCATGACGGAATCCTCGTTATCAGTGGCCGACATCATTATTCGACGTGCAACTATTTTACCATACGTTTGCGCATGCGGCGTGGCACGGCCCAAAGCAGCAGCGCGCAGACGGCGAGCATGTAGCCGGTGTGGCCGAGGTGGCGCAGCTC
Source organism: Planctomycetota bacterium (assembly GCA_019186845.1). GTDB lineage: Bacteria > Planctomycetota > UBA8742 > UBA2392 > UBA2392 > UBA2392. The sequence goes on along the minus strand of JABARW010000012.1, from coordinate 48,479 downwards.
CAGCGGTCCCTGGCAGAGGCCGCGCACGAGCTCCACGCCGTGGAACAGAGGTGTGAACCAGGCGATGGTGGTGCCGCCGGGAATATCGCTGACGGGAAAGAAGATGCCGCTGAACAGGAACATGGGGGTGAGGAAGAGTGTCCAGTAGTAGCTGTAGAGGTCGATGGTGTTGATGAGTGTGGTGTACCACTGGCCCATGAGGCTGAAGATGGCGCCGATCAGGGCCAACGCCAGGGGCACCAGCAGCGTCCACCAGCTCGTGAGAATGGGGCGCCCCGCCAGGGTGAAGCCCAGCAGCACCACGAGAAAACCGGCGCCGTAGATCAGCGCGCGCGTGGTGCCCCAGAGCAGTTCGCCAAAGGCGATGTCCTGCATTTGCGCGGGGGTGGCGAGGTAGGCGTCATAGAGCTTGGAAAAATACATCTTGATGTACATGTTCCAGCTTGCCTCGAAGGAAGCACCGTTCATGGCGGCGCTGGCCATCAGGCCCGGGGCGATGAATGCCACGTAATCCTGGCCCCGCATGTTGCCGCCGACGTAAACACCGAGCCCAAGACCCATGCCCACCAAGAAGAGCACCGGCTCAAAGAAGTTGGGCAGGATGTTCGTGACCCAGGTGTGCCTGTAGACCGTGAAATTGCGCCGCCAGACGCAAAGCGCCATGGAAAGGTTGATGTCGCCGGGCAGGTTCATGCCTGATACGCTTTCGCCGCCTCGCGGCAGCCTCATTCGTCCAGCTTGCGGCCTGTGATCTTCAGAAACACATCTTCGAGTGTGCTGCGGCGCAGTCGCGTTTCGAGGTTGGGCCAGTGGCGCGCGGCCGCCGCGATGGCCGCCTCGCCGTCGTCCACATAAAGCAGCAGCCGGTCGCTCAGGGCTTCGCTGCGCCGCGTCAGGGGCTGCATCTCGGAGGGCAGTGCGGGGGCCGCGGCCTCGCCGTGCCAGACCTCGACCACGTGGCGCGTGACCTCGCGCTCGATCAGCTCCCGCGGTTTGCCCTGGGCGACGATCTTGCCCTTGTCCATGATTACCAGGCGATCGCAGAGCTGCTCGGCCTCATCCATGTAGTGGGTGGTGAGCAGAAGCGTCGCCTGCTTGCGCTTGAGGGCGAACAGGCGCTCCCACAGGTTGTGGCGGGCCTGGGGGTCCAGGCCCGTGGTGGGCTCGTCCAGCACCAGGAGCTGGGGGCTTCCCGCCAGCCCGCGGGCAATGAGCGCGCGGCGCTTCATGCCGCCGGAAAGCTCCATGACCTTGGCGTTGGCCTTCTCCGAAAGGTTGACGAACTCGAGCAGCTCGCTGCTGCGGTTGCGGGCTTCGCGGTAGCTGAGGCCGTAGAAGCGGCAGAAGATCTCAAGGTTCTCGCGCACCGAGAGTTCGCCGTCGAGGTTGTCTTCCTGCGGCACGACGCCGACGGCGCGCTTGATCTCACGGTCGGCCGTCTGGCGCCCGGCTTCGTGGCCCAGCACCACCAGCGAGCCCCCGCTGACGGGCACAGCGCGGTAGACCATGCGCATCGTCGTGGTCTTGCCCGCGCCGTTGGGTCCCAGGAAGCCGAAGCACTCGCCGCGCTGAATGTCGAAGTCGATGCCGTCAACGGCCACAAAGTCCTTGTAGGACTTGCGCAGGCTGCGGGCAGTGACGGCGGCTTGAGACAAGCGCGGCTCCGGGGCCATGGCGGCCGGCTAGGCCGGCCAGAGAGCGAGAATCACGAGCAGCAGGGGGCCGGTCAGCATGAAGTTGTCGATGATGTCGAGTACGCCGCCGAAGGCCGGAACGAGGTTGCCCGAATCCTTGACTCCCGCGGCCCGCTTCAAGGCGCTCTTGACCAGGTCCCCGCTCTGGGCCATCACGCCCGTGAACGCCCCCACGATCCCGCCGTACCACCACTGGCTGAACAGGGGGCGCAGGGCCGAGCCGGCCTCCTGCGCCCAGAAAACGATGCCGGCACCTGCGGCCGCGCTGAACAGCAGGCCGAACAGCGCGCCCTCGATTGTCTTGCCGGGGCTGAGGTGGGGGATGAGCTTGTGGCGGCCCAGAGCGCGGCCCATGAGATAGGCGCCGACATCGCCCATGCGGCTGGCCGCCAGCAGGAAATAGAGCAGCCAGGCCCCGGCCGAGGGCACGCGCCGAAGCCAGAGAATGCAGGCCACAGAAAACACGAGGTAAACGTACACCGCGACGTTATTGAGGATGCGCGCCGAGATCTGTCCCACGTCGCGCGCGCGCAGGCCCACAAGGCAGCACACCAGCAGGGCCATCAGGGGCAGCAGCAGCGTCAATCCGCGGTACTGTGCCGGCACATGAAAGAAGTAGCGCACCTGACCGGAGTCCAGCAGGTCCAGCACGCCCAGGGCCGGCGGCGCAGCCACAAACTGCACATAGGCCAGGGAGGCCAGATTGAGCAGGATCAACAGGTTGCGGTCAAAGGGCAGACCGCGGAACTTGAGCAGCCGGTCCATCTCGATGATGCCCACGCTGACCACCACGGCGCACAGGAAGAACAGGCCGAAGGTCTCGCCCGCGAAGTGGTCCACGGCCAGAATGCCCACCAGGGCAAAGACCATTGTGAAGCCGTAGAAGAATCGCGTGCCCATGGTGTCCGCCGCCGTGAGGCAGGCACAATATCGAAAGCGCGGGCTTATTTAAGAGCCTTGCCGAATTGCTGATGCAGCTGTCACCCCCCGTCGCTAAAGTTACTGACACACCCATGGATACTCTAAGCGCCGAACCCGCCAGCGAACCCCTTGCCCGTCCTCAAGGCCTGGACGAGCAGATTGCCCGCGTGCTGCGCTGCCACAAGGCCGCCCGTGACAAGCTTTCGGGAAAAAACGTTCACCAGTTGCGTGTGGCCTTGCGCTCCTGCCTTTCCTTGGGCGACGGGCTGCGCGAGTTCGATGACCACATTGCATGGTCCACCCTGCGCGAGCAGGGGCGCCGCTTGTTCAAGCGCGTAGGCATGCTGCGCGACATCCACGTGCTTGAGGCCCGGGTCAAGAAGCTCTCGGCCGTGCGCGACAGCGTCAGCCGCCGCCTGCTGCGCCTGCTGGCCGAGCGCCTCCAAGGCGCGCAACGGGACGCGCGCCAGGCCGTGGCGGCTTTCAACCGCAAGGCCTGGCGGCGCCTGGCATCGCTCCTGCCCCGCCGCGCGGCGCGGCTGGCCATGGATGACTTGGCCTTTGAGCAACTGGCGCTGCAGCGCTGGACGGAGGCCGAGGACCTGCACTACAAGGCCCTTGAGGGGCGCTCGCGCGAGGGCTACCACGAGCTGCGCATTGCTATCAAGCGCTTCCGTTACACCGTGGCCGCCTTCCTGCCGGGGTTTCACGCCCGCTGGGGCCGCGATTTGCGCCGCCTGCAAAGCCTGCTGGGCCAGGTTCATGACCTGGACCTCGTAGACGATCTGCTCAAGGCCGCGCCCGGCCTCTCGCGCGGGGCGCGCAAGCGCTGGCGCCAGCACATCGAGAAGGAAATCCAGGATCGCCTGCAGCGCTACCGCAAGCTGACCATGGGCGAGCGCTCGCTTTGGTCCGCATGGCGCGCGGGCCTGCCCGGCGATTCGCGCCTTCAGGAGTCCGCCGTGGCGCGCCTGGCGGCCTGGGCCACCTTCCACGACCGCGACTACGAACATACGGCCCACGTGGCGCGCCTGGCCCTGCAGCTCTTTGACGCCTTGCGCGCGGCCAGGCTGCGCGAGCCTTTCAGCGAAGAAAAAGCCCGCCACAAGCTGGAGGCCGCCGTGTTCCTGCACAATGTCGCGGCGCGGGCGGGCAAGCCGCACAAGGAGGCCGCGCGCGTGGTGCGTGCCCTGCCCGCACCCCTGGGCTGGTCGCGCTTTGAAATGGATTACGTCGCGGACATCGTTCGCTACCACCGCGGCAAGGAGCCGCAGGCGCGGCATCGGCGATTTGGTTCGCGCCCGCCGGAGCAGCAGCAGGCCATTCGCGTGCTGGCGGGCCTGCTGCGTCTGGCCGTGGCGCTGGATGCCGCGCGTACGGGGGCCGTGAAGGGGCTGAGCCTGGAAGTCAGCCCCGAGGCGGTGATCGTGCGCGCCGAAGGCTTTGATGAAACGGGCCCCTCGGCGGCGGCTGTGTCCGAGGGCAAGGCTCTGCTCGAAGCCGCGCTGGACCGGCTGGTGCTCGTCAAGTCGGCCGAGTTCACGGCAGCGCCGGCGCGGCACACCGAAGAAGAGTAGCGGCGGGCTCAGGCAGGGGCGGCCACCACCAGCACGTAGCCATCGGGGTCAAGGAAGTAGGCCGCGTCGTCGCCCCAGTCGCGGCGGGCCAGGGGCGAGGTGCAGGGGGAGCCAAGCCTTTGCAGGCGGGCGACGACCGCATGCAGGTCGGGCACGTGCAGATAAATCTCGCCACGCGGACAGCCGTCTGCGGGCTTCATGGCGCCGAGCCTTTCTCCGAGAAAGTGGCGGGTATTGGCCTGGGGCATGAGGCCAAGGCGCGCGCCGCTGTTGACGCGGTACTCGACGTAAACGGGCACATCGACGGTTTTTTCCAGCGCCAAAGCAGCGTCGTAGAATGCCCGGGCCCGCGCGAGATCAGTAACGTAGAGAATGGTCAGCAACATCGGAAACCCCCAGAACCCTTCGCGCTAGCGATGGGGCTCCGTTTACATGAACGACAATCACGCGCCTAGGCCGCAAAGGCCGCCAAAGCTGACAATTGTAGGTGTGCACCCTCTGCGTGAGATTGACTTTGTAATGCGCTACCCCAAATCACGGAATCCAAAAGTCCATCCCTCCATCTGAAGAGCGGAGCAGTGCACCACGGAACTCCGAATTTGGATCTTTCCTAACGGCCTCGAAAGCCCGTTTCCTGGCGCCACCCGCATGGCGGATCCGTTTATCACGTGGTTCAGCCACGACAACCTTTGCAAACGCGTTGAAAGCAATAACCATTGCGCGTGGGTTCAGAACGACTGCTCCATCAGACCAGAGCATTGACGAAAGCAATGATATCTCGCCGGAGACGGTCGCAAATTCGTCATACTGATTAACGCGGGACAGGCGCAGCGCTAACTGCTGATATTCAATGGCGGGATCAAGTCGCGCAAAGTCGTTGAATATGACCGGCAGCGCCGCGCCATTATCTACCACTATTGCAAGAAACCCGTGGTCGCTGCGCATTGCTACATCCATTGCCGCGCTCAAACAGTTCGCGGAGATCTCACGGTGTTTCATTTCAACGCCGCTCGTGCATACTTTAACAAATTGCTCAATAACCTCGCGCTCGCGCTTCATGGATGCAGCAGACGGACGACTATCGAGAACCAACTCTTGACCGGTCGAAGAAAGTAATCGCGTTGTTCTTGAGCCAGCGTTTCTCACAACGATGGTCTGTGCCGGCTCTTGTCCATTGTCCAGCATTGTTAACTCAACTGCGGCCTCGGTTGGAACTGCTCTTGGACGGAATAGCCCAAAGAAGTAGTGCTCCTGCTCTGCTAACCCGCATATCAACGACCACCCGTTGTCTGCAAGCGGGGCACCAGTCTTGACAAGTTGCAGCAAGTTCAAGTCCGCATTCTTGCCTTCCCAGATCTTGATCAAGGTTTCCGCCTTCACACGTCTTGCAAGCAGGTTGTAGTTGTTAGTTAAGAAAAGCGTCGGAAACAGCAGACGCGACTCTTCGGTGTAGTGGCCAAAAGTGATCGCCACTTGAGTCAAAGAAGTAGCTTCAAAGTGTTCATCAAGGTTGACGTTGCGCAACAGATCTTGAACGGACATGAGGTACTGCGAATATGCGCTCACCACGTTCTGTTCAGTCATACGCATAGCTCCCAGATTTCGCGGTCGTTGCGCCATATCCTTCCGCATGCTTGTGCATTCTACGGCCCGCGTGGTTGGTCACTACTGAATGCCCAGTTCGATCTTCTGCAGGGCCTTGATCTCGTCGCGCAGCAGGGCGGCGCGTTCGAAATCCAGGGCCTTGGCTGCCGCGTACATTTCCTTCTCGATCTGTGCGATCAGCTTCGGCACTTCCCCGGGGCTCACCTCCCGGGCTACGGCCCCCGCGGGCGCCTCGCCGCCGCCCTCCAGAAGTCTCATGCGCGCCTTGCGCCCCTCCAGCGCGCCGGCCTCCTCGGCTGCGCGCAGGGCGCGTTTGGTAGCGTAATTGCGCCCCTGGCTGCCGGGGTCAAAGCTGCCGGGCGTGTTGTCATGGCCGTGGGCGTAGGCGCGCTCGCTGTGCAGCGCTTTCTTGCCGCCCTTGCCGGACTTCTCGCCCACCTTCAGACCGCCCTTGGTATTGCTCCAGTCCCAGATGCTGGGCAGTTCCTTGTCTACCGTGACGTAGTCGGCCTCGAACACGCTCTGCAGCACGTCATCGATGCGGTTAATGATGGTCGTGGGCGTGATGTTGTTCTGACGGTTGTATTCCTGCTGCAGGCGGCGCCTGCGGTTGGTTTCCTCGATGGTGCGTTTCATGGAGTCGGTCATGGTGTCGGCGTAGAAGATCACGCGGCCATTCACGTTGCGCGCGGCACGGCCCACCATCTGGATCAGGGAGCGCTGCGAGCGCAGGTAGCCTTCCTTGTCGGCGTCGAGGATGGCCATGAGGCTGACCTCCGGCAGGTCGAGGCCTTCGCGCAGCAGGTTGATGCCCACCAGCACGTCGAACTCCCCCTTGCGCAGGTCGCGCAGGATTTCGGTGCGCTCCAGCGTGTCGATGTCGCTGTGGAGGTAGCGCACGCGGATGTCCAGGGATTTCAGGTAGTCGCTCAACTCTTCTGCCATGCGCTTGGTGAGCGTGCAGACGAGGGCGCGTTCGTTGCGCGCGATCACGGGCCTGAGTTCGTCCAGCACGTCGTCGATCTGGCCCTTGGCGGGTTTGACCGTGATTTCAGGGTCGATCAAACCCGTGGGCCGCACAATCTGCTCGATGACGCGGCCCACGCTCTTCTCGAGTTCATAGGGGCCGGGCGTGGCGCTGACAAAAATCGTCTGGCGCTCGATCTGCTCGAACTCCTGGAAGGTCAGGGGGCGGTTATCGAGGGCGCTGGGCATCCGGAAGCCGAATTCCACCAGCGTCTCCTTGCGCGCGCGGTCGCCGCGATACATGCCGCCGATCTGCGGCACGGTCACGTGGCTCTCATCCAGCACGATCAGCGCATTCTTGGGCAGGTAGTTCATCAGGGTGGGAGGCGTGCTGCCGGCCGGCCGCCGCTCAAAGTGCCTCGAGTAATTCTCGATGCCCTTGCAGGTGCCGATTTCCTCCAGCAGCTCGAGGTCGTACTTCGTGCGCTGCTCCAGCCGCTGTGCCTCCAGCAGTTTCCCCTTCGTCTTGAAGTACTCCACCTGCTGCGCCAGCTCCGCCCGGATGTCCGCGAGCGCGGCGTCGAACTTCTTCTTGGGTGTCACGTAGTGGGTGGCCGGATAAACGGTGACCTTATCCAGCGTGCCCAGCACTTCGCCAGTGAGGGGGTCGATTTCGTAGATGCCGTCGAGCTCTTCGCCGAAGAACTCGAAGCGCAGGACCTTGCTGTCTTCATAGACGGGAAAGACGTCCAGCACGTCGCCGCGCGTACGGTAGGTGCCGCGCCCGAGGTCCATGTCGTTGCGGGTGTACTGGATTTCCGTGAGCTTGCCGATGGCCTCCTTGCGCGTCAGGGGGACGCCCTTCTCGGCGTAGAGCAGGGCGCCTTCGTAGGCCTCGGGCGAGCCCAGGCCGAAGATGCACGAGACGCTGGCCACGATGATGACGTCCTGGCGGTCGAGCAGGCTGCGCGTGGCGCTGTGGCGCAGACGGTCGATGCGGTCATTGATGGCGCTGTCTTTCTCGATGTAAACATCGGTCTGGGGCACGTAGGCCTCGGGCCGGTAGTAGTCGTAATAGCTGACGAAGTACTCGACGGCGTTTTCAGGAAAGAGCTTCTTGAACTCGCCGAAGAGCTGGGCGGCCAGAGTCTTGTTGGGCGCCATGATCAGCGTGGGGCGGTTGACCTGTGCGATGACGCTGGCCACAGAGAAGGTCTTGCCCGAGCCCGTGACGCCCAGCAGCGTCTGGTAGCGGGCACCCTCGTGGAGACCCCGCACAAGCTGTTCGATGGCGCGGGGCTGGTCGCCGCGCGGCACCTGTTCGGTTACGAGTTTGAAGGGGCGCTGGGGCATGGGCGGTTCCTGTCGGGCGAACCATGTTAGCCGCGCCCACGACAGAAACGACCACATGGCGGGGCCGCGGCCCCGTTACTTGTTCTCACGCTCAAAATACTTGCGGGCCGCGTCGCGATAGCGGCGGGGCAGACGGTCCAGCTCTTCCTTGGTGTTGACGTCGTCAGCACTGCCCTTGCGGCCCGTGGCTTCACGACGGGCGCGCTCTTCTTCGGCACGCTTGGTGTCGAGATCCTTCTCTTTGCTGTTGGGGTCCTTTTCGCCCACGCCCGTGTCCTTGACGTCCACTCCTTCCTTGCGGATGCCGTGGTCGCCTATACCGCGGCCTTCGCTGGAGCCGCCGCCGCGGCCTCGGTCAGGGCCGCTGCCCTCGCCGGGTTGGCCCTCGCCGGGCTTGCCCTCGCCGGGTTGGCCATCGCCGGGCTTGCCTTCACCGGGTTGGCCTTCACCGGGCTTGCCCTCACGGGGTTGACCCTCGCCGGGCTTGCCTTCACGGGGTTGGCCTTCACCGGGCTTGCCTTCACGGGGTTGACCCTCACCGGGATTGCCTTCGCCAGGCTTGCCTTCACGGGGTTGGCCCTGTCGGCCGGCTTCGCGGGCCATTTCCTCAGCCGCTTGGCGCCACTCTTCAGGAATGGCGTTCTTGGCCCACTCGGGCACGTCTTCGGGCTTCATGCCTTCGGCGCGCGCTTCCTCCACGATGCGCTTGGCCGCCTCCTCCATGCCTTCGAATTCCTTGCCGCGCCGGATCATCTCGCGCAGGGTTTCGGCGTCGATCTTGTTCTTGCGGGCCAGTTCCCGTGCAAGTTCGACCAGCTCTTTAGCCTGCTCGGGGGTGATTTCGCCCTTCTCGAGCTGCTTGCGCAGTTCCTCGGCGCGTTTGCCGCTGGGGTCAATGTCGCGTTTGGGGTCGGCTGCCTTGGCCAGTTCCTCGAGGGCCTTGCGCAACTCCTGGGCGTCCACGGCCGACTTGTCGCGGAACTCCTTCTGGAGGTCTTCCAGCGCCTTGCGGATCTCGGACTCGTCGGCGCCGCCCCTTTTCATGCGCTCGCGCAGCGCCTTCTCTTCGGCCGCCTGGCGCTCCTGGGCTGACTTCGCGTCCTTGCGCGCCTTGCCCAGTTCGGCCTGCACAGCTTCAGCCGCGCGTTTGAGCCAGGGGTCGTTGGGTGCCTTGGCGCGAGCCTTGTCGATGGCCTCGCTCAGTTCCTTGGCGGCAGCGGTGTCTACTTCGCCGTCGGGACGGTGAACCTCTTCGGCGGCTCGCTTCGCGGCCTCTTCAATGCGGCGCGGGTCGTTGCTCTCGATGGCCTCCGCCAGCTCGCGGGTGGCCTCGCTGGATTTCATGGCGTCGCGGGCGGCCTGGCGGTCCTTCTGGCCGTCGGCTTGCGCCTTGGCGCGGTCGGCCAGGGCGTTGGCGTCGCGCATGGCCCGTTCTTTGTCGTCGGCGCCGCTCTGGGCGCGGCGGGCCGCTTCCTCGATATCTTCGGCCAGCTTTTCCTGCTGACGGGCCCCTGCCGCCTTCGATTTTTCGGCCGTGCTGCCCGCGGACTTCGCGATCTGCTCGGCGTCCTGGGGTTTGACCTCGGGCTTCTTGGCCTGCTTCTCCTTCTCGGATTCCTTGCGGTTCTCCTCAAGCTGGGCATGGGCCCAGCGCGAAAGCGGCGTGAGCAGAAGCAGAAGCACCATGGCGGCCACAAGGCGCCTCAGCCAGCGGGGCTCGGGCAGGGGGCGGTCGTGCATCAGGCTCTGCGCCTGTCGGCTCACCGGTTCAACAAAGGGGTCGCCGGGTCGTGCGCGTTCAAGCTCATAGGCGCTCACGATGGCGCCAGTGCGGCCAAACCAGTGGTCGGCGGCCAGCACCTGCTCGCGCTCAGGCGGCTTGATGAAAAGCACGATAGCCGCGTACAGCGCCGGCAGCACCACGGGAATGGCCATGGTCGTCCAGTAGTCCGGAAAGCCATACCAATCCCTCAACCAGGGCGCGGCAATGACCACGGGCAACGCCAGCACCAGGCCCCAAAGCGCCGCATAGCTCGCCGTGCGCAGCGAAAGCCGCAGGTAGAAGCGTTTGAGTTCTCGTTGCAGCGGCGTCATGGCCTGTGATTCCTTTTGGGGCACCTGCAATTCCAGCCCCGATTATAACGCAGGCCGGGGCGCCCTTGTTGCCGCAAATCCGGCTTTGGCACGGCCGCTCAATTGCATCTGTTTGAATGCGCGGCATACTCGCGCCGGTTTGCGGCTACGGAGCCACGCCCATGGTTATCAAGCCCCGCGTGCTGACACCCGGTCCTACCGCCCTCTTGCCTGAAGCGGCACTGGCGCAGGCGGCGGCGTCCATGCATCACCGCACCGACGCCTTTATCGAGCTGTTCAAGCAGGTGCGCGAGGGCCTCAAGCACCTGTTCCAGACGCGGCGCGACGTGCTCATGTTCTCGGCTTCGGGCACGGGCGGCCTTGAGGCCTGCGTGGTCAACCTGGTGCGGCCGGGCGACGAGGTGATCTGCGTCAACGCGGGCAAGTTCGGAGAGCGCTGGACGAAAATGAACCGCACCTTCGGCGCGAAGGTCCACGAACTCAAGCTGGCCGACGGGCAGGCCGTCAGCGTTTCAGCCGTGAAGCAGGCGCTGGATCAAGCGCCCCAGTGCCGCGCGGTGTTCGTGCAGGGCAGTGAAAGCAGCACGGCGACGGTGCACCCGGTGCGCGAGATTGCGGCGCTGGTGCGCGAGCGCCCCCAGTGCGTGATCTGTGTGGATGCGATTACCTGGATCGGCGCCCACGAAGTCCGCACCGATGACTGGGGGCTGGACCTCGTGGTGTGCGGCAGCCAGAAGGCGCTGGCCATGCCGCCGGGCCTGGCCTTCGTGAGCATCAGCGAGAAGGCGGAAAAGCTGATGCAGGGAGTGAGTACGCCGCGCTACTACTTTGATTTCGCGCGCGAGGCCAAGGCCCAGAAGGAATTCCAGACTGCGTTTACGCCGGCCATCAGCCTGGTGGCGGCTTTGGCGGCGAGCCTGGCCTGGGTGCGGCAGCTGGGGGTGGAGAACCTCTGGCGCAATGCTTCGGTGCTGGCGTCCATGACGCGCGAGGCCATGAAGGCCATCGGGCTGGAAATTTTCTCGCAGGCACCCTCGGACAGTGTGACGGCAGTCTGCGCGCCGGCGGCGTTGGGCAGCGGAAAAATCATCAAGCGCATGAAGGAGCGTCACGGAGCTATCATCGCGGACGGACAAGATGATTTAAAGAATCGTGTGTTCCGCTTGGCTCATCTTGGCTATTACGATTACATGGAGGCGCTGGGATTGATCGGCGCCCTGGAAGACGTACTCCTGGGGCTGGGGCACAGCTTCGAGTCAGGCAAGGCGCTGGCGGCGGCGCAGGCGCAATACCGCAAACTTACGGCCACACACTGAGAAGGCACACCGATGAGCGAGCAGACCAACATCTACATTGACGGCGAACTGGCGGGCACGATCAACGACTTGAAGCGTGACGACCCCTGGCACTACGGCATTCTCGTGCCGGGAGACGCGTTTGAGGAATTGAAGAAGTCGCTCGACGTGGCGCCCTACGCCAAGGACAGCCCCGGCGTGACGGAGCTGGTGGCGCGCCAGGACACTGTCGAGCGCGTGAGCTGGGGCGCGGACCTCGAGTCTTCTGCCATGATCGAGAAGCTCACCCTGGCCCAGTACGGCGAGAGCGAGCCCTGGGAACTCGAGTTCACCACGGCGCAGGATTCCGAAGCCGGGGCCGAGGCCGAGGAAGCGGCCAACGGCGCAAACTAGAAACGCGCGGCACTCGGGCGCGGCGGCAGGCTTCCTGCCGCCGCGCGCCTTTTGCTAACCTCGGCACCGCCACTTCAGCGACAGGGGATGGTGCATGGCTTACCGCATTTTCGTTTCCGCCGCGCTGGACAGGGGCGGACTGGACCTGCTGCGGCAGCAGCCGCAATTTGACGTGGTCGTCAGCGAACCCCTCAACGGCGAGGCGCTGGCCAAGGCGCTGGCCGGAGCTGATGCCGTGATTGTGCGCAGCGAGAGCAAGCTCACGCGCCAGGTGCTCGAACACACCCGCGGTCTGCGCGTGATCGGACGAGCGGGATCGGGCGTGGATAACATTGACGTCGAGGCCGCGACCTCGCGCGGCATTGCCGTGCTCAATGCCCCCGGCGGCAACACGGTCACTGCCGCGGAGCACACCCTGGCCTTGATGTTTGCCCTGGCGCGCCACGTGCCGCAGGCCAACGCGCGCCTGGCGCAGGGCGTGTTTGACCGCAAGAGCTTTGTGGGCGTCGAGCTGTCCGGCAAGACGCTTGGCATCGTGGGCCTGGGCCAGATTGGCGCGGTCGTGGCCGAGCGTGCCCGCGGGCTGCACATGCAGGTGCTGGCCTTCGACCCCTTCGTGACTGAGGAGCGCGCCCGCGCCCTTGGCCTGAAGCTGGCTTCCCTCGACGAGGTCATTGCCGCGTCGGATTTCCTGACTGTGCACACGCCGCTGAACGAGAAAACCCGGGGCATCATCGGCCGCCGCGCTTTTGAGCTGGCCAAGCATGGCGTGCGCGTCATCAATTGCGCGCGCGGAGGCCTGATTGATGAAGCCGCGCTGCTGGAGGCTCTCAACAGCGGCAAGTGCGCCGGTGCGGCCCTCGATGTCTTTGAACAGGAGCCGCCGGCCGGGGATCACCCGCTGGTGCGCCACCCCCGCGTGGTGTGCACGCCGCACCTCGGCGCCAGCACGGTGGACGCGCAGGAGCACGTGGCGGAGATCATCTGCAAGGCCGTGAGCGACTATCTCCTGACCGGGGCGATCTCCGGGGCGGTCAACCTGCCCTCGCTGAGCGCCGAGCGCTTCGCCCAGATCAAGCCCTGGCTGACGCTGGCGCGGCGCTTTGGCGAGGTGCTGGCGGCCACCTGCGATAACGCCCTCGACCAGGTGGCGCTGAGCTACGATGGCGAGGTCGCCCGCTTCGAGACCGGCATGCTCAGCCGCGCCCTGATGGCGGGCCTTCTCTCGCGCGAGACGGACAGCGCCAACTTGATCAACGCCCTGGATGTCGCCAGGCGGCGCGGCATCTCCGTGACGGAGCAGCGCTGCGACACGCCGCGCGACTTTGCCAGCTCCATCAGTGTGCGCCTGGGGCAGGGGCAGGCCAGCCTCGAGGCCACGGCCACGCTGTACGGCAACAACGATCCGCGCATCGTGTCCTTTGGCGGCGTGCGCGTGGAGGCCCTGCTGGAAGGGCACATGTTGTGGCTGACCAACAACGACAAGCCGGGCGTGATTGGCCGCATCGGCACGCTGGTCGGCGAGAGCGGGGTCAATATCGCGCGCTTTCATCTCGGGCGCGGTCAATCGCGCGAGCGCGCCCTGGCCGTAGTGGCCGTGGACAGCGCGCCCTCGCAGGAACTGGTGGCCCGGCTGCGGGCGCTGCAGGATGTGAACAGCGTGCACGCCGTGGACCTGACGAGGGCCTGACATGACGACGACCATCATCCTGGTGCGGCACGGCGAAACCCAGTGGAACCGCGAGGGCCGCTATCAGGGCAAGCTGGACATTCCGCTCAACGACAACGGTCGCGAGCAGGCGCGGCGCCTGGCGCTGGGGCTGGCGGCCGTGGGGCTGGATGCCGCCTATGCTTCCCAGCTTGCGCGGGCGCAGGAAACAGCGCGCATGGTGTGTGACGGGCGCAAGCTCGAGGTGACGGCCCTGCCGGGGCTGGCCGAAATCAACCACGGCGACTGGGAGGGCAAGCTTGCCTCCGAGGTCGAGCAGAACTGGCCCAACGAGTTTGATGCCTGGAAGCACTGGCCGCACACGGTGCAGATGCCGGGGGGCGAGCGCCTTTCCGAGGTGCAGGCCCGCGCCGTGGCCGCGCTCACGGCCATCGCCGAGAAGCACGCGGGCCAGACCGTGCTGGTGGCGGCCCACGATGCCACCAACAAGACGCTGCTGTGCTGGGCCAGTGAGGCGCCGCTTTCCAGCTTCTGGCGCTTCAAGCAGGACCCGACAGCGGTCAATTGTCTCGAAGTCAGCCGCGTGCGCGATCTGTGGGTGCCGCGCATCGTTTTGATGAATAGCGTGCAGCACACCGGGGCGCTGATTTCTGGCATCGTCCACAAGGCGCTGTGACCGCGCAGGTTCTTCAGGCGTTGCCGCCCAGGCTCGTGTGCCGTTGGGTTCCGGGGTTTTTGTACAGCCGCCGCGCCAGCGCAATCTGGCCGCCGTGCCAGGCATCGTGGCGGTTGATGGTCCGAATGAAGGCATCCACGCGGCCCGGATAACCCGTGGACTCGGGCAATTCACGGGCAAGGTCTTCGTCACGCAAGGCGGCCAGGGTGTTGCGCAGTCGCGCGTGGGCCAGACGCAGCTCATGCAGCAGGATGGCGGCGGTATGGCGTTTGGGTTCGATGGTCTGCGGCACCGGCAGGCCCAGGCTTTGTTGCAGGATGCTTGCGTACATCTGCTTGCAGACGCAGAGGTGGGCCATCTGCCAGAGAATGCTGCCTGCGGCCGGCATGCTGGCGTCGGCGGGGACCAGTGCATAGCAGGGATGCTGAAACGCGGCTTCGTTGGCGCTGACGCCCTTGAGGGCGGATAGAACGGAATCAAACATGTGGCCGAAGTTCTCGTCGCAGGCCGCAAGCAGTTGGGAGATTTCGGACATGGCGTTTCGGGGCTGTCCCCCGTGCACAGCGCGGGCGACGGTACCTTCTACACGGAGACGGCCTTCTGCTTCTTGGACTTGCCGGCTTTGGCGGCGGGCAGGAATGTGTCCGCCAGTTTCTTGCGGTCGTCGTCGAGCTTGCCGCTCTGGGCAAAGAAGTTGAAGGGGTTGTCCCAGACCACCGTCTGAATCTGCGCCTCGGAAAAGCCCGCGCGGCGCATTTCGCCCACGGTCTTGGGCACGTTGAGCGGGTCTGAGACCCCCCAGTCCGCGCTGGAGTTCACCATCATGCGCTCGACGCCGAAACGCTTGAAAATGTTCGTGGCGCGCTCGGGGGAAAGCTTGGTGACTGGGTACACGGTGTGGCCAGCCCAGAAGCCGGCTTCCTTGGTGATGGGGATGGTCTCTTCGTTGTTGTGGTCGATCAGCAGCAAGTTGGGGTCGTTGCCCACGTCCTTGCAGATGTCGATCATGCGGCGCGTGCCCTTGAGCTTGTCTCTATGCGGGGTGTGCATCAGGACGGGCATTTTGAGCTTCTTGCCGAGTTCGAGCTGCTGGCGGAAAAACTCTTCTTCTTTGGGCGTGTGCGAATCGAGGCCTATTTCGCCGATTGCAACGCAAGTGGGATGCTTCAGCCACTGGGGCAAAATCGCCATCACGTCTTTGTTCACGCGGTCGTCGTTGGACTCTTTGGGGTTCAGGCCGATGCAGCACACGTGCTTGATGCCGAAGTCCGCCGCGCGCTTGACTTCATACTCCGTGATCTGCGCGAAGTAGTCGATGAATGATCCCACGTTGGTGCGCGGTTGGCCCAGCCAGAACTGGGGCTCATTGACGTAGCAGACGCCGGCGGCAGCCATGCGTTCATAGTCATCGGTAACGCGGCTGATCATGTGGATGTGCGGCTCGAAGATGCGCATGGTATGCCTCGTGTGTGCGGCCCCTGTTCCGCCCCCTTAACTAACGGGGGTTGCGGGAGAGGGATTGTAGATTTTGGCGTGGCGGGCGAAACCCCGACGAAAAGGGGGGTGACGTGAGCCGTCACCCCCTTCGCGCGCAAGTGACAGGCCGCGGGCTACTTGCCCACCATCTTGACCTCGCCGTCAATGCTGGCCTCCGCGATGCGGTTGAGCAGGCCGGCTGTGACTTCACCGATACCGATGCACTTGATGGTGCATTTGCGGAACAGGTTCAACCGCCTCACGTCGTCGGGCAGGTAAGTGCCCTCGTAGCGGTAGCCGTAAGGGCCGGGGAAGCGCAGCACCGGCTGGTCAGCATGCTTGACGCGGCTTTCAGGGTCGCCGGTCTGGTCGTCGGGGTCGCGCTTGTCCTGGATGGCCCAGTCGTCGTCCGTGGGGTCACCGTCGGAGAGGATGAAGATGGTGTCCGCGCCGTCGGAGAAGCCAACGTGGTCCACGTATTCATATTCCTTGCCCAGCCCGCCCTTGCGCACCTTGAAGGCGCGGTGGATGCCGCCGTGCAGGTTGGTGTTGCCCATGATCGTGCCGTGCTTGCGGTCCGTTGTGGGGGCGCCGGGCTTGATGGCGTCGAGCTCGCGGATGGTGGCCTGCACGTTCTGCGGCGTGGCCTGGACCAGGCCCTTGGTCGAGTTCATCAGCTTGGCCTCGGTCCCGAACACGATGACGCAGTAGGACTGCTCGGGAGTCAGGCCCTTGAGCGAGAGCTTGAGGTACTCACGCGCCACATGGAAGCGGCAGGTGATCTTGTCCCAGGGCATTTCATCCTCGAGGTCCTTCTCTTTGGGCTTTTCCTCGGGCTTGGGGTCATCCTTGGGCTGCGGGTCCTGCTTGCCGGGCTCGTCACCGCCGGTGATGGGGCCCTTGCGCGGCGGCGGCGGCTTCTTGATCTCCTCTTTTTCCTTGGCGCTGAAGGGCGTCATCATGGAATCGGAGAGGTCGATCACATAGGCAATGCGGGTGCCCGCTGCCTCCAGGCCCACGAACTTGGGTTTGGGCGGCTCGGCGTAGCGGCCATCCTTGCCCCCTTCGCCGGCGGGCAGAGCCTTGCCGGGATTGAGCAGCATCCAGTGCCAGGGCTTGGCGTTGATGTAAAGCTTGTCGCCGCCCAGCGTCTCGCGCAGATAGCGGGCGAGCACGAGCTTGGTGCGCGGCGTCGTGTCCTTGTCATCGAGCAGGTCAATGAGCTTCATGGCCGGCTTGCGGAACTCTTCAGTGCCCAGCTTGAAAGCCTGGGACTGCAGGCAGCGGATCGCCGTTTCAGCCATGACGATGCGGTCAATGCCCTTGGTCTTCTTGACGCCCTCGGCCACGGTGTCGAGGAAGGGCAGCAGCTTGTCGCTGTTGTTCTGGGCCAGAGCTTCGAGGGCCGCCGCGCGCAGGAACAGGTCCTTGTGTTCGGTTGCCACCTTGTAGAGTTCATCTTCTTTGCCGTTGCTGCCCTCGATGAGCATGGCGCGGTACCACAGCCATGCCTCCTGGGCCGCGGGGTACTTCTCACGCCATTCCTTCCAGGTGGGCACCGAGGCCTCATCGCTGAAGCTGTTGGCCGCGATGGACGCAATCAGGTAGTGCTCCTGATCGTTGGGGTCCCACTTCTTGGCGTAGCTGTCATAGAGAATCTTCAGCGCGCGGGGGTCCTGCGTCGCTGCCAGTTTGATGCGCCCTCTCGAACGCATCTGCAGACTGGGACGCTTGATGTAGTCTTCGTACGCCACCTTCGCCGGGCCGTAGTCCGAGCTTTGCGAGCTCGACGAGGTGCCCAGCAACAGCACCAGCGCGGCACTTACCGCCGCGCCCCCAAAGAGCCTCATGGAAATCATGTCATTCCCCTCGAGCCTGCCCCGACGGGCCTCCTCCATCGGGGCGCGGCTTCACCAGCCCAGTCCTATGTGAACGATATTCTAACGAGGCTGGGTGCAAAAAGGCTCAACTTCGGGGCCGAATTCCCGGCCTGCCAGTTTCATGGCTGGTTCACCGTTTTGCCACACCCCCGGCCTACCAGTCGCCTATGCCGTCCAGCAGCATGCCCAGGTCCGCCACCGTGCGCTCGTGGAGTCGCGCCATGAAGCGCGCGGCGGCGGGCTGGTCTTCGACGTCGCCCACCATCTCGGCCACGTTGTGGTGTTCGAGCTGGAGGTCTGCGATCAGGCGGTCCTGGGGTCGAATGCGGTCGGGCGGTACGCGGTAGTGGCCCGATACCAGCTGGGCCGCCTTGAGGGCGGGGTCTTCGGCGTTCCAGGCAAAGGGGGCGCGGCGCAGCAAGGCTCGCCGTTTCATGCCGCCCATGAAGAGGATGAAGCCCAGCAGCAGAGCGGGCCCGATCAGCAGGGCCCCCAGCAGCAGGGCGTTGTCGAGGGTGAAGAAGGCGCCCATCATTTGCTTTTCTTGATGAAGACCCCGTTCCATTCCGCGGGAGGAGGATTCTCGACGAAGTGCTGGCAGCGCTCGATGTAAAGGGCGCTGGGGTTGTCGGCGTCTTTGTCGGGCTCGTTCTGAAGCGAGGTCTTGAACCATTCCAGGGCCGCCTCGAACTGGCGCGCCCTGAACATTTCAACGCCGCGCTCGAAGTCCCGCCGCAGGTCCTGGATGAACTGAGGCACGTCCTTGGGTCCCAGCAGCTCAAAGACCTCTGTGGGCTTGGTCTTGCCCTTGACCACGATGAGGTCGAGGCGCCGGGTGGTGAACTCGCCGCGGATGAGCTTTTCGGTGTTCTCGCCGATCATGATCCAGGAGCCGTACTCCTTATTCTGTCCCTCGAGGCGGCTGGCCAGGTTCACGGCATCGCCCATGACGGTGTAGGCAAAGCGCTTGCTCGAGCCCATGTTGCCCACGGTGACCAGCCCCGAGTTCAGGCCGGCGCGGGCGGAAAGCACCGTGCCGTCGGGCTTGATCAGTTGCGGCGCCGTGGCCCGCACGGCGTCTGCGAACAGGGGCTGCATGCGGGCCATTTCCACCTTGCAGGCCAGGGCCCCCTTGCAGGCGCGGACGGCATGGTCTTCCATGTCGCGGGGCGCACCCCAGAAGCACATGAGGGCATCGCCGATGTACTTGTCGATGACCCCGCCGCTCTCCAGCATGATGTCTGTCATGCGTTCGAGGTAAATGTTCAGCAGCTCCACCAGGCGGTCGGGGTGTTCAGGGCCCAGGGTTTCTGTCAGAGTCGTGAAGCCGGCCACGTCGCTGAAGTAGATGGTCATGTGCCGGTTCTCGCCGCCGAGCTTGAGGGCGTCAGGGCGGGCAATCACGTGTTCGACCAGTTCCGTGCCCATGTACTGCCGCGCGAAGGCCTCACGCTGGGCTTTCTGGCGGCCCTCGGTCAATGCCTTGGCCAGAGAGCCCCCGGCAAAGCCAATGAACAGGGAAGCCAGGGGGCCGCTGACGTGAAACCAATGCTGCATCGAAAAGGCCAGCCAGGCGGCCGCCCCGGCCAGCAGGGCGAGGGTCGCCAGCGCCAGCAGGGAGTGCAGGGTGCGCCGGGCGTAGAGCGTCACGTTGACGCCCAGCAGCACCGCGAACATGGCAAAGAGCCATACCTGCCAGCGGGGCTGTTCGTGCATGACGTCGCCCTGAAGCAGATTGTCCAGGGCGGTGGCGACAATCCAGGTGCCGGGGGTGTTGGGGTCCAGGGGGGTAGCGTGGGCGTCGTAGAGGGCGGCGGCGCTTCCGGCCACGATCACGATCTTTCCCTTGACGAGTTCCGGGGGCTGGCCCAGCAGCAGGTCCAGGTCCTTTGAAGGCAGGGCCTGGAGTTCGCGCCGGGCCTCCTCGAGGGCCGCAGGCTCGGCCTTGCCCTCGGCCACTTCGCGCGTCAGGCGCTCAACGAGAGCGGCAAACTCCCGGCGCCTTGCATTGGCGTGCCGCGCGTCGTAGTCGCGCAGCATGTCGCGCGCGCTGACGCTGGGGTAGAGCGCAAAAACGTCCTCGCGCCCGCCGCGCTCAAAGTAGGTTTCGGGCGCCAGGCGATAGCCGGGGGTGTCGCGATAGTCCATGAAGTTGCGGTAGCGAAGCTGGATGCGGCCCTCGGCGTCCAGCGCCACGCGGCAACCCAGGTAGCGCGCCTCATCGCCCTCAAATTCGATGGGGACGTCGCGCAAGCCCAGCGACAGGTCGTGGCGTCGCGTCCCCGCCCGCAGCCCCTGATCGTCGACGATCAAGCCCTCAAAGCGCCGGGCGAAGTCGGCGCGCTTTGAAGCGTCCGTCTGGGCTTCGCGGGCGTGCGACAGCACAAACAGCCGGTAAGCCTCCAGGGCCAGGCTGCGGCAGGGCTGCTCGCCGACGTAGCCAAAGAGGTCCATGGCGCGCACGCGGCCGTCCACATCAGAAAAGACGTTGACCACGCCCGCACCCCCGATGCCCTGAACGCGTTCGCGCCTGGCCAGGGGCAGCAGCGAGCGCCGGTTGGCCCTGCGGGCAAAGTCGGCGTCGCCGTTGACAGCGTCTTCATAGCCGCGCACGTACTCCAGGCGTTCTTCGGCGCTGAGGGTGGGGGTGCGGGCCTCGGCCACGAAGTCCGGGATGCCGTCGAGCAGGCCGGCGATGGGCGTGGTGCCGGAGTTGTAGGGCGCAAAGCGCTGGCGCACGGTTGCGGGCAGGTGATCGCCCTTGAGGGCATAGGCGGCCAGCAGGCGGTCGCGCAACTCGGGCCTGCGCTGCGAAGACTCGGCCGTGATGGCCACGGCCACGTCTTCACGGGCCGCGGCCTCAAGGATGAAGAGGTCATCTCCGGCGCGCTCAAAGGTCCAGACTTGCAGGGGCTTGCCGTCGACCGTGGCGTCGATCACCGGCTGGTTGGTGTTGGGACCGCTTTCGCTGAAAACCAGGTCGAACACCACCACGCGCGCGCCGCCCTCTCGGCAGTAACGGATGATCTTGTTGTACACGCTGCGCGGCCAGGGCCAGGCATAGCGGTCGCTGCGGGCGGTATCTTCGCTTTCCTGGCCAAAGCGACCGGAATCGCCGTAGGCCAGCGACGCGTCGTCAATGTTCACGATCAGGATGTCCGGGCTTCGTTGTGTGTTGCCTTCCAGCAGCCGCACCCGCGCGCTCTGCAGGGGCTTTTCAACGTGCTCGATGGGCGCGTGGGCGCCGCCCAGCAGCAGGCTTCCCGCCAGCAGGCCGCAGCACAGGCTGGTGATCAGGGCGACGCGCCGCTTGTGGCGCGGCTCGTGGGCGTGGCCGAAGTCGACCGTGGCCTTGCGCACGAGATTGCGGGCGGACACCAGGGTGCTGCCCAGGCCCTTGAGCGCGCGATCGACTGTGTTTTCACTGGCCATGCTCTCAAGCGTCCATGCGGGACTTCACGAAGGCAAAGGCGCCTTCACGGGTGCCCACTCTGCCTTCGAGCATTTCATCCTCAAGGGCGCTGAGCAGCTCGCGATAGCGCGGGCCGGGCGGCAGCCCCAGGGCCTTGAGGTCCTCGCCGTTGATTGGCAGTTGCGGCCAAAGGCTTTGCGGCCCCTGGGCGCGGAAGGCGGCCAGGCGCGTCAGGGCAAACCGCACCTGGGCCAGGTCCGCGCCCAGGTCGAGGGTGCGGGCGCGCGCCAGCTCAAGCCACTCATCGACGTGGGGCCGGCGCAGCAGACGCTTGAGGGCGGCCTGGGCGAGTTGGTCCAGCCCGGCCAGACGCGGGATGTCGGCGACGATGTCGCGCACGCGCGAGGCCAGCTCGTTGCTGCACTTGAGGCGGCGCAGCACGCTCGCCGCCGCCTCTTCCCCGGCGTCGGCCAGCAGGGCGCTCCAGGCCAGGCTCAGAGAGGGGTTGGCCAGGGCATCGAGGGTCATGAGCGCGCGCGCCAGCAGGTTGCCCGCGGGCCCCGGGCTTGGTTGCTGCTCCAAGGCCGCGACTTCGGGCAGCAAGGCATCAAGCAGGCCTGCCTCCAGCATCAGGCGCAGGGCGCGCGAGCGGCCGGGGCTGGCAAGCATGCGGTGCAGCTCTTCGCGGATGCGCTCGGCGCTGCACACCACCACCTGGGGTGCCATGCGCTTGAGGGCGGCGAAAGTCGCGTCGTCGAGCTCGAAGTTCAGGGCGCAGGCAAAGCGAATGGCCCTGAGCAGGCGCAGCTTGTCTTCCGCAAAGCGCACGGCGGGATCTCCCACGGCACGCACCAGCCTCGCTTTGAGGTCCTGCACGCCCTGGACGTAGTCAATGACTTCGCCGCTCTCGGGGTCCAGGTACAGGGCGTTGATGGTGAAGTCGCGCCGCGCCGCGTCTTCGTGGGCGTCAGTGAAGCGCACGGAGTCGGGGTGGCGGCCGTCGCTGTAGGGCCCGTCGTGGCGGAACGTGGCAACCTCGACCTGCACGCCGTCGACCTCGCCCTGCACGGTGATCACGCCAAAACTCTTGCCCACGGGGATGGACTTCTCGAAGGCGGCCTCGACTTCCTCGGGCCTGGCGTCCGTCGCCACGTCGTAGTCCTTGGGGGTTCGACCCAGCAGCAGGTCCCGTACGCAGCCGCCGGCCAGCCAGGCCACGTGGCCGCGCGCCCGCAGCGTCTTGACCACGCGGCGAGCCAGGGCGGAAGCCGGCACATTGGGCAGTTCCAGTTTCATGGCAGCCGGCCAAACCCCCCGGGCCCCTTGAGGCGCCACACCACGCGCCCGCCGACATGGGCCACGCTCACAGTGCCCAGCCGGCGGCTGTCGTGGCTGGCGGGCGGATTGTCGCCCACGAAGAAATAGCGTTCTTCGCCCACCACCATGCCCACCTCCAGATAGCCGCCATAGTGCAGGCTGGCGGCGCCTTCCAGGCCCGGCGGCGGGAACACCAGCTCGCCGTCAGCGTAGAGGCGCCCGTCTTTCACGCTCAGCGTCTGGCCCGGCGTGGCTGCCAGCCGCTTGATCATGGGCTGGTGGGGCTGGCCGGGGATTTCCACAACGTAAATTTCGCGGCCGGGCAGGGCGAAGTCGCGGGGGCTGCCCTTGAGGTCCACCAGCAGCACGTCGCCGGGCAGCAGCGTGGGATACATGCTCTCGCCCTCGACGCGCACGACTTTGAAGTTCACGGCCAGCGTCAGGGCCAGCACCGGCCCGCCCAGCACCGCCCCGGCCGGCGCCAGCAGCAGCAGTTTGCGGCCGGCCAAAGGCAGCATGGCCGCCAGCATGCACCAGGCAAGCCAGCCCGGCATCAGTCCGGGCAGCGGCGGCCAGTAACGCAGCCAGATCAGCACGGCCACCAATACCCCGCAGACCAGGGGCGCGGCCATGGCCGCGAGCACCGCCGTGAAGAACCCCGGACCAGACCTTGGCGTCTCGGCGGGCGCTTGTGCCTGGGGGGTGGCGGGCAGGTCCTTGCGCTCAAGCTCAGACAGCGCGTGCTCGGCCACGGCCTTGTCGGTCGTGCGGCCCTTCTGGACTTTGCGCGTGGGTGCTTCGGCCATGACGACAGTATGCCTCCGGCTGGCGCATTGCGCCCTTGGTCGTTAGAGTTCGCGCCGCCTGCAAGGCAGGCAAACTACACGGCGCGGAAGGGCCCATGGACGAGCATACAGTCAGGCACGTGGCAAAACTGGCGCGGCTGGAGCTGGACGAGGCCGAAATCAGGCGTATGGCCGGAGAACTGGCCAAGATCACCGGCTACATCGAGCAGTTGCGCGCCGTGAACGTCGAGCATGTCGCTCCCACGGTGCATCCATTCTTTGACCTCAACGCCTGGCGCGAGGACGTAGTGAAGCCCTCATTCAGCCGCGCCGAAGCCGTGAGCAACGCCCCCGAACAGGAAGAGGGGTTCTTCAAGGTTCCGCCCGTCATCGAGTAGCCCATGCCCGCCATCAAGGACAGTTTTGAGTTGACGAAACGCTTTGCCGCGGGCGAAAGCAGCGCCGAGGCCACGCTGCAGGCCGCCCTGCGCATGATTGACGCGCGGGAGCCCAGGGTCGGCGCGTTCCTGCACCTCGACCGCGAGGGCGCCCTGGCCCAGGCCCGCGACCTCGACGCGCGCCGCAAGCAGGGCCAGAAGTTGGGCCCCCTGGCTGCCGTGCCCGTGGCGATCAAGGACAACATTCATGTCGCGGGCCAGGCCACTACCTGCGCCAGCCGCATGCTCGAAGGCTTCAAGGCGCCCTACGACGCCACCGTCACGGCGCGCCTGAAGGCCGCGGGCGCCATCATTCTGGGCAAGACCAACCTCGATGAGTTTGCCATGGGCAGCTCGTGCGAGAACTCCGCCCTCAAGCAGACCCGCAATCCCTTCGACCTGGAGCGGGTGCCCGGCGGCAGTTCCGGCGGCAGCGCGGCTGCCGTGGCCGCGCGCATGGCGCTCATGGCCCTGGGCAGCGACACGGGCGGCAGCATCCGCGAGCCCGCGAGTTTCTGCGGTGTGGTGGGGCTCAAGCCCAGCTATGGGCGGGTTTCGCGCTACGGGCTGGTGGCCTTTGCCTCAAGCCTGGACCAGATTGGCCCCTTCACGCTGTCCGTGCGCGACGCGGCCTTGAGCCTCTCGGTCATGGCGGGCGAAGACCCGCTGGATGCCACGTCCAGCAGCGAGTCCGTGCCAGATTATCTGTCGGCTCTGCGCGCAGACCTGAAAGGTCTGCGCGTGGGCGTGGTGCGCGCCTACTTCGACGAGTGCCCCAATCAGGACGTGGCCGGCCGCTGCCGGCAGGCCGTGGAGCGCATGAAAGCCCTGGGTGCCGAGATCGTGGAGATCGAGCTGCCCCGTGCCAAAGACGGCCTCGCCGTCTATTACGTGGTGGCCAGCGCCGAAGCTTCGAGCAACCTTTCGCGCTTTGACGGCGTGCGCTACGGCCTGCGCGAGAAGACCTCCAGCGCCATCCAGAACTACTTTGCGACGCGCGGGCGCGGCTTTGGGCCCGAGGTCAAGCGCCGCATCATGCTCGGCACGCACGCCCTTTCGGCCGGCGCCTATGACGAGTTCTACGGGCGCGCCAGCAAGGTGCGCACGCTGATGGTCAATGACTTCAAGGCGGCGTTTGCGCGCTGCGACGTCATTGCCTCTCCCACGGCGCCGTTCACGGCCTTCAAGGCCGGCGAGAAGTCTGATCCCCTGAGCATGTACCTCTGCGACATCTACACGATTCCGGCCAACCTGGCGGGGCTGTGCGCACTGTCCATGCCCGTGGGCGTCGATGCCCGGGGCCTGCCCGTGGGCCTGCAGCTGCAGTGCGCCCCCTACGCTGAGACCACGCTGTTCGGCGCGGCCGGCGCCCTGGAGTCGGACCTCAATTTGAACCTCGCGCCGACGCTTTGACGCAAAGGGCCAGCCAGCTCTGCGCCAGCTCGGCGTGGCCGGCGCTCTTGGACTCGCCGTGGCGCGCGGGCATGGCAATCACGTCCACGGCGCCCAAGAGCCCGCGATGGCGCCGGAAGATCTCCCGCAGTCGCCGCTTGAACAGGTTGCGCTTGACCGCGTTGCCGAAGACCGTGCTGACGACAAGCCCCAGGCGCGGGTGCCCGGCTTGATTGGGCGCAAAGAACATTGTCAGGCGCCGGTCGCCCACGCTTTGCTTGCGGGCGAACACGGCGTCAAACTGCGCGCGCGTAAGAAGCTTGTCGGATTTCGTAAAACGCCCGGTGCCGGCCATGTCGCCGCGCAGGATAGCATGGCTCGCGCCCAAGACCCCTGACCCCTGCCGCGCGACCTGTTACATTGCCCCCGTGTTCTCCGAGCCCGCCAGCGCCCCTTCCCCCGCCGTCCGCGGACAATTTGCCGAAGTGGCCCTGCCCACGCCCGTGGACAGGCTGTTCGACTATTCCGTTCCCGAGCCACTGGCCGCTCGCGCCCGGGTAGGGCATCGTGTGACCGTGGCCTTCGGGCGCCGCGAAATGCAGGGCTTCATCGTCGGCCTCAAGGACGAATCCCACCTGCTGCGCCACCAGATCAAGGAGATTCTGGCTGCGCCCGATGACGAGCCCCTGGTCGGCCCCGGCATGCTCCACCTCACGCGCTGGATGGCCGAGTACTATGCCTGCTCCTGGGGCGAGGCCCTGCAGGCCGTGCTGCCGGCCGTCGTGCGCACGGGCCGCGCGAGGCGCATGCTCACGCGCGTGAACCTGGCGCGTTCGCGCGAGGAAACCCTGGCCCGCGTGCAGGAACTGGAAGCCGCGCGGCCGCCCCGCAGGCCCTCAGCCGAGACAGGCGCTGCGCCTGATACGCGCCTGGCGCGCTATGCCAAGATTCTGCGCACGCTGGCGACCTTTGATGATCCCTTCACGCCCGGCGCCCTGGCGGCGAAGCTGGGCTTTTCCCTGGCGCCGTTCAACACGCTGCGCAAGCAGGGCTGGTTGAAGTACGAAAAAGTGCCCGTCGATGCCGCCTTGGCCGGCGCGCTGGGCGGCGGCGATGAAACCCCGCCTGCCACGCTGACGCCCGACCAGCGCCTTGCGCTGGACGCGCTCTGCGCCAGCCTTGACCGCGACGAGTTCAAGACCTTCCTGCTCTTTGGCATCACCGGCAGCGGCAAGACGGAGGTCTACATCCGCGCCATTGCCCGCGCGCTCGAGCACGGCAAGAGCGCCATCGTGCTGGTGCCGGAAATTGCCCTGACGCCCCAGACCGTGCGGCGCTTTTCGCGGCGCTTTGAGCAGGTCACCTTCCTGCATTCCTCCATGACTGACGCCGAGCGCCGCGAAGCCTGGGCCCGCATCAAGGGCGGGGTTTCGCGCCTGGTCGTGGGCCCGCGCAGCGCGCTGTTTGCGCCGGTGAGGGATCTTGGCCTGATTGTCGTCGATGAAGAGCACGAACACACCTACAAGCAGGACAGCACGCCGCGCTACCATGCCCGCGACACGGCCATCATGCGCGCCAAGCTCGAGCACGCAGTGGTGGTGCTGGGCTCGGCCACTCCCAGCCTTGAGAGCTGGCACAACGCGCAGGGCGGCAAGTACGAGCTGCTTGAGTTGACTTCACGGCCCGCGGCGCAGGGCCGGCCGGCGCCCCTGCCGCCTTCAGACGATCCGGACACAAGGCACATCGGGCCTGCGGCGCGCGGCGAGCTGCACGTACCGCCGGCGGGGCTGGGGTTGCCCAGCGTCGAGATCATTGACATGGCGCGCGAGTGCCACGAGCAGCACGCGCTCGCCTGGTTCTCGCGGCGCCTGCGGGGCGCCTGCGCCCAGGCCCTGGAGCACGGCGAGCAGGTCATGCTCTTTCTCAATCGCCGCGGCTATCACACGCTGCTGACCTGCCAGGCCTGTGGGCAGGCCGTGAGCTGCCCGAACTGCTCGACGCATATGAGTTTTCATCGCAAGCTCAACAAGGCGATATGTCACTATTGCCTTGAAACGCGGGAGCTTCCGCGCCAGTGCCCGGCCTGCGACCTCGGCCCCGTGAAACAGATGGGCATGGGCACCGAGAAACTCGAGGAGGAACTCAAAGTCATATTCGCCGGCCATGCCGTGGCCCGCATGGACAGCGACGCAATGAAGTCGCGTGAAGACTATGAATCGACGCTGGAGGCCTTCAGGCACGGCGAAACCCAGGTGCTGGTCGGCACGCAGATGATTGCCAAGGGGCTGGACTTCCCCAACGTCACGGTGGTGGGGGTCATCTCCGCCGATGTGGGCATGAACCTGGGCGACTTCCGCAGCTTCGAGCGGGCCTTTCAGCTCATCACGCAGGTTGCGGGCCGCGCGGGCCGGGGCGACAAGCCCGGCCTTGTCATCGTGCAGACCTTCAAGCCCGAGCACCCCGCCATCGTGGCGGCCGCGCGCCAGGACTACCGGGCCTTCGCCGCCTGGGAAAGCGAGCACCGCCGGCTCAGCCTCTACCCGCCCTTTGCGCGCATCGTGCTGGTCACCGTCGAGGGTCGCGTCAAGGCCCGCGCCCAGGAGCTGGCCGCCCGGGCCGCTTCTACGGTCAAGGACTTCGCGCAGCAGTTCAAGGGGGCCATCCACGAGGTCAGCGAGCCCTTTGAGGCACCCATGGCCATGTTGCGCGGCCGCCATCGCTTTCAGGTGATGATCAAGGCGCGAGGCTTCCGGGAACTCTCGGCAGTGGTCGAGCGCCTCAAGCCGCTGGTGAAGGTGCAGGAGAATCTGCGCATGTCCATTGATGTCGATGCCATGGACATGATGTAGGGCACCGGTGTCAGGCTGGTGCGGACGGTGGGACTTGAACCCACACACCTTGCGGTACAAGATCCTAAGTCTTGCGCGTCTGCCAATTCCGCCACGTCCGCGTTCCTGAATTGTGCCAAGCAAGACGGCGCCGGCAACCACCGGTCACCCGTGCCTTGGCCGCCAGCCGGAGCAGATTCAGCGGCAGGCAAAGACGGGAATGTCGGGTGTGGACCGAGACCGTGCCGGCCCGTGCAGTCGCGCGGGCCGGCGGAGTGCTGGAAGGGATCTTTCAGAAGTCTGCTAGAACTCTTCTTCCGATTCGTCCTGGGGGCCATCTTCCCGGCGGCGGTCTTTGCGCTCTTCGGGGCGCTGTTCGCGGCGCTCGGCGGGCTTGGGGGGGGCCTTGGGCGCTTCAGCCTTGGGCTGGGCCACCGGCTTGCCGTTGCGGTCATATGCCGGGGTGTACTCCACGGTGTCGGGGTCCAGCTTGGCATTGCCGAGTGTTACCTGCATCTGGCACAGCGCACAGCCGTCGCTGTAGCGCCCCATGAAGCGCTGTTTTTCGGTGTCGCCCAGGGCATAGTCGCGGTGCTTGCTGTGGAAAGCGGTGTCGGTCAGGGCGTCAAACAGCTTCCAGTAGCCAAACCAGTCAAAGGCGTCCTGGCCCGCGTTGCGAAGCGCACCCGGGGTCTGGTGCGTTGCGATCATCTTGGGCGAGCCATGAACGCAGGAGCGCACTTCGATCAAGTTCTTGTTTTCGGCCGGCACGCCCGTGGCGCCGGCGAAGATTTTTATGGCGCAGTAGCTGCCCACCGTCTGGTCGCTGTCGCCGTAAACGCAAAGCAGGTGCGTCTCGCGCGGAATCTTCGAGAAGTCAGCCAGGTTGATCATGCCGTTGTCGCGCTGGTTTGCCGTCGAGTAGCCAAAGGCGCGGCCGGGTTGCACGGG
Organism: Planctomycetota bacterium; assembly: GCA_019186845.1. Classification (GTDB taxonomy): domain Bacteria; phylum Planctomycetota; class UBA8742; order UBA2392; family UBA2392; genus UBA2392. The sequence continues at coordinate 19,758 of JABARW010000012.1, read as the reverse complement.
CATGGCTGCCAGGGGCTTGGGCAGCCCCAGTTCTTCCCATTGTGCCGCCAGGTTGCCTGTTGTCATGCCGCCCGCGGAATGGCCCACGATGGCAAACTTCTCTTTCAGGGGCTGCACCCGCGATTTGTCGGCTTCCAAATGCTCCATGGCCAGCTTGAACGACTCCGCGCAATTGGGCGCGTAGTTGTCCGTCGGCTCCAGCGCCGTTTCCTGGTAAATGGGGAACAGCACGATGTTGCCCCGCATGACCAGGTGCTCAATCCAGCCGATGTAGGTGCGCTCGGGGTCCGTGGCACCAAAGCCGTGCACCAGCATGATCACCGGCGCCTGCTTGGGCGCAGGCTCGGCAGGCGTGTAGAGCCAATATTTCTTGGCTCCCTTGCCGCCAGTCACCATCTCCACCTTCTTGTGGGCATACTCGGCGCCGCCGGGGCCGCTCTTGGGCTGTTCCGCCGGAGGCTTGGCCTCGGGGTTGGGCGAGATCGGCTTGGCTTCGTCGCTTCCGGGTTTGGCGTCCTGGGCGTGATGCAGGGGGGCCGCCGCGGTCATCAGGCACAGGCCCAGCAGGAAAAGCAGCTTCTTCATGGAATGCTCCGGCGTCTTTCGCGCTTACTCTATGCTTAGTGCCGCCCCTTGGCCATTCCTCACGCGCCCCGCGCTCCCGGTCGCCCCGCCAGCCTCTCCGCCGCTTCCTCGAGCAGGCGCTGTTTCTCTGTTTCCGTAAAGGTACCGGTCACAATGCGCACCACCTCAGCCACGAAGGCCGGGTTTATGGCCTCCTTGCCGCGCCGGCGCACATACTCCCGGATTTCGGCCAGACTGACGCGGCCGTTCTTGTCGGCGTCGAGGGCACCGGACTTCAGGTCCTCCAGCAGGCCCACCACCAGGGCCATGCCGCCGCTGAAGGCCGCAGTCTTGGCCCGCTCAGCGCTGACACGGCGGCGGCCGCGCAGGGCGGCATAGGCCGCGGCCAGCAGCCCCAGCCCCGCACCCAGGGCGCCGCCCCAGGGTCCGCCCAGGGCGGCGGCCCCCTGCATCAGGGCCTGGGCTCCTTCGCCGGGGCCGGCGTGGAAGGCGGGTTCGTGGGGGCGGCCCTCGCTGTCGTGGGATTCAGTCGTCAGGCGGCCGTCCGCCGTAATGAACAGGTCTTGCCCCTGCGCGTCGCGCATGCGCCCCAGCAGCAGGGCGTCAAGCGCGGCACAACCGCTGAGCGTCAGGGCGAAGAGCAGCAGCAGTGTTGCGTATTTCATGAGTTCCTCCGGTTCAGGGGCGCCTGGTTGGGGCGCCATTGCTGTTTGAGAAGTTCGATGTCGCGCGCGTGGCTGGCGTTCTGGCGCACCAGCAGGCGCACCACGACCCCGAGCCGCTGAACGGTGTTGTTGAGGCGCAGACCTACGCTGATCAGCCCGATGCCGATGGCGCCCAGCCAGGTGGCCAGCACTGAAACAACGACGGTTTGAAGCGTCTGGTACATGTGTCTCCTCCTAAGTGGGGGTGCCCCAGACCACGACGTGATAGGTGACGCCGCCGGCATTGCGCGAGCCATGCGTGGTATTGATGGTCAGCACCTGGTCAGTGCCGGCAACTGGGGCACTCAGGGAGTCCTCGGTGTAACCCGTGGCGTTTGCGAGGTCGTTGTGCGTGATCGGACCCGTGGCTCCCAGCGGCAGATAGAGCGGCACGTTCGCAGAGGCCCCCGTCGCCATCTTCATAATCAGAATGGCGTGCGCCCGGTTGATGCCCGTGAGCGTGACCGTCTTGCCGCTGGAGCCGCTGCCCGTGTAGCTGACGGTGCGGCAAATCAGAATCTGGCCCGTGGGGTCCAGGTCATCCAGATTGACATACTTGGCAACGTTTGAGGCGTCCAGCGCCAGCAGCTTGAAGTTGCGCGTTGCGCTTGTGGCCTGGGCCAGGTTCTGCATCCCGTTCATGAACGCCTGCGGGGTCATGGAGTCCGTGGCCGCGCCGCTGTTGTCGTACAGGGCAATCTTGTCGTTGGCCGGGTCCAGCGTCGATTCAGCGGTCAGGGAGCCGATCAGGTTGAGGGCCTGCTGGAAGGTGGCCGCGCCCGCCTGCGAGGCGTGGGAGGCCACCTCAAAGGGGAAGCGGTCTGCAAGCGCCGGCGTGCGGCTGGTGGCCGCGCTGACGATGTTGTTGATGGCCCCATCCGCATCGGAGGCGCCCGTGCCCCCGTCCGTGATGGGAACATCCGTGCCGCCAGAGCGGTAGACAGCCGATGGCGCGAAGCCAGCGTCCTCGATATCACCGCTGCTGGTACTCTTGACCAGATTCCCGGTGACGAAGATGCCGGACAGGCTCACATCACCATCGCCCGTGCCGGCGCCAATGTTGCTGCGGGCCGTGGCCGCGTTCGTAATCTCGCTCAAGTTGTTGGAGCCCAGCATCACCCGGTTGGCGCCATGCTTCAAAACGTTACCGTTGCCCGAATCCAGCCAGAGCGTATTGGCTGCTGTTACGCCCGGATTGGCGGCCACGGGAGTCAGTTCAAGGCCCGTCGGGTCAATCAGCCCGTCTACCGTGAGCTTGCCGGCAATGGTGGCGCCTGGCGCTTCGAGGATGCCCGTCGTCTTCAGTACTCCCGGCCCGGGCGAGAAAAGCAGAGTGTCGGGACCCAGTGCGACGGCGCCCTCGAGGCCGCCTGCGAGTCGAAGGGCGCCGCTCTCGCCATATTCAGCCTCTCCGGGGCCCAGGCGCAGATGCCCCTGCACCTCCAGTCCACGCGAAGTGTCAACCTGCGGCTGGCCGGCCTCGTCGAGGGCCTGGAGCCGCAGGTCCAGGGCCGGAGTCTGCTGCAGTTGCCAGCCGCTGTGAACGCGCCCGCGAGCCGGGCCGGCCAGTCCGGGAAGGCCGAAAGCGAGGCTCACCTCAGGGTGCAGCGTGAAGAAGTTCTCCCTGCGGCCGCTGTCGTCTTGCGCCTGGGCCAGGTTGCGCCAGGGTGCCAGCACAAGAGCTCCGCCGCCCAATGAGACTCGGGGCACGCCGGCATCCTCACCGGCCCAGCCTGTGCTTTTGATGGCCGGGCCTGGGTACTCAACTTCGCCGACGGATTCCGGGTGGGATGGGGGAGGGACCCAGTCAAACGAAGGCGCCCACACTTCGTTTTCGCCCACCATGGGTTGAACGGACGGGTAGGGCAGGCAGACGGCCGCCGGTGGTGCCTTGACGGGAGGTTCATCCAAGGGCGGCGGGGGCGGAGGCTCCACGGGGGGCTTCCAGGTGGGAGGCACCGTCGGCGAAAAGGGAAGCCGGTATTGAATGCGCCACAGGCCTTCCCTTATCTGATTATTCCAGGGATGACGGCCGTCAAAGTCATATTTGATCTGTGCTTCGTAGGGGGGCCAAGGCGGCACGCCCCCCTCGAAGCGCTGCGGCACGAAGGCCAACGGCGCATCGTACACCTCGCTGCCCGGCACCTTGAAGTACGCCTGGGTGCTCAGGTGGCCGCTGGCCTCGGTGTACAGCCCGTCGTCTGACAAGGCCTGCCCGAAGCGGTGCTTCGTGCAATGCCGCGCGTCGGCCAGCAGGGGGCCCCCCTGTCCTTGGGCGCACAGACGACCCAGCGAGCGGCCGTCGCTCTCGGCGAAGAGGCCGCGCCCGTTGCGGGCCTGCGCCGCGGTCGCCTCATCGCGGAAGTTCAGCGCGGGAACCCAGCCGGCGGGCCCTTGCGGCGGGCCGCCAGCGCCCTCTTGCTGATGGGCGGGGCTGAAAGCCAGCACGCTGAGAAAGTGCAGCGGCCCAGCGCGGCGGCGGCTGAGGCGGTCGTCCTCGAGGTCCGCGATCAGGTTCGACGCGGCCGGGTTGAGCGTCCCGCGCGAGTCACTGACGAGAGGGCCGCAATCGGCGAGGCGTAGCTCGCCGTCGAGGCTTACCAGCAGCCCGCGCATTTCGCGCGGAGTACTGCCGCGCGTTGGGTTCAGGGCTTGGGGCTCGAGTTCGTCGTGGCGCACGTCGTGCCCTTCCTGGGCCAGAATGCGCACGCGGCCTTCGGCCGTAGCCTCGACGCCGGCCACAAAGAACCAGCGCCCCGCACGGCCGGGGTCCAGACTTGCGACATGAAAGGGGTGCGCCAGGGAGCCCAGATTGGCGAGTTCAAGCGCCTTTGTGTTCCGGTCGCGCCGGGTGGCTTCGGCCGCCAGGTAGGACTCACTTTCCGGCGTCTCGCCCGCGCAGCGCAGAATCAGGGGCCCGGAGCGGTAGGCGTTCTGGGGCGCGTGCAGCCCGCTGGGCAGGGGCGCCACGGCCCGTCCGGGAACTGGATTTCCGGGCGCCGCTTGTGGCGGCGCGGGCTGCACCCCGGGTGCCAGGGTCACGCCTGTGGTCAGCCCCTGGGGCCCCGCCACAATTTCCACCTCAGAAATAGTCATATTCGGCTGCGTGAGCAGCAGGCCCGCGGAGAGATAATGCGAAGTATGGCCCGCTTCGTTCGAGGCCAGCAGTTTCGCTGCGGCATCCGTGAGTGGGGCCTCGTTGAGCAGGACGCCCTCGGCGCTGTAGAGGGAAACAAGGGAGGGGGCATGCAGCGGGCGAGTACCTCGCCCGAGTGAAAACGGGGGGCGGCGGCTTGGCACGGCGATGGTCAGGCGCAGCAGGGGGCCGCCCTCCAAGGTGCGATCCTGGCGCGTGGGATCATGGGGCCCCCCGGCTGCTTCGCTGAGCAGGTAGGGGGGCTCCTGAAGCAGCAGGAGGCCCCGTTCGCAGTCACATTCCCAGCCCGCGGGCTCCTCGGCCCAGCCGGAATCGGAGAATAGCGCCTCGCGGAAATCCACGGGCCCGCCCGAAGGCGGACGCGACCGGCGCGTTTGCAGGAGCGCCGGTGCAAAGCGGCCCGCCTGAATCCCGCCGACGGGAACCCAGGGCAGATGGTTGTGTGCGTTGTCGGCTCGGAAGGCCTTGAAGGCATAGCGCTTCAGCAGCGCCAGCCGGCCGCCTGTGCCACTCCCGGTCGGTCCAAGCAGGCGCTCAAAGCCGACGTCACTCAGGCAGGCCTGTCGAGCCAGTGCTTCGCTGATGCCCCAGGCGGCCAGAACGTCGCGCAGGGGATAGAACTCGCCCAGGTCCAGGCCGGAGCTGCCGTCCCCGGGCAGAACGGCGTGCCAATGTGAGACCTCCTGCAGTTCGAAGGCTTCTCCTCCCGCCACGCTGTCGAAGCCCAGGCTGCTCGTGTTCCGTTGCCGCATCAGGCGGGCAGTGTCGGGCTCAAATCCTGATTGTCCGCAGGCCTCAATTCTTCCGTCGTCGTGGAGGACCAGCGTCAACGCGCAGGCATCGAGGCAGCGGGCGACGGCCTCGGGTAGTTTCGTACCGGAGGCAATCGGTACACTCACAACGGCAGACGACGACACCGCCAGCGGCGCGACATCGACGTTTGCCGCAGCAAACAGTTCTTCCATGAGCCTGGCGCAGGTCCACGGGCTCCCCTGATCCAGGCTGCGGGGCTCGAGGATGCTGCCGTCGCCTCGTGGCGTGTTGAAGCTCCGCCGCACCTCATGGCGCGACCACAGTGCGCGCAGATCCTCGCCACGTACTTCACAGAGCCCCAGGCCGAGGTCGGTCACGCGGCTGACCGTGAACTGTGAAAATTCGCGCCTGTGCCCTCCTTCCGCCAGAACGACCAGAACTCTTTCGTCCACGTGCGGCGCGCCGTGGACCGGCATGACGGCCACGAACTCCGAGGGCCGGGCACCACGCCTCAGGTTGATACTCAGGTTGAGCAGCGGTTGCTGATTGAGGGTTGCGACAATTTCGTTCATGGCCGGGACTCGCCTTGCGGAAAAACAAAGAAGAGGGGGCGCATCACATAGCGCCAGCGCAGACCCGGTTGGGTGGACCCTGCATTGCGCTCCACGCGCTGCTCAACCAGTGCCTGGGGTATAAGAGGCGGGGGCAAGGACGCCTCGGGGCCGGCGTACCCCTCCTGAATGATTTCCTGGGCAGGCGCGCCAGTCTCTTGGCGCCAGGGGGGCGCGCCGGGCGCCAGCAGCGGCAGATCCACGATGCGCCGGGTCGTCAATGTGATAATCGTTTCCTGCGCCGTGTGGGCGGCCAACTCTGACTCCGCGGGCGCTCCAAGCCGGGCCAGAAACTGGAGGCTGAAGAGGCGCTGGGGGTGGGCGCTTGCGTCGTCTCCCGTGTTGAGCCGCAGGCGCTCCAGGGCCGGGCCTGCCGTGCAGGCCGCCAGCGGCAGGCGGCGCAAAACGTTGCCGCCCTCGCGAACTTCCAGGTTGCCCTCGCCGACGAGCGCCCCTTCCAGCAGGGCTGCTGCGCGCTCTGCGGAGGCCGGCGTGGCACCCGATAACTCGATGCGCGCCTGCCAGCGCTCCAGCACAGCCAAGCCCTCGGCCTGTCTCGATACTTCCAGGGCTGCAAGGTCCCCCAGCAGCCGTCCGCCAAAGTGCAGTGTCAGCATGATTACTCCGCGAGGCTGTCGTTCACGGTCGGGCTGTCGGACGAGGGCATGGCCGTCTGCAGGCGGTCCCGGAACATGCGCTGGAAGGCGCCGGCATCGTCACTGAGCGTCCTGATCTCGAAACGGTCCGCCAGAGGGGTGCAGAGCGGCGGCCGCGAACCCTGAAAAAGGGCCACCTGCAACCCGGCGTGAGGAATCTCTGCGGCCGGGGCCAGCGAGACGCCATCGAGCAGCACCACGCCGCTGAAATCGGAACTGCAACGCACGCGCACTTTGACTTTGCCGGGATGGGCCTGGCGCGGCAGATACTCAAAGCCGCCCAGGTGCAGCCATTGGCCCGCGGGAGTGCTGCCGTTGATTGTGAGACAGAGAGACGATGGTGAACCGTCCACCAGCAGGTCCACCGTCACACTGCCGGTGTTGCATGAACTCACATAAGCCCAGGTTCCCAGAGCCCATACGCGGCCTACGGCCAGAGGCGGCACGCGTTGCGCCAGGTTCTGTATGAGCTCAGCCGCCGTGGCGCCGTTGCCGCTGACTTTCAGAGTTCCCGAACCGAACAGAAACTGCGAGGTGTCCTGGGAGAGTATGGCGGCGCCGGACAGTGCCTCCCAGTGCGTGAAAGACCCGGAATCATAGTCTGCAAAGGCGCCGTCGATAATCACATTGCGGCGATCAGCCACCCCGCCGACAGTCACCGGAATGACCCACAACGGGAGCGTCGCGCCATGTTCGGGCGTCACCCGAAACTCCTCGCTGCCCTCGGCCACACGGTGCAGGACGGCATCCTTGATGCACTCGACAGCGATGGACTGGGTGCGTGCCCGCTCATTGGCCTGCACGCTTTCCGAGGGATCCACGGCCATCAGCGCCGCGTAACAACGAGCGTTGCCGGCGTTCTGCGGCGCAGCCGTCACGCTGCTGACGCTGACGCCGCAGCGCTTGACCGTCTCGCCGGCGGCGTCCATGGCGCAGGCCAGAGCCGCCAGCACGGCCTGGGGCTGGGCGCCGCGCATGCCCAGTTCCGCGGCCAGGGGGCCGCGAATCCAGGCTTCGAGGTGGCCCTGCAGGCGCGCGGACCAGCCCTCCACGCCGCGCGCGGCTTCATGAAACAGCGACAGGGCCTCGAGCATGTCGCGCTCCGGCGGACTATCGTTCAAGACCGCGATGAACTCTTCCCGCAGGCGATCGAGCGAGCGGAAGGTCTCGTCGCTGCCGCTGAACAGCAGGCCGCGCCGCGCCAGATTCTCGAATTGGGTGAAGGTGCGGGCAAAGACTCCAAAAACTTCGAACAGTGCGTTGAAATCCGGCATGGGGGCTCCCCGCGCTCAGGCGCGCTTGACGTGATGTGAGAATGGCATCCACGGGTGGCCCTCGACGCTCAGGCGCAGGGCGGTCAGGGCCGAGGCCGCCTGCTGGCGATACTTTTCCGCGAGAAAGGTCGCGGGGTCGCCCTGCCGATGGGCGAGGAAGTCGTAGATGAAGGCCAGCGCGTATTGCGCTGCGACATCCGCCAGGGGCAGCAGCGTGTCAAAACGTACCTGGCACTGCCGCGCCTGCAGCAGGCGGTCGAGCGTGCGCTTGGCCGAGGCGCAGGGCAGTTCAAAGCCAGGCTCCCCCGCAAAGCGTCCGGCGGTCAGAAAGTCGGAAATGCCGGCCTGCAGTGCCCGAAGGTCGTCGCTGCAGGCATAGAACAGGTCCAGTTCGCCTTCCCCGGCTGCAGGTGACTCCAGGTGCACTCGGCCTGTCAGCCCGCTGTTGTTGAGCGCGTCGAGATTCAGCAGGCCCGCGCCCTCCGGATGGATACCGCCGGCCACCGTCTCCGTGCGGGCGGCGTCGCGATAGAGGCTGACCGCGACGCTGCCCGCAGACCCAGCGATAGTCACATAGAGCCGGCCCTGGTCGGTGTTGGCGCGGCTTGCGCCGGCGAAGCGCCAGGCGGAAGTCCCGGCCAGTCCGCGAATTGTCACATAGTCGAGCATGGGCATGTCTCCCGGGTGGCGGGGGCGCCCAGGCGCCCCCGCTTGGCGCGGTCAGGCCGTGGCGAGGTTGGTAATCACACCTTGGCCGCCGTCGCCGGCGTTGAGCACTTCCAGCGTGTATTCGCCGATGATCTGGGCCTTGCGGAAGTCGCCGCTCTCGGCCAGGGGCTTGACGAAGAAGCTGCGGCCCTGAAGGGGCAGCACCTGAATCTTGTCGAGGTCCAGCAGCAGCACTTTGTCGGCGGGCACCCAGCGCGACAGAATCACACGCTGCGCACCGAAGTCGCTCTCGTAGACATCGACGAGGCTCTTGAGCACGGTGCTCTCGGCCTCGTAGCGCCTCGCGCTCTGGATGAAGCTCGAGATGCGGCGCTTCTGGAAGCCGCCGCAGACAATGGCGCCGGGGCGGCCGCCCTTCTCCCAGCAGGCGCGCAGGGCACTGTTGAGCGTGGCCTCGTCCAGCGCGGCGGCGGCGGCGTCATGGACCACGGCGTCGGGCCCGGAGATGAACTGGAGCAACCCGCCCATGGTGCGGCGCGCCGAGGCACTGCCCTCGGGGCTGGCGGCGGACTTGAAGCCGCTGACCACACTCTGTTCCAGCGAGCGCAGCAGTTCGCGCAGGCGCTGGATGACCTGGTAGTCGAACTCGCGTTCCACCGCGTGGAGGCCGACGGCGTCGAGGGAACCCGAGATCATCACGCTTTCCGTGAAGATCTGTGTGAAGTTCTCGCGGCGCTGCCGGTTCTGAAACGCGGGCAGGGGAGCATCCTCGCCTTCCAGAGCAGCGTGGCCGATCACGCGCAGGCGCTGGTGGTCGTTGACGGCCGCGGCCGGGCTCCCGCCGTAGCCGCGCGCGACGGTCAGGGTGTTGGAGGAGACGGCAATGACCTGAAGAACTTCGTCGCTGCCTTCGGGATTGACCAGGTCGCCGATGCGAAATGCGTTGCCCTGGTCCACGACCCAGCTCGTGGCCGAGGCGTTGTATCCGGCGGCGTTGTCGATATGCGAGTAGCCGGGGTTGAGCTTGTCCTCGAACCATTCGTGGCGGGTGGATTTGGCGGCGTAGCGCGGGCTGCCCATGGCGTCGAGCAGGGGCGTGTCGAAGGGCGAGATGAGCCCCACAAGATCGCTGACATCATCGACGAGTTCAGGCAGGGTGCTGCCACCGTCATAGGTGGCTTTTCCGGTGAAAGGCATGTTTCTGTCTCCGTATGGGATGAAGGCGGTTGACCCGCGCCAATGGGGCGGGCCGCTGCGGGTCAGGCGGGCCTCAGGCCCGCCACCGGGCCCGGCGCTACGACCGGACCCGCTTGATAGGCCTCAGGGCCTGCACGCCGCGGGAAAGGGCGCCGTGCTTGACGGCCTCGCGCATGCGTTCAATCTCGGGGGCGGCCAGGGCCAGCTTCTCGGCAGCGGGAGAAGCAGCGGACCTGAACAGCCAGGGCCGGCCGCGGCGCAACTCGGCATAGGCCGCATCGAGGTCCGCGAGCTTGGCGGCGTCGATCAGCTTCAGGGCGTCTCCGGGGAACTGAAGGCCCTCGCGGGGGGCGCGCTCGAGAAAGGCCTGCTGGGCGGCCAGCGTGGAGGCGCGTTGTTCAAGTTCTCTGACTCGTTCGAGCGCCGACGCCACGGCGGGCTCCTGGGCCAGGGCTTGGGGCAGGGTGGCGGCGAGTAGTTCAGTGAGGGATTTTTCAGGCATGGGTGGTCTCCGTTGTGGGCGATGGGGCCGCGCCGGGATTTCAGCGGGCAGTGTCCCGAGCCAGGAGCGCGGCTTGCCCCGCGCCGCCTGGGCCGATAGCCGCCAGTTCGGCGCGCCGGGCAAGCCAGAGGCGTTTGGCTTCCTCAGGGGAATCGAAGGCGTCAGGGTCGTCGCGCAGCATGATGTCCCAGGGAGCGAGCAACCCGTGCTCGAGGCGCCAGCTGTCGTGGGCCATGCGCTCGGAGATGCTTTGCTCGAGTTGCGGCTCGGGAAAGTCGACGCCCAGGCTGACTTCGCCGGTCAGGCCTTCGTGCTCGCGCAGCACGGCCAGCGCGCAGCGCAGAAGATCCTGCTCGGCGGCGCCAAACAGCGCCATGCGTTCGACGCGGTCTTCAAGCACGGGCGATTGCGCGGCGAGAATGCTGACGCCGCTGACGCCCTGGCCGACGTTGACACTGAGCACGCTTTCCGGCACACGTTGGGTCTTGAGCAGGGTGCGCAGGTGAAACTCGAGGTCAGCGATCAGCTCGGCGATGGGCGCGTTTGGTGACTTGAAGTTGATGCCGAAGGGCTGCTGGCCGCTGACGGAGAACGCGATGGCCCGCGCCGGCCCCACGGCGATCTCCTGGGCGGGGTCGGGATTGACGATCTCCATCACGCCAAATCCCTGCATGGCCACCGTGAACGCCAGTTCTGAAAGCTTGGCGTTAAACTCGGCGTTGGCGTGGCACAGTGAGCGGCCCCGCCCCTCGACCCAGAAGCCATCGACGGGCAGCCGGTCATGGAAGAACACGAAGGGAACCCGTCCCAGTTCGTGGCTGCTTTCCGCCGCGACGCGGCCGTTCACGACGGTTGTGACCTGCCGCGCTGTCCAGACGTGGGCCAGGTTTTCCTCGCGCTCGCCAAATGCCAGCGCCACCACAGCCAGGGGACGCACGGGCAATGCCGGGTCGGGAAGGACGACCAGCCGGTGCGCGGGCCAGGGCCAGAACCGCAACTCGCCTTCCTGATAGCTTACGCTCAGGGCGCACACTCCCTGCAGGCGGGTGAGGCGGTCCACGGTGAGCATGAGCGGCGCCATCGGGTTGATTGAGAAGGCGCGCTGGATACGCTCTGCTGCCCGCGCATCTCCGGAATAGCGGCGGTTCACGGGGCGGTGATAGAGCTGGCCCAGCACATCGATGATGACGCGGGTCAGGTTGAGGAAGCACTTGTGCGGGCGGCGGGAGAACTCGAGGGGGCTTTCGCCGGGCAGCCTCGGAATGTAGGCCAGTTGATCGCCCTGATACATTGCGTGGCAGAAGCGGGCCTGGGCGAGGCGGGCTTCTTCGCTCGGGGCCAGATGGTAGATTTCGTCCACGCTGCGCGGCGTGAGCCGTCGTCGCGCGCTGGCGGGAGCAGTGAGTTCAACGGCGATGGATAGCGCGGAGTTGTGGGCGTCTTGCATGGTGGCCTCCAACCCCTGGAAAAATTGGACACAGTTGCCGCGCGACTTTTTGGCGGCCGAGGGGCGGGCTTGGCGCAAAGCGCGGCGCCAGACGGAGTTGGACGAATCAGGATTTTCGGCCGGGAGCGGACCATGGACATTCTTCGAGCACCCATCGCGCAGGAGTTGGCCCGCTGGCCTTCATTCCAGAACGCCGGCCTGACGGTGGCCGACATTCAGGCCCAGCTTGTGCGTCCGCCCAAACGGGACATGGGTGACGTGGCCCTGGGGTGCTTTGTGTTCGCCAAGGCAGCGGGCCTCAAGCCCAACGAGGTGGCGGCGAAGCTGGCGTCCGGCGATCAGCCGCCAGCAAGCAGCGCCCCGCGCCTCATTGAAAGCGCGACGGCAGCGGGGCCCTATGTCAACTTCAGGCTCAATCGCGCCGCTTGCATGAGCATGGTGCTGGGTGCCATTGAAGTCAGTTGCCCGGGCGAAAGCATTGAAGCCGCGCCGCAATGGAGTTTTGGCGCAGGTGAGGAGGGCAAGGGCAAAACGCTGGTGCTTGATTTCTCAAGCCCCAACATCGCCAAGCCCCTGGCCGTGCACCACTTGCGCAGCACGATGATCGGTTATGCCGTCAAGAAGATCCGTGAGAGCCAGGGCTGGCGCGTCGTTGGCATCAACCACCTTGGCGACTGGGGCACGGGCTTTGGCAAGCTGATTGCCGGCCTGAAGAAGTACTTCCCCGAGGTGGCTGTTCGTGCGCTGGCAGGCGATGAGCGGCCCCTGGGCGACATGACCGTACAGGTGCTGATAGAGACCTACCAGCGCTTCAATCAGGAAATCAGGCAGCACGAGGACCTGGAGGACGCAGGCAAGCGTGAATTTGCGCTGCTGGAGCGCCACATCGAGGCACTGATGAGCGACCGTGCCCACGAAGCGGGGCAGGAGGGCAAAGCCAACTTCCTTATCTGGGAGCACGCGCGCAACATCAGTCTCGCGGAGTTTGAGCGTGTCTACGCCCATCTGGGCATCAGCTTTCACCTCTGGCCCGTCGTGGACCTGCACCGCAAGCGGGTGCTGACGGAAGAGCCCGAGCGGTTCTTTGGCGAGCACGCTCTCTACATCGGTGAGAGCTATTACGTGACGGCCGAAGACCTTTGCCGCCGCATTATCGCCGATGCCCTGGAACTGAAGGTGGCCGAAGAGTCAGAGGGTGCCATCGTCATCTACACTCACGGCAAGGACAAACCGCCGGTGATCCTGGTGAAGAACGACGGAGCCACGGCCTATCACACACGGGACATGGCGGCAGCTCTCTATCGCCACCGTCACTTCCAGAGCGAAACGCTGGTGTATGTCGTAGGCGGTGAGCAGCGGCTTCACTTCCAGCAGTTGTTCAAGGGCCTGGAATTGCTCGGCCACGCCTGGGCCCGCCAGTGTTCGCACGTTGACTTCGGCCTGCTGCTCTTCAAGCAGCCGGACGGCAAGTGGGCCAAGGCCAGCACGCGCGCCGGCCGCGTCGTCATGCTCGAGGATCTTCTCGACGAAGCGGTCGAGGCCGTGCGCGGCATCATTCGCGAGAAAAACGAAGAGCTGGCCCGTGACGCGCAGCAGGCGGAGCGCGTCGCGCACGCCGTGGGCATCGGCGCTGTCGTGTTCAACGACCTGAAGAACGGGCGCCGCAACGACATCAAGTTCGACTGGGACGAGATTCTCAACTTTACCGGTGAAACCGGCCCCTACATGCTCATGCAGTTTGTGCGCATGGGCTCTGTGACGGAGAAGTTTCATGAAGCCGCGCGCCAGAAGGCCTGGGGCGCCCATGCGTGGAAGCTGGGCGATTGCGCCCAGCTCAAGCGCGATGACGAGTGGGAGCTGGCGCTCCAGCTCGCCAATTTCCCGGAGGCCTTGCGCCGCGCCAGCGCTGAATACGAGCCGTCCATCGTGGCCAAGGCCCTCATTGAAATCGCCGCGCAGACTTCAAGCTGGTGGACCAATACCAAGGATACCCGCATAGTGGGGGAGGACGCCGAGCTTTCCAAGGCCCGCGTGCGCCTGGTCAATGCAGTGCGCAAGGTGCTCGGGCGCGGATTGCTGCTGCTGGGTATGACCCTGGTCGAGCGGATGTAGCGGGCGCCTGCATGGCCTGCCACGCAAAGAGGCGGCCTTGGAGGCCGCCTCTTTGCTGGTGTGCGCTCGTGTCAGGCCAGGGCCTTTTCAATGGCAACGACTTTGTAGTTCACGCTGCCTTCCGGCGTCGTAACCACGGCGTCCTCGCCCGCAGCCTTGCCCAGGATGCCCTGGGCAATGGGGCTCTCGTTGCTGATGATGTTGTTGGCGTGGTCGGCTTCGTAGGGGCCCAGGATCGTGTAAACGACCTGCTTGCCCTGGGGATTCTTGAGCGTCACCCGCGTGCCGAAGCCCGCCTTGGCGGCATCGACTTCGTCGGCCGAGACCACCTTGACGCGCTTGAGTTCTTCCATGATCTCCTTGGCGCGTTCCTTGAGGCGGGACTCCTTCTCGCGCGCCGCGTCGAGTTCTGCGTTTTCCGAGATATCGCCCATGGCCAAGGCCTCGCCGATCTGCTTGGCGACAGCGGGGAGGTCTTCTTCCTGGACGCGACGCAATTCGTCCTCGCGCTTGCGGCGGCCGTTGGCGGTGGCGAGGATGCCCTCGGCTTCCTCGATCTGACCCAGGGGCACGAGCTTTTCCTCGCGCTGCAAAAGGGCCGGGAAGGCGCGGGTAATCACGTCGCGCAGCGTGCTCAGGTGCGTTTCGCTCAGCCAGCGCGAACGCTTGATGGCGTGCAGCAGATGGCTGGCGGAATCTTCATCGCGGCCGGCAATGGCGGCCTGGAGCAGGCGGCCCTGGCGGTCGGTCATGGCGCTGCGCAGGGAGGCCAGGGTGTCCTTGAGCTTGGACTCGCCGCGCTCAATGCGCGTCAGGACCTTGTTGGCCAGCCAGGTCAGGCGTTCAAACAGGCGATCTGAAGTAGGCAGCTCCAGGCCCTGGGGCAGCTTCTGGCCCAGAACGGCGCGGCGCGCGATCCAGAGGTACTGCAGCGGGTAGGCCTCGGGGTCGTCCAGCACGGTCTTGACGGCCTTGAGCAGCGGGCCCTGGTTGTCACCTTTGAGCAGGCGCTCGCTGATACGGTCCCACACGTCGGCCATGTCCTGGAGGAAGGCGCGGCCAAAGACTTCGTTCCAGCCATCCTTGTTGAGAGCGCGGTGCATTTCCAGGGCGCGCTCCTGGTACTCGGCGTCGCTCAACTTGACGGTCATTTCGAGCAGCTTTTCGGCGTCGCGCACAAGGTCTTCGGCGCTGGCCGGGGCGCTGACCCCGAGGTCTTCTTCGGCTTGGGCCAGGTCGGCGATCATGAAGCAGACCAGCAGCTTTTCGTGGTCCTTGTTGGCTAGGGGCAGCAGGCTTTCCGCAAAGCCCTTGAGCAGTGCCTTGCGTTCCGCTGAGCTGTCGCTCTCCTTGAGGTAGCGTCGCATGACGTTGAGCTTGTCGAACAGGCGCCTCGCGTTCTCAAACATCTCGCGGGCTTCCGTTTCCTGGGGCACGGCGGTCTGGAGGCGCTCGATGGTGGGATTGTTGCCGGCGCCCACTTTGACGTAGGGGTGCTTGGCCAGCGCCTTGCGCGCCCCCTGCCACCACTTCGACCATTCCTTGGCCGAAATCACGGAGGGGCAGAGTTCGGCCTTGATGCGCTTGAGGTTGCTGGAGTTGTTCAGGCTCTTGAGCACCGTAAGGATGACGCCGGCAGGATCGGTTCCCGCGCGGGCCTTCAGGCCGTCGCCGTCAGCGGCCTTCTGGACCAGGATGTTGTCAGTTGAAAGCTTGGCAAAGAAGCGCGCGGCCGCGCCGAGCTTGACCGTATGGCCCTTCTTGTCCACGAAGTCGATGGTCAGGGTGCCGGCGGCGGCGTCCATGGCCGTGACCTTGCCCAGGCCCCAGCCCTGCTCGTGGAACAGGTAGTCGCCGGGAATGAAGGCAAGCTGGCGCATCAGCGAATCGACGAAGGCAAAATCCGAGCCCTTGGACTCGTCGGTGGCGCGCGCCACTATTTTGTCAAAGCCGGGAATCGAGGCGTATTCGGCCTGGTAGGTCTTGACCGCGAGGTCCTTCAGGCGCGGGTTCTTGGGGCTGACTTTGGCAATGGCCTCCACCACGCGCACGGCCTTGTGCGGCTCTTTCTCGAGCAGCACGGGAACCAGGGGTTCAAGCAGGTTGCCTGCCTTCTCGCCCTGGCCGGCCTTGTCGAGCTTCTCGACGATGGGGAAAAGGCTGTCCACTTCTGTCGGCGCCTTCTGGGCGGCGCTGGCAAAGGCGGTTTCCACCTCGCCGAACTGGGAACGGCTGATGAGTTCGTTCATGCGCTGGACATCGGCGGACAGGGCGTTGCTCATGGCTGGGCTCTCGAAAAACGCGGATTCAGGGTCCGTAAACAAAACGTCCGTCGGCGGATTGCCGACGGCGCTTACCCTTATAGATGACGCCAAGCCCGCGTCAAGGCCGCGAAATACTCCCCAGTCACCGGAATTGCCTCAAGTCGCTGGCGTGCCCATGACGATTCGCCACAGGCGAGCCGCGCTTGCCACTTCTCTATTCCGGAGCCTCCATGCAGCCCAACGCTTCAGCGCCCGCCAGCAAACCCCAGAGCGGTGTTCTTTTCGTCGGCATTGACCTCGGCACCAGCCACAGCGCCATTGCAGCCTCCAACGGCGTGCGCACCAGCATCGGCAGCTTTGTGGCCTACCCGCGCGACGTGATCTCGAAGAAGGCCCTGGGCCGTGACAGGCTCTTTGGCGATGAAGCCCTCAAACACAAGCACTCCTGCGATTTCTATCGCCCCATGGAGAAGGGCGAAGTGCTCTACCGCGACCTCGACAAATCCATCAATCGTGACTCCGCCCGCACTCAGCAGGCCATTCACGATCTTCTCGAGCACGTGGTAAGCCTGGCCAAGCCGCGCCCCGACGACCTCATCTATGGCGTCATTGGCGCGCCGGCCCAGGCCAGCCTGCACAGTCAGAAGAGCCTGCTCGAAGCCGCGCGCGGCGTGCTGGACTGCGTGATGATCTGCTCCGAGCCCTTTGCCGTGGCCTACGGCCTGAACTTCCTGACGGACACGCTGGTGATTGATATTGGCGCAGGCACGACGGACCTCTGCCGCATGCACGGCGCCCTGCCGAGCGCAGACGACCAGGTTACGCTGTCGGCGGCGGGCGATGCTGTGGACCGCCGGCTGTTTGAGTTGCTGCGCGAGGCCTGCCCCGGCGCGGACTTCACAATCAACATGGTCAAGCAGATCAAGGAGAAGCACAGCTTCCTTGCGCAGCGTGCCGCAGAGCGCGTGGTTGTGACTCTGCCGGTGCGGGGCGTTCCCACGCAATTTGACGTGACAGAGGCGTTGCAGAAGGCCACGGAGAGCATCGTGCCGGAGATCGTGAACGGCCTGCACACGCTGATTGCGGGCTACGACCCCGAGTTCCAGGCAGGCATGCGCGACAATGTACTGCTGGCCGGCGGCGGCTCTCAGATCATCGGCCTGGACAAGGCCATCGAGCGCAAACTGGCTGAACTGGGCGGCGGCAAGGTGCGGCGCGTGGAAGAGCCTGCCTTTGCCGGTGCCAATGGCGCTTTGCACCTGGCGCAGGACATGCCCGCCGAGTTCTGGAACCAGCTGGAGGGGTAGAAACGGAACGGACGCTTTGGACAGGCTGACGGCCGTTCGGCTTCATTTGGCCGGGCAATACCAGGCGACTTGGGCCGGATCTCCGAAAACGACGAAACCCTGCGCGCCTGCCTGGCAGCCGACCGTGCCCTGAATCTGTCCTGGTTCTCCCTTGTTATTGAGCGCCGGCGAGGCTTTTCCGTCCTTGTCGATCAAAGCGATCCCTGATTCCAAACCGGACACATCGCCTCACCCTTAAGCAGGGATAACTTTCCATCGCGGAAGCCGCGGCGAGACTTTGTGTTGTAGGTGCAAACAAGAGTGGTGCTTCCAAGGGAGCAAAAGTCCCTGAAGGCGTAGTCCTTTTCAAACGGCACCGGGAGTAGTTTTTCACCCTGGATATGAAACAGTGCCGCCGGAAGCGACGCCAGAACTGCCCGCTCCGCAAAGCTCCGCTCTCTCGACAGTCCACCGGACTGTCTCGACATCGCCGGCCACGGTCAAGGTTGTGGCCGTTGCGCCCGTGATGAGCAGCGGCGCGCCGTTTGTCGGCGCTGACGCGCCGGCCGCTCCGCAGAGCTCCGCTTTCTCGCCAGTCCACCGGACTGTCTCGAGGTCGCCTGTGAGGTCTTCAACCACGATGCTGTTGGCTGTCGAATCCACCACCACAGCCTCCATGTGACGGTTGCCATTGTAGCCCGGCCGCGCCAGGAACAACAGCGACGCAAGCGCGGCATGAACTCCCGCTCGCAAAGCTCGCTCTCTCGGGCTTCACTGGAGCCCTCGACGTTGAGTAGATCCGTGCTGAGATCGTTGTTGGCCAGCGTGATCGTGGTCAGGGCCAGGCCGTCGTACTCGACCGCTGACAGGCGCGAAACTTTGTCCTTGGGACGCTCCACCGGAGGGTCCCTGCGGCCAGTCTCCCTGCGGTCGACATCATAGAGCACGCGGCTTTGCAGCGCCTCGCCAAAGGCGAGATAGCTGGTCTGGCCGCTTCGCTTTCGGCTCGCTTCGCGAGCCTGCGCTGCGCTCTCTCGCCAGTCCACCGGACTGGCTCGACCCGGCCGACGCAGGAGTTGAGCTGGTCCTCGTAGCGCACACCAACTTCCAACCGCCGCTGAACCAGCCTCCAGAGCCAGTCTAGAAGCAGTCCCTGACACTCCCTCTTGCACCTGAAACGGCGACCGAAGCTCTATGGTCCCTATTTCTCGTATTCAACCCGTCCAACTTCGGCTCCCTTAACGTCGTACTCAACCCAAGTCCCAATTTTCTTACCCTTTCTATAGCAACCCTTACGAATGACTGAACCATCAGGTCGATATTCTGACCACTCGCCGTCCGCCTCGCCGTTCAAGAAACATCCCTTTTTAGTCAACACACCATTGTCATCAAAGTACTCGGCTGGGCCATTTAACACGTCGTATTCATACCAAATCCGCCCATGCCGCTTGCCGGTCCAATGCCAAGAAGCATGTTCACCGTGCGCATGACCGTCTATGTACTCCGTGCTTGCCGCGAGTTGACCATTTTGGTGAAAGGATTGATGAATTCCATGAAACCTGCCTTTCCAGTACCAGCGGACAGCGAAGATGCTCCCGTCCTCGTGCCATTCCACTTCCTTTCCGTGCGGGAGTTTCGACCCATCATCATTAACGAGAACACAGGTACGAGTCTTTCGCTTCCCGGATGCGTAGAAAGACTCATGATAATCTAATTTGAATTGTGCTTTCCCATCTGCTAGGGCCGTATTGGCATTTCCACAAAGCACGGCACTCAATGCCGTCAACGCGAACACTAGGGCCACCACCACGCACAGAACGTTTTTGGACATGATTCGTGCTCCGGTAATTGTTCGATACAAGCTAATGGCCTCTTGGCAAGGGGTCTGGATTTGACTTCGCGGTTGGGTCGCGCGGCGAATTGCCCCGCGTCCATTGGCCGGAAGCAGCCCCACCGGCTGGAACAATTCCGCGTTCTCTTATCCAAGCACCGGTTTTTCCGCCCCAAGGACCACCCGCGCCAGGGGCACCCTTTCTACCTGCATCTCCACCTACGTCCGGTGGACAACCCCAATCCTCGCACTCCGTCCCGGGGCACGGGAGGGCTAACATTTCCAGTTTGAATTCGTGAATGTCCTCCAAAAGTGTCTGGGTCACTTCCGGAACGCGGTCCATCTCTACCTGTGCCGCGTATTGGAGTTGCCATTTCTGGAAGTCCTCCTCTTTTGGCAGTTTTTGCAGAGTGTCTACACCGTCTACCATTGCAGCAGTTCCAACACCAAATTCGACAAAGCCACCGACCATTGCGGCACCTCCCAACGCTTGGCCCACACCCGCAGAAGGCGTGGCGGCCGCCATGCCACCACCAATCATTGCAGCAAAGCCATGCCCCATCATGAAAACACCGCCCACTAACAGGCCGTTGAAATAGGTTCTGGAAGTATCTTGCTGATTGCTCTCAGATTGTTTTCCGGCTTGGTCCTTTGAGTTTACTTGGCGCCGCTCATTTCTTGGGCGGCGGTTTTGCTTCTCGCGTCAGGCG
>JABARW010000029.1 GCA_019186845.1 Planctomycetota bacterium | reverse complement strand
GAAAGTTCAACGGCGCCATAGGGCGGCACCAGCACGGGCCCGTTGTCGAGCGAGGCATAGGGTGGCTGCCAGGTTACGCCGGGGGGAAGCAGCCAGAGGTCCAGGTCCCCGGTGTAGGCGTGATCAAGACGAACACCCACGCGCAGACCGCGAATGCGCTCGCTGGTAGGACCTACGACGATGCTGCGCGCCACGCCGTTAGGGTCATTATCCGTCACACTCTGCACTGCCCCCGGGCGATAGGTGAACGTGCGGATGTTCTCGATGATGTTTGGGCCCGCCAACACGGGAAAAATGCCTATGCGAGGCAGGCTGCCGGTGACGCTGGCTGCCGCGCTGATCTGCACGGCGACGCGCGTCGCCGGCACGGGACTGGCCAGCATGTCGCCCAGCACCAGCAGATCCACGCCGCTGTTGGCCGCCAGCGCCTGCGAAAAACCGAATGTCACCGTAGCGCTTGCCGGCGCGGCCTGGGTCGCCAGCAAGCTGTCACCGCCGTCATAGAGGCCGTCGCCGTTGTTGTCCCGCACCAGTTTCAGCTGGCTGAACTGGGCGCTGAAGTTGACGCCGTCAGTATGTTGCACGCTCAGGCTGGTGAGATTGTCTGCCGCGCCCACGGCATCAAAGCGGAACTGAGCCAGCACCTGATCGATTTGGCCGGACTTGATGGACGAATAGGTCAGATCACTGATGCCGCGCTGTACGCTCTGGTTGCCGGGGCCGACGGGCTCATAGATAATCTGCCAGCTCACCAGCGTGCCCGCCGTGCCCGCTTGATCGTCGCACAGCACCAGAGTCCAGGTGCCAGCAGGGCTGCGCCCGTAAATATCATGCAGGGCCCGTACACCCTCGGCCAGGAATCGCCCCGTCGCCCCGCCGCCGCTGATGGGCGCCACGGCCCCGGTGAATAGACCGTCGCCCTGGGCCGTGACGCGGCAATATGCAATGGCAAAGGGGGCCAGGACGCCGGTGCCAAAATTCGCCCCGCCCAGGTCCGTCGACACCTCGACCACGCCGTCGTCTGCCGGCCGATCGATGGCGCCGCCACTGAACTGGCTTTGGGCATAGGTGTAGGGCGCCGAGGCGCTGACCCATGGAGGCAAGAGATAAACATCCAGGTGCTGGCAGTTGCCGTGAGTTACCCGCAGGCCAAGCTGAAACGAGCCCACCAGCTCGCTGGTGGCGGGCACGTTGATCGAGGAGGTCACGCCATTGGGGTTGTTGTCGGGGATGGCGACATTGGGGTCGGCGTAGTACTGCGGAAGGTAGCGCACCTCCCACGAAATCAGCGTGCCGTTTTGGCCGGAGTTTCCGTCGTCGATGACCACCAGTTTCCAGTTGCCGACGGGGCTGGAGCGGTAAAGCAGGTTAAAGTCTGTCGTGTCCTCCACCGTGTAGATGTTCGCTGTGTACGGAACGGTGCCCGCGGCGATGGCTTGCGTTGATGTGAACACCGGGTCAATCGTGTTGCTCAACCGGGCATACGTGTATGGCCCCGCGCCGCTTCCGTAGTTGTCATTGGTGCCGCCGTTGTCAGTCGACAGCTCAATCACGCCCGCCGGGATAGCGCCGGTGTTATACGTCGGCCCCGTGCGATTCCACGTCACGCCAGGGGGGACAAGATAGATGTCCAGGTTGTCGTTGCGCGTGTGGTTGATACGCAGCCCGATTTGCAGGGCGCCAATAGCGTGCGTGTTGTACGGCGCGGCATTGGGCACCGTGATTGTGCTGTCGGCCCCAACGTTGGAGTTATCAGGAATGGCCGTATTTGGGTTGGCGTTGAACGCTTGGCCCTGAGCGACGACGCCGGTCGAGCAGAGCGCCAGCATCCATAGCATTACTAGCCGCACTCTTTGCACGTCGCGCCCTTTCCGAGCCAACAGCAACAGACCGCACAAACCCCGCAGGGTCAGTCTTCGCTAAGAGTCCAAGCGGGTTAAGGCTATCGCAGGGCAGGGGCAACGTCAAGCAATCTAACGCTTTGCAAAATTTCCATAAGTGCCTATTTTACCGGACTTTGAGCAAGCGTTTTGCATCAAATGGTGAAAACCAAAGGGCTTGGGACGAGTCGGGCGTGAATCTCTAATGACACTCCCGTGATTTCGTGCCCCTATCCAACAAGACGAGCGCGGCCGTTGCCGCGCTCGTTGGGGTCTGAATGGTACGCTAGATGTCGATGGGCATCACCAGGTAGTAAAAGTTCGCCCGGTCACCTGCGTGCAGAATGGCGCCTGTTTCCTTGTCTTTGAACTCGAAGGTCACCTTGTCGGACTCTACGCCATCGAGGCCCTGAAGGATGTACTGGGGGTCAAAGCCAATGGACTCCTCCCCACCGTCATACTCGATCTCGACGCGCACCTCGGCCTGGCCGTGCGTGGGCGACTTGCTTCGCAACGTCAACTCGCCGGGGGCAATCTCCAGGCGCACTGCCTGGCTCTCGATGCTGGTAAGGTGTTTGGCTTTGTTGAGGGCAGCTCGCAAGTCATCGGTAGAGGTTACCAGCTTCTTGTCCAGATCCTTGGGAACCACGCTACGGTAATCCGGGAACTGGCCTTCCACGAGCAAGGTGGCCACTTCCGTACCGCCGATGTTGGCCACGAGGCGGTTCTCGCTCAGGTATAGGGTTACGTCCGTGTCCTGATTGCCAATGACCTTGGAAATCAGGTTGTAGCCTTTGGTCGGCACGATTACCTGGTACTTCACTTCTTTGCCCTTGGCCGGCGCTTTGACGTAGCCAAGCCGGCGTCCGTCCGTTCCACAAAATTCGATGGCGGACTTGGCGGGCTCGAGCAGCACACCGTTGAGTGCATAGCGGCCCTTTTCCAGGGCTACGCTGCGGCCCACCTTGCGAATGGCCGCTGCGAAATCCTTGCCGCTCATGGTGACGCTGGCGTCCTGCCCCTTCTCGGGCAGCTTGGGAAACTCTTCAGGGTCAGCACCCTGCAACTCAAAGCGGTCGCGCCCGGCCTTCAGCTCGGACTTCGTGCCGCTGACCACGATTTCCAGAGTGTCGTTGCGGATGTCCTTGAGCAGATTGGCGACCAGGCTCGCGTTGAGCAGGCAAGCTCCGGGCTTCTTGACCTGAACTTCGCTCAGTTTGCGCCGGACGCTGACTTCGAGATCCGTGGCGCGAAGTTCAAGACCGGTCTTGTCGGCGACCAGCTGCACGTTCTGCGTAATGGGGTTGGTCGAGCGCGAATTCACCACACTGGCCACAAGATTCATGGCGTCTGCCAACTGGTCTCTTGCACTGACAATGTGCATGGCGGCTCCTGTCTCTTATCTCAGCCCGACGATAAGCCTTTGGCGAGCCTTGGCAAGCCACAGTCTGATTCTGTTGGTAACTGGAATGAGGCGTGTTTGTCTGCCGGGAAAGACCTATAGAATTAAACTCCAGTAGCCAGTAGCAGGCCATGGCAGGAGGTCAGAAATCTGTACCGATCACCTCACAAGCAGCCATAACAGCGGGCCAGGGGCCAAAGCCCCAAAGGGGAAAGCGCGCGGGTAAGCAAGCTGGCTTAGGCGGAATCGCTCCGCTAGTCAGGAACCTGTGCGGTGCCGGTGGCGGTAACTGGGCCAGTTGCCAAGGACCTTGGCCCAATCAAATCAACAGAACATGACAGTGGCACGAACTTGGTGAACGCCCGGGTACAACCCGTAGAGAACGAGAGGACAAGTTCAGGGCCGGGACAGGCCGGATCGAGCCCAAACGGAAACCGGGGGCCCCACGGCCCCCGGCGTGCAATTGCAGATCGAGCATCTCTTAGAGCGGACGACGCAGCTGCAGTTCAAAGCGCTCGAGCTCGGCACGGAGTTCGGGCTCCTTGAGGCGCTTGGACTTGATCTTGTTGATGGCGTGAAGCACGGTGCTGTGGTCGCGCCCGCCAAAGAAGTGACCAATCTCAGAGAGCGTCAACTGGGTTAACTCCTTGGACAGGTACATCGCAACGTGCCGCGGAAACGCGAGGTTCTTGGTACGACGCTGGGAGAGCAGGTCGTTGAGTCTTACCGCGTAATGCTGGCAGACCAGTTCGATGATGTCTTCCGTGGCCACACGGCTGGGGGCCGGGCGGGCCTTGATCAGGTGTTTGAGGGCTTCCTGGGCCAGGGCCAGGGTGACGGGTTTGCCGCTCATCTGGGCCAGGCCGGAAATCTGGACGACGGCGCCTTCCAGCTCACGCACGTTGGTGGTGATGTTCTCGGCCAGGAAGGCAACAACGTCCAGGGGTAAGTCCACCTGACGCAGTTCGGCTTTCTTACGCACGATAGCCATGCGTGTCTCGGTGCATGGCGGCTCAATCTTGACCGCCAGGCCCCAGTGAAACCGGGAGATCAGGCGATCTTCCAAGCGGGGGATGTCCCGGGGCAGGCTGTCGCTGGAGAGCACGACCTGCTTGCCCTGCTGGTAAAGATGGTTGAAGGTGTGGAAGAACTCTTCCTGTGTCTGCTCTTTGCCCGCCAGGAAATGAATATCGTCAATGATGAGGGCGTCGGCCTCGCGCAGTTCGGCGCGCAGGGCGTCGACCGTTCCATTCTTGAGCGCCTGCACGAACTGGTTGACGAACTCCTCACACGAAATGAAGCGCACGCGAGGCAGAGTCGCCAACAGCTTGCGGCAGATGGCCTGCAGCAGGTGAGTCTTGCCCAGGCCCACGCTGCCGTAAATGAAGAGCGGGTTGTAGTTCTTGCCGGGGTTCTCCGCGACCTGCTTGCTGGCCGCGAAGGCCACCTGGTTGCTGGGACCGACCACAAAATGCTCAAAGTCAGCGTTGGCCGGCAAGCGCGAACGCGTCATGAACAAAGATGCTGGAGCCTGACTCTTGGCCGGGGCTTCAACGCGCGGCAGAGGGCGCGAGGAGGGTGAAGTCTGAACATCAAGGTGGGGTGCAAAGCCCAACACCTGGTAGCAGGCCTTTCCCAGGCACGAGCGCAGGGTCTCGGTGGCGGTACTGTCCAGGGGGGGGCTCTCTACGGACAGCTTCAAGGTCTCACTTCCGGCGTCATAGGCGACGGGCTTGGCGCCACGCAGGAGGTCATGGACGGGAAGTCCTTTGGCACGATTCAGGGCCAGTTCCTCGATGGCCGGCCAAAGGCTCAGCACGTCGCGAGCGGGTTCTTGCATTCCAAATCTCCGATGCCGACAACAGTCCAGCGCGCGCGCCAAGGGGGATAGCTCTCAGAGGCCCAAGTCAGCGATGCGCTGGGTGCTGCGACAAAAATCAACCTGCGGCAAGTCAATGAACGACTGCCGAAATGGCGTTCCAAATTCGCACTAGTCAGCCGACGCGGGTCAGCCGTTGGCTCACCGTCAGTTCAATTCATTTGCTGCGTGGGCACACAGATACCAAGCGGCCCACTGCGGTCAATGCGGTGGCTGTTGCCGACAGGCCGGAAAAGGTGTCAGAAAGGGTGCAACTCGTTGATCTATCGTGAATAAGAAATTTTGAGCACTTCCGTTACTGACAGCGTTATGGCGCCGGGAAAACTCGGCACGGGGGCTCAAGCCTGCCGCAAAAGCAGTGCTGACGGCCCCGCCGTTTCAGCTTTTCGGACCCCAAGAAAACCACCTGAAACGGGGGTCCGAACTCGCCTCCTGTCAAGTGCCTCACTGCGGTTAATTGTAAGCCACTTTCCGGTAAAGAGTTATGACTCTTTCGGGACTGTCTGAAAGTGCCCCGAACGCGCCCGCAAAGCATTGACCCGTCAAGTGTTGCGTCCTTGCTTGACTCGTCAAGCGCAACAAAACGCACAGGGTTGACCCGTCAAGCTTCCGTGAAGTTGACATGTCAAGCACTTTCAGATCCCTTCAAGAATGCGGCAATGCCGCGTTCGGAGATCCAAAGCGACAACAGCCACAGAGGGCCAAAGAGCCCCACCGATATCGCGGTGCCGGGCGTCGAAAGCCAGAGCAGGAGGGCACCCAAGGGCAGTGTCAGGCCGCAGGACAGGGCCGCGAGTTGAATCACAGGTCTCAAACTGGGAGTCTGGAAGCGCCGGCCCGTCAGACGCTCTACCAAGGCAATGTCCGAGGCGTTTTCAGCGGGTGTAGCGGACTGGGGCAGCTTAAGGTTGCGGCCGCAGCGGGGGCACTCGAGGGTGAGACCACCGGCGCCGGCGGGTACAAGTTCGCGCCAGCCGCAGGGGCATTGGACGTGCAAAGAGTTCATGTGAGACGAAGCGCTCACGACCAGGCTCAACCGGCGTCCTGCATGTGTTCGCGGGCTTCCTTGACCAGGGCGGCGAGGAAGGGCCCAAATCGCGCCTCGTTCTCCTTGTCGCCCTTGACCAGATGCTTGTGGGCGTCATGGATGAGCTTGGTGCGGGCGCGGCGGTCCTGCCAGCCTTCGCGCAGCCGCTCGAGTGTCACCGCGGGTGGGTCCACGTGCACGTCCTTGACGTGCAGTACTTTGGGCAGGCCCAGAGAGCTCATGGCGCGCAGGGTTGTTGGTGTGGCGTTGACCACCGTAACGGCCACGCACTGGCAGTCGCTGCTGTTCTCGACCGGGTAGGTGGTAAAGCCCCAGAGTGTGCCCATGAACGTGGAATCGAGGCCGGTGCAGGTGTCGAGATCAACGACAACACCGCGGATGCCACTGGCGAGCGCGGCCTCCACGTAATCGCGCAGGGGGCCAGCGTTGTTGAAGTTGCCGAGCCCGACGACCTTGGCGTAAACCGCCCCGGCCACACGGGCTACTTCGATGTAACCTGCCATCGCTGCTCAGCGGGCCGACACACCGCCGTCCCTGTGGAAAGGCCCGCGCTAACTCACGCGCAGGCCCGAACTGACCCTCTTCATCGCCGTCAACGGAATGACATCACTTCCGTCTGTGACCGCCAGCATCATGCCCTGGCTGTCGATGCCCCTCATTTTTCGGGGCTTGAGATTGGCCACAATCACGATGTCCTTGTCCAGCATGTCCTCGGGCTTCACCCACTGTCTTATGCCCGCGCAAATCGTCCGTTCCGTGCCGCCCACATCCACCGTCAAAACCAGCAGCTTGTCCGCGTTGGGGTGGGGCGCCGCAGCCTTCACCCTTCCTGTTTTCAGAACAACCTTGGCGAAATCTTCAATCCCGATTTCAGGGGGCTCACCCTCGGCAGCAGCCGCTGCGGGGGGAGTGTCAGATTTCTGGGGTTCCGCCTGATTCAAAGCCCTGGCTCCGGTTTTCAAAACGCGATTCTAGCTTTATTGGGCCGGTTTATCAACATGCGCCGACCGCCTGGTCATTCGCATCCGATTGTGTGAGCAAGGGGCCTTGGCGCTGCTATCTTTGGGCCCCCATGGATTCGCCCGATGCCAGGAGTAACTCTTGGGCGGCTGCCTTTCGGCTGCCCTCAGTCCAGGCCATGCTTCTGGCCATGCTGGCATTTGTGGCCACGGCCTGGTTTCAGATCGGGCCTGGGTTTGTCGACGACGGCCAGGGTGGCTCGCGCCTGGGCATGCAGGCCGTGGGTCTGCTGGACGTTGACGGCTACTACCACATCAAGATGGGCGAACTTTACCGCACTGGTGATGTCCAGCGCGCAGGAGTCAATTTTCACTGGGCGCGCGAGAGCATCTGGAACGGCCAGTTCTCCGACAAGGACTACCTCTATCATCTCTACCTCGTGCCCTTTGCGGCCCTGCTGGCCGATGGGCCTCATGATGCCGATGGCCTGATCGCCGCGGGCAAGGCGGCCTGTTGCGTCAACATGGTCCTGTTGACCCTGGCCGTGTTTGCCTCGCTGCGTGTCATGGGGGTGCGGCGGGCGTGGCTGTATACGCTGCTGATGATGTTCTTCGGCGGCGGTTACTTTGTGTTTCGCGTCAACCTCAACCGCAGCTACATGTTCTCCATCGCGCTGGCCCTGATGGGCTACGTGCTGATCGCGCGGACGGCCCTGCCCCAGGCGCGCAGGGGGGCGTGGCTGGGGCTGTTTCTACTTTCGGCTATCTATGCATTGAGCTACACCGCCAGTCACTTCCTGCTCGTGCTGCTGGCCGTTCGCGGAGTGCTGCAACTGCTGGTCGGAGCACCGGCGGGAGAGACGCGGCTGTCTGAGCTGCGCTGCAACGCCATCACGGCGGCCGTCATTGCTGCGGGCATTCTTACCGGCGTGCTCCTGCATCCGGACCCTTCAGCGGCTCTGCATCATTGGTGGGTGCAGAGTATCGTCGTCATGGCCCTCTCCCATCAGGACAGTGTAGGCCGGGCGCTGGATGAAGTGATGCGGGTGCTGTTCAACGAGCAGACCAACTACGCCCGTCACATTGAGATTGCCCTGGGCATGGAACTGCAGGAAATGGGCGGGCGCGGCCTGGTGTTCGACAACTTTGCGGCCCTGTTCGCGCCCATGCTGTTGCCGCTGTTTGCGGCCTGGGCGCGCTGGCGCCCCTCGCGCGAGGCCGTGCTGACGGGCGGCGTCTCCATTGCCGTACTCTGCATGTTTCTCCTGAATATGCGCTTTGTCGAATATGTCGGGCCTTTCTCCGCGCTGGCCGTCGGCCTGTGGATGGAAGGGGTGCTGGCCTCCCGCGGCTACCAGGCGTGGCAGCGTCTGGCGCCCACGCTGTCCCGTGCCGCGC
Source organism: Planctomycetota bacterium (assembly GCA_019186845.1). Taxonomy (GTDB): domain Bacteria; phylum Planctomycetota; class UBA8742; order UBA2392; family UBA2392; genus UBA2392. The sequence goes on along the minus strand of JABARW010000029.1, from coordinate 98,660 downwards.
CTCTGGCACTGGCGCTGATTGCCGGCATCTCCGTGGTGGGTTTCTGGGTGGGGTCGGGCCTGGGCCTGCGCCCGGCCGATCGTGGAGAGATTGCCCCGGCCGCGCTCTGGCTTCAGCAGAATCCCCGGGCCCACGGGAAGGTGGTCTATCACGACCGCTGGGACGACTTCTGCCATCTGCTGTTCTACGCCAGCGAGTGCGACTATCTGGCGGGGCTGGACCCCACGTTCTTCGCGGTGAAGGACCGCGAGCGCTACGAGCTGTGGCGCAACATCAACCGGGGTAAAGTCAGCGATTTTGTCCCAGCCGTGCGGGACACCTTTGGCGCGAGCTACATGCTGATTCATCGCAGCAGCAGCGACTTCCTTTACAATCGGGCCCAGGAAGAAGTCCGTGCCGGTCGCCTGCGTCTGTGCATCCGGGACACGGAAGATGACTGGGCCTTGTTTGAGGTCGTGCGATGATTGAAGCCCAGCCTCAAGCGTTGAGTGTGCCGGCGGACCCCGAACAGGGCAGCGCGTTGCGCCAGGGCTTGTTGCTGTTCCTGATCTCGATGCTGGCGTTCATGACCCTGCAGATTCTGCCGGGTACAGTCACGAACGAAGACGGCAGCACGCGCTTTGGCTTGCGTTCGCGCTCATTTCCGCTGGGAGACAGCCCCTATCATGTGCGCATGGCCTACCTCTATAGGACGGGGGCAATTGCCGAGGCCGGCCAGAACTTCCACTGGATGAGCGATTCCATCTGGTCTGACGCGTTTGCCAACAAGGAGTTTCTGTTTCATCTCTATCTGGTGCCCTTCACCCTGGGCGCCGACGACATTAGCGACACCACGGCGCTGATCTGGGGCGGAAAAGTCGCCTCGGCGGTGCTCATGTCGCTGCTTATGGTCACGGTGTTTGCGGCGCTGCGCTGCTTTGGCGTGAGGCATGCTTGGGCCTACGTGCCGCTCGTGATTGCCCTGGGCGGCTGGGTGTTTTGCTCGCGGGCTGAAGAGCTGAGGGCATGGCCCATGGGGGTGATCTGCTCCTTGACCGGCTGGGTCATGATGGCCAGGAACCGGCGCATCGAACTGGCGCTCGTGGCCGCGATCTTCACGCTGGCTTACTCGGCGGTCCACTTTCTGGTCATTCTATGGGCGGTGCGCACGGTTCTGATGCTGGTCTGGGGGCCGGAAAAGGGCGCCACCCGCAGGTCGGAGTTCAAGGCCAACCTCTGGCTGCTTGCGGCCATCCTGGGAGGAATTCTGCTGGGCGCACTTCTGCACCCCAATCGAGACGGCTTCATGCGCATGTGGGCCGTCACCTACCTGCTCGTTCCCGCCGGCATTCTCAAGGGCGCGGCTCGCGAGACGGCCTTTGACCTGTTTGCCGCGTTGGGCATCAGCCCGGGGTATTCAACGGAAGAGGCCTCGCGCATGCTGCTGGGCATGGAGTTCCTGCCCCTGGCCGGCACGGACCTGCTGGTGGCGGGTGCGGCGCCAATCCTCGCTCCCATGCTGCTGACGCTGCTTTCGCTGCGCTTGAGGCACCGGCCGGGGCGCGAAGCCGTGCTGGCGGGCGGTGCCGCGGTGCTGGTGCTGTTCATGTTTTTGAACAGCCTGCGCTTTGCGGAAATCATGGGTCCTTTCATGGCCCTGGCAGTGGGCTTGTGGCTGGACAGTCTGTTCAAAAGCCGGCGCTGGCACAGCATTCAGAGGCAACGACCCAGGTTGCCGGGGCTCCTGAAAAAGGCCGGGGCGGCCCTCGCGTTCTTGGCGGCCACGGGGGTGCTGTGCAGCCTTATTGCCATCAAAGACCCGAATTTGCCGGTGCCCTGGCGTGACGCTGCGTTGTTCATGCGCGATTCTGCGGGGGACTCACGGCCCAAGGTATTCCACACCCAGTGGGATGTGTTTCCCGCGTTGTTCTTCTACGCGCCGAACTGCGACTATCTCGTAGGCATGGACCCCAATTACATGCTGGCCCACGATGTGGGAAAGTCCCGGCTGATCTGGGACGTGTACTACGGTAAGGTGGAAGAGTCGACGCTGAGCCGGATTCAGCAGCTGTTCAAGCCCGATTGGCTGTATGTGGATGCCAACGTTACTCCGGTGTTCGGCAGGTACTGCGAAGAGCAGGTACAGAAGGGCACTCTGGAGCGCATTTACAAAGATGCCTACTACGGCCACATCGCGGTCTATCGCGTCGTGAAGAGGGGGGGATGACCTTGAACGAACGACCGGTTGTCGTCGCGGTGACGGGGGCGTCGGGCATCCAGTATGCCCAGCGCCTGCTTTCCGTGCTGGCTTCCAGCGGCATTGAGACCCACGTCGTGTTCAGCCAGGCCGCCTTTGAGGTTTGGCGCGCTGAACTCGACGTTCCCTGCCGACCCGACAAGCCGGACCTCGCGGCGTTCTGCGGCGTGCCGGCTCGTTCGCTCAAGCTGTACCGCAACGACATGATCGGCGCCAGGATTGCATCGGGCAGTTTCCGCCATCGAGGCATGGCCATTGTGCCCTGCACAATGGCCACTCTGGGCCGTGTGGCTGGCGGCAGCGGCGAAGGGCTGATTGAGCGGGCAGCCGAAGTCACGCTCAAAGAGCGGCGAAAGCTCATCCTGGTTCCCCGCGAAACGCCCTACTCCCTGGTGGCCCTGCGCAATATGACGGCCTTGACGGAGGCGGGCGCCGTGGTTGTGGACGCCAATCCCGGGTTCTATGGCCGGCCGCAGAGCGTGCAGGACATGATTGATTTTGTCGTGGCCCGGGTCCTGGACCAGCTTGAGATTGAACACAATCTGGGCCGGCGCTGGGGTGAGGCGCAGCCGCGTAATTGAAGGGCCGCCCGGGGCCGCCCGGTGGCCATGTTGCGCCCGCGCAGCCCCCAAGGCAGCATGTTGGACCGCGCCGAGCCCGGACATGTCAAAGCCTGACGTCAAGCAGATTCAGGAACAGCTTGAGCTTCTCCAGAAGGAGAATGAGCAACTGCGTCGCAAGCTGCAGCTCGTTACGGGCGGGCCCGCCACGGGCTCGATGACCCTGGGCTCCCTGACCATGGTGGGGCATACACGGGCACCCCAGGCCACCATTGCGGGTCTCTCGGTTGCCTACCTCATCGTCGACAAGTCCTTTCGCGTGATCAAGATGAACACGCGCATGTCGGATTTCATCGGCGTCGGCAAGCAGGTGATCGACGGCAAGCCGAACATCGTCGAGATCGACACCCTGGAGTGGGCCCCCGGCGTCTTCCAGACGCTGCTGCAGGACGCCCTGGAAAGCGCTTCCGAAGAAACCTTCGAGGCCGAGCGCCCTTCGGGCGTGTCGGGCAAGATGGAGTACTTCCAGTTCAAGGCGGTCTGGGTGGGCGGCCAGGGTACGGTCACGGTCGAAGACGTCACCCGCCTTAAGGTGACGCGCCAGTTCTTCGAGCGCCTGGTGAGCCCGCGCATCGTCGAGCAGTTGCTCGACACGTCCGAGGACCCATTCAGCACGGACAAGCGCAAGATGACCGTGCTGTTTGGCGATCTGCGCAACTTCACCAATTTCTGCGAGGCCGTGGAAGGCAAGGTCGTGCAGACCGTGTTCAACGAGTTCTTCGAAGTCTGCATGCGGGCCATTGACGCCAACGATGCCACGCTGGACAAGTTCGTGGGTGACCAGGTCATGTGCCTGTTCGGCGCCCCCATTCCCGAAAACGGTCACGCTTACCACGCTGTCAAGCTGGCCACGGATCTGCAGCAGGCCATGCAGGCGACCCGGGCACGCTGGATTGAGCGCGGGCTGGTGCCCGAGGCCCTTTTGGCCAAACATCCCGAAGTGCTGGCCCTGGGCATTGGCATCAACACTGGCGATATGCTGCTGGGGCTCTTTGGCAGCGAACGCGCCAACCAGTACACGGTGCTGGGCCACCACGTCAATCTGGCGGCGCGGCTGTGCAATTTCGCCGCGGGCAACGAAGTCCTGGCGACCCTGGGCACGGTCCAGGAGATCTCGCGCTTTGCCAAGCAGTACCCCAACGAGATCACGATCCCGATCAAGTTCCGCACCAAGGCCCAGATTGAGGTCAAAGGCGTGGCCGAGCCGGTCACCGTGGCCACCCTGGCGCTTTGATCCATCGGGTTCGTCGGCTTTGAATCGCCGGGTTCGCAAGTAAGATTATTGCCCCTTGCAGGACCATCACTTGCGCGCGAATGTTATCGTGCGCAACAACAGGCACGCCGCCCATGAACCAGCCCCTGGGGCCCAAACGCAACATCAATCCGCCGCCGCGGCGACCCGTGGACAGCGGAGCTACAGCCGCTCCGCAGGGGCGGGCCCACAAGCCTCCCAGCAGGCCCATCTCCACTTCCCAGCAGGCCCTGCGTCAGGGACAGCCGCCGGCGCCGCGCAAGCCGCTGCAAGTGCGTCCTGTTACGGGTGCTCAGGTTTCAGCGGCCCAGCAGCCCAGGAAAAAGAGCGGGCCTATTGACCCCGCGGCCGAGCCCCAGAAGGCCCCCAAGCCCCGCAGCGTCGAGGAGCTCATCCCGGCTCTGGTACGCTACGCCATCAAGCAGCCGCAGGGTTTGGGCATTGCCGAATTTGACGAAAAGCTGGTGCCGCGCATGAAGGAACTGCTGCCGACGGCGCTGGCAGGGGCAGCCGACGAAGTGCTGGCGGGCCATCTGCTGGAGCTGGCCCAGGCCCTGTTCATCGCCATCGTATGCGGACAGTTCAAGGGGCGGCCGGTGCTGTGCGGCGTGCGCGCGGCCGAATTGGCCGCTGATCTTGTGGAGCGCATGCTGGCCCGCGTGGGTGAACAGGAGGACCAGCGCCTGACCATCATCCGCTGCAAGAACCTCCTGGCGGGGTTGACCTTGCAGGCTGTACGGCTGCTGGAGACGACCAATCTGGAGCACGAGAGCCTCAAGGGATTTACGGACAACTACGAGCGCGCGGTCATCATAGCCTATGGTCTCAAGACCCAGGCTGAGGCCACGGGCCAGGCGCCCTGGGCGGGTCTCAAGGATAACCCGCTGGACAAGCGCATCGGCGCCACCATCAACACCATGAGCAATGTGTTTGGCGATTACATTGCCAATCACAGCAAGGACCTGAGCGAGGAAGTCAACCAGAGTGTGCTGGCCGAGTTTGACGGGTTTATGGAGCGCTTTGCGCCCTACATCGAAGGCGGCCATGCGGCATCCGTGGAGAAAAGCAAGCAGCTCAACAAGAACGTGACGGGCATCTATCAGCGCCCCGAAAAGGTGGAGCCCCTCGAGATCCGCGAGCTGCGCCCCCGGCCCGCGGGCGTCGAGATCCGGCTGGCGGATGGACGAGTGCTGTTTGTGTCGCGAGACGACGCCCGCCGTATAGGCGCCGCCGCAGATGGCGAAGTTGAAGACACGGCCAAACGCGAGCGCGAAGCTCTGGAAGCGCGGCAGGCCGAGTCGCAGTCGTCGGAGGTCATGCGCAGCGTGGAAAAGGGCCCGTCGCGCCAGCACGTCAGGGACGCCCTGGACCAGCGACAGAAGGGCAGCGCGCCCGTCAAGGCCCCGCTGCCCCGTCCCCGTCCGCGCTAGCAGCCTGCATAGAACTTCTTTCAGCAGTCTGTCCGGCCCGCGCCAACGCACGGGCCGGCTTCTACACAGGCTTTGCCCGCCACCTGGGCCGTGGCCTTCCGCTGAGAAGTCTGCCTCTTGTATCTTGCCGCGGCCTGCTAGAGTTTCGACAGTTCCTCTTCCACGGCCTCCACCAGCGGCTTGACTGTGGCCGCGCTGAAATCAAAGCGGGCCCCGGCGGCCTTGAATAGCTCAGGCAGAGGCTTGCTGCCACCCAGCGACAGGGCGAACTTGTACTGCGAGATTGCCTTCTTGCGGTCTTTCTTGGCGTTGAGCCAGACCTGCAGTGCGCCGAGCTGCGCGATGGCATATTCGATGTAATAGAAGGGCGCCCCGAACAGGTGGCCCTGCTGGTGCCAACGCACGGCCTCGAACTTTTCAAGCCCCGTCCAGTCCGCCGTGGGATTGAAGCGGCGGAACACCTCGATCCAGGCTTTGCCGCGCTCGGCAATACTGTGCCCGTTGTGTGTGTAGACCCAGTGCTGGAAGGCGTCGATGGTCGCAAACCAGGGCAGGTACTCGATGATGCCTTCAAAGAAGTCGCGTCTGGCGCGCTTGAGGTCCTTCTCCGGGTAGAACTCGTCCAGATAGGGGTTGCCCAGCAATTCCATGCTCATGCTGGCCACTTCGCAAAACTCGATGGGCGCCCCGCGGTACTCCAGCAGGGGCTCCTGTCGAGACAAAATTGCGTGGAAGGCGTGGCCACCCTCGTGCAGCAGGGTCTGCACGTCACCATCGACACCGACTGCATTCATGAAAATGAAGGGCAGGCGCACTTCTGAAAGCGTGCTCTGGTAGCCGCCGGGCGCCTTGCCCTTGCGGTTGGCGAGGTCCAGCAGGCCCAGTCGCCGCATGTGGTCGAAGTGCGAACCCAGCTCTTCGTCAACTTTGTGGAACACTCGCGAGCAGCCTTCCTTGAGTTTCTCGACGTCGTCAAAGGGTTTGAGCGGGGGAGCGCCCTCGGGGTCCACGCTCAGGTCCCAGGGGCGGAGGCGCTCAAGGCCCAGCAGCCCGGCGCGCCGCTTATGGACGCGGGCAAGTGCCGGAAGTACCACGGTGTCTACGGCCTTGTGGTAGGCCTCGCAGTCGGCCGGGGTGTACTCAAAGCGCTCACGGCGCCGGAACTGGAAATCGCGGAAGTTGGCAAAACCCGCGTTCTCGGCCTTCTTCTCGCGCAGGCGCACCAGTTTGTCATACAGCCCGTTGACCTTGTCAGCGTCCTGAAGCCGGCGTTCGGAAATGGCAAGCCAGGCGCGGTGGCGCAGGGCGCGATCCGTTTCGAGCAAGAACTTGGCCATGGCCTGGGGCGTGCGCTCCTCGCCCGCAAACTGCACGGTGGTCGCGCCCATGATCTCGTCGTACTCGTGCTCAAGCTTGCTCTCATCAACCTCGAGCTTCACATTCTCGTCGCGGAAAAGCTCTATACGGTTCAGCACGCTGCGCTCGAACACACGAAAGCGTGCCGCGTCCAGTTTGCTGCGGGCGGGGCTTTGCTTGAACTTCTTGGAAAGTTCAAAGGCCGCGGGCTTGAGCTTGGGGTCGAAGTTCTCGACGTAGTCCAGGAAGGCCTTCTTGTACTCGGGGTTTGTGGTGTCAACGGTGTTGCGGATGAACACCCGCGAGCCGAACTCGTCGATGGCTGCAAACAGCTCCGAGCTGTCCAGCAGCCATTGCTCCAGTTTCGCCTTCGTGGAGACGTCGGCCGACAGCAATTTCTTCAGCAGGGGCTCGACGTCCGCGAAACTGCGGATTACCAGTTGGGCGGGAACAAACTTGCGCGCAAACTCGCGCGGCAGGGTTTCCAGGGTGTCGGTTGGCATGGTCTTCCTCGAGGTTTCCACTACTCAACGTAGCTGCATCGAAAGTTCGATGATGAATTTTCTTAGCACCGGCGAAAGGGGTTTTCGATTGCGAAATGGGGCCGCTGAGCCTTCACGTTTTCGCGCATCAGTAGGCGGGGCCGCGCATGGGCGCCCAGAAGAACGTGCGCAGGTTTCCAAAAGTGAAGCTCAGGCCCAGTGTGAAGCCGTGGGCGCCAAAGCCGCTGCCATCCACGTTCATCCACTGCCAGCCGGCCGTGATGAACAGGTGGCGGAACGTTTGGATGTGCAGGCGCAGGCCGAATTCGTTGACACCGCGGGAGTCCACGAATTGCAGCCGCGACGCCCAGGCCTCAAGGCCCAGAGGCCAGATCGGATAGATCAGCGCTGAGGCTCTGAAGCTCACGCCGATGCTAGAGGGTCCGTGGGTCTGGTCAAAGGCACCCACGCCGACGGCCCCCTCGATGTAGCCCAGATGGGCGATAGGCCACGCCACGCCCAGGTGGCCCACGGGCATGACGATATCCGCGAAGTCCTTGATCTTGTTGGTGCCGATGAGCCCCGCGCTGTGGCCAAAGCGCGCGGCCTGCGTGAACTTGAAGTCCAGCACGAAAAGCCCGATGTGCGCCCGTGCCGAGACATAAGCCCCCCGGTGCTCGCCCGGCGCCAGCCACAGGCCCGTCTGGAAGTCGATCTGGAGGTCACGGGCCACGACATCATCGTTCGTGTCCATGCCAAAGAAGCCGTCATAGTACGGGTAGGGTGCGCGGCTCGCCCACAGTCCCCAGGGCTTGGCGGCCTTGCGCGGCGGCAATGTTTCGGGGGCCTCGGCCGGGGCGGGTTTGGACTGGGCGTGGAACTCGCGGGACATCTTGAACTGCGGCCAGCCCTCGGCCTCAAGCGAGGTCGCGGGCAGCAAAAGCAGGGTAAGCAGACAGACTGATTGAAGTGACGGCATCGGGCCAGGCGCCCCCGCGGTGAATCGACCATCCTGATTAACCCCGGGTGCTTTTCAATGGCGCGTTGCGCTAGAATGCCGCCATGAGTGAAGACCGGCTTGCGCCCCTCGCCGCGCTGAAGGGACGCGAACACAGCCATCTGCTGATCAACGAGATCTACGCCTCCATCCAGGGTGAAAGCACCCACGCCGGGCGCCCCTGCGTCTTTGTCCGCACCACGACGTGCAATCTGCGCTGCACCTACTGCGACACCGCCTATGCCTTCACCCAGGGCCAGGCGATGGCCTTTGACGAAGTGCTTTGCCGCGCCCTCTCCTTTGGCATTCCGCTCGTTGAAATCACGGGAGGCGAGCCCCTGCTTCAGCCCCTGGTTCCCCGGCTGGCCCAGGAGCTGCTCTCGCGCGGCACGGAAGTGCTGTGTGAGACCAGCGGCGCCCTGGACATCCGGCTGCTGCCCGAGGGCGTGAGGAGCATCGTGGACATCAAGACGCCCGGCAGCGGCGAGGAACGGGCCAACTTCTATGACAACCTGAAGCACCTGCGGCCGCACGACGAAGTCAAGTTCGTGCTCTGTTCACGCCAAGATTACGAGTGGGCAAGGGAATTCGTGCAGCGCGAGAAGCTCTGCGAGCGCACCACGGTGCTCTTCTCCTGCGCCTTCAAGGCCGTGGGGCCCGCCGATCTGGCCCGTTGGATCAACGAAGACCGGATGCCGGTGCGCCTGAACCTGCAACTGCACAAGTACATCTGGCCACCGGCACGCCGCGGAGTTTGAAGCGCCGACCCCGTTGCGAATTGCGGTGGCCCAAACCATACTTGCCCCGTCACTGGCATTGAGCAGAGCAACGCTCGGGAACCTCGTGAAATTCGAGGACGGCCCCGCCGCTGTAACCGGGAACGAAACCGCAAGGCCATTGCCCAAGGGCGAGAAGGCGCGGAAGTAGGAACAGGCCCGGAAGTCAGAAGACCTGCCGTGACGCTGCACGACCGCCCTCGGAGGAGGGGTGGCGCTCTGCGCCCCTTTCTCCATGCCCGGTGATCGTGGTTTGCCAAGGCCAGGGCCTTGGGCAAACGCGCCTGTCGCGCCCGCTTCGGGGCAGTTGGAGACTTCCATGATTCGCGTGATTTTCTGGGGGGCGCTCTGCGCCCTCGCGGCCCCCCTGGCCGCCTTCTATGCCCAGCCCGAGGGCTACTCCCGCACGGAGTATCCGCTGGCCTCCGGCGCCTCGGGCATCACCTGGGACCCCGCCACAGGCGCCTCAGATTTCTATGCCCACCACAACGGTGGCATCCGTCGCTTTGACACCGCCGGGGGCGTCTTTGCCTCCAGCCTGCTCTTCCTGGCGCCGCCTTCGATTCCGCCCTCGGCCTTTGCCAGCTTTGATGCCATGGCCATTGATCCCGCCGCGCCCGACGACTTCTACGTGAGCTACAGCGGCAACTTCTCCCGCCTCTACAAACTCAACCGCACGGGCCCGGACGCGGCTACGGTGGTCAGCTTCCTTGACTACAGTGCCAACGGTGAATACGTGTACTCGCTGCGATTTGTGCCTGATTTGCCCACGGTGCCGCTGGCCCTGCGCGGCCAACTTCTGGCAGCCTGCGCCATAGGCTACTCCGGAGTGGCCAAAATCTACCTGGTCAACCGCAGCACACTCGCTCTCACCGAGCTGGCGGACATCGGTACTACCAACGGGTCAGGCCCCTTCACACTGGACCACGAGGGCAACCTGTTTTGCGCCGTGCCGCCCTCGTTTTTCGGGCTGACGGGCGCTGAGATCAAGCGTTTTGCCGCCGTCGATCTGGCCGCGGCCGTCGGCTCGATGCCGGCGCCAGCCTCAGCGGCGCAGACGATTATTGCCGCTTCGGCCAACCTCTGGAACCTGACCTCCCTGCAGGCCCGCCTCGAGCAGGGGCAGAGCTACCTCTATTTTGGCACCTACGAGCACGCCTCGCTGTTCAAGATGTGCCTCTCGACCCGGGAGACCCGGGAATTTGTCCAGGGCTTTGGCGGCGTGAGTGATGGCTACTCCCATTTCGCCCAGGGCGGCGGGCTGGCCTTCTCCAGCGCGGCGGACACGTTTAGGCCCTTCAGCGGGCAAACCACGACCCTGGCTCTGCCCTTCAGCGTTTACACGCCAGGTTACGGCAGTTACTTCAGCCTCTTCCTGTTCAGGCCCCTGGCAGTGAACGCGACAGTGGCCTCGTTGGCCATCGTGCAGCAGCCCACGGCGGTGAACAGCGGCGTGCCGTTTTCAATCACGGTCGAGGCCCGGAATACGGGCGGTACCCCGGTTGCGGTTGGGGTGGGTGTGAACCTGAGCGCCTCGGGCGCAGGCACCCTCAGCGGTTTCACTTTGACGGCCGGCTCAGGCGCGGGGCTGTTGATAGAGGAGCTGCGTTACACCGCAAGCGCATTGCCCGCGAGTTTCACCCTCACCGTGGCCCTCAACGGCGCGGCCATTTCCGTCGCCAGCTCATCCATTGCAGTGGTGGCCCCCGCCACGCAGCTTGGCATGGTGGCACCTCCCGCCGCGGCGCAAGCCATCGAGTTCTTCAGCGTGACCGTGGAATTGCGCGACGCCGCCGGCCAGAGAGTGCAACTGGGCCCCGACGCGGCCATGACCGTGACCGCCGCCAAAGTCTCCGGTCCGGGCAACCTGTACGGACAGGCCTCCAAGGCAGCGACGTCGGGGCTTGCCGGTTTTGGGCAACTGCTGCTGGACGCTCCCGGCAGTTACGTTCTTGAGTTCTCTGCGCCTGGGCTGGCTTCGGTCACGCTGAGTCTGACGGTGACTGCACCTGCCGCCTCCGGCGGCGTCAGGGACAGTGGAGGCTCCTGCACCACGGGAGAGGGCTCCCAGAAGGCGCTGCTGGTCCTTCTGCTGCCCCTGCTGTGGCTGTGGCGACGCCGGCGGAGCATCGTGCAGTAACGAAGCGGTAACCCAACAGGGGGTGGGCTGCCGGGTTTTGGGCCGCCCGCCCCTTTTGTGTTGCCGGTGGGGCATGGAACCGCGTTTGCTTCATATGATAGGCAGAGCCTTGGCAAGTCCTGCTTCGTCTTGCCTTGGCCGGGAGTCGGAACCGGCTCAAGCCCCGGTCCTAATCAGGAGTCAGAACGTGACGGTCAAGCGCGCGCTATCCACTTCCACTCGCACCATTGGCTTTGGCCTGCTGCTGGCGCTGCTCGTACTCTCAAGGATGGCGGCTCAGGCGCAGGACAGGCCCCAGCCCTCCCCCGCGCCCCAAGCCAAGGTCGATGCCAACGGCCTGCCCGAAGATCCCGCCCCCCTGACTCCCGAAGAAGCCGAAGTGTTCAAAGAGAACCTGAGCGCCGAAGGACTGGTTCCCGGCAAGGCGCCCAGCGTTTACCTCAAGACCGTCATCCTGATGGTGCCTAACCTGGCGAGCTGGCAGGACTACTCACCCAACGACCTGGCCGGAGATGCCCGCATCACCGCCATCGCCTTTGAGTCCGTGCTTGAGACCCACATCGACTACAAGCCCCATCTCTGGCGCGAGGATGGACCGCGTCAGCGGCGCTATTTTGCGCGCCTGCGCTTTGCCGAGATTCCGTCGCGCGACGACCCCAAGCCCGTGGGCAAGCCTGTGCCCGACTTTGAAGCTGCGGCGCGCTGCCAGAATGCCGATGTCATTCTGGCCCTGGGCTTCTCCCCGGCCGTCGGCGAGGCCAAGGCCGCCTGCAGTGTCTGGCGTTATCGGCGCAAGCAGGGCATAGACGTTGCCTTCAAGTTCGAACTGCCTGAACTGGGCAAGCCCGGACCCGACGCCGCTGTCAAAATCCTCGAGCAAAGCGCCGCCCGCGCCACGGCCGGCATCGTGGGTGCGCAAGAAGAGGCCGCGCTGGTGCAGCCTCCGCCCATGTGCGCCAACGACAAGGCCCTGAGATTCTTCGTCGAGATGCGCAGCGCCTTTGCGGGGCAGGACCTCAACGGAGCCTGGATCGCCTATGCCGACCTCATGGCCGTGGATCCCCGTTGCGGCCGCGCTGCCCTGTTTTCGATGGAGATTTTCAAGAATCACGAGCAGGCATCGCCCATCAAGGCCCTGGAGTCGGGGATCAAGGCCGTCAAGGCCACCCCCAACGATGTGCTCCTCCGGGGGCGCCTGGCCTATAACACGGCAGTCTGGATCCGCCGCAGGCGCTGGGGCATGCACGCCCTGGAACAGGCTCTGGTGGCCCAGCCGCGCAATTATTCGCTGCTCATCTGGAAGTCCATGATCCTGGCCGAGGGTGACCAGCAGAGGCAGAAGGCCTGGCTCATGGAGCACGTGCTGCCCCACTTCAAGGACGGTCGTGTGGAGGTGGCCCTGGGCAACAATGAGGCCCTCTCCTCGAAGCTGGCCGAGGCCATCCAGTGGTACGAGAAGGCCGTCGCCATCGCTCCAGACGACCACGAGGCCTGGTTCAGCCTGGCCATCATCAGCACGCACCACGGCGAGAATCTGCAACGCGCGGCTCTCATCGGCCCCGAGGGCGACAAAGAACGGGCGGATGCCCTGGCGCGCTTTGCCCGGGCCATCGAAGCCTGGAACCGCTGCCTGAGCATCGACGTGACCGAGCAGAACATGGTGCTGGAGTTCTACGTGCGCGCGGCGACGCGCGACTACAAGTTCCTGCCGACCGAGGAGGCCGATCTGAACCGGCTGTTTCTCATTCAGGCCTGCCGCAACGGGCTGCAGCCCGGCACGGGAGGCAACAACTTCGGCAAGCTGGCCGCAGACCTGCTGCCCGCGCAGCAAAAACTGCAACGCATGCTGGTCAAGGAGGCCAAGCCGGGAGATCCGGATTACGAGCTCAGTCTCTGCGCCCGCATCAACTTTGCCCAGGCGGACAACGATCTAGAGGAGATCGTGACGGTCCTGCGCGAAATGCGCAGAATCGGTTATCGCGGCAACCCCTATCCCGGGTTGATTGACCGCTTCAAACCGTTGCTTGAAGAAGAGAAGTAGCTGGCCCCTGTTATGCGGCCCGCCGCGATCTAACGTGGCGCTATGCCTGAACGCCCCAAGTTGATGCATGAAGCTACCGTGGCGCGCCGCCTGGACTTCGGACAGGGCTACTTCGAGCTGGTCCTCGACTGTCCGGAGCTGGCTCAGGCCATGCAGGCCGGGCAGTTCATCAACCTTAGAGTGCGCAACGAGCTTTACCCCTTGCTGCGCAGGCCCTTTTCCAGCTTTGACTGGCTGGCCGACAGCCGCGGCAAGGCCAGGGGCATCTCCCTGCTGGCCCACGTCGTGGGTCAGGGCACGCGGCTGATGTCACGCCTGGAAGCCGGACAGAAGGTTTCCATCAACGGTCCTTTGGGCAAGGCCTTCGAACCGCCCCAGGATCCTGCCGCGCGCGTCATCATGGTGGGCGGCGGCATCGGCCTGGCGCCCTTCATGCATCTGGTGCGGCAGTGGGGCCGCTTGGGCCACAAGCACGAACTGGTGCTCCTGGCAGGCGCCCGATCCCAGCGCGACTTCGTTTTCATGAAGCGCTTTGCCGAAACGGGCGTGGAAACTCTGCTGGCCACGGAAGACGGCAGTGTGGGGGTAAAGGGCAAGGTGACCCTGTTGCTGGAGGCCGAGTTGCAGGCGCTCAAGGGGCGGCCGGCCATGGTGCTGACATGCGGGCCCTGGCGCATGATGGAGGCCGTAAGTTCCATGTGTGCCGCTCAGGCCGTCCCCTGCTTTGCCAGCCTTGAGCGCGTGATGGGGTGCGGCTTTGGGGTGTGCAACGGGTGCGTCGCGAAGGTCAAAACCGACGAAGTTCCGGGCTACCGCTACGCCAAGACTTGTGTGGAAGGCACGGTGATGGAAGGCGCCAGCCTGATCTGGTAATGCTGGAGCGAGCATGGCCGGAGAACGCAATCACTACGAACGCGCCTTTTCCGCCCTTTTGAAGGAGCAGGGGGTAAAGGCCCTGGCCGTGGAAGAGCGTCGACGCCCCGCCTTTGAAGGTCGCGTGCTCAAGCACTTTGATTTTCTCGTCAACGGCAGCGACAAAGTCTGGGCCGTGGACCTCAAGGGGCGCCGCCAGACGCCCTGGATCACCCGTACCGACCTGTTTTCGATGATGGGCTGGCAGAACATCCTCGCCGGCAAGGCTTCGTTGGGGTTTCTTTTCGCCTTCATGGGTGAAGGTCGCCGTCTGGCCGAACTTCCCGCCCTGGTCTGGGAATGCGCCGGGGCGCGCTACCACTTCTGCCTGTTACCACTGGAAGACGCCCAGCGCTTGGCGCGGCCGCGCTCGGCGCGCTGGGGCACCTTCGGATTTGAATGGAGGGCGTTTTGCCGAAGCGTGCGCGGCCTTGAAGGCCTGATCAGCGCGCAAATTCCCAGATGATGAAGATGCACTGAATGGCAATGACGCCCAGGATGCCCCAAAGCAGCGTGCGGTGAACGGCCCTGGCCACGTCGTTTTCGCTGGTGGCCGGCGTCAGGCCAAAGAGCGCTGCCAGCGAGCCGCCCACGAATCCCGAACCAATCACCTTGGCTGCCAGAAACTGGCTCCATTGTGGAGTGCGGCCCAGGCCGTCCTGCATCAATTGCAGGGCCAGTCCCAGGGAAGCCCCCTCGTGGCCGGCCACGTAGATCAGCGCCGCCAGGGTAATGCCCCCTGCAAGCGCCAGCGCTGTGGCTACGGCCGTGGCCAGCGTCTGGGCGAGGACGGCGCCCACGAGGCCAAAGCTCTCCACGGGCCAGCGGGCCAGGGCCAGGGTTTCCAAAAGGCCGGAGCGCACACTCGCGGACAGCCGTGCCGCCTGGGCGGCCCCCAGTTTGCCGGCCACGAACGCGGCCGCCCCCAGCGGCAGGACGACCCTGGCCAGCGTGTGGCCCGTCACTTCAAGAATTTCTGCCAGCAGCAGGGGTTCCACGAGCTCGGGTCGGGGCAGTTGCTCGAAAATGAAGAACGCGACGGTGCCCGCGATCAGCAGCGAGCCCAAACACGCAAAGAGCTGGGTGCCGGGGCTCAAGGCGTCCATGAACACCTGGCGGGCCACAAAGAGCGGGCGGCGCAAGCGCGCCAGGCCCCAGAGAAAGGCCAGAGGCGCCAGCACAAAGCCGCCCAGCAGGCCGAGAAAACCGGCCAGGGCCTGCTGGCCGCGGGCCAGCCAGGGGTTTACAGGGCGCCCCGGTTCCAGCCTGAGCTGGCCCAGTTCCCGGTCCAGCTTTGCCGGGCCGCTTTGAGGCAGCGCACACTCCAGAATCCTCACGGTCTTGGTTCGCGCGGCATCGACTTCAGGCGGCATCTCTGCCACAAACACCCGCGGGTCGTGGGTGATCACGACCACCACGGTCTCGCGCCGCCGCGCCAGTTCCATCAGTTCGGCGGCCAGGGCCTCGGCCGCCTTGATGTCCAGCGCGGCCGTGGGCTCATCGGCCAGCAGCAGGGCGGGCCGCTCGCTGCCCTGACGGGGCATCAGGGCACGCACCGCAGAGCAGCGCATGCGTTCGCCGCCCGAGGCGTGGGCAAGGCGGGCGGGCAGGCCCATGAGGTGGAAGCGCGCCGCCAGCAAATCGGCCTGCATGCGCGCCTCGCGGGCGCTAAGGCGAGAAAACAGCCGTAGATTCTCCGCTGTGGGCAATCCATCGATAAAGCCCAGCTTCTCCGCCTGGGGCAAGAACGCGATCTGCCCCCGCGCGGCAGGGGAGTAGGCGGCACCGTCCCACAGGGGGTGCTCCAGCCCCAGGGCGTCGTGCAGGACCACCTGTCCCGTGACCTCGCTGCGCGGCTGTGAAAGTTCGCCCAGACCCAGCAGTGCGCGGGCGAAGCTCGACTTGCCGCTGCCCGAAGGACCCCAGAGCAGATAGAGCCGCCCCGCCTGCAGAGTGACGGGGGCCTGAAGGCGCAGCAGGTCCTGGCCCAGCTTCACCTCGAGGGACTCAAGCACGACGCGGGGCAGGGCGGCCGTTTGAGGCGCCGTGGCGGGAAGAGTTGCGGCCTCTGTCGCGGCCTGGGTCATGTCGGGCTCGGTTCCCCGGCCGGGGCGGCTCAGTCGCGCCGGCCCTCGCCGTCAAGGGCGGGAATCAGGTAGTCAAACTTCACGCCGGGCGAGCTGTCTCGCGCCAGCACCAGCAACGGAGCATCCGAGATGCTCAGGGCGCCGCGCAGTGCATGGGCCAGCAGCAGACGCGGACCTCCCTGGCTGGTCAGCAGCCGCCGGTTGGAGAAGTCCACGGCGTAATTCTCGGCGGCCTCGATCACGTTGCGCTCGCCCTCAAACCAGGCGGGGACCACAGCCTTCTCATAAAGGCGCGGGGCCCAGCGCTTGTTGAAGGCGTCCGCGAAGTCCTGCTTGCGGGCGCTCAACACTTTGCCCAGCTTCTCGACGATTTCTTTGCGGTTGTCGTCCCAGAACTTTGTGGCCTCTTCCTCCAGCGCAAGGCGCAGGGCGATTTTCTTTTCCTCGCTGAGGAAGTCGCGGTTGGACTTCTCGCTCTTCTCCTCGCTGCCGAAAATGCCGCGCACCCAGTCCTTCACGTCCTTGTAGGTGTTGCCCGCGCCGTCGGCCGCCTTGCGCACGATGCCCTCAGCCACGCCGCCCACGCCCACGACCTCCCAGGCCCGTTCGGCCATGCGGTTGAGCAGCTTTTCCTCCATGGGGGCGAGGTCCTTATGCAGCTCATCCAGCGCGTCGCGCAGCAGTTGCTCGTCCTCGGGCGACAGATCCTCCACGGCCGCGACCAGCTCCTTTTCCATACGCGCCGTAATGCCCGGCAACACGTGTTTTTCCAGCGACGGCCACAGAGCATCCTTGGCGCGGGCCGCCTCATCGCGCGGAATGTCCGGCGCCAGCAGAAGGCGCACAGCGGATTCGAGGCTGACGGTCGCCGGCGCACCCTTGAGCGTCGCTCCTTGCTTCATTTCGGATGCGGCCCTGGGTGTCAGCATCAGCGTGGCCTCGCAGGCACCTCCGTCCTCGCGCACGGCAATGACCCTGCCGATGATCTCCGCTGCGCCGTCTTCACGCTCGCGATGGACCAGGTTGCCGGCCTTGACACCCAACGAGCGCGGCAGGCGCACCACCAGGCGGCCCTCGTGGGACGCGTCAGCCTCACGGGCAATTTCCGCCAGCGCCGTGGAAGAGCGGGCCGCAGCCTCGCTGCGTGCAAACCCCGCCAGGGCCAGGACCCCGGCACCCAGCGTGAGGCCGCCCGCGGCCAGCCGCGTCAGGCGCAAGAATCGGTAGGAACGGTCCCACATGGCGGCCTCGATGGAGGGTTCTCCTGCATAGGATACTTAGGCTATGAACGCCAAGGCTTGCCAAATCGCGGTTCCAAATGGGGTCCAGTGTTTGTAAGGGCCCCGACGGCGGCGCAAATTTAGTATGCTTGCACCCGGAGGTGGATCATGGGCGCCATGAAAAAAGTGCTGGAAAACCCCCTCACCCTGCTGATGCTTGTGCTGGTCTGGAGCTTGGGGCATTCGCCCCTGCTGGCCGCCGACGTCTCGGACGTCACCCCCTCGTTCAACATGTCGAGCCTCTGGCTGCCGGCCCTGATTCTGGGAATCGGAATAGCGTTGATCTTGCTCGAGGTGTTCGTGTTGCCGGGGTTTGGCATCTCCGGTATCAGCGGCATTCTGGCCAGCGTGGTGGGGCTGTTTCTGGGCACCCACACGCTGATCTCCCAAGGCGGTCACTTCTCCGATGCGATGGGCTACGTTCTCAGCAGCGGTATCACGGCGGTGCTGGCCACCATGCTGGGATGCATCATGTTCTGGGCCCTGCCCCGCCTGCCTGGCTTCCGTTCAATGCTGCCCAAGGATGCTCTCCCGGGCGAACTGCGTGGCGAGGCCGTAGAAGCCCTGCATCACCTGACGGGCC
Source organism: Planctomycetota bacterium (assembly GCA_019186845.1). Taxonomy (GTDB): domain Bacteria; phylum Planctomycetota; class UBA8742; order UBA2392; family UBA2392; genus UBA2392. The sequence goes on along the minus strand of JABARW010000029.1, from coordinate 80,468 downwards.
AGCCCGGCATCGCCAAAACGGCGCTGCGCCCCGCGGGCAAAATTGCCTTGGAGAACGGGCAGCTGATTGACGTGGTTACCCGCGGTGAATTCATTGAGGCCGGTACCCAGGTCTACGTCGTGAAAGTTGAAGGACCCAGCGTCGTGGTTTCAAAGCTGGCGTAATCAGCCGATGACAAGACGCCGTAGAACCAGCGAGCCCGTTGCGCGAGCGACGGGTTTATGCATGGCCCCGTGGTTACTGACAGCAATCCCCACTCCACAATTTCGGCGTGTTCTCGAAATTGGCGTTACCCTGCGCCACCCCAGTGGGGGTGTCGCAGGTCTTGATAGCGTTTCACACAGGTACAGATATGGCTGAAGCATCCGTCGTTCCCCATTACAAAGAAGCCGAGCAGGTAAAGCGACTCCAGTGGAGCCGTGAGAGAGCGGAGCTTTGCGGAGCGGCCCGTGGCTGAAGCCCAGATCGTGCCCCACAACATAGAGGCCGAACAGGCTGTGCTCGGTGCCATTTTCCTGGAGCCTGCCTGCCTCGCCGAGGTTTCCCTCGTGGTCAAGACGCCCGAGATGTTCTATCGGGCCAGCCACCAGCACGTCTATCGAGCCATCCTCGATCTCTCCGCGCGTGGCGCCGAGATTGACTGGGTCCACGTCACGGAAGAAGTCCGCAAGCAGGGCGCGCTTGAGACCTGCGGCGGGGCCGAAACCCTGACGGCCTATCTCAGCGAAATTTCTCACGCCGTGCCCAGTGCCTACGGCGCCGAGGGTTACGCCTCCATGGTGCGCGACCGCTACGTAATGCGCGAGATCATGCACACGGCGGGCGAAATCCGCTCCATGGCCCAAGAGGAGACCCGCACCCCCGGCGAGGTGATTGACCGCCTCGAGCGCAAAGTGTTTGAGCTTGCCGCGGCGCGCTATCACGGTGAGACCCACAATTTCATGGAACTGCTGAGCCAGGTCATCGCCCAGCAGCAGCAGATGAAAGAGTGGCGCATGAGCCATAACGCGGACCGGCTACCCGGCCTGTCCAGCGGTTACTCCGACCTCGACCAGATGACCACGGGTTGGAAGGGCGGCGAACTGATTGTTGTCGGAGCCCGTCCCGGCCAGGGCAAAACCTCGCTGGCGCTGAACATCGCTGAAAACGTGGCTCTGACCACTCAGGACCGCCGCGACGATGGCAAAGGCGGCGTTTTGCTCTTCAGCCTGGAAATGACGGGGACAGAAATCGTCCAGCGCATTTTGTGCGCGCGGGCGGGCGTGGATCTGCGGGCGGCCAAGCTCGGCGTCTTTCGCGGAGACGACGAGGCGCGCCTGAACGAAGCCAAGAACCAGTTGGCCACGGCGCAGGTTTACATTGATGACAGCTTTACCCTGAACCTGAGCGAAATCCGCAGCAAGTCGCGGCGCCTGAAGGAACGCGCCGATATCGAGCTGATCATCGTTGACTACCTCCAGCTCGTGAAGGACAACGAACGCCTCGACCGCCACCTGCAGATCGGCAACATCTCGCGCGGCCTCAAGGCCCTGGCCCGTGAACTCAATGTGCCGGTCATTGCCGCCGCCCAGCTCAACCGCGGCGTGGAGCAACGCAGCACCCGGGAGAAGAAGCCCATGCTGGCCGACCTTCGCGAGTCCGGCAGCATTGAGCAGGACGCTGACCAGGTCATCATGCTCTACCCGCTTCAGGGCACGGAGGGCGAAGGGCCCCAGCCCTCCCAGGACTCCTACCCCGTGGACCTGATCGTGGCCAAGAACCGCAACGGCCCCACTGGCGACGTGCACATGGTCTTTAACCGCCGCTTCACACGCTTTGAGCTGGCGGCCCGCGTGCCCACGCACTTTGCCCGCATCCCAGAGGCGTGATGGCCGGCCGGTCCGGCTCAGGTGCCCCTGCTTTTGCCGGCGTTCGCGGCTTGGCCAAGGGCCCGCCATGAGTTAGAAGAGCGGGGGTTACCAGCGAAAGCACAGCCATGGCCAAGAAACCCGAGCCCGACCGCAAGATCAAACTGCCTGGCGCTTCCGGCCAGTCCTCGATGTCCGGGGCCCGCCCTCAACCCAGGCCCACACAGGCGCCCCAGGGCGCCGCCCCCACGGATGACGTCGGCCGCGCCATTGAAAACCTCGAACGCAGCGCCCAGGTGCGCAGCAAGCACGATCTGCCCGACCGCGTGAAGGTGATCACGCCGGACGTGATCAAGGGCATCGTGCACAGCATCGTGGACAAGTTTGTCACCGACGGCGTGACCGCTGACGAGTTGGCCACCCTGACGGCTGAGAACACCCAGATGCAGCTTCGCATGCAGCAGATGCAGGGCCGCGAGCAGGGCATGCGCGAAGAACTGGAGCGCCTGCGGGCCTACGTGGACGAGTTGCAGGGCATGCTCGATGCTCACGTTCAGGGGCGTGCCACGGCCGACCAGAACGTGCAGTACTACGAAACTCAGATCCGTGACCTGCAGCAGAAGAATGCCCAGATGGTTGACCTCTACGCTGACGCCCAGCGTCAGCTTGAGGAGCAGGCCCAGGCCGCCCAGGAAAACGAAGCGGCCCTGGATCACACGGCGGGCGAGTTGGTGGCTGCGCGTGACGCCCTGGCCGCCGCGGAGGCGGAGCTCGATCAGCTTCGCAGCGGCGTCCAGAAGGACTCCGTCGAAGCCGAGCAGTTTGCCGAGAAGCTGGGGGCCGATCTGGAAGCCGCCAAGGCGGAGTCTGCCGAGTTGCAGCAGCGCATCGAAGACCTCGAGGCTTCCCTGGCCGAACGTGCCGAAAACATCAACCAGGAGCGCACCGCCCGTGAACGCCTCGAGCGCGAGCTGGACGCCGCCAACGGCCGCCTCACGGCCATGGAGGCCGAGTCCGACAAACTGAGGCAGGACACTTCGGCGGCGGACAAGGCCCAGGCCCGCGTCGCGGAGTTGGAAGGTGAGTTGGCTGCCCTGCGCGACAAGCTGGTCCAGAACAACGAAAACGCCAGCGGTAATCTGCGCGAGCTCCAGGAGAGGAATCGCAAGCTCAACGACCAGGTGCGGGACTTCGCGGTCAAGGAGCGCAAGTACGAGCAGATCGACGCTGAACTCGAGAAGCTGCGCGTGGCCGAGGGCAAGTGGCTGGAGGAGCGCCGCAACATGGCCGCCCAGCTCAGTCACGAAACCAACCTGCGGCGCGAAGTGGAAGCCAAGCTCAAGGCTATCGAGAAAGGTGAGATACTGCCCGGCGGCAAGGCGCTGGAAGAACGTCTGGCCGAGGAGCGCAAGAAGAGCGAGGCGGAACTGGCGCGCCTCAACGAGCACGTGAAGAAGGCCGAAAAGGAGGCCACGCTGGCCAGGCAGGCAGCCGAGAAGCAGGCCGAGATGCACCAGGAGGTGACCCGGCGCGACGAACGCATCACCCAGCTTGAAAAGCAGTTAGCGGAGGCCAGGGCCCAGGCGGCGGTGGGCGGCGAACAGGCCAAGGGAGAGATGTCCAAGGCCGACGAAAAGATCAAGAAGCTCAATGATCAGGTGCGCGAGTTGAGTGTGATCGCGCGCAAGTACGACAACGTGGCCGCGGACCTCGAGGCGCTGCGCGTGGCCGAGGGCAAGTGGCTGGAAGAAAAGCGCGTGCTGGCCGGGCAGGTCACCCACGAAGCTGACCTGCGCAAGAAGTTGGAGGCCAAGCTGCAGGGCCTGAACCTGGGCGATCTCGTGGAGCGGGCCAGGCTCGATGAAGCCGAGAAGACGGTCAAGGGCCTGAGAGAGGAAGTCGAGGCTCTCAAAAAAAAACTTCTGACTGAAGAGCAAGCGGCCATCAGCGCCCGCAAGAGCGCGGGGGAAAGCGTAGTCAACGAGCGCTCGCTCCAGCTTGTGGAGACCGAGAACGAGCGCCTGCGGCTCGAAGCTGATGACTGGCGCAACCGCAGCGAGCAGCTTGAGGCCGAACTGGCAGGCAAGACGGCTGATTCCAAGCGCGTCACCCTGGTGCAGGCCGAACTGGCCCGAACCCGCGCCGATCTCGAAATCGCGCGCGGCGAGCGCGAGGCGGCCTATGCCGACCTGAACATCGCCAAAGAGCAGCTGGCCCGCGAACGCCGGGAGCAGGCGGCGCGCTTTGCGGCCATCACGGCGCAGGTGTCCACCCTTGACCAGATCAAGCGCGAGCGCGACGAAGCCCAGTCGGCGCGGGATGTCGCGCAGCGCGAGCTGGAGGCCGAGCGTTCAAAGGCTGACCAGCGAGCCAGCGTGACTCGCGACGGCCTGGAGCAATGGCACGCCCGCGAGAAGGAGCTGGAAGGAAGAGTTTCGGCCCGCGACCTGCAATTGACCGTGGCCCAGCAGCAGATTGCGGACTTGAGGGCCGAGGTCGCCCTTCTGGAAGAGGCCGGCAAGGATCTCTCCCGGGCACGTGAAGACGCGGCACGGGAACTGGAGCGTCGCGGCCAGGAACTGCAGAAGGCCCAGGAAGCCCTGGAGCGCGCCAAGGAACGGGCGCGCGACGCCGAACATCTGCGGCAGGAGTCGGCCGCCATTCAGGAAAGCCTGAGGCAGGACCTGGCCCTGGCACGCGAGGAGGCGGCGCGTCATGCCGCGCAATTGGAGGCCGCGCGCAAGGAGCTGGAGCGACTGGCGCGGGAGCTGGCCCAGGCCAGGGCCGAGGGTGTCGACAACGCGGCCATCGAGAAAGAAGTGGCCTCAAGGTCCCTGAGCGTGGTGGAGGCTGAGAATGAGCGCCTGAGAGCGCGCGTCGATGAGATCACGGGCAAGCGTGACGACCTGCGCGCGGGCCTGGAGCAGGCCATGGCCGAGATCAAGGGCCTGGAAGAGGCCCTGGCCAAGGCCGGCCACGACGAACGCCAGGCGCGCCGGGAGCTGGAGGAGGCGCGCGAGGCGCTGGAGAAGCTGGACCAGCGGGCCCAATCCGCCGAGCGCCGTATGCGCGAGCTGGAACAGAGCCAGTCCGAACTTGCCCCCGCCGCAGCCACGGCGGCCCAGGTGGCGGCAGAGCTGGAGGAAAGCCGCACCGAGTTGCGTCGCGTCAGCACGGAGCTGGAGAGCATCCAGCATCAGTTTGTGGAACTGCAGTCCGAGGCGGACGAAGCAGAGACCCTGCTGGAGCAGGAGCGCAAGGTACGCCATGAACACGAGGTGCAACTGGCGGAGACACGCGCGCGGCTTGAGGCGGAGATCCAGGTCCGGCTGGAGCGTGACCGCCGCATCACCCAGCTCGATGCCGAGCTGGCGGAGGAACGCGAAAAGCGCATGAACTCGGCGCCGGCCGCGGCCGTGGAGTCCCTGGCGCAGGCCGTGGAAAACGAGCGCAAGCTGGCCGACGACCGCCTGGCGGCCGAGCGCGACAAGTGGGAAACGCGGCATAAGGCCGACCTCGAGGAACTTCAGCGCCAGCGCGAGCTGACGAAGGAGGCCGAGATGGAGACAGCCGCCCTGCAGGACCGCCTGGACGAACTTGAGGGCAAGACGCAGCAGGCGGCCCAGGAGAGCCTGGAGGCGCGGCGGCTGTCGGGCCAGCGGCGCGCGCAGATCGAGCGCATGCAGGCCGAGGTCGAGCGCGCGCGCGAGGCGGCAAAGACCAGCGAGCACTTCTGGAAGCAGGAGATGAAGCAGTTTGAGGAGATGATTCGCGTTCAGCTTGAAATGGCCGAGCGCAAGGAGGAAGGCGCCGACGTCAAGATGGTGCGCGTGCTCGAGGACCTGCAGGTTGGCGTGTTTGATAAGTACTCCAAGGCGCGCAAGAAGCTCAACCGCCTGGAGAAAGCCCACGAGGCCGCGCACGTGAAGATCAAGACGCTGGAGAAAGTCATCGATGCCCACGAGAAGCAGGGCCAGCTCCTGCAGAAACTCAAGCAGCAGGAGAGCGGCATCCAGACCAAGCCCCGGCGGAGCCGCAAAAAGTCCTCCTGATTTGACATATCCGTGGCAGGTTGCGACCGGCGCCGGAAATTGGCGCCGGTTTTCCTTTCAAGCGGTAAGCTTTCCTTACTGGTCTAACAGAAGGGGGGAAGTCATGGGCAAGGTGATGCTGTCGCTCGTTATGCTGTTTCTGCTGGCCGGCTGCGGGCCGCCGCGCTTTTTCACAGTCGAGGAAATGGATGAACAGGCACTGCGGGGTGCTGCGGCCTTCCACTCCAAGCCGGTGGAGTGGGATTTTCAGCGTCCGGACAACTGGGAGATTTCCGACCAAGACTGGAAGGAGATGTACGAAGTCAGCAACTCGGCCTACCAGCGTGTGCTGGTGACCGAAGTGAACCGCAAGGTCTACGAACTGGCGCCGGGCGCCAGCGCCTCTTCGGGCGCCGTTATTGACCTGCGGGTCAACCGCATAGCGCGCGGCCACTACTCATTCTTCACCTGGGGCCCTGCTACCCTGGACGCCAAGCTGACGATCACCGACGCCTCCAGCGGCAAGGTGCTCTTCCGCGGCTCCGGCGTGGGGCGCACTCAGATTCAGAACGCTGAGACGGCCGGCGACGGCGGGCGCCTGAAGTACGCGCACACGCACCTGGCCGACGAAATCGAAGCACTGCTCGAGTACTACAGCGGCAAGAAGTAGGGCCTGAGGAACGAACAGCGCGGGCGGCTGCCCGTGCTGTTCGCATTTGAAGCCGGTCAGAAGCGAAAGCCGATGCCGATCTCCGGTCCCATGGCCATCCAGCTGAACTCACTGTGTCGTACCCTGCTTTCGAGTTCAACGCTCAGGTAGCGATACTTGGCGCCCACAAGCACAGAGAAAAAAGATACGGGGCGCCACTCAAACAACAGTCGGCCTGTCAGAGAGAAGACAGACTGCTTGACGCGTCGGCCTTCGCGTTTCTGAAATGTAGGAAATCCGTCCTGATAGCCGGCAAACGCGCTGGCCGAGAGCCGGAAGTGCCTTGAAATGTCCCAGACGAAACCCGCACCGCCGACGGCCCAGGGAAGCAGCTCGCGGAAGCGTTCGCGCTCGCGGTTGTCCTGGGGAGTGAAGTCATCGCTGCCGACCTGTGCGTCAATGATGGCCCACTCCAGGCCCGCCTGCAGAAAGAGACTGAAGTTGCTGCTGCTGCCCAGATAGAACAGGTCGCGGCGGTACAGCGCGTGGAAGTCATGGAAGTCGCTTCCGTAATCCGCATCGATGCCTTCAGGATAAATGAAGCCGTTCCAGCGCGTGCTGTCCTCGAACTTGTCGAACTCCCTCAACAGGGAGAACGAATAGCCCAGCTCGAGGCTGTCGTACCACGAAAAGCGCACCCGCACATTGGTGTCCAGGAACGCTCCGAAGGGCACGCCGTTGACGTCACGCACGAAGTTGACCCGGTCGGCCTTCACTCCGTCCGCCTTCACGCTTTGCCACTGGTCAAAGAAAGGGAACAGGCCAAAAACGTCCACCTCGGCGGAGATGCCGTGGGGCTTGGCGAACTTCTGCCGCTCCCGCTCGCGCAGATACTCCTCACTCATGTAGCCGCTCTGCGCGCACAGCGGCGCGGCAAGGCCCAGCAGGGACAGAAGCAGGACAACTCGAGTCATTGAGCCCTCGTGGAGAAGACCAAGGCGTGGAAATGTAACGAGTCAGTGCCGCGACTCGTCGGAAATTATTGCCTGACCGTCGGTTGCCCCGCCGGGAGCCTTGGCGAGTGTCTGAGGATGGTCAGCTGGCGCGCAGACGCTTGCTGGGCGCCTTGCCTTCGGCCAGTTGCTCGCCTTCTTCGGGGGTTAGGTAGTCGAGGCGGTCACTCTCGTGTTTGAGTCGGGTCTCGGCTTCGGCCTTCTTGGCGGCCTCGATCTCGGCTTTGGTGCGGCGTTTGCGCTTGGGCTTGACCGCCACGGGCGCGTCGGATGCCGTCACAGGAAGGGCTTCAGGGGCGGCTTCTTCGATGAGGACCGTTTTGGGCTTGCGGGCGCGCTTCTTGGGCGGCGTTTCGTCGGGGGTGCCCTTGAGGCGGGTGCTCAGGTTCTGGGTGAGGAAGGCGGCGGCCTCGCGCACCACGCTGTCCACGATGCGGGCGCGGTCAGCATCGCTGCCAACGACCTCGGCCAAACCCGTGGCCAGTGCGTCGATGCTCTCGCCCAGCTTGGCGCGAACCGTGGCGCTTTCACTGGGGCTGACGTTGACTGCGGGTTCCAGGGCCGATTCGCCTGCCGGCTTCAGGGGCGAGTTGTCGCCCGCCAGGCCCATGCGGCGCTTGATTTCACTGCCCAGATCGCCGCTGCGCTCCACGGCATAGAACTGGCCTTCGCCCTCGCTTACAGCCACGCAGTTACGCCCGTGCTCCTTGGCAAAGTAAAGAGCGCGGTCACAGGCCTCCTTGAGTTCCTTCTCGGATGGCATGCGCGTGCTGTCATATTCAGCGACTCCGAAGCTCGCGCTTACCGGAAGCAGGCGGTCTTTGTCGTCGTAGAACTCCGTGTGCGCGATCAGGCTGCGCAGGCGCTCGGCGGCCAGAGCCGCGTCGTGCTCGGTGCTGCCCTGGCAGATGATGCAGAGTTCCTCGCCGCCATAGCGGAAGGGGGTGTCGCTCTCGCGCGCCTCGCGGCGCAGGATTTCGCTGACTTGCGCCAGCACGCGGTCGCCCGCCAGATGGCCGTAGGTGTCGTTCACATGCTTGAACTTGTCGATGTCCAGCATGATCAGTGAAAGGGCCATGCCCGTGCGGCGGGCGGTGGCGGCGGCGCGCTTGATCTGGTCCGAGTAGTGGTTGGCGTTGTACAGGCCGGTCTTCTCGTCTTTGATGGCGCGGTCCCACATGGCGCTCTGCTTGAGGCCCAGGCCGAGCATGCGGGCCAGGTGCGAAACGCTCTGCTCGAAGGCCGCCATGTCATCCTTGAAGTCAGGCTCGCTCTGCACGTTACGCGAGATGCGCACGACGCCCTTGAGGCCGTCGGGTGTGGCAAAGCAGGCTGCATAAACGTAGTCGCCCGTCAGCTCGTTCAGGTGGCGGCGGCCCTGGCCGTGCGCCAGCGCCTCGTCCACGAGGCTGGTTTCCACTTCGCCGTTGCCGAGGTCGGGGGGGAAGCGTGTGATGCCGTGGCGGCGCAGTGCGCGTGGCTCCAGGAGGCCGTGGCGGTCGGCGACAAACACGGATGCCTGGTCAGCCCGCGCGAAGTGCTCAATCTGCTCGAGCACGGCGCCCAGAATGCGCTCGAAGTCCACCTCCTGCTTGATGGCCATGGAAATTTGCTGGGCGGCCGCGAAGACGTCGAGGTTGCGCTGCATGCGGAAGCGCTCGCGGGCGACATCCTCGTTGAGGTAGCGCTGGAGGTGACGGCACTCGTTTTCAAAACGCAGGCGGGCGCGCCAGGTTACGAAGGAGAACAGGGCCAGCAGGGCGGCCATGAGCCCGGACAGGCCGCCGGAGATGGCGATGATAGAGTAGGCCCAGGCGTCAAAGGGGGCCTTGGCGGGAGCCAGAGGGCCCATGCGGAAGAAGTAGTAGGCCGTCAGCACCACGGTGCCAATGGGCAGAAGCAGCGCCACACCCAGCAGGTACGCCGATCGCCAGTCGCTGCCCTTGCGCGCCATGATGGCCCCCGACCTCGCAACAATGAACAGCCCGTGACAGGCCGTCACTGCACTATCGGCGCAAATCCCTGCCGCCTTGAACATTTGCGCCGACAGCGGTTGTGCTCCAACGGGGCCGGCGCCTTGCTATGCTTCAGATATGAACGCCAGGCAGATGCTCAGGCAGGCGCTGGAGCTTTATCGCGAGAACGACTTTCCGCGGGCCCAGATGTTGCTTGAAACCTTGCCCATGGACGATCTTGAGAGCGAACTCCAGATCGAGGCTCATTATCTCTGGGGCCGTGTGCTGGTTTCGCGCGGTGAGCCCCTCGAGGCTGCCACCCACTTTCAGGCCTGCCTCAAGCTCAAGCCCCGATATTTCCCGGCACTCGACGCCTGGGGGAATGTGCTTGCCAGCATGGGCGACGCCCGCGGGGCCATCGAAAAGTACCGTCGTGTACTCTCCATTGCCCCCAAACAGAATCACGCCCACGTCCTCTTCAATTACGGCTCCGTGCTGCTACGCCACGGTGCCACCATGCGTGCCCTGAAGCGCTTCCGGGACTGCTTCAAACTCGACCAGCGCCGCGCCGATGCGGCCTATGGCGCGGGAGACTGCTATCTGCGCCTGCAGAAACCCAAGGGCGCCGTAAAGTGGCTGCGCATCGCCGCCAGCCTCGAACCCAAGGAGGCCCGCATTCAGGTGGCTCTGGGTAATGCCTATTCCATGGCGGGCAAGCACGACCTGGCCGTGGCCGGATACCGCCAGGCCATCGAACTGGACGCCAGTTACGCCGATGCCTGGTACAACTGGGCCGTGGCTCTGGCACGGCGCGGCCTGTTCGTGGAGGCCATCAAACAGTGCAAAGCCGGCCTCAAACATTCGCCCGAGGCTTTTGAGCTGCACGTCGAACAGCTGTTCTGCCTGCGCAAGCTCGGTGCCTTCGATGCCGCCCTGCAGGTGGCCAAGCGAGCCTGGGCGGTACTTTCCCAGAGTCAGAGCGAGCGAAAGGCCGGCTTTGCTGACCTGGTGGCCTGCAACGAGGCCGCATGCCGGCGCGAGCTGGGCCGGCTTCGCGAAGCGAGGCAGGGCCTGATGGCATTTTTGGGCCAGTCGCCTGACCCCTGCCCGCACAGTGTGGCGGAGCTCCGCTATGCCTCCATGCGGCGCCTGCCCAAGGCCGTGCGCGCGGAGCTGACCCTGCATGTCAGGCAGGAAGGCGCGCCTGACGAGGCCCTGCCTCCGCGCTATTCGCGGCATTATTGGGTGGTGGCCAAGGACATGGCCGAGGCCAGGGAGCTGGCCCGGCAACTGGAGCCCGCGGGGGCGGAAGTTGAGTTTGACAAGGACGCCCGGGTGCTTGAGGAGTTGAAAGACGCCGACACGGGTGTGGTGGAGCGCACCCAGGCGCTGGCCGCCGAGGAGTCCCGGGAGGGTGGCCAGACCTGAAACCGTGTGGGCCGCCTCTCGGCGGCGGGGATAAAACGACGCAGGCCGCCTCTCGGCGGCCTGCGATGCGCTGGGGGCGTGATTACTTGCCGCCTTCCTCATCGGGATAGTAGTAGTCGTAGTCCTGTACCCACTCCTTGAACTTGCCGCCGGGACGCTTGTGGAACTGTGCGGTGTTCTGCAGGGCCACCTTGCACACGTTGAAGGTTTCGCCCTTCTTCCAGTCGTACTCCGTGGTGAACTTCAGGACGAGGAATTTGTCCTTGGCTTCCTTCTCGCCGGCCTTGGGGTTGTTGAACCAGTAGGCCAGTTCATAGCTCCAGATGCTGAGAAACACCTGGGGAGCGCCCTCGCCCGTGCTGATGGACTTCAGGCGCTTGGCCAGGAGGTCGTAGGGGTCTACGCCTTCCTGCACGCCCACGAGCAGCTCCAGAGCGTCGGTTTCCCAGGGGTCGAGCTTGTCCTTGATCTTTGCGCCGCTGCCGGACTCGATGGCCTCGCGCATCTCTTTGAGGCCTGCCGTGTAGTCGCGGATGTACTCGTCGCCGTAGGTGTCCTTGAGGTACCAGTTCTTGGCGTTCCACACCGCGCGGATCAGGTGGGTGCGGTTTTCAGTCACCGTCTTGACCACAGCGTACTTGCCCACGGTGTTCTGCTTGAGTTCAGCGAGTTTGGCGGCGTCAAAGGTCGCCAGGTGCATGGCGATGATCTCGATGTTCTTGGCTTCCTTGTTCTTGTAGTAGCCGGTGTACTCAAGCTGGTCGTGTGCGTCCTTCACCCAGCAGGTCTTGAGTACGTCCATCTTGCCGTCCTTGGCCGCCTTGATGGCCTTGGTCAGCACTTCCGTAGGCGACTTGTGCCCTTCGTCCTTGCCCGCGACGATCTTCAGGTCGCCGGGGGACACCAGCTTCTCATCTTCCTGCATCGCCCTGGCGACGCGTTCCACCGACTCTGAAGCCTGCACCTTGAGCGACATCCCCAGCGTGAGCGCAAGCATGGCAGCGCCCAGCGTGAACCACGTTCTAGACATCGGAATCTCCATTGGATTGTTTTCTGGCCCGGCCCGCGGCAAGCGGGACAATCAGGATAGATATCACCCGCCCCCCGTCAATTGGCCCCGGTCTCGCGCGCCGCGACAGGCCAAGCTACATTCCGTTTGAACGATTGTTCAAAGCGAGAGAACCCATGGACTTCGCCCTCAACGAAACCCAGCTCATGTTCCAGCAGGCCGCCGCCGACTTTGCGAAGAGCGAAGTCGAGGCCGTGGCCATCAAGCTCGAAAACTCCAAGGAGTTTCCCTGGGAGCTGACCCGGAAGATGGCGGCCCTGGGTTTCATGGGTCTGGTCATCCCCGAGCAATACGGCGGCGCCGGCGCGGATTATCTCTCGTACCTGCTGGTTGAGGGCGAAATGGCCAAGACGAGCATCTCGCTTTCCATGACGCTGGGCGCCCAGAACTCGCTGGTGGCCCTGCCGATCATGAACTTCGCCAATGACGAGCAAAAGCAGCGTTTCCTGCCCGCCCTTGCCAGCGGCGAAAAACTCGGCTGCTTTGCCCTGACTGAGCCCAACGCCGGCAGCGACCCCGCGGGCATGGCGACGACGGCCGTCAAGAAGGGCGACCAATGGGTGCTCAACGGCACCAAGTTGTACATCACCAATGGCAGCGTGGCCAAAACGGCCATCGTGTGGGCCAGCACGGGCAAGAGGCCCGACGGCAAAAACATCATTTCGGCCTTTCTGGTGGACCGCGATGAGAGCCCCTTCAAGACCGGCACCGTCGAGGACAAGATGGGCGTGCACGCCAGCCCGACGACCGAGCTGATTTTCGAGGATTGCGCGGTGCCCACGCGCAATCTGCTCGGCAAGGAGGGCGACGGCTTCAAGGTGGCCCTCATGACGCTCAACACGGGCCGCCTGAGTGTGGCAACGCAGAGCATCGGGCTGGCAACGGGCGCCTACGAGCGCGCGAAAAAGTTCGCCAGGGAGCGCAAGCAGTTCGGCAAGGCGCTGACGGAGTTCCAGGGCATCAGCTTCAAGCTCGCTGACATGGTCACGGCCATCAACGCTGCCAGAATGCTTACTTACAAGGCGGTGTGGCTCAAGGAGCAGAAGGGCCTGAGCGACCCGGAGTTCATCTCCGCGGCGGCGCAAGCCAAGCTCTTCGCCAGTGAAATGGCCAGTAAGGTGACCAGCGACGCTGTGCAGATTCACGGCGGATATGGCTACATGAAGGACTACCGCGTCGAAGAGTTCTTCAGGGCGGCAAGACTCATGGAAATCGTTGAAGGTACAAGCGAAATCCAGCGCCTGACGATCTCGAGCTGGGAATTGAAGAGCTGACCTGGCCAAGGCCGGGCAGGGGCCCTTTTCCTGTGCGAACTTAGTCTCAAAATGCTAGGGTGCTTGACCGTCGCAGCGGCCATTCGTAATTGGCGGCTGGGCAACGATCAGCGTCTCGAGGTCCTTCGTGAGTGCGGAAAAGTCAGCCCTGAAACCCATCCTTCTTGTTGAAGACAACGAGGACGATGTGGAGTTGATTCTTCACGCCTTCCGCCGCACCAACCTCGCCAACGAAGTGGTTGTCGCCCGCGACGGCCAGCAGGCCCTCGACTTCCTGCACCGCCGGGGCGAGTTCTCTTCCCGCCCGGACGTCAACCCGGGCCTCGTACTTCTTGACCTGAAGCTACCCAAGGTCGACGGCCTGGCTGTGCTCAAAGACATCAAGGCCACCAAGTCCCTCAAGCGCCTGCCCGTCGTGGTCTTCACCTCCAGCCGTGAGGAGAAGGACCAGCTCGAAAGCTACGACTTCGGTGTTAACGCCTATGTCGTAAAGCCGCTGGATTTCAAGGACTTCATCGTCGCCATCGGCGAGGTGGGCCTGTTCTGGGCCCTGTTCAACGAGCCGCCCCCGGCCAAGTAGCCCTTACGACCGCAGCAGCTTCTCAAGGGGCGCGGCATGGCTCTGCGACAGCCGCCCCGTGCGCAGGGCCAGCTCCAGAGTGGCCAGCATCAGTGCGCGATAAAGCTCGCGCTCGCGGCCCGTCAGCGCCGTCAGGTGCCGGCTCACGGTCTCCGTGTCGCCGCGCACCACGGGTCCCGTGAGAGCTTCCGCGGCGCCCAGGGACAGAGCGTTGGCGAGGCTGCCCTGCATGAGCGGCACCAGCATTTCCGCAGCGGCCCTGCGCGCAAAACCGGCTCCCAGCAGAATGCGTTCACCCGCGTCCAGCAGGGTGTAGAGCGCGTTGGAGGCTAGAACGGCCGCGGCGTGATAGGCCGCGCGCTGGGGCCCGCGGATGTCGAAGGGCCGGGCGCCCAAGGCCCGGGCACGCTCGAAGAGCTCGCGGCGCAGGCCGCCGGAGGCCTCAATGGCGCAGAATGATCCGGCGACGCGCTGCCAGGCAAAGGGCGAGGGGCCAAAGCTTTGCAGCAGGTGAAAGGTCCCGACACTGGCGCCCTGCTGTGCCAGGACGTCGAGCGCAGACGGCCCCAGGGTGGCGCAACTGTGGGCAAAGCGGTGGCTGCGGGCGCCCGGGATGGCAGCCAGCTCGGCTGCGGCCTGCGGCACGTGGCGGTCCTGCACGCAGATGAACACGAGGGTAGGAACCTTGAGAGCCTCAAGGAACTCGACAGCGCCGGAGGCCAGCTCAACGCCTGCGGCGCGTTGCAGGGCCGATGGCCGGGCACCCTGGCGAATGCCTAGGGCGGAGACGGGGATGCCGGCGTGTTTGAGGGCGCGGGCCAGGGCGCGTCCAAAGCGCCCGGCACCGAAGACAGCGCAGCGCGGCTCAGCGCGTGAGCCGCTTGACCTGCGGGGAGACGACGTACGTTTGGACGACCGAGCCAAAGGCGTTCTTCCACTGGCGCACGCGCTCACGCGAGACACCGAACTCACGGGCGATCACTTCGCCGGATACGTTTTCGGAAAGCAGCTTGATGAAGCGGCGGAACTTGGCCTTTCCCAGGCGGGCAATGAAGTTTCTGGCGACAGTCACCCCGTCTGTGGCGCGCTCCGTTTTGCGCTCGGCCATGGCCGCTCCCCCGACTGCTCTTGACGTGTAAACAGGGGGGTGACCCTACGCTTTTGGTACGCCTTAGGCAAGTGTGAAGATGTCAGTAACCTCCGCACTTTGTCCCCGTAGAGGCTTCTAGTTGCCCCCTCTGTTTGTATAAACTTGCGCCCTGTTTTCCGGGGGCCTCATTCGCTCAGGGAGGGTGCATGGCGGGTCAAGTCGCGATCCTTCAGGCAAGGCCGGCGCCCATGGCGCAGGCCCTGGAACCCGGCTGGATCTGGACCAGCAGCTGGGACAAGCGCTGGATCATCTTCACCGCGCTGCTGGCTCCAGTGCCGGTTTGTTTCTTCTACCTCTGTATCTGGGCCCTGGGGCGCTTTGCCGGGGTCACGGGCTCCGATGCCAGGGGCATCGCTGAAGACCTGACCAGCCTCTTCGTCATGGCCCTGGCCGGCGGCCCCCACGTCTGGGTGACCTTCACGCGCACCTACCTAAACGACAACTTCCGGCGGGGCCATAAGTTCTGGTTCTATGCCGGCTTCCTCGTGGTGCCCACCGTGGCCACCTTGGGCATGTACAGCAACACCACCCGCACGTTGCTGATGACCGGTTTCTTCTTCCTTGCCAGCCTGCACATCGTGCACCAGCTCAGCTATGTCGTACGTTTCTATCACGACCGCGACGGGGCGCGGCCTTCCCTGACTTCGCGCCTGATGGACTTTGGCGCTGTGGTTTTTCCGCTGTATCCCCTGAGCACCTTCCGCATGGTCATGGCCAACGAAGGTACCCTGGCCTGGACCTGGGCGTCATCGCTGCTCGGCGTTGAGCGCGCCACGGAGTACCGTTTCCATATCGGCCGCATGCAGCCCATGCTGCCGGACTTCATTCTGGCGGACTGGTTCTGGATGGCCAACCTGGCCGGATTCGTGGTTTTTACCGGCATCTGGGCTGTCAAATCGTGGCGCGAGCACGCCGCGGGGACCCTGCATCTGCCCAAGTTCATGCTCATCTGCTGCGCCATCGGCGTGGGTCTGTTTGCGCCTCTGTGGCCCAACCTCGACTCCAGCTTTCAGGGCTTCAATTTCTGGCACAGCACCCAGTACATCGCCCTGACCTGGTTCATCACGCGCCGCATGACCGCCGGCGGCGGACACACCAACAGCTTCATGCGCTGGCTCGGCGGCGAGAGTGTGGGCGGGGCCCGCTACTACGGCATCGGCTTGGCCGTGTTCGTGCTCGTGGTCTCTATCATGTTGCTGATCGCGACCGTGCTGGTCGTCTCCCAGGGCATTGGCTACTTCCAGGGTATTGGCGAGCCGCACCAGCTTCACTACCGGCCCGGGGCCGTGCTCCAGAGTTACTACCTGCTGGGCTTTGGCCTTCTGCTGACCCATTACTTCCATGACTTCTTCTTCTTCACGCGCGACACCTACCTGAAGTAGTCCGGGATTTGCGCACCTTTTGCCCCGGGTCCTTGGATTCCATGATTCCAGGGACCGGCTTCCTTTGAGGGAGGGCTCCATGCGCGTTACCTTTCTACTGCTTGTGCTGGCCCTGGGCGCTGCCGCGCTGGAGGCCAACGCCCCGCCCCCCGAAGATGACTGGATTTACTCTCCCAACAAGCAGTACGTGTTGCGGCTGACCTTCCGCGGCAACGACCAGAATGTCTATAAGGCCGACGATCGCGAGAAGCCCCTTTGGTCCTTCCGCATCGAGCAGTGGGGGCACAACTTCCACGTGGCCGACGACGGCAGCGTCGTGGCTGAAGTGCGCGACAGTTACTACGACCTGGCTGACAAGTCCAAGGCCGGCATCCTGTTCCGGGACAAGACAGGCATCGTTGCCGAGCACAGCTACGAAAGCCTCTGCGCCCAGCCCCGGCCCACGAGCTACCAGAACGCGCGGCAGTGGCACTACCAGGATTACCGCGAGGGCAAGTTCCTGTATGTGCGGGCCGTTGACGGAACCTTGAGCCGTTTTGAGTTCGCCACCGGTAAGCTGGTCGAGCAGAGCAAGACAGAATCTGCCCCGGAAAGCTACGGTTCGCGCTGCAGCACGGCCGAGTTGGCCTTTGGCGCGGGTGCAGCCCTGAGCGCCTTGGCCCTTCTGGTGCTGGGCCTTCGGCTCAGGCGCGGGCGGCCGGCCTGAAAGTTGAAACTCCGGACCTTGGCCCGCGTCCAAGAGAGAGTAGAGGACACGCCATGAACAAGCTCCTGCTCCTGCTCCTGCTCACGCTGCTGTTCAGCGGGTCTCTCTATGCGCTGTCGCCCCTTCCGGATTCATGGCGGGTGGTTTCACCCAACGGGCAGTACGCCCTGTGCCTCAGCCGTTCCCACCAGCGCCAGTCGGTTGCCAGGATTCAGGGAGGCCAGACTTTGTGGCAGTTCGAGGCCGATGCGTCAGGCCGCCAATACTTTCTTTCCAATGACGGCACCACCGTGGCCGAGATCAATGGCGGTCCCGTGGTTCACGGCGTGAGGCTTCTGCGCGCCGGAAAGGTCCTCGAGTTGCCCCTCTTGCGCCTGACTCACTGCCCGGCCGGCCAAGCCTGGCTTCAGATGGCGCGGCAGCAGGACAACCAGATCATTGTTCAGGCCCGTTGCGGGCTGGTTTCGCAATTTGACCTGGGTGACTTCGCCCTGGTTTCGCAGGCCCGGGGAGCGCCCGTAGTTGAGTTGAGCGAGGGCTGGTGCGGCACCGAACCCCGTTTCCAGTGCGGCCCTTGCGTGCCCATCGACATTTACACGGAAGAAGACCTGGCCATCGATGCCGGGGCCAGCCTGTTGACGTTCCTGCTGCTGGGCGCCGGCCTGGGCTTTGACCTGGCCCGCCGCCGTCGTGAGCGCAGCTTGGGCGCCGCTCACGCCTGAACCACGGACAGCGACCCGTCGCGCCACCCCAGTCTGAGCGTCGAGGCGCGCGGCTTGTGCCGGACGAGATAACGGGCCAGGGGCGCCACGACCAGGCTCTCGATGGTCCGCTGCAGGGGCCGGGCGCCAAAGCGCGCGTCAAACCCGGCCTTGGCCACCTGCTCCACCAGAGTCCGCGAAAACTCAAGGCGAATGCCGGCCCGCTGCATGCCCTCACGCGCGGACAGTTCCTGGAGTTCCT
Organism: Planctomycetota bacterium; assembly: GCA_019186845.1. Taxonomy (GTDB): domain Bacteria; phylum Planctomycetota; class UBA8742; order UBA2392; family UBA2392; genus UBA2392. The sequence continues at coordinate 62,421 of JABARW010000029.1, read as the reverse complement.
TGGAGGCAATCTCCAACACCACGTCTTGTGACAATGGTTTGAATGAAACCACGGCATCGAGGCGGTTGAAGAACTCCGGCCTGAACCAGGCCATGGCTTCAGCTTCGTAATCCGGCTCAGCCCCTTCGCCAAAGCCCAAGACTTGACCTTTACCCGCGCCGAGATTGCTGGTCATGATGATGATGGCGCTTTGCAGGCTGGTGGTGCGACCGAAGCGGTCCGTAAGCCTGCCTTCGTCAAAGGCGCTCATGAATACGTCATAGACGTCCGGCGAGGCCTTCTCGATTTCATCCAGCAGGAGCACGCAAAACGGCTGGGCGCGCAGGCGCCGGATCAGCTCGCTGGGCTCGCCCTGGGGCCCCGAGAAAATCCGTTCCGCGCTGCCGCTCTGGCCGTATTCGCTCATGTCCAGCCGGATCAAGCGGTCCTTGCCCTGCCCGTGTCCGAACAGGTAGCGCGAGACGGCCTTGGCCAGTTCCGTCTTGCCCACGCCGGTCGGCCCGCTGAACAGCAGCACACCCAAAGGGCGCTGGGGGTCGTTTAGACCGGCCTTGAAGGTGGTCAGCAGGGTCGCAGCCGCGCGGACGGCGCCCACCTGCCCGATGACGGAGAGTTCAAGCTCGGCGCGGATCTCGGCTTCGTCGAGGGGCACTTCGTCGCGCAGGAACAACTCTGGCAGGCCCGTGTCCGCCACGAAGGCCTCCAAGGCATCCGCCAAGCTAAGTCGCGGCTTGTGCGCAGTGGCGGCGCGTTCAAACAGCAAGTGCAAAAATCCCGCCGCCTTGCCGGGAAAGGCGGCCTGGGGCAGGAAGCGGCGATGCATGCGGTAGACCAAGGCGGGCAAGGCATCCTCGAATTCGATGCGCAGATTCTGGCGGTCAGCCCGGGCCAACTGGTCCAACATGGCAATGGCCGCCGGCCCCGCGGGGCTGGCCAGGCTCAGGATCTGGAAGTTCTCCACGAAACCCGGAAGCAGGCGGCGCGCGGCATCGAGTTCGGCCTGGCTGCACTCAGTCACCATGCGCAACTCACGATGCTGAAGGAAGGGCATCAGGAAGGCTGCCACGCTGTCCGTGGCGTCAAAGCCACCCACCCTCAGAAGCTCGATGAGGCTGTCGGCGCAGAGGATCCCGTCCATCTCCGCCAGCTCGGACACGACTTTCTCGCAGCGTTCCTCCCATTGCCCGAGATAGCGCATGCCGGCGATCATGCGCGAGCCGCTGGTCTGCCAGAACATGGGAGACAGGGGCGCCTGATCTGGATCCCGCTCGGGGTCGCGGCGCACGCTTCGTTCGATTTCGCGGGCGGCCTGCAACAGCATCGTGGTTTTGCCGCTCCCGCTTTCGCCCACGAGCAGCACGTTGGCGCGATCGGCCTGCAGGCGCTTGACCAGGTCGGCGATTTCAGCTTCCCGGCCAAAGGCCCTGGGTGAAAGGCGGCCCCGCTGCCGCGTGACCGGCTCGGCCACCAGCGGCAGGGCCTCGAGAACCTTTGCTCTGGTCCGCTTGGGGCCAGGGCTGGGTAGCCGCACCGAGATGTCGGCCAGCTCGAGGTGGGTCGGGGGCCAGAGGCGGCTGACGGAGGCGGGTGAGAGGCCGGACACCCGCTCTCTCACGTAGTGGGCAACCAGCTCCTTGACCTGTTCGTCTTCGTGGCAGGTGAAGCGCAGATTGAGCGTGGGCGCGGCGCAGAGCGTCAGGCCTGCCGGCAGGTCCCCCAGCACCACGGGAACGGGCAAGGTCACACTCTCCTCGACGGGGAAGCGCCGCTTGCGCAATACATATTCCGGGCGCACGGATACCTGAAACCAGGCCAGGCGCGGGCGCTGCATCTCGGGCGCGCTGAAGGCCCAGGGCTGATGCTTCACGGTCCAGACGCACCAGTCCTGAAGGGCGGAAAGCGCCTCGGCGGCGCTGCTGCCTACGGCTGCCTGGCCGGAGTCATCCTCGACCAGGGTCGCCGTGTACATGCCGCCCGGGTCCTTCCATACCACTGCGGGAGCGCGCAGGAGAGCCATGGTTATTCCTCCTCTCCGTGGCCCAGAGGCAGGGCGGACAACAAGTAGCTGCGGCGGGCCCCCACGCCAGCCTCGCTGCGCGTAATGCCGCCCGAGCGCAAGTCCAGGGTCTGGCCGCTCTGGTGGATCACGCGCAGCACGGGCCCCGGCGCATAGGGCTCCTCTCCGCCCTCCGTCCACCAGCGCTTGCGAGCCAGGCGCAGGCGGTTGAGAACTGCCTCGGGCTTCTGGCGCGCCTTGAGCGGCAGGGCCGTCACTGCCACGGGAGCCAGCTCTCCCTCGACGATGAACAGGTGGGTGCCGGTCTCCAGCGGAGCCAATTCGCGCGCCAGGGTTCCCTCGACGAGGAGTGCCTTCGCGTGCGAAAGGCCCCTGACATCCAATTCCCGCACCGCCAGCTCGAAAGCCTCTCGCAGCACTTCGGCCTCCTGCGCGGCCAGGCGCGCCGACTGCGGGGGCAGGGCGGCATTGAGGGACTCGAACAGAAGTACCACGCGGCCGTCCTGGCGGGGGGCGGACCGCATCAGCAGCTGGAGCAGGGCGGTTTCGCCCAGCAGGTTTCGGATAGCGCCGCTGGGCTGGCCTTCGCTTTCCTGGCCTTCCTCGCGGGACTGGACGAGGAACTCCCGCACATCCTCGATACTGCAGAAGTCGCGCCATGCCCGCTGGCCGGCATACTCCATGCGCTCGCGATGGCGTCGGGTGTGTCTGGCCATGCGGGAGGACCGGCCGATGCGCGAGCTGTCCTCAAGGGAGTGGCGGCCGAGGCGCTCGGCCAGCTTCCTGAGTTTTTCGGCCTGAGCCTTGATGGCGAAGTAGGCGCGGTGGGACTGCTCGATGCGCGCCCCGGAAATTGCCTCGCGCGGGCGCAGCTTCTCCATGGTCAGACGCGCCTGTTCCAGGGCATCGTCCACGAGTTCGTGGGCCTCGGCGGCGTCGAGCTCTCCCAAAGCCGCCAGGCTTCCATCTCTGGGCGCGGCACTCATGAGGGGGCGTGCCAGGACCTGAAGGGAGTCTTGGCCGGGCGCCAGAGTAAGAAGGGTCGGGCTGTGGCCCTTGAGGCGCGCCACGGTGCGGGCCAAGGGCTGGGTGATTTCGCGCTCGAGGGCGCGCTTGAGGGCTCGGGCCCCCAGGGCGGGGTGGTAGCCCTGGCGGGCGACACGGTCCAGGGCCGGCGGAGGCACGCGCAGCACGCATTTGCGGCGGCCCAGGCCTTCGCGCGCAACGAGCGAACTGAGCAGCTGGCGTACGATGCGCCTGGTCTCAAGCCTGGGCAGGCGGCCGAAGGGCACAACGTGGTCGAGGCGGTTGAAAAACTCGGGTCTGAAGAAGCGCTCGGCGGCCTTGATGTATGCCGGCGCGTCCTTGTCATCGTGGCCGGAAAAGCCAAGGCCGCCGCCAGCCTCGCGCACGCCCAGGTTGCTGGTCAGGATGATGAGGCAGTTGGCGAAGTCCGCCGTGCGGCCCAGACCGTCGGTCAAGCGGGCTTCGCCCAGCACCTGCAACAGAAGGTCGTAGGCGTCGGGGTGGCACTTCTCGATTTCATCGAACAGGATGACGCCAAAAGGTTGGCGCCGGACGGCCGAAGTGAGGAGCCCTTCAGGCTCACGGAAGGTGCCCGCCAGTCGCGACACGGCGTAGGGGCTGGCGAACTCATTCATGTCAAAGCGCAGGAGGCGGCCGGCATCGCCAAACAGATAGCGGGCAATGGCCTTGGCGGTCTGGGTCTTGCCTACGCCTGTGGGTCCGAGAAACAGAAAGGACCCCAGGGGGCGCCCGGGATCGTTGAGGCGCGCCTTGGCCAGGGCCACTGTGTCCGCCAACAGGGCCAGGGCGTGGTCCTGCCCGGCCACTTCGTCCTGCAGGGCACGGAGCACGCCGTCGCGCGAGAGTTTTACGCGCTCATCGAGGAACTCGACGCTCAGGCCGCTGACAGCCTTGAATTCGTCAAGTACTTCGCGGCGGCTGATGGCGGCGTTGCGGTGGCGCTGGGCCAGCTGCCGCAGAAAACCGGCACCCTTGCCGGGGAAGCTGCGGTCGCGGACATAGCGCGTCTGCAGCTCGACAACGGCCGGGATGACCGTGGTGTCAAAGCGGCAGCCGTGGCGGGCCTCCAGCCCGCGCATCACCTCAATCAGAATGGCGAGGTTGCCCTCTTCGTGGGGTTCTTGGACGTGAATGACGTGAAAAAGGTCGGCAAAACTGCGGTCCAGTTCCTGGAGCACGCGTAACTGCTCAGGCGTGATCTCACCCAGCACGCGGAACTCCCACCGCTCCATGAAGGGTTTGAGCACGTGGGCCACGCTGAGCCTGGACTGGCTGGTCTGGCCCGCCTTGAACAGCCCCACGAGGTCGTCGAAGTAGAGCACCAGCTTGCGCTCGCGGGCGGCGGTCAAGATGGCGTGCAGGCGGTTCTCCCACTGGCCCACAACACTCATGCCCGAAATCAGACGTTGCGGACTCAACAGCCACACGCCGAACTGCGACACGCGGCCCAGCCGGCGCGCCTCGCAGCTTCGCGCCACGTACTCGTGCACGATGGCCGATTTGCCGCTGCCCGGTGCCCCCACCAGCAGCACGGGCCGGTGCTCCTCGCTGTCCAGCGCCCGCGCCAGCTCGCTCACCTCCTGCTCGCGTTGCACGGCGCGGCTGATTTCGTCGGGGTAAAGGGCGTCAAGGCAGCGTCCCACGCGCTGAAGCTCCTCCAGGCCGCCCTTGACCTGGAACTCGCCGCGCGCCGCCTGCCGCTGCTGCTCGGGTGGCTTGAACAGCAGGTCCGTATCCACGCGCAGTTCGAGGCTGGACAACCAGGCCTGGCCGTTCAGGGCGAACTCGGCGGGGTCGGGGCTGTCTTCGCTGTCGCGCTCAAGATTGCGGAAATAGCGCGCCAGCACCTCGGCCGCCCGCTGCTCGGCAGTTTCCCCCCGGGCCACGGCAATGAAGAGGTCCGGCAGCTTGGGCGTCATGCAGAGCTTTTGCTCGCCGACTTTGAAGCTCACCAGAAAGAAGGTGAGCTTGCGCGAGCGCTTGCGGTGCTCGATGCTGACTTCGACGCGGCTTTCGGAGAGCGGGGGTGCAAAGGCCAGTTCGGCCAGTGGCTCGTGCCACTGCCCCCGCGAGGATTCGAGGGCCATGTCGCGCAGTTTGGCGGCCAGGGCCGTCATGGCGCGTGGCAGGTCGTCGCGCCTTTGCTCGGGCTCCAGGAAGAACAGGGGCCGCACGACATAGGTGGCGGGCGCTCCACGTTCGCCCGGCTGCTTCTCGCAATAAACCGGAAGATCGAGCTTCAAGGGGCCACCTGCGCTTTCAGCGCGTGCGAGAAACTCTCGGCCAGCGCCTGGCCCAGGGCCATCTGCATGTCGCGGCCTGGCCAGGCCCAGACCCGCCCCAGGCGCAGGTCCAGCAGCTTGCGCAGAGGCAAGTCGTATTTGCGCCGGATGTAGTCCTGCGCCAGCAGCTTTTCGCGCGCCTCGCCCCGCGGCAGCAGATAGTCCATGGGCGAGACATCGATTACATCGACGTGGCAGGCCAGGGGTTTGGTCCCCTGTTCCAGCAACAACAGATGCTTGCCCTTTTCAAGCTGAATCAGGGGCAGTGCGTTCTCACCAAGCACTTCCAGGGCCAGGGCCGGCATTCCTTCAGGCGATTCGTCGAAGAAGCGGTCCTCGTCAAGCACGGGCAGGCACAGAGCCGCTCCCAACTGCACGCGCCGGTGATACTCCACGCGGGCGCGTCGCGCCTGGGCGTTGTGGGTCGCATCCAGCTCCAGCCGCTTGAATTCCTGGCGTGAAAGCTCCTGGGCGTAGCGGTACAGCGTGACCTCAAAGCCGCGTTCGCGAAGGGCGGCGATATAGGCCTGGGCCAGGGCAAGCATGGCAGGGCGCTCGCCGTTGAGGGCCAGGCAGCCGTACTCCACCTGTTCAAAGTGCAGGTGATAGAGGCCCAGCAGGGCGCGGTCAAAATCCTGGCGCAGGCGGGCCAGGGCGTCATCAAGGCTGCCGCTGGGCCGTCCGAAGCTGGCCAGCAGCGCGCGGCTTTCCAGCCGGCGCGCGTCCTCCTGCAGGCTATCCACCCGGCCGAGGGCCTCTTTGCAGCGCGGCAAGCGCTTGAGGTTGGCTGCTTCCTCGGACGTCAGGCCGCCCTTGCGCCGGCGCCGCTGTGCTTGCCGGGCGGCTCGCTCCAGGTTGTAGATTTCGCTGGTCAGGTCCCGCACCACGGGACTTTTGAGCAACTGTTGCGCACTGCGGCGCAGGTCCATGGATTCCTGGGCCAGTGCGGTCCGGGCGAGATCGGCCCGCTTTCCGCGCTCGCGTCCGGCCGCGTGGATCTCCATCGCCAGGCCATCGCCCTTGACGCTGATCTCGGCCCGCACAGGACCTTGCGCTGACGACTCATTGACGGCCACGGCCAGGGGCACGAGCAAGTGGCGCTCCATGGCACGCTTGAGTGGCCGCGCGCCGTATTTCTCCTGCCAGCCCAGCTTCGCCAGCAACTCCACCACACCCGGTGCCGCAAGGAATTCCAGGCGGCCTGAAGCGGCGGCGCGGCGCTGGGCCAGCTCCAGTTCACGGGCTGCCACCCGCTCGATGGCTGCCGCGTCCAGGGGCATGAAAGGCACGATGCGATCCAGGCGGTTGAGCAGTTCGGGCCGCAGGAAGTTCCTGACCTCGGTTGTGAAGTGGGCCTCGGCCTTCTTGCGGCGCGTGCCAAAGCCGAGGTTGCCCTGCATGAAGCCCTGGGCGCCGAGATTGCTCGTCATGATGATCACGCTGGTCGTGAAGTCGGCGACGCGGCCCCTTGCGTCGGTGAGGCGGCCTTCGCCCAGGACCTGCAGCAGCAGGTCAAAGAAGCTGGAGTCGGCCTTCTCGAACTCATCGAACAGGATCACTGCAAAGGGCTGCTCGCGTACGCGCGCCGTCAGCAGGCCCTCGCCGCCTAGCCCCGATATCAGGCGCTGCACAGACGCGGGGTCGGCGTATTCGCTCATGTCAAATCGCGTAAGGCGGGAGCGACTGGAAAACAGATACTCGGCCAGACTGCGGGCCATTTCCGTTTTGCCCACGCCGGTGGGGCCGATGAAGAGCAGGCTGGCCAGGGGCCGGCCGGGGCGCGACAGGCCGGCCTTGAACGTGGCCAGAAGGTCGACCACAAGTTCGACGGCGCGGTCCTGGGCCAGCACGCGCTCGCTGAAGAACTGCTGTACTTCCTCGAGCTTGAGCTCAGCGTCCTCATCGAGCATCGAAAGGGGCAGGCCCGATTCGCGGGCAAAGGCCAGCGTCACGTCGCGCGCGGCCAGCGTGCTGCCCGGAGTCCCGTCACGCATCAGGTTGCGCAAGAAGCGCAGGGGCCGGCCCGGCCAGGCTGAATAGGAGGCAAAGCGCCGGTGCAGGCGTTCGAGTTTGTCCAGGCCGTCGTCGGCAAGTGAGCAGGGCTCCGGTATCTCCTGGGGGCGCTTGCGCCGCGCCGGGCGCGGGGCAGGGCGCGCCAGAAAGTCCGCTTCGCGCCGTAGAATGGCCCGGGCGCGAGGAGGTGCAGGCTCTTCAACCTCGAGGCGTGTAAAGGCGTTGAGCAGCGCGGGATCCTGCCGTTCGATCAAGGCCACCTGCTCGGGCGTGGCTTCCACCACAGCGAGCAACTCGCCGCGCGCGATGAACGGCCGCAGGAAACCCGCCATCCCCTGTTCGATGCCCTCGGCTTTGCCCACGTCCATCAACTCGGAGAGGGAGCCCAGGTGCACCACGGCGCGCGTCTTCGCGGCTTCGCGGCGCAGATGATCGCAGCGTTGCTGCCACATGCCATAGCCGCTCATGCCCGCCACCAGCCGCGAACCCGAGGTCTCCCAGAATGGCGTGGCCGCGAGGGCAAGGCGGGCGCGTTCGCGCACGAGCTGATGGAACAACGCGGTCTTGCCTACGCCCGCCTGTCCCACCAGCAGAACACTGGCCGGGTGCTCACCGCCCACCAGCCGCGCCAGTGCCGCCACGGCCTCATTGAGCTCCCAGGCCTCACGAGGCGGCACCTTGCAGAGGTCCGTGCACACCTCCGCCAGCACTGAAGGCGGCTCGGCCGTGCCCTCTTCCTCTCGCGCAATGTCGCGCGGCGAGCGCAGCTGAGGCACGACGCTGATGTTCTCCGGTGTGACGGACTCGACGCGCTGGGTAAAGGCCAGCTCGCGCAGGGATTGGGCCATGCCGCGCCGCGTGAGCGTTGCACGGATACTCGAGACCAGGAGTTTCTCGAGGTTCTGTCCCGTGGCGAGCACCTCGATGCTCAGGGCAGGGACGCGTGCCGCCTCGGCGTCGCCCTGCTTCCAGCACAGGGCGTGGAACTTCAAGGGCAGGCGCCCGGCCCAGAGGGGCAGTTCGCGCGGCGCGTCAAGCTCAATGGAGATGGTGCGAACATCGACGCGAGCGGCCTGGCGCCTCCGGTGCAGGTCCAGCAGCAGCTCCTGCTCGAGAATGCGGCGCAGATTGGCGCCCAGCGTAGAGGTCAGGCGCGGGCGGGAGTCGGAAAGGCGCGTGACTTCAGGAAAGAACAGGGCCTCGCCCAGCAGCAGGCCGCCGCCCAAGTCTTGAATGAAGGCTGGAATGCGAAAGCTGATCAGCGCCATGGGGGCGGGATTCTATGCTGGCGGCACTCCGGGTGCACGCGCGAGTGCGTCCAGCTGCGTCACATGGCGCCAAAGCGGCCCAGCACTTGATGCAGGGCGCCCTCAGGCTTGAGTTCGCTGGCGTAAAGCGCAAAGTCCCGCAGGGAAAACTCCGGCAGGCTCAAGTTGGCGTGGCGTTGAAGCCAGCCGGCTACGACTTGCGGCGCCGCGTTCTTGAGCCTGGCCAGGGTGATGTGCGGCGTGAAGTCCCGGTCTTCGTCGGGGCCAAAGGCCTCAAGGGCTTGGTCCAGCGACTGTTTCAGGGCGGCCAGCTCCCCGCGCGGCTCCAGTGCGGCCCAAAGCACCCGGGCCGGGCGCCCCGCACTGACGGGCGGAAAGCAGCCTACCCCGCGGACGCGGCAGGCGAAGTCTGGCCGGCGCACTGTTGTCAGGGCCGCTTTCAGCTCCGGCAGGCGGCCCTCTTGTAGTTCACCCAGGAATCGCAAGGTGCAGTGCAACTGGGCCGGGTCGGTCCAGCGCGCGGTCTCGACGCCGCGGCAGAGCCGGGCCAGATCGTCGCGCTGGGAATCGGGAATGTCCACGGCGAGGAACAGGCGCACAGTTGCCTTATAGCACGCTTGAGGCTGGCGCGGTCTTCGCGGCGGCAATGGCCTCGGCCCAGGTGGCCCTCAAGTCGGAGAGCACCTTGGCGCCCTCCTCGGCCAGGGTTGCGCTCTTCTCGAGGCCGGCACGGGCCAGGCGCTCAAGGGCAAAGCGATAGAGCGCTATCAGCCCTCCATAGGCCTCGCCAATGGAGGGCTGCTGACTCTGCATCAGCTCGGTCACGATGTTTCGGGCGCTCAGGAAGCTCTTTTCGGCCTCGAGATACTGCCGCGCCTCAAGACGGGTCTTGCCCGCTTCGATGAATCGCAGCGCGCCGTCAAAGAGCATGAGCAGCAGTTGCTCGCGGGGCGCCGAAAGCACGGCGGATTCAAGGTAGGCGTTGGGCCGGTTGCGCTCCACGGCCGGGGGCGGCGGCGGCTTGTAGCCTCGGGGTGCAGAGTAGCTGTTGCGGGGTTCCATGAGGGCCTCCGCGCGAATCATAAAAACAATAAAATACGCAAATCAATCAAATTCCTTCGTTGCTCAGGCGGATCGGCGGCTGTTCTCGAAATTCACGAAGTCGGCCAGCGTCTTGCCCTCCAGTTCGTCGTGGTAGCGTTTGCGTACGGTGGCCCAGAAGTCGTGCATGGGGCAGGCCGTGGCGTCGCTGCAGACTTTTTGCCCCATGACGCACTGGTCTGTGCGGCGCAGGTCTTCAAAGGGCGCGACGATGTCCAGGAGGCGCGTTTTTGCGGCCGCGCGTGCGAGGCGGAAGCCGCCAAGGCGGCCACGCGAGGACTCAAGCACCTTGGACTTCGCGAGTTGCTGCAGGATTTTCGCGAGGTACTGATGCGGTATGTCCAGCTCGCGGGAGAGTTCTCTGGCCAGCACGTACTGCCCGGCGTCGTGGCGTGCAATGGCAATCGCCGCGCGAACGGCATACTCGCAAGTCTGGTTGAACATACTCAGCGCTCGAGCCCGCGGCACGACGGGCGGCCCAGGGAATCCGCATCAGAGCCCTTGGCGCGAACGGCTACTTCTTGCGCTGGTACACCAGAAACTGATCCGACAGCTTGCCCGCCACGGGCAGGGCGTGGTCCGGCAGCATGTCCACGGCAATACCGCGCGGCAAGGTCTCGCACCAGCGGTCGCCCATTTCCATGAATGCGTCCTGGAAGAGCTCGTGACCTTCGGGCACGCTCTGCTTGAGCACGAGCAGCGGGCGGGTTTCGGGCTCGCCCTCCTGGCCTTCGTTGCGGATGGCCATTTCCATGAGCCACACGGCCTCGATGGTGGGCAGCTCTTCCGCGACGCGGCGCAGGTCCTGCAGGTGGTTCTCCGGCAGGCTGAAGCTGGGCGCCTTGACGTCCATCAGGGCGCCGTGAGGAAGATACTGTCGGCTGACGGCGCCTTCCTTCTTGTAGGAGAGGGTGGCTTCGCTCTCCTGCATGGGGTCGATGCAGACTTCGGGCTCGTGGTGGGATGCAAGCTGGTCGAGCAGAGCGGCCGTGGGCATTTCCATGCATTTGACCTCGGACATCTTGCTCATGCCCGTGGCGTCGGCGAACTGGCGCAGATACTCGGGCTTGGTGAAGGCCACGGGGATCTGCTTGCCTTCGGGGTTGACGGCCTTGACGGCCTCGACCACGTCGCCCTGCTTGCCCTGCTTGCGCACGACGGGCACGAAGACCTTCTCGGGCAGGTTGACGACTTTGGGTTCGCTCATGGCTTTTCCTTGGTGGAGGCAAGCGCCCCGGCCAGGCCCAGGCGCTGCACGTGACGGGCGATGTCCTCGCGTAGCTCGGCCTGCAGATCAGGCTGCAGGCCCTCATTCAGAACGTTGAACAGCACGCTTTGTTCCTTCTGCGTGTGCTGCTCGAAGTAGCGCGCCATGCGCTGGGCGGCGGCGCGCAGTTCGCCGGGGCCCGGACCGCCGGCGCCGCCGAATCGGATCACCAAGTCGGTGAACTCCGTGAACAGGCGGTGCAACTGTTCGTGTTCCTTCTTCAGCACGGCCACAGGGCCGGCCGTGCGGCCCAGGAAGCTCTCGGCCGCGCCGTAGATGACCTCTTCCTCCAGGCGCAGGAGCTGGCTGAGCTCGCCGCGCGCCAGATTGATGAAGGCGGGCACAGCCTCGGGCAGGTTCTTGCCGGGCTCCAGGTCGTCGAGGGCCGCGAGCAGGTCCAGCAGGTGTCGTCGCGCACGGCGGTGCAGGGCTTGGACGCTCTCGGTGGCGGCGGACCGGCTGGTGGCGGGCATGTAATCGGCATCGACCTGGGCCACGCCTGTGACCCATGCGAGCTGGCCCTGAAGGGCGGACTGGATGCCGTCAAAGACAGTCTGGCCTGCGCTGGCGCAGCCAACGCAGTTGCCGGTCAGGCGCACGGAGACGATGCCGTTGTCGGCGATATCGACGAGCTCGACGTCGCCGCCGTCGGCCTTGATGTAGGGGCGAACCTGGTCAAGCACTTTGAGGACATCCTTGCGGTGAAGCGGGTTCATGGCAGGTCCTTTGGGCCACTGGTTCAAATTCTAGCGCGGCCTAAATCACCCAACAAGGTCCGATTATCGTATTTTGTTGTGAAATCCGCCAAGTCAAGGGTGTGTCAGTATTTAGGGAGGTGGGACGAGGCGGGGCGGTGACTAAAGATAAGAAGACTTTCTTGTCTTTTTTGTTTGGACTCGGGGCGGAGGCGGGGTATATCTGGCCTAAAGAGATGCTGATATCCGATTAGCGCGGTTCCGTTCTTTCAGGAGTGCCCGCCGTGAACAGGATGCTTCCCCACCTTCTGCTGCTCTTCGCCGTCGCTTCGCTGGCCTGCGTCTTCCTGGCCTTCGAGGGCCGTGAAGCCAGCGCCCAGACCGCCGAGCTGCCCGCTGGTACCAAGGCTGCGGGCCTCGACCCGTTCAAGACCAGCTGCGCGCCCTGCCACACCATCGGCGGCGGCAAGCTCGTTGGCCCCGATCTCGCGGGTCTCAAGGACCGTGTGCCCTCGCGCGAATGGCTCATGGCCTTCCTCAAAAACCCGGCCGGTACCAACGACGATTACGCCAAGAAGGTCAAGGCCGAGTTCGGCGACACCATGCCGGCCCAGGCCGCGCTGGGCGATAACGTACTCAACGACATCATTGATTTCATGTTCGCCGGCGGCCCCGGCCTCACGGTCAAGAAACTGCGCGGCGCCACGCCCGAGGATATCGACCTCGGCCGGCGCCTCTTTACGGGCGAGGCTCGGCTCGCAAACGGCGGACCTTCCTGCATCTCCTGCCACAGCATTACGGGCCTGACCGGCCTTGGCGGCGGAACGCTGGCGGCCACCGTGGGCGCGAAGTACACGGACCTGAGCAATGCCTTCAACCGCAACGGCGGTGAGGCGGGCCTGCGCGCCTCGCTGGCCTCGCCCCAGTTCCTCGTGATGAAGCAGGTTTTCGCCGACAAGCCCATGACCGAGGAAGAGGTCATTGCCCTCACGGCCTACCTCGGCGACGTGTCCAAGACCACCGCGCCGCCGCCCGGCCGCGACTACTTCATTATTTACGGCATCGTCGGCGCGATCGCGCTGCTGATTGCCCTGGACCTGATCTGGATCAGGCGTTTCCGCAACGTGCGCAAGACCCTGGTGGGAGGCTCAAAATGAGCTCGTGGATCCAAGACATCGTTGACCCTGAAACACGCTCCTGGGAAGAGTTTTACCGCAACCGCTGGTCCCACGACAAAGTCATCCGCTCCACGCACGGCGTCAACTGCACCGGCAGCTGCGGCTGGATGGTGTACGTGAAGGACGGCATCGTGACGTGGGAGATGCAGGCGCTGGATTACCTCCCGCTTGCCGGCGAAATCCCGCCCTACGAACCCCGCGGCTGCCAGCGCGGCATCTCCTACAGCTGGTACCTCTACAGCCCGCTGCGCGTCAAGTATCCCTACATCCGCGGCGCGCTGCTCGACGCCTGGAAGGCCGCCAAGGGTCGCCACAGCGATTCCGTCGAGGCCTGGGCCAGCATCCAGAACGACGTGGAACTCCGCCGCGGCTACCAGAAGGCACGCGGCAAGGGCGGCTTCCGCCGCACCACCTGGGCCACGGTGCTCGACATCATGGCCGCGGCCAACATCCATACGGCCAAGACGTGGGGCCCCGACCGCATCAACGGGTTCTCGCCCATTCCGGCCATGAGCATGGTGAGCTACGCCGCCGGCGCCCGCTTCCTGCAGCTCATGGGCGGCGTGTCGCTTTCCTTCTACGACTGGTACTGCGACCTCCCCCCCGCCAGCCCCGAGATCTGGGGCGAACAGACGGACGTCAATGAGTCGGCCGACTGGTACAACGCCAAGTTTATCGCGATCATGGGCAGCAACCTGAACATGACGCGCACGCCCGACGCACACTTCGCCGTCGAGGCCCGCCACAACGGCACCAAGGTCGTGGTCTTCGCGCCCGACTTCAACCAGGTTTCCAAGTTCGCCGACGAGTGGGTGCCCATCCACGCCGGCCAGGACGGCGCCTTCTGGATGAGTGTCGTTCACGTCATCCTCAAGGAGTACTTCCTCGACAAGCAGGTGCCGCGCTTTGTGGATTACAACAAGCGCTTCACCGACAACCCCCTGCTTGTCAGGCTCGAGAAGCAGGGCGATGTGCTCCGGCCCGGCCGCCTTCTGCGCGCCAACACCGTGGACAAGTACAAGGCCGAAGACAAGGGTGACTGGAAGTTCCTGCTTTGGGACAAGCACTCCGGCCAGCCTCGCATGCCCATGGGCTTTATTGGCCACCGCTGGCAGGAGAAGAAGGGACAGTGGAACCTCCTGCTCAAGGACGGCGTGGACGGCCAGGACCTCGACCCCCTGCTCAGCCTCGCCGAGATCAAGGACGGCGTGCTGCAGGTGGGCTTTGACGACTTCGTCAAGGGCAAGCAGGTGATGCGCGGCGTGCCCGTGAAGTACGTCGAGACCAGCGAGGGCCGGGTGCCGGTCTGCACCGTGTTCGACCTGATGCTGGCGCAGTACGGCGTGGATCGCGGCCTGGGCGGCGAATACGCCAAGAACTACGACGACGCCGAGGCGTCTTACACCCCGGCCTGGCAGGAAATGCGCACAGGAATCGGGCGCCAGCAGGTCATCCGCTTTGCTCGCGACTGGGCCCGCACGGCCGAACTCACCGGCGGCAAGTGCACCGTCATCATCGGCGCCGGCATCGACCATTGGTACCACAACAACCTGATCTACCGCGCGGCCATCAACGCCATGCTTCTCTGCGGCTGCGTGGGTGTCAACGGCGGCGGCCTGGCCCATTACGTCGGACAGGAGAAGCTGGCCCCCGGCGAACCTTGGGCAGCCATTGCCCTGGGCCGCGACTGGAACCCCGCGGCGAGGCTGCAGAACGCGCCGAGCTGGCACTACATCCACACCGACCAGTGGCGCTATGAAAAGAACTTCACGGACTATCACACCGTGCCCACGGTCCAGCCCGCCAACAGCCTGGCCAAAGGCCACGCGGCGGACGTGAACGTCACGGCGGTGCGCAACGGCTGGCTGCCCTTCTATCCGCAGTTCAACAAGAGCAGCGTCAAGCTGGTGCAGGAGGCCGAGGCCGCCGGCGCCAAGACCGACAAAGAAGTCATCGATTACGCAGTCAGGCAGCTCAAGGAGAAGAAGCTCAAGTTCTCCATCGAAGACCCCGACGCCCCGGAGAACTGGCCCCGCGTCTGGTACATCTGGCGCGGCAACGCCCTGATGTCCAGTGCCAAGGGCCACGAGTTCTTCCTCAAGCACTACCTCGGCACGCACACCAACGCTATCGCGCAGGAGACGGTGGCCAAGGGCGCCGTGCGCGAGATCGCCTGGCACGAGACGGCTCCACAGGGGAAGATGGACCTGATCGTCGACCTGAACTTCCGCATGGACACGTCGGCGCTTTACTCCGACATCGTGCTGCCCGCGGCCACCTGGTACGAAAAGGCCGACCTGAACACGACGGACATGCACGCCTACGTCAACCCGCTGTCGGCGGCCGTTCCGCCCTGCTGGGAAAGCAAGAGCGATTGGGACATCTTCAAAGCCATTGCCAAGGAAACCTCGGAACTCGCCAAGAAGCACATCCCCCAGCCTCTGCGCGACCTTTACTCCGGCCCGCTGCAGCACGACAGCGCCGCCGAGCTCGCCCAGCCCCGCATCCCGGACTGGATCAGCGGCAAGGATGAAGCCGTGCCCGGCAAGACCATGCCCAACATGACGGTCATTGCCCGCGACTTCGTGAATCTGCACGCGCGCTACTGCGCCTTTGGCCCCCTGGTGCGCGAAAAGGGCCTGGGCGCCCACGGCACGCACTACAAGTGTGACGACCTCTATGACGAGTTCACCAAGTCGCCCTTCCGGCGCACCCAGACCATAGACGGCAAGAAGTTCCCCTCTATCGAGCGTGCCGAGGAGGCCTGCGACATCATCCTCAACTTCGCTTCAGTGACCAACGGCGAGATGGCCTGGCGCGGCTACAAGGAAATGGAAGAGCGCTGTGGAGTGCCGCTCACGCACCTGGCTGATGCCAGCCGCGGCGTGCGCATGAACTACAACGACATCCAGTCCCAGCCGCGGCGCCAGCACAACTCGGCGATGTGGTCAGGCCTGCCGAGCAACGGCCGCGCCTATGCGCCCTTTGTCTACAACATCGAGAACAACGTGCCCTTCCGCACCCTGACGGGCCGGCAGCACTACTACCTCGATCACGAAGGCTACCTGCAGTTCGGCGAACATCTCTGCACCTACAAGCCGCGCCCCACGCCCATGAGCTACGGCGATCTCGTGTACTCGGAGAAGGACGAGAACACGCTGATGCTGAACTACCTCACGCCGCACGGCAAGTGGCACATCCACAGCACCTATGGCGACAACGAGCGCATGACGACGCTGTCGCGCGGCTGCGAGCCTTTCTGGATGAACCCCAAGGACGCAGAGAAGCTCGGCATCAAGGACAACGACTGGCTGGAGATTCACAACGACAACGGTGTGCTGGTGACGCGCGCCAATGTGTCGGCGCGCATCCCCGAGGGCCTGTGCATTGTCTACCACTCGCCCGAGCGCACCTACGGCGTGCCGAAGTCGCAGTTGCGCGGCGGCAAGCGCGGCGGCGGCCACAACAGCCTGACGCGTGTGCGCCTCAAACCCACGCTGATGGTCGGCGGCTACGGTCAGTTCACCTATCACTTCAACTACTGGGGCCCCACGGGCGTCAACCGCGATACGCACGTGCTCGTGCGCAAGCTCAGCAAGCTGGAGTGGTAACGGAGCATGGTCATGGCGACGACGCATACGAATACGAGTTTCCGGTTCGACATCGCCGTCATCGACGACCAGCACCAGCACTTGATTGACCTGCTTGACCGCCTGGGAGGGCTGGTGGACGGCCAGGTGCCGGAGATTCTGGAGGTGCTCGACGCCCTCAAGCGCTACACGGTCGAGCACTTCAGCTTCGAAGAGCAGCTCATGCGCGACCACGGCTTTCCGGAATATGAGAGCCATCGTCATGAGCACGAGGTCTTCGAGGCCTATGTGAAACACCTGTACCGCCGCATCGAGCTGGGCAAGGCGGTCCTCAGGCAGGATGTGCAGTCGTTCCTGAAGGTGTGGCTGACGCGCCACATTCAGGGCTCAGACAGGAAGTATGCGGAGTATTTCAGGCAGCGTGGAGTGGTTCTCTAGCACCGGGATAATGCCATGAACGTGCGCGCTCAAGTTTCGATGGTGTTCCACCTCGACAAGTGCATCGGTTGCCACACTTGCAGTATCGCCTGCAAGAACATCTGGACCGATCGCAAGGGCACCGAGTACATGTGGTTCAACAACGTGGAGACCAAGCCTGGCACGGGCTATCCCACGCAGTGGGAAGACCAGTCCAAGTATCGCGGCGGCTGGGAAGTGAAGGGAGGCCGCCTGCGCCTGAAGTCGACGGGCAAGGGCCGCATCATCACCAACATTTTCCACAACCCGCACCTGCCCACCATGGACGATTACTACGAGCCATGGACCTACAAGTATGAAGACCTCTTCAACGCCCCGGCCGGCACTGACCAGCCCACGGCGCTCCCGATTTCAAAGGTCACGGGCGAATACATCGACATCGAGTCCGGTCCTAACTGGGACGATGACCTCGGCGGCTCCAATATCTATGCCGCCAACGATCCCAACCTCAAAGACGTCAGCGAGGAACAGCGCCAGCAGCTCCAGGCTGTCGAGCGCCTCGTATTCTTCTACTTCCCGCGCATCTGCAACCACTGCCTCAACCCCGCCTGTGTCGCGAGCTGCCCTTCGGGCGCTTTGTACAAGCGCGGCGAAGACGGCATCGTGCTGATCAACCAGAAGCGCTGCCGCGCTTGGCGCTCCTGCGTGGCGGCCTGCCCCTACAAGAAGACCTATTACAACTGGAGCACGGGCAAGAGTGAGAAGTGCCTGCTGTGCTATCCGCGCCTGGAGACGGGTCAGGCTCCGGCCTGCTTCCATTCTTGCGTGGGCCGCATCCGCTACCTGGGCCTGCTGCTGTATGACGCCGACCGCATTGACGAGATTGCCAAGCTGCCTCCCGAGAAGCTGGTGGAGGGACAGCGCGACCTGATTCTCGACCCCAACGATCCCAACGTGATCGCGGCCGCCCGCAAGGCGGGCATGCCCGAGCAGGTGATCGAATTCGCCCAGCGCTCGCCGGTATATCAGTTCGTGAAGGTATGGAAGATCGCGCTGCCGCCGCACATCGAATACCGCACGCTGCCCATGCTGTACTACGTGCCGCCGCTGCTGCCGGTGCTGGGTTCCACGGCCAACCAGGTGTACGAAAACGGCGTGGATGCCAAGGCGATCTTCCATGCCTTTGACCAGCAGCGCGTGCCCATGGGCTACCTGGCCAGCCTGTTCAGCGTGGGTGACGAGGCCAAGATCCAGTACGTGCTGCGCAAGCTTGTTGCGGTGCGCACCTTCAAGCGCGCGGAAACAGTAGGCGACATCCCCATGGCCGTCGCCCTCGAGGCCCTGAAGCTGGCCGACACCACAGAAGCCGAGGTCGAAGACATCTACCGCATGACCTCGCTGCCCACGTTTGCCCAGCGCTTCGTCATACCGCCCATGCACCGCGAAGAAGCCATCGAAGCTTTCAAGGACCCGCAGGACCACAAGCGCGAAGTCGGCTTTGGCTTCACGGCTTCGCCCAAGAGAGGGCTGTAACATGGCAGCCGCGTTCGAACATCTGAAGAAGTTCAGCCCCGTGCTGCGCTACCCGACTGCGGGCGGCACCCAGGCGGTGCAGGACGCACTGGCAGCCGTGGCGCCCCAGTCCGAGGCGGCGCGCGAACTGGCCGCCCTGCGCGAGTTCCTGGACGGCAAAGACCTGTACACGCTCGAAGAAGAGTACACCCGCACATTCGACATCAACCCCGTGGTCACCCTGGATGTCGGGTTCCAGCTCTTTGGCCTGGCCTACAAGCGCGGCGAGTTCCTGGTGAAGATGCGCCAAGCCCTGGCCCGCTGCGGCATGGAGCAGGGCACGGAGCTGGCCGACTACCTGCCCACGTTGCTGGAGTTGGCCGCGGCCCTGCCCGCGGGCGAGGACCTCGCGCTGGTAGAGGAATGCATCGCCCCGGCCGTCAAGCGCATGGTGGCGGGTCTGCCCGATAAGGCCGGGGGCTTTGCCCACGGCCTGAAGGCTCTGCATGCCCATCTCGCCGCGAATTGGGGCTGCTCTGATATTGCCGATCCGGACCTGCGCGACGAAGCGCACGATATTACCGAGGGATATGAGTATTCGCCCGGGGACCTCGATGATCTCCGACTGGGAGTGAACCGCCATGTATAGCCTGCTACAGACCGCCGCGCCCGCCGGCCCGCTACCCATCAACGATCTGCTCTTCGTGGTGGTGCCCTATGTCGTGCTGGCCGTGTTCTTCTCCATGACCATCTGGCGCTACGTGAAGGAAAAGTTCAGTTACTCGTCGTACAGCTCCCAGTTCCTGGAGAACCAGCACCAGTTCTGGGGCAGCGTTCCGTGGCACTACGGCATTCTCGCCCTGGTGGCCG
Source organism: Planctomycetota bacterium (assembly GCA_019186845.1). Taxonomy (GTDB): domain Bacteria; phylum Planctomycetota; class UBA8742; order UBA2392; family UBA2392; genus UBA2392. The sequence continues at coordinate 43,164 of JABARW010000029.1, read as the reverse complement.
GCCACCTCATCGGCTTTCTGGTGCCCCGCGGCGTGTTGTGGTGGAACAGTGTGCCCGCCCGCCTCTATATCATTGAAGGCGCTGCTCTGATATTCGGCATCATTACACTGATCGGGCTGATCAATCTGATTGTGCGTCGGGCATCCAACCCCCGCGTTCGCGCCGTGACCTCGAAGATGGACGTTGTAGTGCTGGTGCTGTTGCTGCTGCAGGTGATTGGGGGGCTCTGGGTGGCCCTGACGGCGCGCTGGGGCTCAAGCTGGTTTGCTGCGGTGCTGGCTCCCTATCTGTGGTCTTTGTTCACCTTCCAGCCCGACGCCAGTGCCGTGGCGCAGCTTCCCTGGAGCATCAAGTTGCACATTCTGGGCGCCTACGCGATTTTCGCGCTCTTCCCCTTCACGAGGCTCGTCCACGTTCTGGTTGTGCCTAACCATTACCTGTGGCGCCGCTTCCAGGTGGTGATGTGGAACAAGCGTGCCAGCAAGGCGGAGTAGTTGGGGGCAGGCAGTGGCTCTGATGCAGTGACCAACGGGCAAGAATTGTGAGGAGCAGCCATGGATCTCGCGGTTGCCAGGGACAAGGGGTTCTGGAAGGCCGGGCATTGGCCGACCCTGTTTACATCTCTCATTTACTTTGACTTCTGTTTTGCGGTGTGGGTGCTCAACGGCGCCATGGCTCCCTTCATCAGCAAGGAGTTCGGGCTCGACGCCGCCGAGAAGGGCTTCATGATCTCGGTGCCGGTGATCGTGGGGGCCCTGATGCGCTTTCCTCTGGGCCTGCTGGCCCAGTACATCGGGCGCAAGAACGCGGCCCAGGTTGAAATGGGCATGATCGTTGTGGGTTTGGGCCTGGGCTGGCTCTTCGTCGAGTCCATGGCGGGCGTGCTTGCCATGGGCTGCGTGCTGGGTGTAGCCGGCGCGAGTTTTGGCGTGGCGCTGTCACTGGGCTCGGGCTGGTACCCGCCCAAGTACAAGGGCCTGGCCATGGGCATTGCCGGCGCGGGCAATTCGGGCGCCGTGCTGGCCGTGCTGCTGGCCCCGCCCCTGGCCAGCGTGTACGGATGGAAGGCCGTCTACGGGCTGGCCATCATTCCCATCGTGCTCGCCATGGCGCTCTTGGCCATGTTTGCCAAGGAGCCGCCGGACCGCGAGCACAAGAGCCTCAGGGACCACCTCAAGATCCTTTTTGATCGCGATGCCTGGATCTTCAACTTGATGTATGCGCTCACCTTTGGCGGCTACATCGGCCTGACCAGCTTCCTGCCCACGCTGTTCCATGACCAGTATGGCGTGGCCAAGGAAAACGTGGGGCAGTACGCCGCGGGCATCATCGTTATGGCCAGCATCCTGCGCCTGGTGGGCGGCGGCCTCGCTGACCGCATCGGCGGCCTGCGCATGATCAAGTGGCTTGCCGTAATTTCGGTTATCGGGACCGCGATGGCCGCTTATCTGGTCTACGCCAAGGATGGTCCGCTCTCCTCGCCCTGGGTCATGGTGGCGGTCATGGTCGTCCTGTTCTCGGCGCTGGGCGCCGGCAACGGCGCGGTCTTCCAGCTGCTGCCCCTGCGCTTCAAGGGCAACACCGCCGTGGCGGGCAGCCTCGTGGGCGAGATCGGCGGCCTGGCCGGCGGCTTCCTGCCCAACGCCATGGGAGTCGGTTCCAAGTACTCCGGCATGGGATTCACGCCCGGCTTCCTCGCGGGCACGGCGCTTTCGATCTGCATTCTGGTGGCGCTGGCCATGGTCATGAAGAAGTGGACCACCACCTGGGTGGGTGAAGGCGGCAGGGCTCTGCCCGACGCCACCCCACTGGCAGAGCCGGCCGCTCCGGCCCAGTCCAGGATGCAGATGGTTGGCAGTGGCACCTGAACGGAGAAGCCCATGTCTGCTCAAGCAAGCATAGCCGCGCCGCTGCCGCCCTCGGCCTCGTCGCCCAAGACGGGCGGGGACTGGCTGACGGAGTGGAAGCCGGAGGACCCGACCTTCTGGGCCCAGACCGGCAGCAAGATCGCCTGGCGCACGATGTGGCTGACCACGGCCACGCTGGTGCTGTCGTTCGCGACGTGGTTTGTGGTCAGCGCCCTGGTGGTGCGCCTGCCGGGGATCGGGTTCAAGTTCACAGAGACAGAGCTGTTCTGGCTGGCGGCCATGCCCGGGTTGGCGGGCGGCACGTTGCGCGTGATTCACACGTTTCTGATTCCGATCTTCGGCACGCGCAAGGTGGTCACGGTAGCGACCTTCCTCAAGCTCATTCCCTGCATCGGTCTGGGCCTGGCGATTCTGGACCCCGGCACGCCGTTTTGGATGTTCATGGTCTTGGCCTTCCTCGCGGGCATGGGCGGCGGCGATTTCTCTAGTTACATGCCCAGCACCAGCCTGTTCTTTCCCAAGCGCCTGCAGGGTACGGCGCTGGGTATCCAGGCGGGCATCGGCAACTTTGGCGTCAGTTTGACCCAGTTCGTGACGCCCTGGATCATCGGTTTTGCGCTGCTCGGCAGCGTGGCGGGTGCCTCGCAGGTGTTCACCAAGGCGGGCAAGACTTCAGAGATGTGGCTTCAGAACGCCGTGTTCTGGTATGTGCCCTTCCTGCTGGTGCTGGGCGTGGCGTGCTGGATGTTCCTGAGAAGCGTGCCGGTGAAGGCGTCGTTCAAGGAACAGCTCGACATCTTCAAAGACAAGCACACCTGGTTCTGCACTGTCACCTACATCATGACCTTCGGGTCGTTCTCCGGGTTCTCTGCCGCGTTTCCCATGCTGATCAAGAGCCTTTATGGCGGCTTCCCCAACGCGCCGGACCCGCTCACGTACGCCTTTCTGGGCCCGCTGATTGGCTCGGCAGCGCGGCCGGTTTTCGGCTGGCTGGCGGACAAGACGGGGGGCGGCATTCTGACCCAGGTTTCGGGTCTGGGCTTGATCGGCTGCTGCATTGCCGCGGTATTGACGGGGTCGCTGGCGCCGACGTCGCTGGACAGCTTCCCGCTCTTTGTGTCGCTGATGCTGGGCATCTTTCTGTTCACCGGCATCGGCAACGGCTCGACGTTCCGCCAGTATCCGGTGATTTTCGCGGCCAACCCGCGTCAGGGCGCGCAGGTGCTGGGCTGGACGGGCGCCGTCGCGGCCTACGGCCCCTTCATCTTCAATGTGCTGGTGGCCTGGGCGATCTCGAGCTCCACGGCGGGAGGCGGCACGAAGTCCGCTGTGAGCTTCTTCATCGGGGCCATGGTGTTCTTCGTGATCGCGACCGCCCTCAACTGGTTCTACTACGTGCGCAAGAATTGTGAGAGGCCGTCATAACGGACGCAGGTGCAATCATGAACTGGCGACTGTTTACAGTCATATTCCTGGCGACCTTCGGGCTCAGTTTCTCGGCCCTGGCGTCTTTGGGCGACTTCCATCTGCTGGGCAATCATCAGGATTATCAGCCCCAGCAGCCGATTGCCTATTCCCATGCGCTGCATGCCGGCCAGCTTGGCATTGCATGTGAGTATTGCCATTCAGGCGCCGGTGAAAGCCGCCATGCTTCTGTGCCTTCGCTCAGCACCTGCATGAACTGCCATGAGCAGGTCAAGGGCAGCACGGCTGCGGGCCAGGCCGAGATCCAGAAGATCGCCCAGATGCACGCCGCCAACGAGCCGGTGCGCTGGGTGCGGGTGCACAACCTGCCTGACTTCGTCTATTTCAACCACTCGGCCCACGTAAACAAGAAGGTGGCCTGCCAGACCTGCCACGGCAACGTGCAGGACATGGCGGTGGTCAAACAGTTCTCCGACCTCTCCATGGGCTGGTGCGTGAACTGCCATCGGACACAGAACGCTCAAGACCCCAAGCTCAACGCGCCGCTCGATTGCGACGCCTGCCATCGCTAGCGCGGGAGTGAACATGACTGACCGATACGACAACCTGATTCTGACGCCCGCCCAGGACGACGCTTCGATGCCGCCGGAGATCGCGGCTGAACTCGAGCGCGTCAGCGAATCGCGCCGCCGCTTCCTCCAGCTCAGCGGCCTGGGGGCTCTGGGCGCCATCGTGGCGGGCTGCCAGGGGCCGCAAATGACCGTGGCGCCCCAGCCCAAGCGCACGCCTGAGGTCACGCCCGGCGTAGCCTACTGGTATGCCTCCACCTGTACCGCCTGCAGCGCCCAGTGCGGCTCCCTGCTCAAGGTCCGCGACGGCCGCCCCATCAAGGCCGAGGGCAACGACCTGCACCCCATGAACAAGGGAGGCCTTTGCGCCAGGGGCCAGGCCTTCGTGCTCGACCTCTACGACCCCGAGCGCGCCAAGTCGCCCCTGCTGGACGGCAAGGCCTCGGACTGGGCGGGTCTGGACAAAGAAGTCATCGCCGCGCTGCAAAAGGCCAAGATCGTCCGCCTTGTCAGCGGCACGCAGAGCGGGCCCACGACGCTCTCCGTCATTGACGAATTCTGCAAGAAGTACGACGCCCGCCACCTCGTCCACGACGCCATGCCCCTTTCGGCCATCGCCCGCGCCCACGGCCAGACCCATGGGCTGGCGGCGCTGCCGCGCTATCGCTTTGACCTGGCCCGCGTGATCGTGAGTTTTGGCGCCGACTTCATGGGCTCGTGGCTGTCGCCCGTCGAGTTCGCCCGCCAGTGGGCCGAAGGCCGCAAGCTGGCCGAGTTCACACCGGCGCGGCACGTTCAGCTTGAGGCGGCCATGTCGCTCACGGGCGCCTCGGCCGACACCCGGCTGCGCCTGCCCGAAAGCGAACGTGGCGTTGCCCTGGTAGCCCTGGCCAACGCGGTGGCCCGCAAACTGGGCAAGGCCGAGCCCTTTGATGCCGCGGCCCCCAAGGCCGTGGCCGGGGCGGAACTGGAGAGCCTGGCCGGGCAACTGGCGCGCGAAAAGGGCAAGTCCCTGGTCGTGGCCGGAGGCAACAACCTGCACGAGCAGCTGGTGGTCAACCAGATCAACATGCTGCTGGAGAACTACGGCCAGACCCTGGATCTTACCCACGCCTCGCAGCAGAAACAGGGCGACCCCGAGGCCATGGAAAAGCTCCTGGCGGAACTCGAGAGCGGCGCCGTGGATGTGCTGATCCTCTGGGGCGTGAACCCCGCCTACGACCACGCGCGGGGCGCGGACTTCGCCAAGGCCATCGCCAAGGCCAGGCTCAGCGTGGCCCTGGCCGACCGCCTGGACGAGACGGCTTCGCTGTGCAAAGTCGTCGCCACAGACCTGCACTCTCTGGAAAGCTGGAACGACTTCGAGCCGCACAAGGGCCTGTTCTCGCTTGCCCAGCCCGCCATCCGCCCCCTGCACGGCGGTCGCCAGGCGCAGGAAAGCCTGCTGGTCTGGGCCGGCGCGCCGCGCATCGTGTGGCACGGCAACGAGCCCGAGATCGTCGGCAAGGCGTCGGGTCGCGCCCTGAAGCCCTACCGTGAGATCATCAAGGAGTTCTGGACGGCCAACGTGCTGCGCGGCGAGAGCTTCGAGGCCGCCGTGGAGCGCGGCTATGTGGACCGCCGCCAGGCCGGCGGCACCCCAGCGGGCAGGTCCGTCGCGAGAGAGGCCGGCACCCAGGCCCAGCAGCAGGCGGGCAAGGGCTTTGAGCTTTGCCTCTACGAAAGCGTGGCCCTGGGCGACGGACGCCAGGCCAACAACGCCTGGCTGCAGGAACTGGCCGACCCCTTGAGCAAGGTCACCTGGGACAATTATGCCGCGCTTTCGCCTGCGGGCCTGGCGTCGCTCGGGGCGGCCCAGGGCGATGTGCTGACCCTGACGGCCAAAGTCAACGGCCGCGATGTGAGCCTGGAGCTGCCGGCGGTGGTTCAGCCCGGTATGGCCGACAATGCCGTGGCCGTGGCCGTGGGCTATGGCCGCACCAAGGCCTGCCGCATCGCCAAGGCCAACAGCGCCAACGGAGTCATCGGCGCCAACGCCTATCCCCTGCTGGCCCACGACACGCTGGTTTCCGTGACGCTGGCCAACACGGGCAAGAAGGCGGTGCTGGCCCGCACTCAGGAACACGATTCCCAGGAAGGACGCCCGCTGGCCCGCGAGGTGAGCCTGGCCGAGTTCGTGAAGGACCCGCGCTCTGTTTCAAAGGTGGACTACCCCACGGGCACGATGTGGGCGGGCCACGCTTACAAGGGTCACCGCTGGGGCATGGTGATCGACCTCAACGCCTGCAACGGCTGCTCGGGCTGCATTGTGAGCTGCCAGGCGGAGAACAATGTCGCCGTGGTGGGCAAGACAGAAGTGGCGACGCGGCGCGAGATGGCGTGGCTGCGGCTAGACCGCTACTACAGCGACGACAAGCCCAAAGATCAGGGCGCGGTGGCCGACAACCCCAGCGTCAGCTTCCAGCCCGTGATGTGCCAGCACTGCGAAAACGCGCCCTGCGAGACGGTCTGCCCCGTGCTGGCCACGACGCACAGCAGCGAGGGCCTGAACCAGCAGACCTACAACCGCTGCGTGGGCACGCGCTACTGTGCCAACAACTGCCCCTACAAGGTGCGCCGTTTCAACTGGTTCAACTACAAGTACGACGACCCCAGCCTGAACCTGGTGCTGAACCCGGATGTCACGATCCGCACGCGCGGCATCATGGAAAAGTGCTCCATGTGCGTGCAGCGCATCCGTGAAGGCAAGCTGGCGGCCGCCAATGACGGGCGCAAGCTGGCAGACCGCGAAATCAAGACGGCCTGCGAGCAGAGCTGCCCGACCCAGGCCATCGTGTTTGGCGATCTCAACGACAAGTCAAGCGAGGCCTCAAAGCTGGCCGCCAGTGGCCGCAATTACGTGGTGCTGGGCGAACTGAACGTGAAACCCGCGGTGCAGTATCTGGCGAAGGTGCGCAACAACGGGGATGTGCCGCCGGCGAAGTCCTAGGCGGCCAGGGACAGCGAGAAGGGTGATTTATGAGCCACAGCGTTGAATCCGAGCTTCGCGAACCGCTGGTGCTGGGCGAGAAGACCCTGCACCAGATTACGGAAGACGCCTGCGCGCCGCTCGAGCGCAAGCCTAACACCCTCTGGTGGGCCGCCTTTTTCGTGGCCCTGACCTGCCTGGGCGTGGGCTTTGCCGCCACGGCCTACCAGATCGCCACGGGCATCGGCACCTGGGGCCTGAACAAGACCGTGGGTTGGGCCTTCGACATCACCAACTTCGTGTTCTGGGTCGGTATTGGCCACGCGGGCACGCTGATCTCGGCGGTGCTGTTTCTGTTCCGCCAGAAGTGGCGCACCTCGATCAACCGCTCCGCCGAGGCCATGACGATCTTCGCGGTGATCTGCGCGGCTATCTTCCCGCTGATTCACATGGGCCGGCCCTGGCTGGCGTTCTGGACGGCGCCCTACCCCAACTTCCGCGGCCCGCTTTGGGTTAACTTCCGCTCGCCCCTGCTGTGGGACGTGTTTGCCATCTCGACCTACTTCACGATTTCGGCCGTGTTCTGGTACATCGGCCTCGTGCCGGACCTGGCGGCGGCCCGCGACCGTGCCAAGAGCAAGATCCGCAAGACCATCTACTCGATTCTGAGCTTGGGCTGGAACGGCAGTGCCCGTGTCTGGTCCCGCTACGAAACGGCCTACATGCTGTTTGCCGGCCTCGCCACGCCCCTGGTGGTGAGCGTGCACACCATCGTGTCCATGGACTTTGCCACGAGCGTGATTCCGGGTTGGCACACGACCATCTTCCCGCCCTACTTCGTAATTGGCGCCATCTTCTCGGGTTTTGCCATGGTGATGACCCTGCTGATCATCATGCGCAAGGTCGTCAACTTCGAGGAGTACATCACGCTCAATCACCTCGAGAACATGGCCAAGGTCATTCTGGTCACGGGCAGCATCGTGGGCCTGGCTTACGGCACAGAGTTCTTTGTCGCCTGGTACAGCGGCAGCCCCTATGAAGGCTTCACCTTCATCAACCGCGCCACAGGCCCCTTTGCCTGGGCCTACTGGATCATGGTCAGCTGCAACGTGATCACGCCCCAGCTCATGTGGTTCAAGAAGCTGCGCCGCAACGTCGTGGTGCTCTTCATCCTCAGCATCTTCGTGAACATCGGCATGTGGTTTGAGCGCTTCGTGATCGTGGTGACCTCGCTGCACCGCGATTACCTGCCCTCGAGCTGGGCCTACTACACGCCGACGCTGATCGAGGCTTTGACCTTCCTGGGCACGTTCGGCCTGTTCTTCACCTGCTTCCTGCTCTTCTGCCGCGCGCTGCCCATGCTGGCGCAGGGCGAGATCAAGGGCGTGATGAAGACGGGCAAGCGCAAGCACCATGACTCCGGGCACGGGCACGTCGAGCCCAGGAAGGCGGCCCGTGTCGAGCAGGAGAAGGAGGTGGCCCATGTCTAGGCTGGCCTGCAGACTTCGCATTCTGGGGATGTGGCTGTTCAATCGGCGCGCGCTCAACGAGCTGCGCTGGAAGTTCGGTCTTCAGCCCCTGCACACCTGGAACGAATCCCCCTTCAAGGGCGAGCTGGTGGACAAGTGGCTTGGCTCCGTGGGCGGCAAGTCGCGCCTGCTGGTGGGGGTTTTCACTGACGAAGATCACCTGCTGGAAGCTACGGAAGCTGTGCGCAAGGCGGGCTTTGACATCCACGACGTCTACACACCCTATGCCGTGCACGGCATGGACGACGCCATGGGCCTGCGCCGCTCGCGCCTGACCTGGGTCTGCTTCTTCGCGGGGCTGTTCGCGGGCGCCTTTGGCGCCTTCATGCAGTACTACACCAACGCCATCGACTGGCCCATCAACGTGGGCGGCAAGAACCCCTGGGAGCTGCAGGCCTATGTGCCGGTAATCTTCGAGATGACCGTGCTGATCGCGGGCCTGACCACGATGGTGGCGTTGTTCGCCCGCAGCAAGCTGTTCCCCGGCAAGAAGGCCCAGTTGATCGTCCCCGGCATCACCGATGACAAGTTCGCCATCGCCCTGAACCACGGCAGCGCGAACTTCGATGCCGAGCGCGCACGCGCCCTCTTTGCCCGCTTCCACGCCGAGCGGGTGCTGGACCTCGGAGGCCTGTCATGAACTATAAACTTACCATCCTGAGCGCCGTGCTCGGCGGACTGGCTCTGGCCTGGGCCGTGGCGGGGCTTGTGGGGCGCGACGACACGGTGCGCAACCGCGAAATCTTCACGGAGATGCAGTACTCCGTGGCGGCCGAGAGCCAGGGCGTAAACGAGCACCTGCCCGGCGGCCTCGTGGAGCAGCCTCCGGCGGAGGGCACCAAGTACCGCGGCCAGAAGCACTACGCCCTGCCCGCCGTGAAGTGGGACAAGCTCAGCCCCCAAGACCTCGCGCGCGCGAAGAACAATACCGGGCCCTACGCCATGGCCTCGCAGGAAGTACGAGACGCCGACGCCGTGAAGGGCGAGGCCCTGTTCGTCAAGGCCTGCCAGAGCTGTCACGGCGCCGCCGGCGCTCTGGGCGCGCCCGTAGAGAAGTTCTACCCCGGCATTGCCAACCTGCAGACGGCCGCCGCCAAGGCCTATAGCGACGGCGAACTGTTCCACATCATCACGCACGGCGTGCGCAACATGCCCGGGCACGCTTCCATCCTGAAAACGGACGAACGCTGGAAAGTGATCCTCTACCTGAGAAAGGTTCAGGGGGTGAAGCCATGAACTCACCGAACATTCCCTACTTCAAGCTCAAGCCCGGCATGCAGCGGCTGCTGGCCGCCACGGCGGGCGTGGGGCTGGTCTGCTTCGTGGTGGGCCTGTTTCTGGATGCGCACCGTGCCTGGGGCAACTGGCTGCTGGGCGCCTACTATTTCACCACGCTGGCGCTGTTTGGCACCTTCTTCATAGCGATTGGCTACCTGACCAGTGCCGGCTGGTCGGTCTCCATGCGGCGCGTGCCGGAGGCCATGATGTCCTGGCTGCCGGCTGCGCTGGTCACCATGCTGGTGCTGGGCGCGGGCATGGGCTACTTGTACGAATGGGTCCATCCTCACGACGACGGCAGCCACCACGCCCATCTGCTGCACCACAAGTCCCCCTGGCTCAACCAGTGGTTCTTCCTGGGCCGCATCATTCTCTACTTCGGCATATGGATTGGCGTCTCTCAGCTCCTCACGCGCCATTCGCGCCGGCAGGATACTGACGGAGACGTGACCCACACCCGTTCCAATACCCGCACCTCGGCCATTTTCGGCGTGCTCTTTGCCCTGACGCTGTCTGCGGCCAGCTTTGATTGGTTGATGTCGCTCGAAGCCGCCTGGTTCTCCACGATCTTCGGTATCTACCAGTTCGCGGGCCTGTTTCAGTCCGGCATTGCCGCGCTGATCGTGCTGCTGGTACTGCTGCGGCGCATGGGCTATCTGCGCGACGCCGTGAACGAGAACCATCTGCACAACCTGGGACAGTGGCTCATCGCCCTTTCTGTGTTCTGGGCCTACATCTGGTTCTCTCAGCTCCTGCTCATCTGGTACTCCAACATCCCCGAGGAGACCAGCTACTACCTTATCCGCAGCCAGGGCGACTGGTGGGTGCTGACCTTTATCGTCAATCCGCTGCTCAACTTCGCCATACCGTTTGTTGTGCTGCTGCCCCGCCCGGCCAAGCGCAGCGAGTACATTCTGGTGCGCGTGGCGGTCATGGTGCTGGTCGGGCACTGGCTGGACATCTGGCTGGGCATCATGCCCTACGTGTCTCCGGAAGGTCCCTGGTTCGACTTCATGGAGGTGGGGGTCATGCTCGGCTTTGCCGGGGCCTTTGGCCTGGTGTTCTTCAAGGCGCTTGAGCGCGCGCCGCTGGTTCCCCTGCGCGATCCCTACCTGCAGGAAAGCCTGCACCACAAGCTCTAGGCCATGGCCAAGACCATCATTGAACCTTTCCGCATCAAGATGACCGAGCCGCTGCCGTTGACGACGCGGCAGCAGCGCGAGCGTTATCTGGCCGATGCGAAGTTCAATGTGTTCAAGCTGCGGGCCAGCCAGATCACTATCGACCTCCTGACGGACTCGGGCACGGGGGCCATGAGCGCCGCACAGTGGGCGGCGATGATGACGGGCGACGAGACCTACGCGGGCAGCGAGTCGTTCTATCAGCTTGAGGCGGTGGTGCGCGACCTGACGGGCATGAAGCACGTCATTCCCACACACCAGGGCCGCGCCTCGGAGCACATTTTGTTCACTGTTGCCCTCAAGCCGGGCGAAGTGGTGCTGGCCAACGCGCACTTTGATACCACGCGTGCCAACGTCGAGTATCTGGGCGGCGTGGCCGAGGACCTGGTGATCGCCGAGGCCGGCGACCCCCACAACGAGCACCCCTTCAAGGGCAACATGGACCTCGCCAGGCTGGAATCTGAGCTGCGCGGCCGGGGCGACAAGGTGGCCATGGTGCTCATGACCATCACCAACAACCGCGGCGGCGGCCAGCCGGTGAGCCTGGCGAACCTGAAGGCGGCGCAGGAACTGGCGCATCGCTTCGGCAAGCCGTTCTTCCTCGATGCTGCGCGCTTTGCGGAGAATTGCTGGCTGATCAAGCAGCGCGAGCCGGGGCAGAGTTCACGCAGCGCGCGCGAGATCGCCGAAGAGATTTTCAGCCTGGCCGACGGCTTTACCATGAGCTGCAAGAAGGACGGCCTGGTGAACATCGGGGGGCTGCTCTGCCTCAACGACGACGCCCTGGCCGACAAGGCGCGCGCCCTGCTGATTCTGACCGAGGGCTTTCCCACATACGGCGGCCTGGCCGGACGCGACCTGGCGGCCCTGGCCCAGGGCCTGACGGAGGTGCTGGACGAGGGCTACCTCGAGTACCGCCTGGCCTCCGTGCGCTATTTCTTCAACCTGCTGGACAAGCTGGGCGTGCCGCTGATGCGGCCGGTGGGCGGGCACGCGGTCTACATCGATGCCGCGGAGTTTGCGCCGCAGATTCCGCGCTGGGAGTATCCCGGCGTGGCCCTGGTCAACGAGCTGTACCTCGAGGGCGGCGTGCGGGCCGTTGAGGTCGGGACGCTGATGTTCGGGCGCCCGGGCCCGTTGCACGACGAGCCCGCCGCGCTGGACCTGGTGCGGCTGACTTTCCCGCGCCGTACCTACACCCAGAGTCATGTCGATTACCTGGGCGAGGTGGTGGGCGCGGTTTTTGAACGGCGGCATCGTCTGGCGGGACTGAACATCACCCGCCAGTCCCCCATTTTGCGGGCGTTCACCGCCGAACTGGAACCCCTAAGGGCTGAAGCCCCGGCCCAAGGAGGACGCTGATGTTCTCGCAAGCCAGTGAATACGCCCTGCGCGCCTTGACCGTGCTGGGCGCCTGCGAGCAAGGCCAGTGGGTGCTGGCCCATGATCTCGCCGACCTGCTCAACATCAAGGTGCATTACCTCGCCAAGGTGCTCCAGATTCTGGCGCGGCGCGGCATCCTGGAGTCGCAGCGGGGCCGCCAGGGCGGCTTTCGCTTGGCGCGAAAACCCGAAAGCATCACGCTGTGGGACGTGGTCAGCGAGCTGGATGACGTCAGCAAGCTGGAAGGCTGCGTCATGGGCGAGGACCAGTGCAGCGACGAGACGGCCTGCCCGCTGCACACGTTGTGGAAGGACCTGCGCACCAAGTTCAAGGAAAAGCTCCAGAACACGTCGCTCAAGCAGCTGGCGGAGTTCCCCCGTGACGAGCAGGTGAGTTGCTCCTGTCCCGACCGCAACGAACCGGGCCACGCGGCGACCTGCCGGGAGCACAAGGCAGGCAACGACGTGCGCATCGACTCACCCGTATAATCGGATATTTCTATCTGATTGTCTTGACTCGCCGTTCAAAAGTTGTACGCTTCTTCAAACGCACCCGAAGGCTCGGCCATGAAAGTTCTCGGCTACGCTTGCCGCGAAGCGGGCAAGCCCCTCATCCCCCACGAGTATGACCTGCCCGCGCCGGGACCCGATCAGGCCTTGGTGCGGGTCTTTGGCTGCGGCGTGTGCCACACCGACATCTCTTTCGCCACGGGCCAGGTCCAGCCGCGCCACCCGCTGCCCCTGGTGCTGGGCCACGAGATCGGCGGCGTTGTTGAGCAGGCGGGCGGCCCCCACAGGAACCTGGTGGGCAGGAAGGTGATTGTGCCCGCGGTGATGCCCTGCGGCCAATGCGCCATGTGCAGGGCCGGCTTTGAGAATACCTGCAAGGCGCAGTTCATGCCCGGCAACGACGGCCACGGCGGCTTTGCCAGCCATCTGTTGGTGCCGGCACGCACCCTGGCCCCGCTGCCGGACCGGCTCAGCGAGCAGGAAGTGGCCGAGATTTCCGTGATTGCCGACGCTGTGACCACCCCCTACCAGACCATGGTGCGGGCCAACCTCAAGGCCGGCGAGGTGGCCATTGTGCTGGGCACCGGCGGTATCGGCACCTATGGCGTGCAGATTGCGGCCGCCCTGGGCGCCACGGTGTTCGCCATTGACATCGACGACGCCAAGCTCGCACGGGTGGCCCAGTATGGCGCAAAGTACGTCTACAATTCGCGCGGCCAGGACCTGAAGACTGCCCGCGCCGCCATCCGCGACCTCGTCAAGAAAGCCGGCCTGCCTGACTTCGGCTGGAAGGTCTTTGAAATGTCCGGCACGGCTGCGGGCCAGGAACTGGCGTTCAACCTGATTCCGCCGGGCGGCACTCTGGCCATCGTCGGTTTCACCATGGACGCCGTGAAGGTGCGGCTGTCGAACCTGATGGCCCTGGACGCCGCCTGCTTTGGCAACTGGGGCTGCGCGCCCAAACACTACCCCGCGGCCATTGCGCTGGTGCTGGAAGGCCGCGTGCAGGTCAAGCCCTTTGTGAAGACCCACCCGCTGTCGCAGATCAACGAGATCTTTGACCTGGCGCACCATGGCAAGCTGACGGAGCGTGCCGTGCTGCTGCCCGGCAAGTAATGCCTGTCGAGCCCGTCGAGGAAGAAGCCATGGAACCCTGCGCCGAAAATGCTGCACTCAAGAACCACGAGCTGGTGGAGCACTTCAGCTTCAAGGAGATCCGCTACGAACTCAAGCCCCTGCGAGACGGCCAAGGTAAGCCCGTGGAGGGCCTGTATAACGCCTGGATCTGGTTGAATAACCCCGCCCAGTACAACAGTTACACCACGGGCGCGATCAAGGAAATCATCCTGGGTTTCCGCAAGGCCAGCATGGACCGCAGTGTCGTTGCCGTGGTCTTCACGGCCGTGGGCGACAAGGCGTTCTGTACGGGCGGCAACACCAAGGAATACGCCGAGTACTACGCCGGCAACCCGCAGGAGTACCGCCAGTACATGCGGCTGTTCAATGACATGGTCACGGGCATCCTCACCTGCGACAAGCCCGTCATCAATCGCGTCAACGGCATGCGCATCGGCGGCGGCCAGGAAATCGGCATGGCGACGGACTTCAGCGTCGCCGCCGACACCGCGCGCTTTGGGCAGGCCGGCCCCAAGCATGGCAGCGCCCCGGATGGCGGCGCGACGGACTTCCTGCCCCTGTACGTCGGCTTTGGCCACGCTATGGCCAGCTGCGTGCTGTGCGAGGCCTTCTCGGCCCACAAGGCCCTGCGCCTGGGGCTCATCAATCAGATTGTTCCCGTGCTCAAGCACAACGGAAAGTTCATTGCTAATCCGCTGGTCGTCATTGACCGCTATGCCGACGAGTTCGGCAACGTGGTGTTCGGCGAAAGCAAGACCGGCGCCGAGCTCGAGGCCGCCAAGAAGATCCTCAAGGAGGCTCAGAGCGACCACAGCCGGCTGGATGAAGCCGTCGAACTCATGGCCTGGAAACTCGCCCAGACCATGCCCGACTGCACCATCAAGACGATCGAGAGCATCCGCAAGTTCAAGCTCGAACACTGGCAGAAGAACTGCGAAACCAACCGCGCCTGGCTGGCCCTGAACATGATGACCGAGGCCAACGCGGGATTCCGCGCCTTCAACGAAGGGCCCAAAGACAAGCGCGAGGTGGACTTCGTTGCGCTGCGCCGCGAACTCGCCCAGGGTCGCCCCTGGACTGAGGAACTTATCCGCGAGGTCAGCCCGCAGTATCAGGCCGCGGCCAAGGGAGCCTGACATGCCCGACATCCAGTCCGAGAAGCTGTTCGACGGCGCCCTGGTGCGCCTGATCGTGAACAAGCCCAAAGGCAACGTGTTCTCGCGCGCCGTCATGCTCGAACTCGATGCCGCCCTGGCGCGTGCCCAGGCTGATGCCGCCGTCAAGCTCATCACGCTGGAGGGTGCCGGGCCCCATTTCAGCTTCGGCGCATCGGTTGAAGAGCACGTCAAAAGCCAAATTCCCCAAGCCTTGGCGGCCTTGCGTAAGCTGACCCTGACGATCTCGCGTTCGCCGGTGCCTGTGGCGGCCTGCGTGCAGGGCGTGTGCCTGGGCGGTGCCTTTGAGGTCGTTCTGGCTTGCCACTTCATCTTTGCGGCGCCGGACGCGCGCATGGGCCTGCCGGAGATCAAGCTGGGCGTGTTTCCGCCCGTGGCCTGTGCGCTGCTGGTCAAGAAGGCCGGGCAGGCCCTGGCTGACCGCATGATTCTCAGCGGGGAGGAACTCACGGGCGAGCAGTTGCGCGCCCTGGGTCTGGTGCATCACGTCTATCCGGCCGGCGACCTAGCCGCTGAGGTGCAGGCCTGGTTCAGGCGCACGCTGATCGACTACTCGGCCTCGAGCCTGCGCCACGCCACGGCGGCAGCGCGCCACCCGCTCAACAAGTGCCTCGAGGAGAACCTCGAGAAGTTCGAGAAAGACTACGTCGAGCGCCTGATGGCGACTCACGACGCCAATGAGGGCATTGCCGCGTTCATCGAAAAGCGCAAGCCCGCATGGAGGAACGCATGAGCACCGCGCTGGCTGAAACCTCCGAAAAGCTGCTGGCCCTTTCGCGCCGCGCCGAATCTCTCTACGACGACCTCGACCTCAGGGCCGTGACCGAGTGGAAATCGCGGGGAAAGAATCGCAGGGCCATCGGCTTTCTGCCCATTTATGTGCCGCGCGAGATCATCCACGCTGCGGGTGCGCTGCCCGTGGGGCTGATGGGCGGCGCCGACCGTGTCGAAATCGTGCGCGGCGACAGCTACTTCCAGAGTTACATCTGCCACCTGCCCCGCAGCGTAATTGAGCTGGCCGTGGGCGGCAGGATGGATGCCTGCGACGGCTTCCTGTTTCCCAGCATCTGCGATGTGATCCGCAATCTTTCGGGCATGTTCAAGATGCTGCTGCCCGGCAAGTACGTTCATTACGTCGATCTGCCGCAGAACTTCGACACCGCCCTGGGCGGGCGCTTCTACATCAGCGAGTTGAAGCTGATGGCCCGGGATATCGGCAATCTGACGGGCGTTGAAGTGACGGACGATCGGCTGCGGGCCTCCCTGGCGGCCTACAACGAGAACCGCGTGGCGCTGCGCCGCCTGCTGCACGCCAGGCGTGACCGGCCCTGGGAAGTGCCGACCCTCGACTACTACCTGCTGCTGCGCGCGGGCTACATGCTGCCCGTCGAAGAGCACACGGCCATGGTCAACGAGTACGTGGAGCTCGCGGCCCAGGCCGGCCGGCCGCGCATGGACAACATCCGCGTGGCAGTGCGGGGGGCGTTCTGCGAGCAGCCTCCGCTGGGCCTGCTGCGCACGCTGGAGCGCGCCGGCTGCTACGTCGTGGATGACGACTTCGTGCTGGGCTCGCGCTTCATCGAGCAGGACCTCGACGTTCACGGTGACCCCTGGGACGCTCTGGCGCAGGGCTTCATGCACCACTCCCTGCCCGCGGCCAGCAAGTACGACCAGCGCCGCACCAAGCACGCTGATTTCGTCAAGCGCGTGCGCGACTACCGCGCCGACGGCGTGATCTTCATGGCGCCCAGCTTCTGCGACCCGGCGCTGCTGGAGCAGCCCATGCTGCAGAAGGCGCTCGAAGACGCCGACATTCCGTTTACGGCCTTCAAGTACTCCGAAGATACCGGTCAATTCCAGGTCATCCGCGAGCAGGCGGGCACCTTTGCCGACGCGCTCAAACTATGGGGGAACGCATGAAAGGCGCGACCGCTGAAAAAGACGCCAGCATGCAGAAGCAGAAGGAGATGATTGCCAATCACTTCTCCGAGCTGGCCCGCGTCAAGGAAACCCGCAAGAAGGTGGTCTACACCTTCGTGCCCGGCAACCTCACGGAGCTCATCAACCACTTCGGCATGCTGCCCGTGCTGCCCGAGATCAACGCGCTCCAGAGCGGAATGCGCGGCAAGTCGGCCGAGTACATCTCCATCGCGGAGAAGGCCGGCCATTCCGAGGACGTCTGCACCTACGTGAAGGCCGACATCGGCATGCTGCGCGCCGGCAACATCGGGCCCACGGGTGAGCCCTTGCCCAAGCCGGACCTCCTGCTGCTCAGCTATACGGGCTGCTTCACGTTTCTGAAGTGGTTTGAGCTGCTGCGCGAGGAATATGACTGTCCCGTGGTCATGCTGCACGTGCCCTACCAGGGCGACGGCGAGATCACGCAGGAAATGCGCGAGTACGTTTCCAACCAGATCCGCGACGTGGTCATCCCCGAGTTCGAGCGGGTTTCCGGCGTCAGGTATGACCACGACCGCATGAAGGAGCAACTCAAACTTTCCGTGCGCGCCGAAGATGATCTCGTCTGGGTGCTCAATTCGGCCCGCGCCCGGCCTTCGCCCATCGATGCCTGGTTCGGCGGTGTCTATTACATCGGGCCTATGTTCACCTCGTTCCGCGGCACCCAGGACGCCGTGGACTACTACACGATGCTGCGCGAAGAGGTGCAGGACCGCCTCGACCAGAAGCTGGGCCCCGTCACGCCCGACGGCCCCATGCGTGAGGAGAAGTATCGCCTGGTCATCGAGGGCCCGCCCAACTGGACTTCGTTCCGCGAGTTCTGGCGCATGTTCGCTGATGAGGGAGCCGTGATCGTGGCCTCCAGCTATACCAAAGTCGGCGGGCTCTATGACCGCGGCTTCCGCCACAACCCCGACGACCCCCTGGGCACCATGGCCGACTACTGCATGGGCTGCTACACGAACCTGAACTTCCCCCAGCGCACGGCGCTGCTGGAAGGCTACATCAATGATTTCTCGGCCGACGGCTTCCTGATCAACAGCGTCAAGAGCTGCAATTCGTTCTCGGCGGGCCAGTTGCTCATCCTGCGCGAGCTGGAAAAGCGCACCGGCCGCCCCGGCGGCTTCATCGAGAGCGATCTCGTGGACCCCCGCTACTTCTCGGCCGCCAACATCAAGAACCGCCTCGAAAGCTATTTCCAGATGATCGAGGCCAGACGGAAAGGCGCCACATCATGAACGTCACCGTCGGAATTGACCTCGGCTCCACCACCACCAAGGCCATCGTGCTTGACGAGCAGGGACGCATCGTGGGGCGCGGCATCACCAACAGCCGCAGCAACTACGACGTTGCCGCCCAGGTCGCCAGGGAAGAGGCGTTCACCAATGTGCGCTTCTCCATGCTTTCGCGCGCCCTGGAGGAGTCGAAGCTGCTCAACGGCCGGCAGGCGGAGTTCGAAAACGCCCTGTCGCGCGGCTTTGCCCTGGAAGGCTACCTCGGCCAGCTTGACCGGCTTGAGGTCCACTGCCGCGAGGACCTGTCCAGCGGCCGCTACGGCGACCTGACGCTGGCGCTGTCCAGCGCGCTCTCCGATATCCTGCGCCGGCTGCGCAAAGACGCTCCGGCCCTGTTTGCCCCGGGCCGCAACGCGCGCAGCGATTTCTTCCGCGACATCGCGGGTTCGGGCTTCATCAGCGCGGCCAGCGAGATTTCGCGCGCCGGCGGCCCGCCCTTTGACCGCATCGTAGGGATGTTTGACAAGTCCATCATCCCCGTCGAGAACGAACCTGAGTCGCGCAGCTTCTCCCAGCGCCTGTTGGCGGGCTTTGGGCGCATCGCCGGCTCCTTTGGCGTGGACGCCCACAGGGTTCGTGAATTGCTGGCGCGCGTGGCCGATACCCCGCTCACGCCGGTTCGCCTCGTTGGCACCGGTTATGGCCGCGCGCGCCTTCCCTTCCCCAAGGACCAGATCCGGTCCGAGATCCTGTGCCACGGACTGGGTGCGCACCTGATGTTTCCCAACACCCGCACGGTGCTGGACATCGGTGGGCAGGACACCAAGGCCATCCAGGTGGACCCCATCGGCGTGGTCACCAGCTTTCAGATGAATGACCGCTGCGCGGCGGGCTGCGGCCGGTACCTCGGCTACATCGCCGATGAGATGAACCTGGGTCTACACGAACTGGGGCCCCTGGCCATGGAGTCCAAGCACCGCGTCAAGATCAACTCGACCTGCACGGTGTTCGCGGGCGCCGAGTTCAGGGATCGCCTTTCCGCCGGCGAGGCCCGGGAAGACATCCTTGCGGGCCTGCACCGCGCCATCATCCTGCGCGCCATGGCCCTTCTGGCTCGCTCGGGCGGCGTGAAGGACGAATTCACCTTTACCGGCGGCGTGGCCAAGAACCAGGCCGCCGTCAACGCCCTGCGCGAACTCGTGGCCGAGAACTACGGCCAGGTCACACTTAACATCGCGCCGGACTCCATCTTCACCGGCGCGCTCGGCGCCGCGACCTTCGCCCACCGCGATATCCAGGCGGGCGCGGCGGCCTCGGGCGATCAGCATCTGGTCAAGGCCTCAGCGGCCCCGAATTCCGGAGAATGCCATGGCGATCACTGCGGGTGTTGATGTCGGAACGGGCGCCGTCAAGGTGGCCGTGATGCGGGCGGGCGACAGCTGCGCGCGCGACGAACTGCTGGGCTCCTACTTCGAGCGCATCCGCCGCCGCGACGTCATGAGCGTGGTGGATGAGTGCTTTGAGGCGGCCCTCAAACAGGCCGGCCTGCGCAAGGACCAGCTCGACTACATCGCGACCACCGGAGAAGGCGACATGATCCCCTGGCGCACCGGCCACTTCTACGGCATGACGACCCACGCCCGCGGCGCCCTGTTCCTGGACCCCAAGGCGCGCGGTGCCATAGACGTCGGGGCCCTGCATGCCCGCGCCATGCGTTTTGACGAGCACGGCCGCGTGCTGGAGTACCGCATGACCTCCCAGTGCGCGTCGGGCAGCGGCCAGTTCGTGGAGAACATCGCGCGCTATCTGGGCGTGTCGCTCGATGACGTCGGTCCGCTCTCGCAAAAGGGCACCAAACCCGAGCGCGTCAGCGGCATCTGCGCTGTGCTGGCCGAAACCGACGTCATCAACATGGTCAGCCGCGGCATCTCCACGCCCGACATCCTGCGCGGCATCCATGACTCGATCTCCGTGCGTCTGGCGGGCCTGATCCGCGGCATCAAGATCAGCGGCGTGCTGATGATTACGGGAGGGCTCGCTGCGGACTCGGGGCTTGTGGCCGCGCTCAAGGACAAGCTCAAGGACGGCGCAGCGGCCATCGAACTCCGGCAACACGCACTTTCGGTGCATGCCGGTGCTATCGGCGCTGCACTCTGGGGCGCCTTCCGCCATGGCAAGCTGGCGAAGGAAACGGAGGCGGCCCATGCCGGCGGTACTTGAGGCGTTTGACTTCACGGGCCAGGTGGCCTGGATCAGCGGCGCCTCGCGCGGCATTGGCCTGTGCGTGGCGCAGAAGCTTGCGTCGGCGGGTGCGCGCGTCGTCGGGCTGGACGTCAAGGTCTCGCCCGAGCTGAAGGCTGTCGCGTACCGCACGCTGGAAGTCAGCGTGTCGGATTCTGCAGCGGTGCAGGAAGCGGCGGGTGCCCTGGCGGCTCAGGGTCTTGCGCCTTCGGTGCTGGTGAACAACGCGGGGATTACGCGCGACGCCGTGGTCTGGAAGTTGAGCGAGGCGGACTGGGACGCCGTTCTGGATGTAAATCTCAAGGGCACGTTCAATCTCACGCGGGCGGCCATTCCGCTGATGCGCCAAGCCGGGGGCGGCGCGGTGGTCTGCGTCGGCTCGATCAACGGCTTGCGTGGCAAGTTCGGGCAGTCGAATTACGCAGCCTCCAAGGCGGGCATGATCGGCTTTGCCAAGGCCGTCGCGCGCGAGGTAGGGCGCTTTGGCGTGCGCATCAATGTGGTGGCGCCGGGCATGGTGGAGACGGAAATGGCGGCCTCCGTTCCCGCCGAGGTGCGCGCGCGGGCGCTGGAGGAATCCCTGCTGGGAAAGCTGGCGACGGCGGCGGACATCGCCCACGCCGTCATGTTCCTGGCGTCGAAGTATGCGAGTCATATGACCGGGCAGGTGCTGCAAGTGGACGGCGGGCAATATCTGTAACGCAAGAGAGGACAACATGGCACACGCAAACCGAATGGATGCGCGCGAGATTCCGCACGAACAGCGCATCGACAAGATCTTCGAGCGCCTGCGCGCGCTCAAACCCCGCGAGGAACTGGAACTGGTGGCGCCCCACCACCCCGAGCCCCTGCTCAAGAAGGTTCTCGAGGCTTTCCCCCGGCAGTTTGACTTCTCCCCCGTGCAGAAGGGCCCGGTGACCTGGCGCTACCTTTTCCGCGCCCGCCCCGAGCCAGACCCCCGCAATGTCAACGACTACCTGGCCTGGGACCACGACCGCCTCGACCAGCTCATGGAAAGGGCCACTAAGCAGGCCCAGGCCGGCATTTGGGCCGAGGCCGCTGCGCTGGCCGCCGAGTTCAAGGAGGGCCTGTTCAGGCACATCGAAATCGAGGAGCAGATACTGTTCCCCGCCTTCGAGGAAAAGACCGGCATGCGCGACATGGGTCCCACAGCCGTGATGCGTCATGAACACAAGGACATCAAGGAGGCCGTCAACGACATCGTGGCCGCGGCCAACGACAAGAAGCTCGACGAGTTCGAGCGCTCCAAGGCCACCCTGTTGGGCGTGTTGGTTGAGCACAACATGAAGGAAGAGCAAATCCTCTACCCAGGCATTGACCGCATGCTGGACCAGGCCGCGCGCGAGAAGCTCACGGTCACCCTGCTGCTCAACTGAAGCATCCCAGCGGCCCCGCCGGCACCGGATTTCCGGTGCCGGTGAAGTTTTCAGGCCGCGACGCGCCTTCCCAAGGGGGGCGCGCCAACTCAAGATGGGGGCCATGCAAACCGTGAAAACCGCTGCCGAGGCCGTTGCCGAAATCAAGTCGTCAGAGCGCGTGTTCATCGGCTCCGGCGCCGCCGAGCCCCAGGTGCTCGTAAAGGCCATGACGGCGCGCGCCTCCGAGCTGCGCGACGTCAACGTGCTGCACATTCTTACCCTGGGCGACGCTCCCTATGTCGCCCCGGACATGGCGCAGAGCTTCCGCCACACAGCTTTCTTCATCGGTCACAACACCCGCCAGGCCGTGCAGGAAGGCCGCGCCGATTTCATGCCCATCTTTCTGGGCGAGATTCCTGCCCTCTTCGAGCGCCGCCTGCCCCTGGACTGGGCGCTCGTCCAGGTCTCTCCGCCTGACAGGCACGGCTACTGCACGGTGGGCGTTGCGGCGGATGTGGTCGTCAGCGCCATCCGCCATGCACGACACGTCGTGGCCGAGATCAACCCCAGGATGCCCCGCACCTGGGGCAACACAATCATTCACGTTTCACGCCTCCACGCCGCCGCTGAGGTGGACTACCCCCTGCCCCAGCTCACGCCCGAGCCCGTTGATGAAACCAGCCGCGCCATTGGCCGCCACGTGGCGGGCCTGATCGACGACGGCGATTGCCTGCAACTGGGCATCGGCAGTATTCCCAATGCGGTTCTGGCGGAACTGCGCAATCACCGGCGTCTGGGCCTGCACACGGAGATGCTTTCCGACGGCATCGTGGATGTCATCGAATGCGGCGCGCTGGACTGCTCGCGCAAGAACTACCACCCGGACAAGGCCATCTGCAGCTTCGTCATGGGCACCCAGCGCCTCTACGATTTCGTAGACGACAACCCCTTCGTAGAGAGCTACGGCAACGAATTCGTCAACGATCCCTTCAACATCGCCAAGAATGACCGCATGGTGGCCGTCAACAGCGCCATCGCCATCGATCTCACCGGCCAGGTCAACAGCGACAGCCTGGGCACCCGCCCCTATTCCGGAATCGGCGGCCAGGTCGATTTCATTCGCGGCGCTGCGCGCTCGCAGGGCGGCAAGCCCATCATTGCCCTGCCCAGCACAGCCAAGGGCGGTGCGCTCTCGCGCATTGTGCCGACGCTGGAACGCGGCGCCGGCGTGGTGACCAGCCGCGGCGATGTGCGCTGGGTTGTTACCGAGTACGGCGTGGCCGACCTCTATGCCAAGGGTTTGCGCGAGCGCGTCAAGGCCCTCATAGCCATCGCCCATCCCAAATTCCGCGCGGAGCTGGAGCGCGAGGCATTTGGCATGAAGCTGCTCACGCGTGTCATGGTGCGCGGGGGCTAGCGGGCTTGCACGGGCCGCCTGCAGGCGTCACAATCGCGCCACCTGGAGGAAAGCCATGTCCCGACTGCTGGCGGCGCTATGCGCCGGACTGTTCGCCGTGTTGCCCCTGGCCGGATGCGCCACCGATGGCCGCCCGCCCCGCGAGGCCGTGGAGCACTTTGAAAACGGCGACCGCGCCTACAAAGCCAACAACAACAGCGTGGCCGAAAGCGAGTTCGCGGCTGCGGTCTCTGCCGCGCCCGATTACGCCGAGGCCCAGCTTCAGCTTGGTTACACGCGCTACCGCCTCAAGAAGTACGACGAGGCCCGGCGCAACTTCGCACACGCTGCCAAACTCTACGGCAACAACGCCACGGGCCAGGAGGCCACGTTCTGGGCCGGAATGTGCGACTATGCCCTGGGCTACGACGCCGAGGCCAAGGGCGGACTCAAGGCCGCCCAGCCCCACTTCCGCAACGCCGAAGCTTCCTTCAGCAACGCCATCCGCGCGGGCTACACCGGAAACGAAGTGTTCGCCATGCGCGCCTGGATGCGCTTGTCCCTCAACGAACTCGGCAAGGCACAGAGCGACTTCCGCCGCGCCATCAAATACACGTCTGACCCGGCCAAGAAGAAGGAGTATCAGGAGGCGGTCGACAACATCAACCGCGCGTTCGGCGAACCTGCCCGCATCGCCGAAGAAAAGGAACGCGCCGCGCAGATCGACGACGCCCAGAAGGCCGCCCCCGCCATCACCGACGCCGTGCAGGCCTATGCCAAAGCCAAAGAGTGCTTCGAGCGCGAGCAGTTCGGACCCTGCCGCGTCTTCTGCCGGCGCGCGCTCGAGCTGGATCCCAAGCATGAGGAGGCCGCCAGGCTGCTCAAACTGGCGGAGGAGTACGACTGGGCCAAGTAACGCCATCGCTCCATGAATCTCGCGCCTGAAACCTTCGAAAGCCTGTCCCTGCCGGCGGGCTTCAGCCTCGCGCGGGACAAGCAGGGCCGCCTTTGCCTCATCGACTCCCGCAAAGGCGCCGCAGGGCCCCTGTATGTTGACTTCCTGGCCGGCGCTTCGGGCTGGCGCCTGCGCGACCTGAGCAGAAATGACCTGCTTCCCCGCGCCGTGGGATTCAAGTCCGCCCGCCCCCCGCGCACGTTGCTCGATGCCACCGCCGGCCTTGGCCACGACGCGGCAAGCCTGGCTCTGCTCGGCCTTGATGTCACGGCACTGGAAGTCTCGCCGGTGGTCTTTGCCCTGCTGCAGGACGGCCTGGCCCGGGCCAGAGCCTCAGGCCAGGAGCTGGGTCGGCGGATTGCCGAGCGCCTGACGCCACTGTGCGCCGATGCCCGCAGCTTTCTGCGCCTGAGCGCGGCGGAGTGCGGCTCCATTCCCGATGTCGTGTATCTGGACCCCATGTTCCCCGACAAACGCAAAGCCGCCCGATCGCGCAAGGAAATGCAGCACCTCCAGGCCTTGCTCCCGCCGCCCAACGCCGCCGAGCTGTCGGAGCTCATGAAGTTGGCGCTGGCCGTGGCCGCGCAGCGCGTGGTGGTCAAACGGCCCCTGCACGCCCCGGAAATCGTGGATAACCCGCCGCCATCGCACAGTCACAGGGGCAAATCTGTGCGATTTGACGTATATTTAGTCACGTCGGCGCACCCGCGCTGAGGGTGCCGCCCTTCGCGGCATCCTGGCGGCGGGTGTCTCCGCTGGGGTGGAACGTGGCCATCGAGATCCAGACGCTGCTGCACAACCCGGCGCGCCCTATCACGGCGCTGGACCTCTCCCCCGACGGCGACAAGCTTGCACTCGCATTGCCGGGCCTGCGCGGCGCGGCCGGGGCCCTGGCCTTGTTCCACACGCGGCGCAACGAAGTGGTGGTCGAATCGGCCAGCCTTTCGCACGCGGGCGTCTTCGGCGCGCGCTTTGGCCGCGGCGGCCGCACGGTGATCTACGGTGCCACGGATTCGCGCGGGATCTACGAGTTTGACACGCTCAACCATGGCCGGCGGCGCCTGGAGCTGGAGGTGTCCGATCCGCGCTGGATTCATGTGGGCGGAGGCGGGAAGCTGGTGTCCATCGCGGGCGACGTGACGCGGGTGTGGGACTTGACGCGTCAAGAACACGTGTTTGAAGACGCCTTCCCCGCGCGTCCCAGCCCCGACGGCGCTCTGGCGGGCCTCTGCGCCGTGAGCGACGACGGCAAGCGCCTCGCCTACCAGATGACGAGCCCGGCGCAGATCGTGCTGTTCAACACGGAGACGCTGCGCGTATTGCGCCGGCTCACGGGCGGACCGCGCGAGATCCAGAGCCTGGTGTTCGACCCCACGCGGCGCTATCTCGCGGCCCTGGAGTTCGAGACCAACGGGACCTTCGTGTGGGATCTGGAATCCGGACTGCCGCACCTGCCGGCCCTCTTTAATGCGCACATAACCCACAACTGGTGCATGCGCTTCTCGCCCGATGGCAACACGCTGGCCCTGGGCATGACCACGGGGTTTGTTTACGCCGTGGACATGAGGACTGGGGTCATCACCTTTGAGCGCAAACTGCACGAAGGTCGCGTCTGGGACCTCTGCTTTTCGCGCGACGGCCAGGAGCTCTACACGGCAGGAGAGAACGGCGCGCTTTGCCACGTCAAATTTGGCGCCGACGACTCCCGCAGCCCCGTCATGCGCAAGGTGATGCCCATGCCGCCCGGATCGCCCTATCTTCCTGGTTTCGAATAGGCCATGCTCTCAAGCCGCGTCGCTGTGCGGCGAGCGTCCTGATGGCGCAGGCGAAGGTGCAGGGGGTGCGCGCTTCGTGACGGTGACGCGGGCCGCTGCTGAGCCATCCCTGGTGCTTCCGGCTCAAGTTCAGACGCAGGATTGACGGTGAACAGACCCGGCCGCGCCAGTGGCCGGGTCTGTCAGGTGGGTCTTGGCGGGGTTAGCGATTGCGCCGGCCTGTGTCCCGGTGCTTCTTGCCCGGCTTGCCCTTGTGCCCCTTCTTGTCCTCGCCGCGGTGCTTCTTGCCCGGCTTGCCTTTGTGCCCCTTCTTTCCCTCGCCGCGGTGCTTCTTGCCCGGCTTGCCTTTGTGCCCCTTCTTGTCCTCGCCGCGGTGCTTTTTGCCCGGCTGGCCGCGATGCTTGCGCGCATCTTTACCCGCGTGCTTGCGACCGTCGCGATGGGCCCGCTTCTTCTCCGAACCGGACGGCCCGCGGCGATCCTTTCCGGGTTTGGCGACCGTTTCCGTGCCACGTTCAGCCGTCAGCGGCCCCGGGCCCTGGGCAAAGACGGGGGCGCAGAAAAGCAGGAGCGTCCCGAGAATGAGTGCGATGCTCTTCATGATGTTCTCCGTTCAAGTTCCGCAAAAAGTGGGCCTGTGGCCCGGGACGCTACTTGCGCTCTTCGCGCTTCTTCCTGAATTCCTCGCGTAGGCGTTCGATCTCCGCCTTGCGCTCTTCCGGCGACATGTTCTTGAGGCGCTCGCGCAGCTCCGCCATCTTCTTGCGGGCTTCCTCGGCCCGCTCCTTGATACGGGCCTTGGCGGCCTCGCGCTCCTCGGGAGTCATCGACTCCCACTTCTGTTTCATCTCTTCCGCCCTGGCCTTCATCTCCTCACGGCGCGCCTTGAGCCTCTCCTTGAGCGCCTCGCGCTGCTCGGGCGTCATCTCGCGCCACACCTCACGCAGGGCCCGGCGCATGTGCCGCATACCGCGCCGTCCTTTGCGACCTTCCCGAGCCCCCGGCTCACCTTTGGGGGTCTCGCCGCGCGGCTGGGTTCCGTGCGCCAGGACCGGCGTGCCCAGCGCTCCGCACAGTGCCAGAATCAGAATGAATGCTTTCATGTTTCGCTCCCGGTTGTCCCCTGCCCACAAACAAGGAAACCCCGCGCCGCGCGCGAGGTTTCGCGAAACCCAGCAAAAGCATAGGTGCTCGGGCTCCTAGCCGGCGTCGTCCATGATTTCTGCCACTTCGCGCGCGATGTTCTGGAGGCCCACCCTGAAGCGTCCCCAGGAGTCCTTGCCCTCCATGCCTGCGTTGCGGCTGTTGCCCTCCAGCTTGCCCTGGTAGAGCACGCGCCCGCTCTTGATGTCCGTGAGCGTGACCTCCGCCGCGATGGTGCCGCTGCTGCCCCAGCCGCCGCGATCGGCCGCAAACACGTTGCAGTCCACGCGGACGCCTTCCGTCGGCTTGTCGTCCAGCTTGAGGATGTCCACCTGCTTGCGCGACTCCTCCTTCACCTCCTGGCGAAAGGCGTCGGAAAGGGTCTTGCGTTCCTTCTCCCATTCTTCGCCGGTGACTTCCCAGTCGGCGGGGGGCGTCCAGGTGAAACTCACCGGCGCCACTTTATAGACCTTGGCTGCGGCCAGCAATTTGTCGGGCGGCGTTTGTTCAAGCACGCGACTGTAGCCCGTGCAACCGCCCAGCAGCAGCGTCAGAGTCAGCAGGAGAATCACTCGCATGGCCTTGCTCCCTTGGGTTGGAGCCGTGTTGCTCTGGCCCGGGGGCCGGGGCATCGCGGCGGGCTTCAAGCTCAGGTGCGGCATTCCAGGCCCAGCATGCGCGCCGCGTTGGCCGTGGTGCGCCGGGCCACTTCTTCCAGCGAAAGGCCCCAGAGGTCGGCGAGGCACTGCGCCGTCAGGCGCGTGTACGCAGGCTCGTTGCGCTTGCCACGGTGCGGCATGGGCGCGAGGAAGGGGCAGTCGGTTTCGAGGACGACATCGTCGGGCGTCAGAGTTCGGGCGGCGTCGCGCAGCGACTGGGCGTTCTTGAACGTTACCTGGCCCGCGAAGCTGACCAGAAAGCCGAGCTCGCGCCAGCGCCGGGCCTCGGCGGCGCCGTCGCTGAAACAGTGGGCAAATCCCCTGTAGCCGCGCGGGCAGACTCGCGTGATGACGCGCTCAACATGGGTGAAGGCTTCGCGGCTGTGGATGCACACGGGTTTGTTCAGGGCCACGGCCAACTCAAGCTGGCGCTCAAACGCCCGCTCCTGAACCTCGAGTGGCACGCCGGCCTTGACGGTGTCAATGCCCATCTCGCCCATGAGCACGCACTGCGGCTCGCGCAGCAGCGCCTCGAACTCGGCCAGGCAGGCGTCGTCCAGCAGCGCGGCATCATAGGGGTGGCAGCCCACGCTGGCGTAGACCTGGCCCGGGTATCTGCGGGCCAGTGCCAGCGCCTCGCGCCCGCCCTGTGGCTGCATGCCGATACAGATGATTCTCTCGACGCCCGCGGCCTTTGCGCGCGCGAGCATGTCCTCGCGATCTGCGTCAAAGGAGTCGAAGTTGATGTGGGCGTGGGTATCCATCAGCATGTATCAAGCATGCCAGCAAAGGGGCCTCAAGGCCAGCGGGGCGCGGCCTCAGGCTTCGGCACTCGCAATGTCCTTGCAGCGTCCTATCCTTGGGGCATGGCCCGTGCTCTCCTGCTTGCGTTGCTGCTGGCGCCCGCGCTGGGCGCGGCATCGCTGCCGGAGTTTGGCCTGGCGCGGGCCATGCCCTGGCGGCCGGCTCTGTTTGCGCAGGCGCGCGACACGCAGGGCTTTCCCCATCCCGGCAATCCGCGGGGCGAGCCGTTACCGCAGCGGCCGGCCATGCCTGGCCCCGGCCGAAACCCCGAGGCCAGCCCCGCGCCCGAGCCGCAGAGTGCAAGGGCCGAAGAAGTGCCCGAGGACCGCCGCGAGATACAGGGCTGGTTTGGCCGGGGCTTTGGAATCTCTGTTTACGGAGGGCTTTACCCCATTTTACTGGGGGCCGGGGCAGGCCTTGAGCTGGCCATGCCGGTCCATGAGCAGGTGAGCCTCGTGGCGCGGGCCTCGCTTGCGGCAAGCCTTCAGTTCGAGGGCCAGATCTACGATTTTGGCGCGCGTGTCTACTTTGACCGCCGCAGGAACTTCTCCTGGTACACGGACCTGACGTTTCGCGTGGCCTATGGCCGCGTCCTGGATACCTGGGGCAGCACCCTGGACGAGCCCGTGCGCGCCTGGGGGCTGGGCGGCAATGCCAGCGCGGGCTTCGAAATCGGCAGCCGCCGCGTGCGCTTTTTTCTCGAGCTGACGATCAACGCCGTGGATTTTTCTGACGTCCGCGACGACCTGCTGCTGCACTGGGGCAGCAACTTCGGCCTGCGACTGTACATCGGCTGAGGGCCAGCACGTGCAGACCCGGGCTCGCCTGAGTCATTTCCGCAGCGCGGGCTGCAAGTCCAGGGGCGAGGGCGCCGCAGGCTCATGTTCGATGCCGGCGGCAATCTCGTCGTAGATGGGCCGCGTATCGGGCAGCTTCTCGACCGCTTCCTTGAGCGAGCCCATGCGGCTGAGCGCGAACCAGGCCAAAGGCGTCACCCCGCCGAGGAAGAACATCACACCGCCTACGGCTCGCATCCACGTCAGGGTCTGGAACGTGCTGCCCTCAATGAAGGCCTGGCTGCGTGCATGCACCATGCCGCCTTCCAGCACCGCCATGAACTGCAGGATGCCCGCGGGCAGCGTGTCCAGCACCACCATAAGAGCCAGACCGATGTTCAAGGACCAGAATGACACGCGCACGAGCGGGGCGTTCCAGCGTTCGGCCCTGATCATCAGGCGGCCGCAGAAGAGCACGGCGGCGATGGAGAGATTGCCGTAAACGCCCATGAGCGCGGCATGGCCGTGATTCACGGTGAGATAGGTGCCGTGTTCATAATAATTGACGATGGGCAGGTTGATGATGAAACCGAACACACCCGCGCCCATGAAGTTCCAGAAGTTCACAGCCATCAGGAAGAGGAAGGCCTCGCTCAAGCCGAACTGCGCCAGGCCGCCCTTTTCTCCGCTCTCGCGCAGAGCATTGCCCGGCAGGTTGCGGAACTTCCAGGCCTCGAGCGTCAGCAGAATCAGGGGAATGACCTGCATCGTGGAGAACACAGAGCCGATGGCCAGCATGGGCTCGGGCTTGGCGTTCCAGTAGAAGTTGTGCGAGATGCCCAGCAGGCCCGAACCCAGAAAGAGAATCGTGGCAATGAACACCACCCGGTTGGCGCTGTCGCGCGATATCAGCCCCATCAAGACCATGAAGTAAGCGATGATTACGGTGGTGAACACTTCAAAGAAGCACTCCGCCCACATATGGATCACGCACCAGCGCCAGAAATCGGCGATCACGAAATTGGTGCGCGCCCCGGCCACAAAGCCGCTGCCGAAGAGCAGGGTGATCGTGAGCACGGCATAGAGCATCCAGTTGGGCAGGGCAAAGGGCGAAGCCGCGCGCAGAGCGGGCCTGAGGCCACGGAACATGATCAGGCACCACAAGCCCAGCGCGCCGAACAAGACCCACTGGAAGAGTTTCCCCAGCTCGACGAACTCCCAGCCCTGGTTGCCCAGCAAGCGCCACCACTCGCCCAGCAGGCCGTGGGGACCCAGGGCGCCGCCCACGAGCACGCCTGCCACCACGGTGGCCAGCAGGGCAAACAGCAGGTTGATGAGCCGCACCTGGCCCCGCGGCTCGTGGGGCGAGATGCGGGGCAGCAGAAACAGGGAGCCTGCAATCCAGCAGGTCGCGATCCAGAGCACGGCCAGTTGCACGTGCCAGCTGCGCGTGATGGTGATGGGCAGCAGGCGGGAGAAGTCGTAGCCGAAGAAGGTCGTAAACCCCACGAAATCATGCACCGTGAAGATGCCCGCGACGATCTGCAGGAAGAACAGCAGCATGGCCACGGCGAAGAACTTGTAGGTCGCCCGCTGCGTGGCCGTGATCAACTGGCCGTTGGCGCGTTCGTGGGTGGCCACGGGCTCGCAGGTGTTGGGTTGCCAGCTTGCAGCCGGGCCCATGCGGCCATGGAAGTAGAGCACCAGCCCGAACACGAAGATCAGGGCAAAGGTGCCCATCACGCTCCAGAACACGGTGCCCGCAGTGGGCCGGTTGCCGGCCAACTCATCATAGGGCCAGTTGTGCGTGTAACTGGAGTTGCCGCCCGGGCGCTCTGCGCCGCATACCCAGGCGCCCCAGAAGAAGAAGGCCGCAAGCTGCTTGAGCTCGGCCTTGTTCGTGATATAGCCCGCGGGCTTGAAGCTCTCCGGACCCTCCTGCGTGAACTTGGCGACGTAGAACCTCTCGACATCGGCGTAGGCGCGTGCCTGCGCGGCATTGAGCGTGACGGACTTCGTCGCACTGTCGTAGCGGTTGTCCTTGATCTCGCGCTGAACGCGCGGCCCGATGCCCTCGCCTTTGAAATCAGCGCCCTGCCTCAGCTCGGCTTCGTAGTGGGCGTTCATGGAAAGCGCGACCTGGCGCAGGGCTTCGGCTGTGAAGTCCGGGCCGCGGGCTCCGCCGTCGCCAAACATCGTGCCGTATTGCATCAGCGCATATTTCTGGAACACGGCCTGGCCGTCGAGGATGGTCTCGCGCGAGGCCAGCACGCGGCCCGTGGAGTCCTTGAAGTCGGGAATGGGCGGTGCATCGTCGTAGGTCTTCACGCCCATGTACATCATGCCCGCCGCGCCAAGCACCACGACGAGCAGCAGGTACTTCCACCAGTCTTTGGGATGCATGGTCGCTCCTGCGTACTTCGTGCGAATAGCTGGGTCAGAGGCCCGGTCGCGCGGTGACGCGGCCGGGCCCAATCGTGACGGGCCGGGCTTCCAATCGCACGTCAGGACTAGAACAGCCCCGCCACGGCCTTGGGCGAGTAGTCCGGGAAGAAGCCCTTGGGGACCTCGAACTTCATGTGCTGCGCCAGCACTGTGGCGAACACGTCGCGATAATCAGTCGTGACAGGCAGATCGCGCTTCTGGTAGAGGTCTTTCTCTGCCAGCCCGCTCCACTGGCCGTGGACTTTGCCGCCCTTGACCTTGCCGCCCAGCAGGAAAGCGCAGCCGCCGTGGCCGTGGTCCGTGCCCTCGTTGCCGTTTTCCTTGCAGGTGCGGCCGAACTCGGTCATGACATAGACCAGCGTGCTTTCGGCCCTGGGTCCGAGGTCTTCAAGGAAGGCCGCGAGGTTGTCGCCCAGTGTCTTGAGGCGCTGGGCCAAAGCGCCCTCGGCGCCGCCCTCGTTGACGTGATCATCCCAGCCGCCCACATCCACGCTGGCGACCTCCAGCCCCACGTTGGCGCGGATGCAGGTGGCGATGTCGCGCATGGCCCGGCCGAACTTGTCCACGCCGAAGGTCGCGCGCTTGCCCTCCATGGGCCGCTTCAGGATTTCCTTGTAGCGTTTGAGCGTCTCGACGGTGTCCTTGCCAGTCTGCTTGACGCTGTCTTCTTCGCGGCGCTCGCCCATCATGTCCTTGGGGGCGTCCTTCTTTTCGCCGCTATTCTTCTCGCCTTCCTGCTTGCCGCCGTCCTTGTAAACGTCGTCAAACAGGTCAATGAGCTTGCCGTCATTGAGCACCTTGTCATCGGGCACCGCCAGCACCGGATACTCGCCGCGCAGAGAGCGCGGCAGCAGGCTCTGCATGGCCACGGCGCGGAGCCTGGTTGCGTCAGTGCCCGCGGCCTTGTTCGTGGCGTTGAGGTAGCGGTTGAGCCAGCCGTCGCGCACCGTGCGCGAGCCCGGCGCGCCGTATTCCATGAAGTCCTGGGCGTCGAAGTGGCTGCGCGTGGTGTGCGGGGAGCCCGTGCAAACGATGGGGGCCAGGCGCGCGGCATCGAAGTGCGGCTTGAGAGCCCCCAGTGAGGGGTGCAGGCCGAACTGCTTGTCGAGCCTGATCACGGGAGCGCCCTCGCCGCCGGCCTCCGGGGCGATGGCAACGCTGGGCCGCAGTTCGTAGTAGCGGCTGTCGGCAAAGGGCACAACGATGTTCAGGGCGTCGGCGCCGCCGCGCAGGTAAATGACCACCAGGCTGCGCGTGGCCGCGGCGGCCTCCTGCGCAAAGAGTCCGCGCCAGGCAAAGGCGGGAAGCGCCAGGGCGCCAACGCCGGCGCCGGCCACCTTGAGGAATGATCTGCGAGAGAAGTTCACGTAGGCTCCCGTGTCGGGTGTTGGATTACTGTTTCTGGAACTCGGGTGATCCGAGGAGGCCGGCGACAATCTCCGGCGCGAGGTCCTTCACTTTGACGCGGCTGTTGGCCTGCACGGCCCGGGCCACGAAGTCATCGATGGCCCGCGACGTGTTGTCGCTCAGGGGCACGCACAGCAGCCTGGCGGCGAGCAACGCCTTCCATTCCATGGGCTTGTCCTCGGGCAAGTCGGCGTAGAGCGAGGCGGGAAGGCGCACGCCGCGCACGTTGCCCTTGGCAAAGTCCAGGGCGGCCTTCCAGCGCAGGGCCATGGCGCCGGGGTCCTGCCAGGCTTCGGCGTGGTCGTAGAAGCCGGTGGGGTTGTCGCAGCGGTAGAGGGGCTCGGCCATGCCGGCCAGGGCGCGCTGGATGGCGTCCACTTCCGTGACTTCGGCGCCCGTGGCTCGCAGGGCGCTGACGACGAACTCAAAGGGCCGCTTGTACTTGGAGAGGTAGTTGGCCTGGGTGAAGAAGTCCGGGTCTTCGAAGATGGCGAGGTAGACCGCCGCGAGGTCGCCCCGCGTTCTCTGGAACACGTCGGCAATGCGCTTGACCATGGCTTCGCCCGGCTCGTCATTGACCAGCCAGCGGCAGAGCTTCCAGGCCAGGAACCGCGCCGTACCCTCGTGGCCGATGAGCAGTTCCAGCACGGCCTCGCCTTCATTCACAGGGTTCTGCGCATCGGCCTTGATGGTCGTGCCCAGCACCACTTTGTCGCCGCTGCAATGGGCGTCGCGGCGGAACCAGAAGGTCAGGGGCTTGGCCGAGTTGCGCGGCGTGATGGTCCAGCCCGTGAGGCACTTGGCCACCTCGATGACGTCGTCCTGTGTGTAGTAGTTGTCCACGCCCAGGGTGTGCAGCTCGAGCAGTTCGCGTGCATAGTTCTCGTTGAGACCGCGCTGCTGGGCCTGCTCAATGCGTTCGGGCACGTTCTTGCCGCGCCGCTTGATGGCTTCCAGCTCTTCGGGGGTGGCGGGCCGCGATGACAGGCAGTTGTCGAGGTAAAACAGCATGGCCGGGTGGTGGGCGCTGGCCTTGAGCATCTGAGCGAAGCTGCCCAGGGCATGGTGGCGCACGACACTTCGTTCGTATTCGACGGCGAGCCACTTGACGGGCCCCTTCTCGACACTGACGGCGAAGTGGTTGCGGAAGAAATCCGCGCTGACCTCCCGCACCTGGTTGGGGCTGTAGATGGCGCGCAGCACGATGGAATCGATGAGTTCCTTCTGCGGGATGTTCTCAAGAATCTGGGCTTCGCGGCGCTCGCGGGGGGTGGCATCTCGTCCAACCTGCTCGACGTAGTTGTCCACGATCTGCGCCGCCGAAAGTTCCAGGGAGCCCATCTCGCCGAGGCGGTCGCGCAGGAACTGGGGCTCGGACGCGGCGGCCTTCAACTGCTCCTGCAGCCAGGCCTTCATGCCCTTGGCTTTGACTTCGGCCAGCAGCCTGGGCGTGGCTCCCAGCGTGAAGCGATTGAGGAAGTGGATGATGCGCTGGTCCTCGCTCAGTCCTTTGGAGGCATGGCCCTGGTCGGGCCTGGCCTCCTGGGCGTGCACGGGGGCCCAGGCCGCCAGCAGCATGGCGCCCGAT
This sequence comes from Planctomycetota bacterium, assembly GCA_019186845.1. Lineage (GTDB taxonomy): Bacteria > Planctomycetota > UBA8742 > UBA2392 > UBA2392 > UBA2392. The sequence goes on along the minus strand of JABARW010000029.1, from coordinate 8,380 downwards.
AAGCAGGCCAGGGCAAGCCGCGAAGTGAGTTTCATGTTCATCTCCGGATGCGTTGGGGTGATATCTGGATATCTTTGTCTTTAACCCGCCCTTTGTTTTCCGGTTGCGGACAAAAAATGAAAGGCCGCGCGAGCGCGGCCCTTGAAAGGCTGATGGTTGAAGCGTGAACGTTTTCAGGCAAACAGCGCGTTCACAAAGCAGGTGGTGTCCTTGAGCGCGCGCACCGAGTGCATTGACTTCTTCTCCAGCAGGATGCCCTGGCCGGGCTGAAGCAGGGCCTTCTGCTTCGTTTCATCGTCGCTGAACTCCAGTTCGCCGCGGAACACCAGCAAAGACAGGGGCCCCGGCGAGCTGTGGCTGGGCAGGGCGTCGCCCGCCTTCAGTTCCAGCCGCATCACCGCACGCCGGTCGTCCCGCAAGATCGGGGTCTTCTGGTCCGTCGTTTTCGTGCTGATGTCAAAAGTCTTCATGGTTCTCTCCTCTTCGTCTGAGTAGTCATGTCAAGAAACGCGACAAGCCGGCATCGCCGGCGGAAGGCCGGGGATGCAGCGCCAAGCGAGGCCCGCGCCGCCTGCTAGGCCGTCGCCGGCTTGATGGCCCACACCCGGCCGCGGCTGGGCTTGAGCACCAGCAGCCAGGCAAAGGCCGCAATCACAATACCGCGCAGAACCCAGGGCGTGACCTCGGGCAGCGCGGCATGCAGGTCGATCAGGGCGGCCGCCGGATTCTCGCCAAAGCCCAGCATCACCGGAGCCTTGAACCAGTAATAAGCAATCACTGCGGCCGCGGCAAACACCCTGACCAGCATGCGTTCGCGGGACGCGCCGAGCACGGCGCGCAGGGCCAGAAAGGCGCACAGGGCCGCCGCCATGGCCACGAGCGGATAACCATAGGCGATGTGCAGGTGTTTGAAGCCCTCCAGCCCCTCATAGTTGGGCACCTGATACCAGCCCCAGATGAACCCCGGGAAGCCCCCCGCCAGTATCAGGCCCGACCAGCGGGCTGCGGCCTGGCTGCTGGCGTTGGCCGGGTGCAAGTCCGGCGTGCCGTCCTTGCAGGGCAGCACGCAGTTCTCGCAGCTCCGGCAGTGGGCGTTCTTCACGCTCACCAGGGGCTCTTCGCCGTACAGCAGTTCCACGGGATACACCGGGCAGAGCCCGGAACACCAGGCGCTCTTCCACTCGAACACCATGCCCAGCCCCACGGTCAACGCGGCCACCGCCACCAGCGCAGCCCCGATCGCGTAGCCGTTGGTGTCAAGGATGACGTGCCGCAGGGGCACAATCACCAGCAGCAGCGCCAAGGCCCCCACGGCCATCCAGCCCTGTGCCGCCGCGCTCAGGTGCTTGCGCCTCGACAGCCCCAGATGGCGCGGCATGAGCGAAGTCGTGCCCATGGGGCAGACGTTGCGCCACAGGCCCGGCGCGATGACCAGCAGGGCCGGCGCCACAGGAATGAGCACGTTCCAGAGCAGGTGCAGGCCGAGCCTGGGGGAGATGAACAGGGCGCCGAGGATCACGGCACCCACCAGGAAGAAGACGGCCTGCAACACGCGCCAGACGCGGAGCTCCATCGGCGAGATCAGCACACGTTGCGGCGCCGGTACGTCACTCATGGCCTCTCCTCCGTAAACGTGGCGGCTTCACGCAAAGCCCACAGGGGGCCGCGCACTCCCGAGTTGCGCTGGCGCTGCCACATGCGCTGCCAGCGGTTGCCCTCCAGCCCGGGGAAGTACCAGTGGGGATGACGGTCGCGGATGTCCCGCGCCAGGTGGTCGAGATCGTCGCGCACTGCCTCGCTGATGTAGAAGAGAGGTTCCAGCCCCGGCGGGCGGTCGAGCAGACCGTCGCGCCGCGCCTGCTGGGCCAGGGCGGTGTCGGGGTATACGCGCACCCCCAGCATGGCGATGACGGCGTTGGGCCGCGTGGCGTTGATAGCCTGGACGGTTTCATCCAGCGTGGCCCGGGTTTCGTTGGGCCCGCCCAGAATCAGGCTGTGGGAAAAGCGGATGCCGGCATCGCGCAGCCAGTGGCAGCAGCGCTCAATCTCGCGCAGGCCAAATGACTTGCGCAGACCCGCCAGGGTCGGCGCCGAGGCGGCGTCCGTGCCCAGGTCCACGCTCGTGCAGCCGGCCTGGGCCATGGCCTGCACCAGTTCCAGCGTCAGTCCCGCGGGCGTGATGTAGGCCGTCCACTGCACCCCCATGGCCCGCGCCGACAGCGCGCGACAGAAGGCCAGAGCGTGGTCGTGCGGCACATTGAAGGTGTTATCGACGACAAAGAAATGGTGGATGCCACGCTCATCGTGCAGGCGCTCAATGAGATCCACGACGCGCCGCACGTCTCCGGGGCGGGCGTGGGCGCCCTCGAGCATGGGATAGGTGCAATAGCTGCACAGGAACTGGCAGCCTCTTCGCGTCTGGACATTGAGGGCCCCGCCGCGGCGGTAGTAGCGGTCGATGTCAATGAGGTCGAGAGCCGGCTCGATGGAAGAGGCCGGTGCCGAAAGGGGCAGGGCGCGGCGCAGGCGATGGGTGGCTCGCCCGGCCTTCAACTCGGCCAGCAGGAGCTGGAACTCGATTTCACCCTCGCCGCAGATGCCGAAGTCTGCGCCCAGCTCGCGCATGAATTCCTCGGGGAACAGAGTGAAAGCCGAGCCTCCAAGCACGAGAGCTGCTTCGGGGGCGGCCTCACGGATGACGGCGGCCACGGCGCGGTAGTGGGGCAGGTAGCTGGTGGCGCGGGGCCAGGCGACGTCATCGACGTTGCGCAGGGACAGGCCGATGACCTCGGGCTGGAAAGAGGCGATGGCATGCCTGAGTTCGCCGGGCCAGCGAGTGGAGGCGAAGCATGCGTCGTAGAGTCGCACTTCGTGTCCGGCATCGCGGGCGGCGCCAGCGACGTAGGCGGCGCCGAGGGGGACGACGGGGTCGGGTTTGTGCTCCTGATTGGCCGCGACGACGAGAACTCGCATGATGCACTCCGGGCCCGCAAAGGCGATTATAGGATACGAATATCTTGTTTCAATACGGACCGAAGTGTATTGTGCAGGCGGAGCATGGCTGGGGGATCGGGCGATCTGGGATAGCCAGCTCTTCTGCAGACAACGGGAGGGAGACACCCATGAGTAGCTTCGGACGATGGACGAAGCTGCTGGTGCTGGGCGCTTTGTGCATGGCGCCCGCGCTGGCAGCGCAGGACAACCGGGTTGGTGAGTTGCAGTCGGAGCTGGCGCGCCTGCGCGCCGAAGTGGACGCCATGAAAGTCGTCGAGCGCCAGGGCGGCGATGAAGAGCCCGCGCTGGCCACCAAGCTGAGCAAGGCCAGGCTGTTTTCATGGGCGACGGAAGACGGCAACTTCGCTTTGACCATGGGCACCTGGGTGCAGTTCCGCCTTACCTACAACGATGAGCGTGCCCAGGACGCCGAGGGCCCGTCGGACGCCAACAGCGTGCGCGCCTCCAACGGCCGCGACTTCTGGAACTTCCGCGTCACGCGCGCCAAGACGTTCTTCCGCGGCAACATTTTCGGCAAAGAGTGGAAGTACTTCGTGCTCTTCCACTGGACCGCAGGCGGCAGCGATCTGTTTGAAGAAGGCTTCCTGACCTGGGCCAAGTACAAGGAAATCAACGTCAACGTCGGCCAGACGAAGATCCCCTTCAACTACGAGTTCCTCACGGGCTACAACAAGCAGCAGATGGTGGAGGGCTCCGTGGTCAGCGAGACCTTCAACCAGGGCTGGGGCAAAGGCCTGTGGCTCTCGGGAGTCATCGGCGGCGACACCCCCTGGGTCAAGTACTGGGTGGGCGTGTTCAACGGCGCCCTGCGCGCCAACAACGACTTCCGCAACCAGGACCGCGCGGTCAACGCTGATACCTTCAGCCAGACTGTGGACGCCGACCTGATGCCGGTGCTCCGCGTTGAAACTCACCCCCTGGGCGAAGTAGCTGACGACATGGTCGATATGCGCGGCGAGGACACCTACAACAAGGTCCTCTTCTCCGTGGGTTTCGCCTTCAACTGGCTCACCAGCCGCTTCTCCAACGCTGCCTTGCGCCCCACCTCCAGCAGCCCGGGCTCGGGTCGCAGCAACACCGGCCAGGACACCGTCGCCATCACGCTGGACGGCCACTTCCGCTGGCACGGCCTGAGTGTCAACGTGGCCTGGTACTACCGCAAGACGGAGTTCCACAACTTCGGCCCCCTCGAGGGCAACGGCGTCACGGCCAACCGCGCCTTCCCCGGTGACCTCACGGACTGCGGCTGGACCTTCGAAGTCGGCTACATGATCCTGCCGCGCCAGTTTGACGTGGGCTTCCGTTTCGGCATGTTCGACGCCGACGAGTTCTGGCTGGCGGGTGCGAGCACCAGGCGCAATGCCCTGCGCCCTGATTCCACGGAACTTGGCCTAGCCGTTGGCTATTACATCGGCGGCCATAACCTGAAGGCACAGCTCGATTTCACCTACATCACCTACCAGCTTGCCGTCGGCGCCGGCACTCTGCCGGCCAATGCCCCCCACGGCCAGCCCATGCCGACCCGTAGTCCCGGCAGCATCGCCGCGGACCAGTCCGACTACTGGAACGTCTGGCAGCTCCGCATCCAGATTCAGTGGATGTTCTAGGCCGGCTCAACGCAGGTTGCGGGCGGACCCTCGGGTCCGCCCGCTTTCTTTCCCTGCCGCGCCCCAGACCCCGATTTTCGCTCAACCGCAAGTCGCCCCCCTGCCGATAGGCCATGGGAGTGCCCGCTTTGGCGGGCCCCAAAGCGGCAATGCCGCGCCAACTGACCTGGAGTTTCTCATGCGCTTGAGCCTGGTTCTTCTTGTGATGCTCTCCGTGCTGGCCACGGGCTGCCAGACCCTGATTGAGGGCGGCAACTACGCGACCATGGGCACCGTTCCGCCGCAGACCGACCCCGAGCCCCGCACCGTCTGGCTCTCGGAAATGAAGGCGCGCCTGGGCTGGGAATCCGGCGAAGCCTACGGAGCGCGCGACCACGCCATCCAGAGCCGCGACGGGCTCCATCGCATCGTCTTCACGGAAGGCTCCGATGTGATGGTCATGAACAACCTTTACTGGCGCTTTGAGCGCAACGCCTACTTCCGCAACGACGATCTGCTCCTGCCCGAGTCGGTGTTTGACTTCGTGGCGCGGCATATCGGCCGCGAAGACCTGGTGCGTGCCAGGCGCAAGCCCTCCGCCAATTACGAACTCGAACCCCTGACGCCTCCGGCCCAGGCCAAGAAGCCCGAAAAGGCCATCGGCACCGATCTGCGCGGCTGGACCATCTGCATTGATGCGGGCCACGGCGGCAAGGATCCCGGCGGCATCGGCCACGGCGTTTCTGAGAAGCACATCTGTCTGAATGTGGCGCTGCGCCTGCAGAAGCTGTGTGAGGGCGCGGGCGCAAGGGTCATCATGACGCGCACCGCCGACACCTACCCCGAGCTGGACGAGCGGGTGACCATGGCCAACGACGGCAAGGCCGACCTCTTCATCAGCATCCACGCCAACATTTCGCCCAGCGACGACTCCGTGGTCGGCAGCGAGGGCTTCTACAATGAGTCTTCGGAAAGCAGCAAGCGCCTGACCCAGGCTCTGGTGGGCGCCCTGGTCAGTGAAGTCGGCATGGCCAACCGCGGCGCCAAGAAAGACCCCCGCGGCCTGCGCGTGCTGACCAAGACGAAAATGACCGCGACCCTGATCGAGCTTGGCTTCCTCTCGAACAAGGCCGAGGCCCTCAGGCTCAACCGCACGGACACCCAGGAAAAGATGGCCGACGCCCTGTTCGCCGGCCTGGTGAAGTTCGCCCGGGCCGAGTCGAAGGCCAGCGTGAGCCGCTAGGGATTCTTGCTTCACGCCTGCAGACGCCCGCCTCGTGCGGGCGTCTTTGTTTTGGCCCAGCGCCGCTTGTCAGCGTCTTGCCAGCGGCGGCAAATCCGCAACAATCGCCTCATGGCCCTGGCAGCTCTCAGTCACGTCGTCAAGCACTTCGGCGGTCCCACGCTGCTGCAGGACGTCACCATCGACATCGAACCCGGCCAGAAGGTCGGCATCATCGGCCAGAACGGCACAGGCAAGTCCACGCTGCTGAAGCTCATCGCGGGCGATCTGGAACCGACGGAAGGCAACGTCTTCCGCCAGCGGGGCATCACGCTGGCCTACCAGGCCCAGGAACTGGCCTACACCCCCGGCGCGACGGTGTTCGAGGAAATGCGCCGCGTTTTTGCGGCGGACGTCGCGAGGGAAAAACGCCTGGCCGAACTCGAACATGCCATCGCGGAGGGCCAAAACGGCCTGCTTGCCGAGTACGAGCGCCTGCAGCATGAGCACCACGCCGCCAAGGCCTATGACCTTGACCGCCGCATCGAGTCCGTGCTCAGCGGCCTGGGTCTGCCGCAGTCGGCCTTCCACCAGCGCATCGACTCGTTCTCAGGGGGCGAGCGCAACATCATCGGCCTCGCCCGCATCGTACTGACGCGGCCGCAGGTCATGCTGCTGGATAAGCCCAGCAGCCACCTCGATATGGACGGCATCGAGTGGTTCATCGACTTCGTGCGCAAGAGCGATGCCGCCGTGATCATGGTCAGCCACAACCGCCACATGCTCGACGCGTGCGTCAGCGAGATCTGGGAACTGCGCGGCAAGAAGATCCGGCAGTGGAGCGGCAACTACACGGAGTATGTGCGCCAGAAGGAAGAGGCTGACGCCCTGCAGGAGCGCCAGTACCACGCGCAGCAGCGCATGATCAAGCGCCTTGAGTTCCAGGCCCGCCGCCTCAAGGACATGGCCAAGGCCTATGACGACCCCGGCCAGGCCAAGCGCGCCAAGGCCCTGGAAATGCGCATTGAGCAGATGGACAAGGTAGAGAAAGTCGATCGGGGCGAGCATCGCTTTCGTGCCTCTTTTGCCGGCGGCGATCGCCACGGGCGCATCGCGCTCTCCATCAGGGATTTCTCGTTCGCGTACACGAACGATGGATCAGACATCGGGTCCCGGGAGTCGGGTCACGATCCGGGCGCGGCTTCCGAAACCCGTAACCCGCCCCCCGATCCCGCAAAACCTGACGCGCGCGTTATCTTTGATCAGGCGTCCCTCGACATCGAGTACGGTGAGCGCGTTGCGCTTGTGGGACCCAACGGCTCGGGCAAAACCACGCTGTTCCGTGAAATCCTCAAGCACGCGAACTGGGACAATCCCACACTGCGCCTTGGCAAAAGCGTCAAGTTGGGCGATTACTCCCAGCTGCACGACGTGCTCGACCACCGCGCCTCTCTGATCGACTGGACCGTGGCCGCCACGGGCCTGCTGTTTCAGCCCGCCAGCGAACTGCTCCATCGCTTTCTGTTCAAGCGCGACGACCTCGAACGGCCCATCGGTACCCTCTCCGGCGGCGAGAAATCACGCCTGCAGCTGGCGCGGCTGGTCCATGCCAAGGTCAACTTCCTGATGCTCGACGAGCCCACCAACCACCTGGACATCCAGGCCTGCGAGCAGCTCGAGGAAATGCTCGATGAGTTCGACGGGACCCTGCTGATCATCAGCCACGACCGCTACTTCCTCGACAAGCTCGTCACCCGCGTGGTCGAGGTGCGCAATCGCAAGCTGGAGGCCTTCGAGGGCAAGTTCGCCCAATGGTGGGAGACGCGCCATCGCGAGGCTGTCGAGAGCAGGCGCGGCGCCCTCCAGCTTCACAGCCAGCGCGAAGCGGCCGAATCCGGCAAGTCAGCCCTGGCGCTGGAGCGCGAGGAGAAGAAGGCCCGCCAGCGCGAATTGCACCGCATGCGGACCCAGCTGCGCGCGCTCGAGGAGAAGATTGCCAGACTCGAGGCCCGTCAGGCGGAACTGAGCGGGCAGCTCGAAGCCGCGTTCTCCGGCGGCGGCAGCCAGGACGCCCTGGTCCTCAGCCGCGATTTCGAGGCCCTGGGCACGGAAATCAAGGCGCTCTATGCGCAGTGGGAAGCACTGGCCGCGGCGGTGAGCGAATAGGCCGGGACTGTGCAAACAGCACCCATGCCGCGAGCGGATCTCGAGAGTGAACTGACGCTTTCCGGGTCTGGCGGGCGCGGCGTTGCGGCCAAGGGCCTGCGTACCAGGCCCCGGCGCGTCAGGTCACGACTTTTTCGCGTCTTGAGGCCCTGGACTTTTTTCTGGCGCCGGGCGCGAAGTAGCGTTTGAGGTACTGGCCTGTGTAGCTGGCCTCGACTTGCGCTACCGAGGCCGGCGAGCCCTCGGCCATGAGCCTGCCCCCTTCGTCGCCGCCCTCGGGACCGAGGTCAATGATCCAGTCGGCGCACTTGATTACATCCAGATTGTGCTCAATGACCAGCGCCGTGTTTCCCTTGCCCACAAGCCGTTGCAGCACCTCGATCAGCCGCGC